>NZ_CALUWS010000043.1 GCF_944324525.1 uncultured Desulfovibrio sp.
GGGGAAGAAACCCCTTTTTGCCGCGAGCAAAAGGGGTTTCTTCCCCCTCACAAAAGAGTAATGAGTCCTGAGCCTAGCGCCTGCAGGGTGGAGGGGAGATGGGAAGGCTCAATGTAAAAACGTGGCTGGGCTTCGTGCTCAATATGCTGCTGGTCCTGCTGGGCATCAGCGACATCATGCTGAATGGTCCGACGGAGGCGGACGGCCTCATCGTCCTCATGGCCGGCGGCCTGCTCGTGACGGGCGCCGGCATGGTCATGCTGGCTCGTGGAAATCCGGCGGGGGGCATCCTTGGCGCGGCAGGCTGCATCCTCTTCGCGCCCATTGGCCTGATCTGCCTGATCGGCTGCCTGCAGTGCCGGGAAAAGATGCGCAATGCCGCCCTGGCTGCGGCCGCCGCGACGGCCGAAACGCCGCTTGCGGCTTACGGCTTCGCGGATGATCGGGCAGCGGGCTGGCTGTACATGCTGGGAGGCTTCGCGGCCTTCTTTTACGGACTGTTTTATTACGGCGGCATATTGCATGATGGCGGCGTCATCATGGCAGGGGGCGAGGTCTTCTCCCTCATTGGCGCATTCAGGATCGTCCGGGCCTGCCGCCGCAAACAGGAGCATGTCTGCGCTCTGTACCGGGACCGGCTGGAATGTATCCCCGGTTTGTGGACAAGCGAGCCGGTCAGCATCCCCTATGCCGACATCCGCGAGGCCGGATGTTCATACATCAGGCTGCGCCTCCGTTTTGTTTCCGGCGACGGTATGGCCACGATCTCCGTGTACTTTTGCCGGATGACGCGCAACAAGCGTGTTGAGGCCCACGCCGTCCTGCGGGACAAGATGCGCGAGCTTGGCGTGTTGCACGAGAAGTGATGCCCGCGCGGGAGACTGGGCGGATTTCTCCGTAAGCGGACACGACCTGTGCGCTCATGGCGGCGGGAAAGATACGACAGCAGACGGCAGGAAGACCTGCAAGGGAGGAGAGGTGGAAAAGCTCAATGGGAAGATGGGGGTGGGCATTGTGATCAAGGTGCTGGTGGCCCTGCGGGGCATCAAGGACAGGGCGGCGGATGGCGGGACGGTGGCCGCGGTCTTCAGGGCCGTCATGGCCGGCGGCATGCTCTTGGCGGCTGGCGGCATGGTCATGCCGGCGCATGGCGATCCGACGGGGGCATGCCCGGCGCGGCGGGCAGCGCCATCCTCGTGCCCATCGTCCTGATCTGCCTGATTGGCTGCCTGCAGTGCCCGGACAAACTCCGCAATCTGGCTCTGGCGACCTCGGCCGGGCCTCGGCCAGAGGAGGACGCGGCGCCTGTGGACGGGACGGTCTCCCCCGCGGCTCCCGCAGCGCCCGGCGAAAGGGCTGCCGCGACGATGGCGTCCGACGCGCGGTCGGAAGCCCCGCTGGCCTCCTATGGCTTTGCCGACGTGAGCCTGTTTGGCTGGGGCTTTGTCGTGCTGGGGATCATCCTGCTGTTTCTCGTGTTCCTGGCGAGATCCGTCATGCCCCTTGCCGGCGCCATATCCCTCTGGGGCATGGGCCTCAAGCTGATCATCCAGGGACGCCAGCAGCGGGACAAGCAGGCCCTCAGTCTGTACCGGACGCATCTGGAGTGCAGCGTCAGCACGTCGAATTGCGAGATGCGCCACATCCCTTATGATCGCATCCGCAAGGTCGAGCGTCGCGGCAACCGTTTCGAGCTGTATCTTGATGATGACGGCGAAACGGAAAAGGTCAGCTTCTCTCTTGACCAGATCAAAGATTCGGAGCGCGTGGAAGCCCGTGAGGCGTTTGAAGGCAGGATGCGCGAACTGGGCGTACTGCACGAGAAATGATGCCCGCGCGAGAGAGCGGGCGGACGTCTCCGTAAGTGGAGCGGCCCGCGGCACGCTCCCCGCAGCGGAAAAGGAAGAAAAGAGCGGCGGGAAGACCGCAAGGGAGGAGAGGTGGAAAAGCTCAATGAGAAGATCTGGGTGGGCTTTGTGATCAATGTGCTGGTGGCCCTATGGGGCATCAGCGACATGGCGGCGGATGGCGGAACGGTGGCCGCGGTCTTCATCACCGTCATGGTCGGCTGTCTGCTCCTGACGGGCGCCGGCATAGCCATGCTGGTTCGCGGCGATCCGGCGGGGGGCATCCTCGGCGCGGTGGGCAGCGCCATCTTCGTGCCCATCGGTCTGATCTGCCTGATCGGCTGCCTGCAGTGCCGGGACAAGCTCCGCAGTGCCGCGTTTACGGAGACCGCCGCGCCTGAAAGCCGGCAGCCGGCCGCAGCGGAAACGTCGGCCGTGGCGGCTGCGGAGCCTGCGGAGGAGGAGAAGTGCGGCGGCCCCGAGTCTCCTGCGGGCTCCGACGGCATATCCGCCACCGCGGCAGCGCCTGTCGTGCCGGCCAAGGCCGCGCCGCGCTCCGAGGGAGTCGCGGCATGTGAGGAAGCGCCTGCCGCGGCGACGGACGAAACGCCGCTTGCGGCCTTCGGCTTCGCGGACGAGCGGGCGTGGGGCTGGACGCTCGTGCTGGGGAGCGTCGCGCTCTTCTTTTTCGCACTGTACCACGGCACATCGATCATGTCGGGGAGCGTGGTCTGTTTCATCATGGGCATCGTCAGGCTCGTCCAGAGCCGGCAGCGTTTGGGCAGACATGCCTGCATCCTGTACCGGGATCATCTGGAATGCGTCTCCGGCGTTTGGACAAGCGATCTGGTCAGCATCCCCTACGCCAGCATCCGCGAGGCCAGATATTCAGGCTCCAGGCTGCGGCTCCAGCTTGCTTCCGGCGACGGGACGACCAAGTTCGCCTTTTACTTTGCCCTGTTGGCGAGCGACAAGCGCGATGAGGCCCGCACCGTCCTGCAGGACAAGATGCGCGAACTGGGCGTGCTGCGCGAGGATTGACGGACGGCATCCGGTGGGGCTGCGCGACGTTTGTCCCCTTTCGCGGACGTGGCGTGGCAGCCCTTCCCGCGTCCCGGCGGGGATGTCTGCCGGATAACGGACGCGGCCCCGCCGGACGCTTCAGACGCCCCGGACGAAAAAGGCCGTCGTACGCCGGGGCAGGGGCGGTCAGGCCGTTTCCGTCTGGCCCTCGGGCGCAAAGACGCCGTAGCGCGCCACATTGAGCAGGCCGCGGGCCGCCCGCATGGCGGCCCCCTCAATGCGATAGTCGCCAAAGAAGCTGCGCAGGAGCGCCTCTTGCGCGGTACCGTAGTTCTGCCAGTAGCACAGATTGCTCAGATGTTTTTTCAAAACGGGGAGGGTCTTGTTGTCGTAGGGGCCACCCAGCTTGCGGGCGATATGCACTTCGGGCAGGGTGTTCTCCAGCGGCAGGCGCGCTTTCCACGGCGCGAAGGCGTCGCGATCGCGTACGAAACTCTGATGCCAGGTGAAAAAGGGGATGACGCGCTGACGCAGCAACAGGCAGGTGGTGAAGACGCCGGAAAGAGGCGAGGCCAGGATGATGTCCGCCGCAAAGCGCATGGCATTGGGAGAGACCTGGACGCTGTTCCTGATCAGGTGGGTTCCGGCGATGTCGCTCAGGGCTTCATAGGCCGGATGGTCATAAAAAGGCTTGAACAGGACGGTACGGGTATCGGCCAGCTGACGCACGGCATCGACCTGCTCGTCGGGCTGGTCATGCAGCCCGCCGCAATAGAGGATCAGCTCCCTGTCCGGCGGAACGGCCGTGCCGAGCTCTTTTTGCAAAAGCTCCAGCCGCAGCTTTTTGGGGAGGTGGCGCAGCGATGCCCATTCGCCGAGCTGGTAGGGGCCTGCCGGGTAGACTTCCTGCACCCTGTCCGACAGGGGAACCTCCCCCAGATTGATCTGGCGGGGGAACTGGCAGAGCACATGGGTAAAGGGGGCATCGTCCGGCAGGAAGATGAAGGAGGAGGCGTGCAGCAGGAAGACGTGCCGGCCGGCTAGCGAAGCCAGGGCCGGGTGCTGCTTCAGATCCTGAAAGCCGGCAACGCCCACCGCGCCATAGCTGCCCCCCGCCTGCTCCACGGCGGAGAAACGGTAGCCCATGTCTTCAAGCTCTCCGAAGGCGGGGCAGCCGTCCCTGCCTTCCTGCAGGAGCGCGGTCGGGACGAGGATGTCCACGTCATCGACGGGCATATGGCCGATGACATGCCGGAAGTACAGCAAGCTGCGCGAGGTCAGATAGAGGGCGAGGCGGTGTGCGGTCATGAGGTGCCTCCATTGCCGGGGAAGGAAAAAGGTCTGGGACGAAAGAACCATGCGACCGCAGCGCAAGATGCGCCGGGGCAGGGCCGTAAGCCGTTCCGACTATGCCGGGAGCGGAGGAAAAAGTCGAGCTTCCGGACGGCGGGGCCAGGGCGACGGGGCCGGGAGGCCTTGCCGTTGTTTTCCCCGGGGCGTATACCGCTGTTCATGAAAACGCCCTTCCCGTCAGAATCCGAAGATATCGCCGTACACGAAAGCTGGTTCGCCGGATATGCCGAACGGCAGTATGCCCTTTGTGAGGGCGACGCCGGGCCCATGCGCCTCAAGGAACAACATACCCGTGCCGTGCTGGGGTACGCCCGGCGCATGGCACAGGAAGAAGGCTTTGCCCCGCACATCGTCCGGGCCTGTCTGCTGGCGGCCCTCTACCACGATGTGGCCCGTTTCGCGCAGTATTTGCGCTACGGCACGTTTCGGGACCGGGATTCGCGCAATCACGGGCTCTGGGGGGCGGCCATCCTCAAGCGGGAGGGGCGGCTTGCGCAGGAGGACGCGACGGTACGGCGGCTGGTCCTGACGGCTGTGGCCCTGCACAACCGTTACGCCCTGCCGGCCGCTCTGCCTGATGACATGGCCTGTGTGGCCTGGACCGTACGCGATGCGGATAAGCTGGATATCCTGCGGGTCATGGACGAGCACCTTTCCGGCCCGCGTCCCTATTGCCCCACGGTGGTGCTGGGCCTGCCGGACACGGCGGACAAGGTGAGCGGCAAGGTGCTGGAAGATGCCCTGCAGGGGCGGGTGGCCTCCTATACGGACCTGCGGAGCGTCAATGATTTTCGTGTGCTGCTGGGGACCTGGCTTGACGACATGCACTTTGCGTGCAGCCGGCGGCTTTTTGCCGAAAGCCCGCATGCGGAGCGGCTGCTGCTGGGGTTGCCGCAGGAGGGGCCGTACGCCGCCGTACGCGCCTGCCTGCTGCGGCGTCTGGCAAGCGTGCGGCAGCAGAGCGCCCGTCCGGACGGCGGCGCATGATGCGGGTCGGGGATGTGCTGCCGCCGGTCTTCCGTCAGCGATTGACGGCCTGTGCGCGGCGGATGGGCGCGGACTGGACGGAGGAGCGGCAGCCGGGGAGCCGCCTGCGCCGCGCGTTGCGTGGCTGCGTCCCCTGGCCGGAGAACGGCGCGCCGGATGCGCTGCCCGCGCCGGCTGCCCTGCTGGACCGGCCTGTGGGCGGGATACCCGTGCTGCGTCTGGGCTACGTCCTGCATCCGCTGCCCTTTGCGGAGGCCTGCGCCCTGGCCTGCGCCTGCGCCTGCGCCTGCCGGACGCTGTGGCTGGCGGAGTTCGTGCCCGCCGAACGCAATCTGGGGCTGGCCGCCGCCTGTGCCGCGCGTCTGCTGCCGGGACTGCGGCCGTGGGGCAGGGCCTCGGCCGCGGGGCGGGACTGGCTGGCGCATGGCGGACTGGAGGGCTGCCTGTACGGGGCGGGGTTGCGCTGTCTGTCGCGCCGGACGCTGCTGGGCGGGGCGGCTCTGCTGGCGGGCTGTACGGCGATGCCGCAGGATGACGATGCGTGCCGGCCGGCCCTGATCCTCCCTGTGGACGCTATTCGCTGAAGTGGAATTCCGGATCGTTCAGCGGAAGACGTTCCATATTTTCCAGTACGCTGAGCAGGATGATGCTGAGCTTCACATCCCCTTCCTGCCGGGCTTTCTGCAGGGCGGATATCAGCAGGTTCTCAAGCTGGGCGGCGGTGATGTCCGCAAAGCGCATCTCCGGCGAAAGGGGGTGGCCGGTCATCTTTTCCATGTATTCGCGCTGGCTTTCGGAAAGCTCGGTATAAATGCGGTAGGGAGGATACACTGTCCGCATGATGAGCAGATACATGGCCAGGGCCGCCGGTTCATCGGGGTAGCTGCGCCAGAAATCCCGGGCGCACTGGTGCTCGACGAAGCCGGGGCGCAGGATGCGGCGCAGAAAATCCTCTTTGTCCCACGCCTTCTTGTTGCCTTCGACGCGCCGTACGGCGACCGACTCGCGCAGGCTTTCTCCCCGGGCCACGGCGCGCAGGGCCTGCCGTATGCGGGGCATGGTCTGGGCGGGATCGTAGATATATTGTCCGTAACAGGAGCGGATGTGACGTTCCCAGCGTTCCCGGGGCATGTCCAGGGCGATCTTGACGGCTTGGGCCACATTGTCGAACACGCTGACCAGCACCCCGGTGGGGCTGATGGTCAGATGCTTGCGCTGCGCCTCCAGCGTGCAGCGTACTTCAGGCCGCAGCGCGGAAAGGGCAAACACCTCGCCGATGTTGGAGTATTCGGTGACGAGCGTGATGGCGCGGGCAAATTCGGGCAGATGGTCGAAGTCACGGCTGACGGCAAAGCGGGGATGCCCTTCAAAAAGCGAGATGAGCTTCTGGACGTCCGGGTGATTCCAGGAAGTGACGCAGGGGCGGAAGCAGATGCGGTACTCGGGAAATTTCCGCAGCAGGGCATCGATCATCGGCGGGGCGAATTCGCCGATCATGCGGTTGCGCGGGTCGTAGGGATTGGTCCAGTAGCCGGTGGGGGCATAAAGGATGGTGTCCTGCTCGCAGTCCATCTCACGCAGATGGGCCTGCACAGTGGCTATGCGTGGGCAGCCCACGGGAAAAAAGGTATAGAACGGGCGCTTGCGGCGGACATGGGCGGGATTGCAGCTCCCTTCCAGCTCTTCCCTGATCAGGGCGGCATCTCTGAGCGTTTGCGGCGTGGTGGTGAAATAGGCATCCTGGAAGTATATCCGGCTCTGCCAGCCGGGGAAGGCCAGGGGCGTGTTGTAGCCGAGGAAGGAGTGGGGAAAGGCCGCCACAAAGGCGTCGTCCGGAAAGTCGTTCTGGTACTGATCGGTGGAGACGAAGATGCGGACGCCCCGCAAATCTTTCAGCTCCTGCCGGGAGACCGTGAAGATGGGGCCGGGCATGGAGAACTTGTCAGGCTCCAGCGTGGAGAGCGTGCAGAGGGCAAAGTCTTTTTCGATATGCCGGTAGATCTCCCGGAAGTACTCGTCCGGGATGCGGTCTTCCCAGTGGATGCAGAAGCAGAGGACAGGCTGTTGCCGGGAGTGCTCGTCTATCCATGCCTGGGCTTCCTTCAGCTGACTCATGGCTGCTTTCCTTTATGGCGTCCGCGACGCAGGGCGCGGTACGGAAGTATCGCGCTGTCCGTTGCGCGTTCGCGTTCGGAGTAAAGATCGTCTCTTCACGGCATGTCCCGCCCGGCAGGGCGCGCCGGCAAAAGGCGGCATGCCGGCATGCCGTCCCTCGGCCATGCGGCGAAGCGCCGGGAGACTTGCGCGCTGTTCCGGGCAGGCTCCCTCTCTGTGCCGCCGGCAAGCGTCGGGGGGCATACGGCAAGATGCCGGGAAAAAATCGGACAGGCGGCGGCATGTCGCAAGGTCGATTTTTTCCCGGCAACGCCGGCGTATGAAAAAGGCGGCTTTACGGCAGGCAGGATATGCCGTCCTTAGCCGTTGGGGGAGGTGACACGCCAGTCATGCGACCAGCCGGTACGCTCGAGGGCCCGCTTGTAGGTGTAGTAGTCCTCCCGGCTGTCCACTTCCACCCAGTGTCCCACCACCGGAACGGCCTGCACCAGCACGTCGTCGTCCACCAGACGCTGGATGAAGGTGGTCATGTCCGTGTGGTCACAGGCGTTGCCCAGCTGGTTGAGATGCTTTTTGGCGTAGCTCCAGCCTTTGGGAGAGAAGCGGATGAGCCCCATGTACTGCCCCTGGATGTCGTCGGGATCTTCCGGGCGGAAGCCGACTTCCAGCAGGCGGCCATCCTCATGCACGAAGGTCTCGGCGTTCATGAGCGGATCGCCGAAACGCTGCATCCACAGGGTCTGCCAGCGGGTGTCGTAGGTAATGGCGACGGGCTCCACGGCATTGGCCAGAGCCAGGATATGGTTGGCCGGATAGAGGGCGTCGGCATGACTGACGATGATGCCGTCCTCGTCTTCAGCCAGGGCCATGTCGATCCACGGGGCCACGCAGCGCAGGCCGGACAGCAGGCTGCCGTGCAGCCAGTCCGTATTTTCCACCGTTTCAAAGCTGTTGGGGGGCAGGCCCGCAGCCTCGGGAGTGAGCTGCTCGGAGCGGTAGCCGCGCACCACGCAGATGCGGCGCGCCTTGGCGGCTTCCAGCGCCTCGCACTGCCAGCGGACCAGCGTTTTTCCTCCCAGCTCGATGAGACTGGTGGGTTTGTCCTCGGTGAGTTCCTTGAGACTGGCGCCACGTCCCGCGCCCAGAATAATGGCAATCATGCGAGCAGCTCCCTTTACAGTCTCCCGGGACGGGAGAACGAATTTTTGTTCAGTATACGGACAAAACAAGCTTCCTGCAAGTCGCGGGCGGCCATTTGGCTCCCGTGACCTGCAGGAAGCAGGGAAAACGGCGTGCGACTGCCGTATGAAGACTTAGTTCCGCGCCGGAGCGGCCGTGGGCGCGGCGGGCATGGGCAGGGGGGCCAGCGCCGCCCCGGGCGGCACCACGGCGCCGGTGGCGGTACTGCCGCCGGCCTGTACGGGCGTTCCCGCGGCCGGAGCCGTCATGGGGACATTGCCCGCCGGGCCTCCCGCAGGTTGCGCGGGATAGCCGCCGGGCGAAGTGGCGAAGCCGGGAGCCGCTCCTCCGGCGGTTGGCGGCGGGACGGCGCCCGTCTGTCCGGGCACGCCCGCGGCGGGAGCCGTCATGGGCGCGGGAGTCGCGGGCACGCCGGGCACGGCTGCCGGTTGACCAGCGGCAACGGGCGGCTGGGCGGCTCCCTGGGGCATGACCTGTCCCGGATAGGGGACGTTCTGCAGTCTGCCCTGCGGCATGCTCTGAGGCATGGCGCCGGCAGGGACGTTCTGCGGTGCTGCCATCCCGGCGGGCACGGCGGCCGTCTGACCGCCGCCCGGCTGGCCGGGAAGCGGCGCGCCGGCCGGCATGCTTTCGGGCGCCGGCCCCAGCGGGGTGATCTGCAACAGGTTCTCAGGGACTTCCCCCGGGCCGGGGATGAAGAGCGTTTCCGGATTCATGCTGGCCCAGGCGAACCACATGGAGTAGCTGCCGAAATACTGGGGCATGTTGGCGCCCTTGAGGTTGCCCTCAAGGCAAACGCCCGTGGCGGGGTCCCAGATGCTGCGGGTGGAGATGTCTATGAACTGGTTGCCGGAATAGACGAAGAGGAAGGGCTCCGCCCAGACCTGACGGTTGAAGACGCGCACCACGTCCAGCTTCTTGTCGTGCACGGCGACCAGGGCCGACGGTCCCACGAAGAAGTTCACCGCGCCCTTCTTCTTGACGTAGTTGATGTCCAGGGCGATGAGCGCGCCCTGATGCTCCAGGCAGAACATCTGGGTTTTGCGGGGGAAGCGCCTGTCCACGCGTTCGACGGGGTAGACCAGCTCGTCATTGGTATAATAGGTGTCGTCCTTGCGGTAGTCCCCGTAAGGGTCGCGCCCGTAGGGGCGGCGTCCCGGCGGGCGCGAGAGCACCTTGGCCCCGGGGAAGGTGCGCTTGGCCGGTTCCCAGGTCGTCCAGTAACTGGGCACGATGGGCATGCCGCGTCCCAGCAGGCTGCCGTCGAAGGCCATGCCCAGCTCCTGCAGCCAGAGACTGCCGGAGTTGCGGTCGATGAGCACGGAGTTGCCGTCATACAAGCGGCCTTCGGCGTCAAAGATGAGGTTCAATCCGCCCATGGAGGCGTCATAGGCGGCAAAACCGCCGGTGATGGGACTATAGGTGATGGCGTAGGCGTGATCGTCCACCACCTCGTTGATGACCTGATGCCAGACAAGGTATTTTTGCGGATAGATGCGCGGCCCGTCAGGCAGCATGACCACAAAGACCACGTCTTCGGAGTTCAGGCTGAGGCCGGCATCCTGCATGCGGTCGAAGCGGGGACGGTAGAGGGAGGGGATCTGTCCGTATTCGATGCCGCTTTCCGTCAGCTTTTTATTGATGTTGGCCAGCTCCTGCAGGTTTTGCGGGCGGGCCTGGGCTGTCCCGCCTGTGAGCAGGCAGCCGAGCAGCAGCAGGGACAAGACGCGCCGCGTCAGGCGGCCGGTGGGAAGCAGACTCAGCATTGGGCGCCCCCTTCACGGAAAAGATAGTCACGCAGGGCCTGCGGCCACGGGCGCGGCGTTTCGCCAAGGAACTGCGCCAGCTTGTCGCAATTGAGCACGGAAAAGGCGGGGCGGCGGGCCTTTTGCGGCCAGGCGGAGCCGGGGATGGGCTCCACGCGGCAGGGGCTGCCGGCCAGGGCCACGGCCTCGCAGGCCAGTTCGCACCAGCTGGCCCTGCCGCTGTTGGCGGCGTGCCAGAGCCCGGTCTGTCCGGCTTCGGCCAGACGGGCGCTCCAGAGGGCCAGATCCAGCGTATAGGTGGGCGAGCCGTTCTGGTCATGCACCACGCTGATCACATCCCGCCGCCGGCAGGCGTCGAGGATGGTCTGCACGAAGTTGCGGCGTCCGGGGCCGAACAGCCAGGCCGTCCGCAGCACGAGGGAGCGGTCCGGCAGCTCGTTCAGCACGGCCTGCTCCCCGGCCAGCTTGGTCTTGCCGTAGACGGAGACCGGGCAGGGCGTATCCGCTTCGGTAAGCGCCCTGCCGCTGTTGCCGCCGAAGACGAAGTCCGTCCCGTAGTGCACCAGCAGGCCGGAACCGATGTTGCGGAGCGATCGGGCAAGGGCATCGGGCAGGGTGCGATTGATGAGCAGAGCTTCCTCGGGATGATCTTCCGCATCGTCCACCTGCGTCCAGGCGACGGTATTGAAAACCACGTCCGCTTCGGCCCGCTCCAGACGCTGCTGCAGAAAATTCATATCCTGCAGATTGCCGTCGCAGCGACCCAGCGTTTCCACCTGCCAGCCACGGTGGGACAATACCCGCACAAGGGCCTGTCCCAGCAATCCGGTGGCGCCTCCAAGAACCAGCGCTTTGGCCATGACAACCTCCTCTTTTCATGTTACCTCCGCGCATTACGGCGGTCAACTCCATATGCTGCCGCCTTGCTTCCGTGCGGCAAGTGGCCTATACTGGAAAAATGAAATGCGCTATCCTGCTGGTGGCTTTCGGGGCGACGGGGCAACAGGCCCAGGGCGCCTTGCGCGATTTTGACGCGCAGGTACGGGCGGCCTTTCCCGACAGGCCCGTGCGCTGGGCGTATACGTCGCTGCTTTTGCGCGAACGGCTGGCGCAGGCCCGGCAGAAAAGCGATTCCGTATTGAAGGCGCTGCGCCGTCTGCAGTTCGAGGGCTTCCGGCAGGTGGCCGTACAGCCTCTGCACAGCATCCCCGGCGACGAACACGGCGAGGTGCGGGCCATTTTGGACGAAGTGGCGGCCACCTCCGCCCTGCGCCTGCAGCTGGGGGCCCCCCTGCTCAACGATGCCGCGGACATCGCGGAAGCGGCGCGCGCCGTCCTGGCGCATCTGCCGCCGGAGCGCCGGCCTGAGGAAGACGTGGTGCTCATGGGGCATGGCGCGCGGCATCCGGCCATGTCGCGCTATGGCGATCTTGCCCGTGCCGTGAGCGGACTGGATGCCCACATCCATGTGGGAGCCATGAGCGGGCCGCTGGAGCTGGAAACGCTGCTGCCGCGCCTCACGTCCCGGCGGGTCTGGCTCATGCCGCTGCTTTCGGTGGTGGGCAGACATGCCCTTGAGGATATGGCGGGCGCGCAGGAACATTCCTGGCGCTCGCGACTGGAAAGGGCCGGGCACGACTGCTGCCCGATCCTGCACGGCATGGCGGAATATTCCGGTTTTGCCGCCATCTGGCTGCGCCATCTGGCGCAGGCCGTGGCACAATGTCATACCGTATAAGGGCTTTTGGCCTTTGAAAAAGGCAAAACGCAAGGTGGCGGCACAGCGCCGCCCGGCCCGAACCACGCGGAAAAATCGCATTTTTTCCGCGAAACGACAGGCCGTAGGGTTGGAAACGCACAGCGTTTCACACTGAAATGCTCTAAGAGACAGGAGAGGGATTCATGTTGCAGCATTATGTACGGACTGGGCTTGTGCTGAGTGTCCTGCTGACGGGCGGCCTGCTGACGGGCTGCGGTTTTATGGGATCGTCCGATACGGCGGACACGCCGCCGGCCACGCAGGTCTCCGCGCCGGACGGCACGGTGGCCGCCACGGGGGCGGCCGCTGCCGGCGGGCCCAACCTGTTCAATCCCTGGATGCAGGAAAAACTGCCCAATACGCGTGAGCTGAGCGACGCCGGGCAGGCCATGCTGCCCCAGATGGGCGGCAGCGCCCAGCGCATCGAAAAGGAAGCCGCCTACCGTGCGCACTGGCGCGAGGAGATCTATCCCGTGGTCTTCGGCGACAAGAAGGCCCCGCATGAGCTCATGGTGCTGCTGGATTTCGCCAATCCGGCCAGCGCGGCGCTCTGGGACAGGGTGGTCGAGGCGTCGCGCTCGCTCGATCCGTCGCGGACCAAGATCGTGGTCTTTGCCAACAGCCGCGAGAATTACGGCACGGATCTCATGGGCCTGGCCATCTGGATCTCCTATGAACGCAAGGGGCAGGCCATGTCCTATCTGACCTATGCCCTCGACCGCTGGAACGAAGTGAAGGCCGGGCAGAAGAAGACGCGCGGCAAGGCCATCCCCTTCACCAACGAGTATGACGCCACGGTGCAGTCCACGGACTTTCCCATCCACTATGCCTATCTGCAGCGCCTGAATCCGCCCGTTCCCGCCAGTCAGGAAATGGACGTCACGAGCCACTGCTATGACGCCGGCAGCGTGAACATGTATCAGGCCGTCCAGCTCACCCGGTACTACAATCTTTCCGGCCTGCCCGCCCTTATTGCCGACGGTCGCGTCCTTTCCGCTTCTTCCTCGCCTGCCGACATCGCCGCTGCGCTGCGCTAGCAAGAGGTCTGCCGTCCGTCCTGTATCTGACGGGAAAAAGCCGGGGAAACAGCCTGCCGTCCTGCCGGACAGGGGTTGTGTTTTCCCGGCTTTTTATGTTTACGTATGACTTTTGATTACCCCGCTGAAGCGAGGAGGAAGATATGAAAAAGATTGCCCTTGTCGGAACAAGCAATTCCATCATGAAGGATGGCTATGGACAGTTTTTGCAGGAGTTATTGCCAGGTCAGGTAGATAGTTTGGGATTGGGGGGGTGTTCTTCGATTAATGCGGTGTTTTCACTTCTTAAGTATGATATAGTTGATAAATATGAATATGTAGTGTTTGATTTCTGTATCAATGAATTCTATTTTGAGAAAGCAAAGTCGATAAATAAATTTTTATTGATTTCTTATTGGTCTTTTATTTTTAACATTTTGAGGAGATCAAAAACAACGCCAGTCCTCCTTTTATTGCCAAATATGCATTATTGTCGTGATATTGTTGATTTTTATATTGCGATTTCAGATTTTTTTAATATTGAATATGTAGATATTTCTTTTCTCTTTTCTTCTATACCTAGAGAAAATCTTTTTCGCGATAGCATGGGGCACTATTGCGTAGAGTATCAAAAACAGATATCGCGCGCCATCCTTGATGTCATGAATAGGCAAAAACGCGATATACGATATGTTCCTCTTATGGAGGATATTGAGTTTTCTTTGTCTAAGTGTAAATTATCTGATGTGCAAAAAGAAGTGTCGACGGCAATTCGTAAGATGCAGTGTTATGAGATAAATACGCAAAATAGCCCTGATATTGTTTTTCCGCAAGATGGACGTTATATTTCAGGAATGCTTTTCTGGAGTAATGGGCCGGAAGGAAAGCAGTGTGATCCCGTTTATATATGTAATGATAGTACAGTGATGCGAAAAAATTTTAATTTATCTTTTAAAGGTTTTTTTGCTCGAGAGGTAGCTAATGGCGTACCTGGTGGGGTAAAGAATCCCGTAATTTCATTTAAGCCGCAGCCTGTTTCTCTTGTTGAGCCGACAAGGCATCAAGAGGAAATTCAAAAAGAACGTTTGAATCATATTTTCTATGTCAATTCCGTATTGTTTTGCAATGTTCCACCTGTTGCCTGGGGTGAGCAGTTCTATCAACGTTACAGGGATGCTTTTGAGAGAGAGAGAGAGAGAGAGAGAGAGAGAGAGAGAGACGCCATGCCCGACGAAGCCGCAGACTCTCGTCTCTCTGCTCCGCTCATGTCTCGCGCCGTTCTCTTGGGCCTCGGCACGACAGGCTTATGTCATCCGGCGTTCCGGTCTCTTCGATACGGGATGGTATCTTGAGCGTTACCCAGACGTCGCTGAGGCAGGCATCGATCCCGTTTGGCATTATGTCCGCCGTGGGGCAAAAGAAGGCCGCGACCCCGCGCCCTGGTTTTCGACGAGCGCCTATGAGCAGACAAATTCCGATGTTGCTGCAAGCGGCATGAATCCCTTCTATCATTATATTCGCTATGGACTCTGTGAAGGTCGTCGTGGCGTGTAAAATGAAAATACTGGATGGAGGATCAGTTTTTTCTGGAGCGGCGACCCAGTTGTGTTCCTGTAGCTGGCTGGGACGCCGGCTTGGTGGCGGCAAGTGTATGTGATTACAAGCACGGTTCCCCCCAAAAGTACGGTAGCCGAGGCATAGCTCAAGAAAATGGAGTCTGTTTGCACAGATGGGACTTTTGCAGCACTGAAAAGCCGGGGAAACAGCCTGCCGCCCTGTCGGACTGGGTTTGTGTTTTCCCGGCTTTTTAGCAGGTTGACATTGTTATGAAAAAGATAGCTGTTATTGGTACGAGCAATTCCATCATTAAGGATGGCTACGGACAGTTTTTGCTCGAGTTGCTGCCTGGACAGGTGGATATATATGGATTGGGGGCTTGCTCATCAATCAATGCTGTTTTTTTGCTTCTTTCGCGTGAAGTAATTGACAAATATGAATATGTGCTGTTTGACTTTTGTATCAATGACTACAGTTATTGGCGGCAAAAACGACTAAGCAAGTATTTGATCCTTGCGTATTGGGCATTCATTTTCGAGCGACTGAGAAAATCCAGGACTGTCCCCATATTCCTTCTGTTGACCGTAAGTTCGGGCAACAGGAAGATGGTCGATTTTTATATAAATATGGCACGGCTTTTTGACGCGGCCTATATAGACATATCCCGGCGCTTTTCGGGCATACCGCGTGAAGAGCTTTTCCGCGATCATGCCCACTACTCGCGGGGATTCCAGCAGAAGATCGCTCACGCCATCCTTGAGACCGTCGCCGGGCCGAAGCGTACGATACGCAGTCTCCCTTTCAGCGACGATATAGGATTTTATTTGTCAGACAAGCAACTGTGTGACAATCGAAAAAGGATCGCAACATCATTAATGGAAATGGAATGCTATGCCATAGATACACGGCAGGATAATATCGTTTTCCCCCAAGATGCCGGGTATATTTCCGGTATCTTGTTCTGGAGCGACGGCCCTGAGGGCGGCGTGTACGACCTTCTGGATATACACGATGCCACGAACAGGGTACAGGAAGATCTCAATCTGGAGTATCGGGGCTTTTTTGTCCGGGAGCTTGCCGCCAGCCTGCCGGAAGGCCTGAAGGCTCCTGTCATCTCTTTTCAGCAAGCCGCGACTTCCCATGTGGATTCCATCCCGCTCAAAAGGAATCCTCTCTTTTATGTGAATTCGTTTTTATTTTGCACTGTCCCGCCAGTGGCCTGGGGAAAGGCGTTCTACCAGCGCCACAAGGCCGTCCTGAAAGAAAGCTTCCGCCAGCGTGTGCAGTATGGCGTCTTTCTCCTGCGGATGCTGGCGCAAAAGGCAGCCAGTGCAGTCACTCGTATGCGACAAGCTTGCGGGAAGCTTTCCTCACGCAAAAATGCCTAAGTGACGTTCGTTCCCTGTCCGTCCGGCTTTCAGGGCGACACCGATACCGCGCGGCATGTCCGCCTGCTTGTCGCAACGCCTTAGATCCGCCAATTCTTCTCGTCATGGGACATTCCGGGAAAGCCGCCTGCCGCCGAGCACGCGCGGTTTTCTTGATCCCTCCTTCTCACAGCCTCTTCCTTTCTTCCGCACGCTGCGGCGAATAAGCGGCAGCAGGTTCCAGCGCCATACCGGGGTCTCTTCGATGTCATGCGCGGGCTCTTCACACGGCATGAGATCCTGCTTGAAATTGTATAGATTATTTTATATAAATAAAAATTATACAGCAGGAACATGAAGGAAAGGATGCGCAGGCCGGTCTGTGCATCGTTTTCCACGAGAGAGCGTTCATACTGCCAGATGGCTTGGGGCATGGCGAGTTCGTCCAAAGATAGCCGCAAGAGCCATTCCCTCTGTATTCGGAGGGGAAGAGGACGGCCGCTCAAGCTGACGGAACAGAACCGCTCTGTATAGGCAGCATGAGAGGCGCCGCCTGTCAGGCCTCCTGAAATCTTTCCGGCGGAACGTGCCGGGAAAAACGCTTGCCGGTTTGTTGCGATCTTCCTGTTTTTCCGTTTTTTTCCACAGGCGGGAAATCCTATGAAGAAAATAGCTGTCGTCGGCACAAGCAATGCCATCATCAAGGATGGCTACGGACAGTTTCTGCAGAGTCTGCTACCGCATCAGGTGGACATCTACGGGCTGGGGGCCTGTTCATCGCTCCATGCCGTGTTTTCCCTCCTTAAATATGATCTGGCTGATAGATATGAATATGTCATATTCGACTGCTGCAGCAATGACTACGGCTTTTGGCGGCAAAAGCGGCTGAGCAAGCACCTGATCCTTGCGTATTGGGCATTTATTTTCGAGCGATTGAGAAAATCCGGGACTGTCCCCATATTCCTTCTGTTGACCGTGAGTTCGGGCAACAGGAAGATGGTCGAGTTCTATGTGAATATGGCGCGGCTTTTTGACGTGGCCTGTATAGACATATCCCGGCGCTTTTCGGGCATACCGCGTGAAGAGCTTTTCCGCGACCATGCCCACTACTCACGGGGATTCCAGCAGAAGATCGCTCACGCCATCCTTGAGGCCATCGCCGGGTCGAAGCCTACGATACGCCGCCTCCCTTTCAGTGAAGATATAGGATTTTATTTGTCAGACAAGCAACTGTGTGACAATCGAAAGAGGATCGCAACATCGTTAATGGAAATGGAGTGCTCCGCCATAGATACGCAGCAGCAGGGAAATATTGTTTTCCCTCAAGATGCGGGATATATTTCCGGTATCCTGTTCTGGAGCGACGGCCCTGAGAGCGGCGCATATGACCTTCTGGATATACACAATGGCACGAACAGGGTACAGGAAGATCTCAATCTGGAATTTCGGGGGTTCTTTGTTCGAGAACTTGCCGCCAGCCTGCCGGAAGGCCTAAAAGCTCCAGTCATCTCCTTTCAGAGGACTGCGGTTCCCCAGGCTGCTCCAATTGGAAGGAACCCTGTCATCCCGTCCCAAAGGAACCCTGTTTTTTATGTGAACTCGTTTTTATTTTGCACTGTCCCGCCAGTGGCCTGGGGAAAGGCGTTCTATCAGCGCCACAGGGCCGTCCTGAAAGAAAGCTTCCGCCAGCGCGTGCAGCATGGCGTCTTTCTCCTGCGGATGCTGGCGCACAAGGCCGCCGGCATAGGCATCCGCATGCGGCATGCGCGCCAGAAAAACACGGCATGTAAAGAGTGCTAGCGGGCTCGCCTTGTCAGTCCGCTTTTCAGGCTAAAGCTGATGCCCAACGGCATGCCGCCTGCTTGCGATGAACAGCCGATGGACGGCCCCGCACTGGCAAGCGGTAGAAGGATCGCCCCGGCGTGCAGCGGAAAAAGTCTGCGCACCGGGGTTGCTTTTTCAGACGGACATGCTTCTGCTGCGGCGTCTGCCGGGCGGGCTGTGCCGCCGCATTGCACCTTGCCTTCTTCACAGGCAAAACGCGCTAACGGTATTCCCGTCCCGACCAGAGCACGCGTCCGATGACGCGGAACTGCTCCGCGCAGTCGCCCCGCAGGTCGAGGGTCACCGGCGCATAAGCTGGATTGACGCTGCGCAGGATGATCTTGCCGGGCAGCATGTCGATGCGCTTGATGTAGATGGCGTCCTCGAATCCGACGGCATACAGGCGGCCGGGCGTGATTTCCGTCTGGCCCTGATCCAGCAGCACAAGGTCGTTGTCGAAGATCTCCGGCACCATGCTGTCTCCGGAAACGCGCATGAGCACCATGCGGCGGGGATTGCCCTTGCGCCGGAGGAAGTCGCCGCGAAAGGCGTGCCCGCCTTCCGTACCGCCGTTGACCTCAAGGCTGCCCGTCCCGGCGGAGAGGCGCGCCTCCACCAGCGGGATGGTGATCATGTCCGCCCCTGTTTCTCCGTCCGCACTGCCTGTCCCGTCCGTCAGATGGGGCGGCAGGAACATGGGCCCCTGACCGAAGAACAGCCAGTGCGCATTGCAGCCGGTCTTTTCGGCGCAGAGCTGCACCCAGGCCGGCGGCACTTCGCCCCGGCGGCGGGCCCCGCTCACCGATTGCGGGCTGATGCCCAGGGCGCGGGCCAGCTCGGCATCCGAGCGGGCTTCCAGAGCCTTCATGAGACGGGAAAGTGTGCTGTCGCACGTAGGGGTATCGCTCATTTTTACTCTCCAAGGGGAAATGACAATAAAAATTTTCTTTTGTTAATTTTTTATACTAAATATAAACAAAAAATTTATATGTCAAGAAAAAGCGTACATCCAGGAGAGGTACGCGTTCCGGCAAGGGGAAGGGATACGGGCCGGAAGATTCGGGCGGCAGTGGTTGACGCCGCCAGAGGCAGGGCCTAGTGTGATGCATAACCGCCCTGCATCCTGCATCCGGCGGGCGGCTGTGGCCGGATGCTTCATCTGCCGGCAGGCATGCAGACCTGCCGAGGAGGCCCTTATGAGTACCTGTCCCCAGTGCGACGGTATCGGTCGCGTAACCTGCGGCGCCTGCTGGAACCATCAGCTGCGCATCGTCTGTCCCGACTGCCTTGGCTCCGGTGTGGTGAAAACCGCTGCCGGGGAGCAGACCTGCCCCCGCTGCCAGGGCAAGAAAACCATCCTGCCGGGCAGCTGCGCCCGCTGCGGCAATAACGTGCCCTGCCCCGTGTGCCACGGTTCCGGCACGGTCTAACCCCGATCCAGGCCGATCCGCTCCCGGTCCGCGTTGACGATGCGCCGCCGGGACGTGCGGCGTGTGGCGAACCCGGCGTTCCGCGGCGTGATGCGCCGGCGGACGCCGGGTTCGCCCGGCCCGGGCGGCAAAACGTCACCTGAATGTTGCCGTCCTGTCGCGCGGGCAGAGGGGGCGGCACTTGCCTTGCCGTCTGCCGGGGGCTATCTTCCCCGCAACACATTCGCAGGTAAAAAGGAGAAGTGGTCATGCCGAAAGAGGCAGCCCTGATATTGGCGGCAGGCAAGGGGACGCGCATGCATTCCCGCAAGCCCAAGGTCTTGCAGACCCTGCTTGGGGAATCCATGCTCCGTCATGTGCGGGAGGCGCTGCGTCCCGTCTTCGGAGAAAATGTCTGGATAGTCGTGGGACACGGCAGCGACATGGTGCGCGCGGCCTTTCCCGATGAACGTTTTGTGCTCCAGGAGCAGCAGCTCGGCACGGGGCACGCCCTGCAAACGGCCATGCCGCAGCTGGAAGCCGCCGGCGTGGAGCGCCTGCTCGTGGTCAACGGGGATACGCCGCTGATCACCGCCGAGCTGGTGCGCCACTTCTGGGAAGGTGCGGCCGAGGCGGACGTGGCCTTTGCCACCATCGTGCTGGATGAGCCCGGCGCGTACGGGCGGGTTGTGCGCAATGAGGAAGGCGGCGTCAGCGCCATCGTGGAAGCCAAGGACTACTGTCTGGAAACCTTCGGCGCGGCCACGGGCGAGGTCAACGCGGGCATGTATTCCCTGAAGCTGGAACAGGCCGCCCGGCTGCTGCCGCGTCTGACCAATGCCAACAAGAGCGGGGAATACTACATCACGGATCTGGTGGGACTGGCCGTTGCGGAAAACATGCCGGTGCTGGGCGTGCAGTGCGGCAACGACACCAGCCTGCTGGGCATCAATTCGCCGCTGGAACTGAGCAGCTGCGAGGAGATCCTGCGCCGGCGCGTCAATACGGCCCTGCTGGCGTCCGGGGTCATGCTGCATGCGCCGGAGAGCGTGCGCATCAGCCCGCTGGCCACTGTGGAACCGGGAGCCGAGATCACCGGCCCCTGCGAGATCTACGGAAGATCCGTCATCCGTGGCGGCGCAAGCATCGCCTCGCATTGCGTCATCCGGGAAAGCGAGGTGGCGGCCGGGGCGGATATCCGCTCCTTCTGCCATCTGGAACGCGCGGAAGTGGGGCCGGACACGCAGGTGGGCCCGTATGCCCGGCTGCGGCCCGGAGCCGTGCTGGAAGCGGAGTCGCATGTGGGCAACTTCGTGGAGCTGAAAAAGGCGCGTCTCGGCAGGGGGGCCAAGGCCAACCATCTGACCTATCTGGGCGATGCGGACATTGGCGCAGGCAGCAATATCGGCGCGGGCACCATCACCTGCAATTACGACGGCAAGAACAAATTCCAGACCCGCATCGGGGAGCGCGCCTTCATCGGCAGCAATACGGCGCTGGTGGCGCCGGTGCGCGTGGGCGCGGATACGCTCATCGGCGCGGGGTCGGTGATCACCAAGGACGTCCCGGACGGGGAGATGGGCATTGCCCGCGGCCGGCAGAAAAACCTGCCCCGTCGCGACTGACGGAGATCTTGCATGGCCGTCGCGCGGGGATATCCCCGCGCGGACGGCTGCCGCTAGCCCAGCGTGGGGCCGCGGCCGGTGAGGAGCTGGAAGTTGCGCCCGGCTTTCTGGGCGCTGCCGAGCAGGCTCTGTGAGAGGCCGAGGTAATCGGTCGTGGCCTGCTGCTGGTGATACTGGGCCTGCAGGGCCGAGCTTTCCGCGCTGTTGCGCGAGCTCCAGGCGGCAAGTTCGCTGTTGTGGGCGGCCCGCAAGCCCTGTTCCCGCTGGGAAAAGGCGTCTATCTCTCCCTTTTCGGCAGTATCCAGATTGACGTCCAGCGCGCTGCCCGCGTCGATCTGGCTGCCGGACGCCCCGGCGGCCGCTCTCTGCTGCCCGATGATGCGCGCGGCCTCCTGCCGTTTCTGTACGGCGGCCTCGTAGCCTTCCCGGCGGCTCTGCCGGGCGGCTTCCTCCTGCTGCTGGGCATTTTGCTCCGCTATCTGCGCCTGCCGGTTGGCGAGCTTTGCCTGATATTCCTGCTGCTGCCGGGCGCTTTCGGCCTGTCGTATGGCGCCGTAGGCCCCGGCGGCAGTGCCGGCCAGCGCTACGGCGGCGCTGATCACGGCGGCGGTGGTGCTGGCGACGGCCATCAGCGTACCTCCTTGTGCCAGATGGTTTCGGTGTGGCGTGCGCCCAGACGGCGATAGAGCGCATCGCAAGGACGAGAGGCGGGCGAACTGTACTGGATGAGCCCGACGCCCCGCGCCGCCAGCGCCGTTTCCGCCTGACGCAACAGCCGCAGGACGGCAAGCCCGCCACGCAGTCCGGGCGCAAGATACAGCCCGTCCAGCGCCGCCAGCCGCACGCCTGGCCGGTGCGGACAGGGGCAAAGGCTGAAGGCGGCATAACCGGCCAGGCGGCCGTCCTGCCGCAGCGTGCTGATGTGCAGCATGTCCAGCGCCTCCCAGCGGGCATACTGCTCCGCATCAAGGGGGGCGGTCTCAGGGCCGTGCAGCGCGGCCTCCACCTCGTCCCAGTGGGCGCGGGTCAGCGGCAATGCCTCCTCCCGCACATGCGCGAATGTCTCCGTTTGAATGGCGATCATGCGGTCTCCTGTTGTTGGAGGGGTGTTTTTCTGTTTGCGGGGAGGGGAACCTTTTGTGAACAAAAGGTTCCCCTCCCCGCGCCCCTCCCTTCCCAAAAACTTTGCTTGT
>NZ_CALUWS010000044.1 GCF_944324525.1 uncultured Desulfovibrio sp.
TTGTTTATCTTGCTTTTTGTATGATTTTACTACGCCGTATCATAAAAAGTGCCCTCTAATTATGAAATGAGTTCTAACCTTTTCCCTGATTCCATATTGCGGACGGAATCTCCCCTGATGCTTGATGACATTCCACCGACGAACAGCATTTACAAGGTCTATGTCGGCGGGTATTACGGATTTTCGGATGTCTCCGCAGGTGATAGTATCATAATATATCGTACAAGTGATAATCGTGGTCCGGCCTGGCATCGCGCAGTCGCCACCTCCCTCTGTTCGGTAGTCGAAGTGCGCGCCGCGTCAAGCTTTGACTCTGAAGGAGAGTTTATCACATACTGTCAGAACCATAGCATATTTGCCGCCGATGAGCTCAAGAAGCATTTCCAAAAGCGGCATTACGCCGTCAAACTTTCGTATAATCTGGCTTTTCCCAAACGGCCGACTCGTGGGGATTTGATCACTCATGGCATCATAAGCGGCGAGGGATATACGGGCCTGCGTCCTCTGACGGAGCAAGGATTCAAAAAGGCATTAGAACTAGGAGAAGTCCGTGAAGGCTTTGTTATCCATCAAGCCTGAATTTGCTGAAAAAATATTTTCCGGCGAAAAAGGTTTCGAGTTCCGCAAGGCAGCTTTCAGCAAGGATGTGTCAAGCATCGTCCTGTATGTCACTGCACCTGTGGGGAAGATCGTCGGCGAATTCAAGGTAGTCAGCATTCGGGAAGATACGCCCGCGTCTCTCTGGGAACAAACGCGCAGTTTGGCCGGCATATCCAGACAGCTTTTCTTCACCTACTTCAAGGGGCGAAAAAAGGGCTTTGCCATAGAGATCGGCAGCCCGCGCAAGTATGAAGAAGCTATGGATATCTCCGTATTGGGTGAGAACATCGTTCCCCCGCAGTCTTTTCGTTATCTGCCGGAGGACACTTTCACCCATCTTGCTCTGGAAAGCCTCTGAGTGCAGCGCCTGTTCGCGTGTTGCCGAGAGCCATAGCCCTTGAGGATGAGGCTGAAAATCTTAATGCGACATTGGCGGTCAGCGCCAATATTCTGAAGGATGTGCCGCCGGAGGATGTCTCCGATGAAGAGGTTGCGCCGGACTGGTTCACACGCTGGCGGCGAGAAGCGAGCGGCGTCAGCAGTCCTGAGATGCAGCAACTCTGGGGACGGATCCTTGTTGAAGCGATCAAGTCGCCTCAAACCATCTCGCTTACTACCTTGGATGTCCTGAGGAACATCTCCAAGGCCGATGCGGAACTCTTCTGCAAGGTGGCCCGTTTTCACATCAACGAGATCATTCCCTCTCCTGGGATGAATGTGGAGCCATATACGCTTGAACATATTATCTCGTTACAGAATGCAGGGCTTCTGCGAGACAGCACCGCTCTATCACCTCTTACCCAACCAACTCCGGACGGTAAACAATATTTTAAATGCAATGGGTTCGTCTTGATTTTGGATTTGCCGTCACAAACGGGTATAAATATATTCGGAGCGGTTATTTCTCGTGCTGGAAAGGATATCCTTTCCATAGCGGAGACGATCCCTCCCGCGACAAATGATGAAATAAACGCTATCGGCGATAAGGTTTGGCAAAATCTCTCCACTACTTGTCCCGGGATGACGGCATACCCGCTGGCCGGGCAAGGAAGATTCAGCCCTCAGGAGCTTGCCCATTGGCCTCGCTGAAAGGGGCAGCCCAGCCTGACCAGAGAATTCCCGGCTAAGACATGCCGGGCTGACGCCAAGGGTGCCTGGCCCGACAAGAATGAAAAAAATGCACCTCTGTTCTGATCCCCAAGAAGGGGAGACGCTATTGGGGAAGCCTCGTACTGCTGTGGATGCCTGTAAGACTCCTGCGTCGCCCAACTGGCACAACCCTGCGGCCATTCGATAGCTACCAGGACGCCGGGCCGAATCCACCATCCACCGGATGAAAAAAGAAAGCCCCCCGACTTCGGGCAACATCCGTCATCCTGCGGCGGGGAAAGCAAGAAAAAACGCCGTCCGTACCACAGGAGCGAGAAGAGCCAACAAAAAAGGGTCACGGACATCTCCGTGACCCTTATCTTGCGGACTGGTGCCGAGGGCGGGACTCGAACCCGCACAGCTATTGCCACTACCCCCTCAAGATAGCGTGTCTACCAGTTCCACCACCTCGGCGGCAGAGAATGTATAGGCCAAAGCGCGTTGCTTGGCAAGTCTTTTTTTCAGGAGACGGCGGGAGTCTATAGTGCCCCCAGGGCAAACGGTACACCCGGCTTTTCGTCGGTGGGAGAGGGCAGAGGATTTGTTCCGCACGCGGCAATACGCCGTTGGAGCTTTCGCAGTGTACCCGGCGGGCGACAGCGGACGGTTCCCCGCGAATATTAACGACAAAAAGAAAAGGGTCACGGAAATCTCCGTGACCCTTGCTTGCGGACTGGTGCCGAGGGCGGGACTCGAACCCGCACAGCTATTGCCACTACCCCCTCAAGATAGCGTGTCTACCAGTTCCACCACCTCGGCGGCGAAGAGAACTATTAACGTTTTTTCGTGCAGCAGGCAAGTCTTTTTTTCTCTCCGGCTGCGGCCGGGGATGGGGGCGCGCATCCCGCCGGGAGACCTGCGGACAAAGGACGGCCTGCATATCATCGTTTTTTTATCTTCCCCGGTAAAAGCGCGCTGGGAAAAAGATGGGGGCTTGGAGGGAAGGGGAACACCTCCAGCGCCGCCATTCGGCCGCTCCCTTCCCCCGGCCGCGTTCCCGCCACGCCCGCCGTTCCCGCGTCCGCACGGCGCGGCAGGGCGGACGGGGCTTGCGCTGGCGCTGGCTTACGCGTACATCAATGCGACGTGAGGTTTATACTATGGATGCTCCGATTCAGGAATTCCTGCGCCGGTCAGGGCCGGTGCTCTGTGTGGATATCGGCAGCGGCACGCAGGACGCGCTGCTGGCCCGGCCCGGTCTTGAGCCGCACAACTGGCCGCGTTTCGTGCTGCCGTCCCCGGCGCGCATGGTGGCGCAACGCATCCGCGAGCTGACCCTGCTCAAGCGGCATGTCTGGCTGTACGGCGGCAATATGGGCGGCGGCTTCGGGCAGGCGGTGCGGGAGCATATCGCCGCGGGCCTGAAGATAAGCGCCACGGTGGCGGCCTCGCGCGCCCTGCACGACAGGGAGGATGTGGTCTGCGGCATGGGCGTGGAGCTGGCCGAGGACTGCCCGGCGGGACATGTGCCGCTCTTCCTGACGGATTATTCGCCGGAATTCTGGGCTTCGCTGCTGCGCCATGCGGGCCTGCCCCAGCCGCATCTGACGCTTGCCGCCGCGCAGGACCACGGCGAGCACGGGCAGGGCAACCGGGCGGGCCGCATGCGGATCTGGCAGGATCTGCTGCAAAAGTCCGCCAGCCCGGAAGCCTGGATACATGAGGCCGTGCCGCCGCTGCTGACGCGCCTGCGCGCCCTGCGGGAGAAAACGGGCGGCCCGGTGGCGGACACGGGCGTGAGCGTCCTGCTGGGGGCGCTGAGCGAACCGGAAGTCATGGAGCGCAGTTTCCGGGAGGGCATCACCATCGTCAACGTGGGCAACGGCCATACGGTGGCGGCGCTGGTCTACAAGGGCATCGTGCGCGGGGTGTATGAGCACCATACCGGCATGCGCTCCCTGCCGGAGATCCTGTCGGATCTGGAGCAGTTCCGCAAGACGTGGCTCCCGGCCGAGGAAGTGCAGGCCAGCGGCGGACACGGGACGGCCTTCGGCCCGTATTGCGAGGAAGCGGGAGGCTATGTGCCGACCTTCATCCTGGGGCCGCGCCGGGACATGCTGGCGGGGCAGGGGAAATTTTTGTCCCCGCACGGGGACATGATGCAGGCGGGCAGTTTCGGCCTGCTCTGGGGCTGGGCCAGACGGCAGGCGCGGCAGGCTTGAGCCGCGCGCCGGCGTGATATCTTGGGCAGATTTGCCTTGTGTAAGGAGAACAACGATGGACGTTTTTGATCCGGCGGAACTGTGGAGCCGCGACCAGATCGAACACACGCAGCTGACGCGGCTGCGCGCCACGGTGGCGCAGGCCCGCAAATGCGAATTCTACCGCCGCCGTCT
Organism: uncultured Desulfovibrio sp.; assembly: GCF_944324525.1. Lineage (GTDB taxonomy): Bacteria > Desulfobacterota > Desulfovibrionia > Desulfovibrionales > Desulfovibrionaceae > Desulfovibrio. The sequence goes on from NZ_CALUWS010000044.1 coordinate 4,086, forward strand.
GGATGAGGCGGGCGTGACGCCCGAAAGCATCCGGAGCCTGGACGACGTGCGCCGCATCCCCTTCACCACCAAGCAGGACCTGCGCGACCAGTATCCCACGGGCATGCTCTGCGTGCCGCAGTCGGAGATCGTGCGCATGCACTGCTCCAGCGGCACCACCGGCAGCCCGGTGGCCATCTGCCATACGCAGAACGACATCAACTCCTGGGCCGATCTGGTGGCGCGCAGCTTCTACATGGTCGGCGTGCGCAAGGAGGACGTGTTCCAGAACATGTCCGGTTACGGCCTGTTCACCGGCGGCCTCGGCATCCATTTCGGGGCCGAGCGCATCGGCTGCATGACCATCCCCGCCGGGCCGGGCAACTCCCGCCGTCAGATCAAGCTGGCCAAGGACTTCAAGACCACGGTGGCCCATATCCTGCCGTCCTATGCGCTCATCCTGGGCGAACATCTGCGCAGCATGGGCGAGGACCCGCGGGCGTTCCCCCTGCGTATCGCCGTGGTGGGCGCGGAACCGTATACCGAGGAGTTCCGCCGCCGCATCGAGGACCTGTTCAATATGAAGGCCTACAATTCCTACGGCCTCTCGGAGATGAACGGGCCGGGCGTGGCCTTCGAGTGTCTGCAGCAGCACGGGATGCACGTCTGGGAGGACTGCTACATCCCCGAGATCATCGATCCCGAGACGGGCGAGCCCGTGCCGGACGGCGAGACGGGCGAACTGGTCATGACCTGCCTGTGCCGTCAGGGCATGCCCATCCTGCGCTACCGCACCCGCGACCTGACCCGCTTCCTGCCCGGCGAATGCGCCTGCGGCCGCAAGCATCGCCGCCTTGACCGCATCGTGGGCCGCTCGGACGACATGTTCATCATCAAGGGCGTCAACGTCTATCCCATGCAGATCGAACAGGTGGTCATGAGCTTCCCGCAGGTGGGGCAGAACTACCTCATCCTGCTGGAGAACGACGGCTTTGGGGACGTGATGCGCGTGCAGGTGGAGATCCGCGACGAGTATTTCGTGGAAGACATGCGCAGCCTGCAGGGCCTGCAGAAGACCATCGCCAACCGCCTGCGTGACGAGATCCTCATCACGCCGCGCGTGGAGCTGGTGCAGAGCAACAGTCTGCCGTCCTCGGACGGCAAGGCCGTGCGCGTGCAGGATCTGCGCCTCAAGAAGTAGGACGGGCGCATGGAAGGTCTGCTCCAAGCCTTTTCCTTCGGGCTGACGTACGTTTTCGTGATAGTGCTGGCCCTGGTGCTGCTGCTCAACATCCCCGGCCTGCCGGCCAACTGGCTGGTGCTCGTGCTGGTGGGCATCTGGCAGTTCGTGCATCCGCAGCCCGGCAATCTGGATGTCTGGTTCTGGGTCATGGCCGTGGGACTGGCCATACTGGGCGAAGTCCTGGAGACCGGCGTGCAGCTCATCAAGGCACGGCGTCATGGTTCGAGCAAGCTGGGCACCTTTGCCGGCATGGTGGGGGCCTTTGTGGGGGCCATCGTCTTTGCGCCCTTCCTGCTGGGCATCGGCGCGCTGCTCGGCGCGCTGTTCGGGGCCTGGCTGGGCTGCCTGCTGGCGGAGCTTGTGCGCGGCCGTCCCATGCAACAAAGCCTGGACGCGGCTTTCGGCACCATGGTGGGGCGCTTTCTGGGCACTGTCTGCAAGTGCGGGGTGGGCGGGGCCATCGTGGCCATCGTCGCCCGGCGCATCTGGCCGGAGATGCCGCCCGCCATGCCGCTGCCGGACATGCCGGCGGCGGTCCCCGCGGAGCCGGGGCAGGTCGTGATCTGGCTGGGACATCTTTTCTGCTGAGGAGACGGCATGGAGCATCTGCTGCAGGGGCTGGACGTGGTGCTCGTCCAGACCCGTTTCCCTGAGAATATCGGCATGGCGGCGCGGGCCTGCGTCAACATGGGCTGCGGGCACATCTCGCTGGTGGAGCCGGAGCGCTGGCTGCGCGACAAGGCCTCGCCGCTGGCCACGCCCAAGGGGCAGGCCCTGCTGGACGGCATCACCATCCATGACAGCCTGGCCGAGGCCGTGGCCGACAGCGCGCTGGTCATCGGCACGACGGCCCGGCGCGGCGGCTGGCGGCAGGCCATGCTCTCGCCGGAGCGCTGCGCGGCTGAGGTCGCGGCCTGTCTGCGGCAGGGCGGCAGGGTGAGTCTGGTGTTCGGCCCCGAGGACAGGGGGCTGGACAATGCCGCCATCACGCAGTGTCACCGGCTGGTGTGCATTCCCACAGACCCGGCGGCCAGCTCGCTCAATCTGGCGCAGGCCGTGCTGATCGTGCTGTATGCCTGCGCCGCGGCCATGCGGGAGGCGGACAGATCGGAGGCCGGCGCGGCCGCCGGCGGGGAGCCCCACGGCCCCCGGAACGTGCCGCAGCCGGAGCCCATCGCGCCCGCGTCCCTTGCCGGGAAGGAGGACGGTCACGGCCCGCTGGCCTCGGCGGCGGATCAGGAGCGCCTCATGGCCGCCCTGCGGGAGATGCTGCTGCGCATCGACTACCTGCACGGCGACAATCCCGATTACTTCCTCATGCCGTGGCGACGCCTGTTCGGCCGGGCCCGGCTGCGGCGGCACGAATACGACGCCCTCATGGGCATGTGCCGGCAGGTGCGGCGGGCGCTGGAACGGAAAGAAGGATAAGGATGGTCCGTACAGGCGGCAACGCCGTGTACGCCACACATCTCACAGGAAAGGGGGCGATATGCCCCCTTTTTTGCGTTCAGCGCAGGTCGCTGTCCTGAGCTTCCCGGAAAGCGTGCCGCCCATCCGTTGTCCGGCTCTGGCGAACCTCCTCCAGCAGGTGTTGCCAGCGCCGGTAAAAGGTGGCCTTGCTCACGCCCAGGAGGGCCAGCGCGCCATCGGGGCCGTACAGGCGTCCGCCGGTACGGCGCAGCACGCACGCCACATGCGCCGTCATGGCGGCGTCCAGCGAAAGCGGCTCTTCCGTCGGCGCGGGCGGCGACGGCACAATCTGCGGAGCGGGGGCGCCTTCCGCGCCGGGCCGGCAGGGTTCGTTGAGCACCACGCTGCGCTCCACGACGTTGCGGAGTTCCCGGACGTTGCCCGGCCAGGTATGGCGCAGCAGGCGGGCTTTGTCCCGCTCGGAGAGGCTGCCGCCCGACAGAGGGTTCAGCCGGGAAAAGTGCTGGTGGAACAGACCGGCCAGCGGCAGGATGTCCGCCGGGCGCTGCCGCAGCGGCGGGATGGTCAACGTGATGACCGCGATCCGGTAGTACAGGTCTTCACGAAAGCGTCCGGCCAGCACTTCCTGCCGGAGGTCCCTGTGCGTGGCGGCGATGAGGCGGAAGTCCGCATGCCGCGTCTGGACGCCGCCGACGCGCGTGTATTCGTGCTCCTGCAGCAGGCGCAGCAACTTCACCTGGGCAAAGGGGGGGATGTCCCCTATCTCGTCCAGAAAGAGGACGCCGCCGTCCGCCTGTTCCACCCTGCCGGCCTTGCGCTGCACCGCGCCGGTGAAGGCTCCCTTTTCGTAACCGAACATCTCGCTTTCAAACAGCTGTTCCGGAAGACAGGAAAGCTGAACCGGCACAAAACCGCCGCCATGCTGGCCGCTTTCATGGATGTAGCGTGCCAGACATTCCTTGCCGACGCCGGTCTCGCCATAAATAAGGACGGGCGAACGGCTCAGGGCGGCCCTTTCCGCCTGGTTCAGCAGTTCCCGCAGGCTTTCCCCCCAGTAGACGGGCTGGCGGGGAGCGTTGCGGGGCGTTTCCCTGGGCGGCGTCGCCGTCAGCTGCGGGCCGAGGGCAAAGGGGCGCAGTTCGGCGGCCAGGGTGGCGCAGAGCAGTTCCCCGGCATCCGGCGACAGGGTGGGGAGCGTCCCGGCCTCAAGGTGATTGTCCATGTAGAGGAACCACGGACATGCCGTGGTGACGGGCAGGGCGAAACAGACCGCGCCATCCTGTCCGCCGGCGACAGTCCCCGCCGTGGGCCCGGCGTGCCTGAGGGGGAGGGGGCGCAATTTTTTCTGAAAGGCCTTGGCCGTGAATTCCGTCCGGGTGATGTTCCTGCCTTGCAGGAATTCGGCGGCGCCTCCGTCGGAAAAGCGGAACAGCACGGAGCGTTGCGCGCGAAAGACCGTCTGGACGATGCCGAGGATGTGCTGCATGCGTTCACGCGCCTGCGCGAAGGCGCGGGCCTCGGCAAGGCGTTCCAGGATGGTGCGGACGGTGCGGAGGGCGTCATGCGGCAAGGAGCGGGCGTCCTCCTTGTCCCGCCGTCCGCTGTCTTCGGCATCCGCCGCCCGCAGGAGGCGTCCAAGCCGTCCGGCCTGCTCATGCTCTCCCGCCTGTTCGAGCAGAGCGCGGTATGCCGTGCCAGTCGCCGAAAGTTCCGCGAGGCAGCCCGTGGACTGGAGCGAGGAAAAGGACGTGTCGTAGGACTCCAGGGCCTGCGCCAGCCAGCCTGCCCGCGCCAGACGCCGGGCCCGGCAGCGCTGCGCCACGCCGTACAGGAGACGGTTGCCCTCGTGCCGCAGGCGTTCTTCCTCCACGGCAAAGGGGATGGCCGTCAACTGCGGATGGGCGCTGTCCAGCTCGTCGAGCATCTCCACGACGGCGGGCGAGGTGTAGCCGTGCAGGAGGGTGTCCATCCCGTAGCGAAGAGTATGGTTGCGGATGACGAGGGCGGCATGCCGGGCATGCCCGTTCTTGAAGTGATACAGGGCTAGGGCGCGGCACATGAGGTGGGAGAGAAGGGGATTTTTTTCGGCGAGGGCAAGGCAGGTCAGGGATTCGATGTGGACGAGGGCCTCCTCAAGCCTGCCGACATCCAGGAGCAGGAAGGCAAGGTGCGATTTCCAGCGCAGGGAAAACAGCGTCCCGCCGCAGAGCTCATTGGTCGTCTTGAAGGACTCTATGATCCCGTAAGCCTGGCTGTAGTTGTGGAGATAGAGAGCGTTCGTGCTGGATTTCAGACAAAAGTAATTGTGCAGGAAGTCGTTGCCGTATTCATAGCGGCAGATATACATGTCATAACATTGCATGCCTTGGGCGACGCTTCCGATCTGGTAATAGAGGATGCCCGCCAGCAGGCAGCAGAGCAGGCCGTCCTGCGTGGCGGACTGTTGCCGCAGCGCATGGGCGGTGAGCTCCACATCTTCCACGGCCGGGGACAGGCCGGCATCCAGCAGGATGAGCGCGCCCTGGACGAGCAACTCGAGCCGTTCGTCCAGTTCCGTGGTCTGCAGAAAATGGAAAAGACCGACCAGATTCTCCCCGACGGCCCCGAAAGGATGGAAAAGCTGGATGCCCATGCCCCGCAGGGCAAGCTGGACGACGTCCCGACGGACAGCCGGAGGGGCGCTCTCGAAGTTGAGGCAGAGCATGCCGAGCCGCTGCAGGAGATCCCGCAGGCTGCTTTCCACCTTGCCGTGCAGGAGGCGCGCTTCATTTTCCGTTTTTTGCAGCAGGCGCTCGCAATCGTCCAGCAGCGTGGCCGCAAGATCGCCCGCCGGGGGCCATGCGGCGGACAGGCCCTCAGTGGGGAAAGCGGTCTCGGACATGAGGGTATCCTTTCTCAAAATAAACCATCACTTTGTCTTAAAATGATACGATGCGCGGTCAAAGAAATCCAATTAAAAAAATTTCAATTGATTCCAATGTGTTGAAATTGTGGGACGGCTGGCATGGAGCCTGCAATTCTCGTTGCGGCGCAGGGTGTCCTTCTGCGCCGCACACCAACGAGGAGGTGGATAATGGAAGCTTCATTCTATCCGTAGATCGCCGCATTTGTGTGGATAAGCCTGCTGATCGTCGCCGGCGTCATCCTGCGGGCCAAGATCAAGATATTGCAGACCCTGCTTTTCCCCGCTTCGCTCATCGGCGGCATACTCGGCTTCATCCTCATGCGTTTCGACTTGGTCGGCATCCCCACCTCGTCAGGCTGGCAGGTGCTTTCCCCTTCCACCTTCGGCATGATCTCCTTCCATCTGTTCGCCTTCAGTTTCGTGGGGATCGGCCTGCTCCGAAACAAGGATGCCGAAAAACGGCAAAACAGGGAGGCCATGCGCGGCGCGCTCTGGATGGGGCTGCTGTTCGGCTTTCTTTTTTCCATTCAGGCACTTGTGGGATATGGCGCCTTCGTGGGCTGGCAAAAGCTCACCGGAGGCGCCTTTTTTGAGGTCAACGGCTTTTTGCTGGGCGCGGGCTTCACGCAGGGCCCCGGACAGACGCAGGCCTATGCCACCGTCTGGGAGGAAAGCTATCAGGTCGCCAACAGCATCGACATAGGGCTGGCCTTTGCCGCCATCGGCTTTCTGGTGGCGGGCATCATGGGGGTCCCGTTCACGCGCTACGGGCTGCGCCGCGGCTGGGGCGGCCAGACCTCCGGCGTCATCTCTCCCGAATTCTGTTCGGGGATACTTGCCGAAGGGAACAGGCCCGTCTGCGCGCAGGGCATGATGCACCCGGCCAATATCGACAGCATGGGTTTCCATCTGGCCCTGGCCGGCCTTGTCTATGGTCTGGCCTACGCCTTCGGCCTGCTGTGGCTCAACTATTTTCCCATTGCGGGCATCCGGGGGATCGGGCTGGGCTATACCTTCATGTGGGGCATGATGGCCGCCATGCTGGTCAGAAAGGGCATGCAGCGCCTGAACTGCGCCCATCTGCTGGATGAAGGCTCGGTACGGCGCATGACGAATACCTGCGTGGACTTCATGATCTGCGCCGTCTTCATGGGCATCAAGCCCACGGCGCTGACCTCGGTGGTGATCCCCTTTTCCGTCTCCATCGTCATCGCGTCGTTCCTGACGCTGTGGGCCTGCCTCTGGTTCGGACGCCGCGCGCCGTCGCTGGGCTTTGCGCGGGCGGTGACCATGTTCGGGTACTGCACGGGGACGGGCGCGTCGGGCCTGATGCTGCTGCGCCTTGTGGATCCGGAATACGCCACCCCCGTGGCGCTGGAAGTGGGGCTCATGGGGCTCGTGACCTTTGTCGTCTTCAAGCCCATATCCCTTTGCATGCCCTTTGCGGCCGCGCCTGATTTCCCCATGATCTGGATATTCGTCGGCACGGCCATCCTCACGCCCCTTGCCATGTATGTCTTGCGGCTTGTGGGCAGACGGCAGTTCTGACGCCGGACGAGCCTTTCCCCCTGAACCGTACGCACGGAGGTGCATCATGTCCCGAACGGCAACGATCTATACGGCCAGACGAATCATCACCATGTATCCCGAACAGCCGGAAGCGACGGCGGTCGCCGTCATGGAGGGCCGCATCGTCGGGGTGGGCAGCAGACGATCCCTGCGGGACGACCTGGCCTGTCTGCCCGGGACGCGCGTGGTCGAGGACGACATTTTTTCCGACAAGGTGCTCATGCCCGGCATCGTGGAGGCGCATACGCATCTGGTCATACCCGCGCTGGAGTACGCCAATCACTTCGTGTCCCAGATCCCCTGGCCTGATCCGCGAGGGGGCTTTTTCCCCACCTATGCGAGCAAGCGGGACGTGCTGGAGCGCCTGCGGGAGCTGGACGCGCAGCTCCCCGCCGGGGAACTGCTGTGGGCAACGCATTATGACGACAATCAGGCCGGCGGCGTGCTGCACCGGGATGAGCTGGACGCCGTGTCCACCCGCCGTCCCATCCTGGTGAGCAATATGGTCTTCCACCGCTTCTGGGCCAACAGCTGTCTGCTGGAGCGGGCCGGAGTGCGGGAAGGGCATGTCCCGCCCGGCGCGGAATGCGATGCCGACGGGCGGCCCAACGGCACGCTCATCGAAGCGCCCGGCTTCCTGCTCGCCTCTTCGGCCTTCCCCGAGATCGTCGATCTGACGCGCGAAAAGCTGGAAAATATCCTGCCGCTCTTCCGGGCGCAGGGCATCACCACGGTCTCCGAGCTCGTGGCCGGTTCGCGCGTCGCCCTGGACAGGGAGTATGCCCAGTTCGAAAGCCTGTTCGGGAAGCCCGGACGAGGCCTGCGCTGCGCGGTGTATCCGCATGTGCACAGGCTGGCGGAGCGGGAAGGCTCCCTTGAGGCCGCCATCGCCCGGATCGAGGAACTGGCGGGAAGAGGATCGGACAGGCTCTGGCTGGCAGGGGCCAAGCTCTACCATGACGGTTCCATCATTTCCCACACCTGCCCGCTGGAGTGGCCGGGCTACTGGGACGGTTCCGAAGGGAAGCACATGCAGCACGAACCGGAAGAGATCCGGGCCCTGCTGCTGGCCCTGCATGAACGGGGCATCCCCTGCGTGACCCATACCAATACGAGTCTGGCCGTGCAGACGGTGCTTGATGCCGTGGAAGAGGCGCAAAGCCGTTGCTGCCGCCCGGATATCCGGCACCGTGTGGAGCATTGCTACACCATGACGGCGGCGCAGCTGCGCCGGGCGCGCACCCTGAATGTGGGCGTGCAGTTCTTCACGTCGCAGCTGTACTATTACGGGGACAACCACCTGCGCATCGTGGGGCGGACCCGGGCGGAGAATCTGGTCCCGACAGGGACGGCGGAGCGGCTGGGCGTCAGCTGGGGCATCCACAGCGATCCGCCGGGCACGCCGCAACTGCCGTGGCAGGCCGTCGGGGCGACGGTGCAGCGCAGGACGCTCGGCGGCAAGGTGCTGGGCGAAGGCCAGCGCGTCTCGCTGGCCGCGGCCCTGCGGGCCATCACGCTGGAGGCGGCCTGGCAGATGCACCGGGAGGACAGCCTCGGCAGCATCGAATTCGGCAAGCAGGCGGATTTCTGCGTGCTGGAGGAAGACCCGTTCCGCCTGCCGGTGGATGAGATCCCCCAGATGCCCGTTTGGGGCACGGTAACGGGCGGCGACATCCATCCCTGTGCGTAAGGCATGCGGCTGGGCGGTTCAACCATAACGACATCTCAGGAGCAGCCATGAACTTTTCCCAAATGATCGGCAAGGTCCGCGTCACCCGCATCCAGGAAATGACGAGCGCGGGCTTCACCTTCGAGCTCATGTACCCGCTGTATGACAAGGCCGTCATCGAGGCCAACCGTGCATGGATGGTCCCGAACTACATGACGCCCGATACGGAGCAGATGCTGCAAAGCCAGAACAGCTGGATAGTGGAGACGCCGGAGACGACCATCTTCGTGGATCCGGCCAACGGCAACGACAAGATTCGCCGTATCCCGCGCTTCAGCAACCTGAAGACGCCCTATCTTGCGAAGATACGCCGCGCCGGCATCGATCTCGACAAGGTGGACGTCGTGCTGTGCACGCACTTCCACTCCGATCACTACGGCTGGGGCACCAGACTGGTGGACGGCGTCTATGTGCCCACGTTCCCCAATGCGCGTTACCTCTACTCCAGGGCGGACTTCGAGTGGGCGGACACTATGGATCCGGCCACGGAGGGCGTCTATGTGGACGGCGGACGCAGGATAGAATGCAGCAAGGGCATACTGCCCGGCATTTCGGAGGGGACCAAGACGGCGCTGAAAGACAGCGTCTACCCTCTGCTCGAGTCAGGTCACGTCACCCTTATCCCGCAGGAAGACATGCGCATCGACAGCTACGTCACCCTCAAGACCGCCGTGGGGCACACGCCCGGGACCTTCCGCGTGGATATCGAATCCGAAGGGGAGAAGGCCATCATTTCCGGCGACATCATGCATCACCCCATACAGGTGGCCAACTGGCGCTGGAACAGCATCTTTTGCGTGGAGCCGGAACGCGCCGTGCAGGAACGCTACAGGCTGCTGAACGACTGTGCGGAAAGCAATGCGCTGCTGCTCCCCGGGCATTTCAACAATCCGACCGCGGCCCGCATCCGCAAGACTTCCGCCGACAGCTTCGAGTTCGTCTGGGATACCATGTAACGAACCGGCGAAAAGGACGGCGCAGGCCTGGACCAGCCCAGGTTGCCTAAAGCAGCCCTGACAGGCCTCCAGAAGAGACAGGCCGCCCGCACGGCGCATCTTGCTGCACCGCGCGGACGGCCTGGATTCTTTTTTCCCGGGCCGGATGACGCGTCACCTGTCCGAGTCAGGGGACAGGGGAGCGCGCCGCCCTCCCGCCGGCGTCGCGCCGTCATCGGCAAAACCGATGGTCTGGCGGACGATGAACAGGGGGCGGCGTTTGACTTCCTCAAATATCCGTCCCAGATATTCGCCAATGATGCCCAGAGAAAGCAGGATCAGCCCTCCCAGCGTCAGCGTGACCACCATGATGGAGGCATAGCCGGGGACGTCAACGCCGCAGAAGAGCGTGCGCAGCACAAGGAACAGCGCGTAGAGGAAGCCGCAGAGCGCGATGCTCCCCCCCAGATAGCTCCAGATGCGCAGGGGAAAGGTGCTGAAGCTGGTGATGCCGTCGAGCGCGAAATTCCAGAGCTTCCAGCCCGACCATTTGCTGTGCCCGGCCTGCCGCGCGGGGCGCGCATAAGGGACCAGGACGCGCGAAAAGCCCACGCAGCCGTACAGCCCCTTGTTGAAGCGGACGCTCTCGGGAAAACGCAGGAGTTCCTGCACGATGCGCCGCGACATGAGGCGGAAGTCCCCGGCGTTTTCCTCGATCATGTTTTTGGTCAGAAAGCGGAAGACCTTATAGAACAGGGACGACGACCAGCGCTTGGCCCGGGAATCCCGCAAGCGATCCTCGCGAACGCCGATGACCATCTCCGTGCCGTTCTCCCAGTGCTCGACGAAAGTCGCGACAAGCTGCGGCGGGTCCTGCATGTCCACATCCATGGGAATGACGGCATCCCCCGTGGCATGGTAAAATCCGGCGGTGAGGGCATATTCCTTGCCGAAGTTCCGGGAAAGGGAAACGGCCTTGACCCTGGGATCCTTCTCGTGCAGCCGCTTCAGGATCGAAAGGGTCGCATCCGTACTCCCGTCATCGACGAAGACGAATTCGACATCGTGCCGCATGCCCGCCATGACTTCCGACATGGTTTCATAAAAGAGCGTTATGGATTCCTGTTCATTGAGGACAGGAATGACAAGGCTGATGCGTGCCATGTATTTCTCCCTGTACGGTCCACCCACTGCCCGGCGATCGACAGACCGCAGGCGCAGCAGCTGAGGCAAGTTGCTTTTTCACGATGCCGTTGCCTGCCCACGATGCAGGAAAAAGGCTTTTTTTTCAATATTGCCGTGCGGATGAAACAGCCTTTGCAGGCTTTTGGAGCATTTTCAGTTTGAAAGGTTTCGCGTTCCAAACTGTCAATGCTCTAAGGGTTCCGTCATTTGAAAGGAGAGTCCTGATACAGGATCCTGGTCTCCCGGGGCAGGCGGTAATAGGCCAGTATCCAGGTCTCGATGTACCTTCTGTTGTCATAGGGCATGCACTCCGCGTATTTCTTGTCGGGCAGCCTGTAGAAGACGACCTCCGCCGGGGGCGGCGTCTGCTGTCCGGCGGCGCGCAGGTTGCGGTCATTGGCCAGGATGGTCGGATAGTTGACATAGTAGCCGTGGATGACGGCTATCCCGTGATAGCAGAGCGCGAAGACCAGCAGCAGGCCGGCCGTCAGGCGTTTTGTCCTGAGGGTGAGGGCAAGGTTTTCCAGCGCAATCTGCCAGATGCCGGCAAAAACGATGCCGAGCAGGAAGCTGGCCGGAAAAAAGACGCGCGGCGCTCCGAAGCGGAGCTTGATCACATAGAATATGCCTACGGACAGCAGGCTGGCAATGAGGAAGGGCAGGAAGGGCTGCAAGCGCTTAAGCTCCGTCCGGCGGCAGAGCCACAGGGCGGGGATCAGGCTGACCAGCCACAGGATGCCGATGGGGGAGGCAAATATGCCCTGAAATATCCAGCCTGTCGTGTGCAGAAGGTCGGCCAGGCCTCCCATAGCGTCATGCCCGGATTCCATGCGGCGCATGTTCCCCGGCGCAAGCATGAGGAAGAGGAAGCCCGCCACGGCCGCCGCCTGCGCCGCCAGCAGGCGGCATCTCAGCCGCTTCAGTTCGGCCCTGAACAGGAAAAAACCGAGGAGCGGGACCATGCAGACGGTGACGGCCCCCACCTGTTCCTGTGAGCCGCCCGCCCAAAAAAAGCACAGCGGCAGGGCCACGCGGAGAGGGACGGAGAGACTGTCCCGCCGTCGGGAGGTCAGCAGGAGGAGGATGCCCAGCATCAGCGGGCAGAACGGCCAGATATAGAGTACGGAAGCGCTGGCCCAGAACATGCCCCCCCGGTAGATCCCCTCATTGAAGAGCAGATAGGCGGAAAGCAGGAAGGCCAGCAGCGGAAAGGAATCTTCCTCCTTGTCGAGGAGAAGGAGCAGCACCTTGTAGCTGAAGAAAAGCGTTGCGGCCAGCACCAGCGCCTGCGCCAGGAAAAAGCAGGACATCCCGCCCTGCATGAGCAGGACCTCGAAGAAGAAAAAGAGGACCCGGCCGCCCCATTCCATGTAATGCCGCGTGAGATAATCGAGTATGTTGGGCAGCGTCCTTTCCGCATACTGGGTGTCGACGGCATAGGTGAGCGCTCCGTAGCCATAGTCATCATGGTAGAATCCGATATACTTGTTCTGGAGATAGGTGATGCAGAAAATGGCGACGAAGATCACAAGATTCTTTTTCATGGAGTCGATGATCCTTTTGCGGAAGAACCTGCTGACGAAAGAGGAAAAAGGCTCCCCCCGCCGGGCGGCAGGGGGATCCTCAATGACATCGATAGCCGAGGACGGACGCCACTAGGGCATTTCCCGTGTAGTCTGGGCCGGGCGGCGCGTGCCGCCGCCTCGCGTCCCACCTTTTTCAAACGTACAACGCGCTAGCGTTTCCACTGCTTGCCGCAGGCCTGCGCCAGGGTGCGGACAAGGCTTTGCGTGCCGTCCTTGCCGCCGCCCAGGGCCTGCACCATGCGGTAACATTCCTCGGCGCGCTCCGTGCCGGGCAGGACGAGGCCCATGCGGCGGCATTCCTCAAGGCAGAGGCCGAGATCCTTCACGAAATGCTCCACAAAGAAGCCCGGGGCGAAGTCGCCCTTGAGGATGCGGCGGCCCAGCGTGTTCATGGCCGTGCTGCCGCCCGCGCCGGGCACCACCAGCTCCAGCCACTTGTCCACGTCCAGCCCGGCTTCCTGCGCGTAAAGCAGGGACTCGCAGACGCTGAACATGACGCCGGCCACGGCGATCTGATTGGCCAGCTTGGCCTGTTGGCCGCTGCCCGCCGCGCCGCAGTGCATGATGGACGTGCCCATGACTTCGAGACAGGGGCGGATGCGCTCGCAGGCCGCGGCGTCGCCGCCCACGAAGATGGAAAGGCGGGCCTCGCGCGCGCCGATGTCGCCGCCGGTCACCGGCGCATCCAGCGCGGCGCAGCCGCGGGCGGCGGCCTCCTGAGCGATGCGGGCGGCAAGGGCGGGGCTGGAGGTGGTCATGTCGCAGAGGATGCCCCCCTGCGCCAGACCGGACAGCGCCCCGTCCGGGCCGAGCATGACGGCTTCCACGTCAGCGGGGAAGCCCACGATGGAAAAGACCACATCGCTGTTCCGGGCCACGTCGGCCGGACTGTCGGCCCAGTGCGCGCCCTTGTCCAGCAGCGGTTGCGATTTGGAACGGGTGCGGCTGTAGACCGTCAGCGGGAAACCGGCCTTCAGGATATGACCGGCCATGGAAAGCCCCATGACGCCGGTACCGATCCAGCCGACACGCAAGGTAGTGCTCATGACGACGCTCCTTTGTTGAAGTCAGGGACGGACGCCCCGTCAGGGACGGGGCGAACCAGAGTATATCAACACAAATCTTGAACGTATAGCAATGGATAAGGTCGATCCGCTGCATACGCTCCGCTTGCCTTTGGGGTCGCCTCACGTCCCTGTCGCTTCCCCTTCCCCCAACAGGCACGAATAGTGTCAACAGGCCTTATTTGGCAAGGATCTGCTGCAGGATGCGGCGGCGGTCAAGGGCCTTGCCGCGCCGGGCCTCCTGCGTCTGCCGGGTGAATATGTCCATATTGCGGCGCATGTTCTCATTGAAGACGTCGCTACCCGGGAAGTCCTTGCCGAGCTGCGTCATGCTGTCCGTGAAGAGGGCGGCATCCAGCCTGCCCGCTTCCTCAAGCTTGCCGAGGTAGAAGGACAGGGTGCGCTCGATGCCCGTGCCGTACTGCTTGCGGGCCTCGGTGGACTGGGTGATGAGCTTTTGCAGGCGCTGCTTTACTTCGCCCTTTGCGATCTTCACGTCCTTCTTCATCAGGACAAGCTGGCTGTCCAGCGACTGCTGGCGGCTGGCGTAATTGCGGATGGTCTCGATGAGGTAGAGGCCGGTACGCAGCAGGGACTGGGCCTCCAGCTGCTTTTGCCGCTCCTGCATGATGTTGTTTTCCTTGAGGGTCGTCCGCAGGGCCAGCAGATTTTTCTTGACGCCTTCATTGGGCGCGGAGGCCAGCAGCCGGTCCAGCTCTTCCAGCGGATTGCGTCCGGCCTGCTGATCCTGCGCGGGCAGGGGAGAGGCAGATTCCCCGGCCCGGTTCCATTCGGCCACGAGCGTTTCCGGCCGGTCGCCGCCGGGCGTGTTGATGCCGGAGATGACGGGCCGGAAACCGAGGTCGCGCGCATGGGCCGGGCCGTCCTGCAAAAAGAAGGGCGTCTCCTCGCGGCGGCCGGGCATGATCTCGGCCTCGCCGGACAGGAAGGAGCCTCCCTTGCGCACCATGCCCCCGGCCGAACCGTGCAGGCGACCGGCCACGGAGAAGCGGAAGGGCTCCAACGTCATCTCCGCGGCATTGCCCGCCGTATCGTGGAGGCCCAGCGGATTGGGCTTGCGCGAGCCGATACGTTCGACGTCCTCCTCGATGCGTCCGGCCCCTTCAGGGCGATAGACGGCGTAATCGGCATAGTTCGTCCCGTCCGCCATGACGAAGAAATCTTCCTGCATGAGCTGCTGCGTGCCCGCGAACTGGCCGCCGCGAGCCGCGTATTCCCATTCGGTCTCGGTGGGCAGGCGCACGAAGCCCACGTTGCGGCTGTCCCCGGCGTAGCGCGGCAGGCTGTCCGGCGCGTTTTGCAGGAGCCATTGCGTGTAGCGCCGGGTGAAGTCCACGGCGTCGTACCAGCTTACGTCCGTGACGGGCCGGGCCGCGTCCGGCGCAAGACTGGCGGTATCGGGCGGCGTGTCCCGCATGACGGCGTCATACTGCAGGCGGCTCACCTCGTATTTGGCCACCAGATAGAAATAATGCGATCCCTTGGGGGCCGCCTTGCGCCAGCCGTCCGGCAGGTCATCCAGCGTGAAGGGCGCGGCCAGGGCGGCGGCGTAGCGGCGGTCATAAAAGGCGCGCTCGTTGTTGGCCGCATCGTCGCGTCCGGGGCGCAGGGGCATGTCCCAGAGCAGTCCCTTGGCGGGCACGGCCACCAGCCGGAAGGCCATGTGCAATCCGCCCGGCATGGGCAGGAGGATGTCGTCCGCCGCGGGCTGGGGATTGGTGGCCGCCTCCACGGAAACGCTCTCCCTGGCCCGCAGGGCGGCCCCGGCCTCATGGACGAGACCGGGAGGGCACAGGCCCGCCAGCGTCAGCAGGGCGGCAAAAAGGAATTTCCGGCAAAGGGGAACACGGCGGCATGAGACGTCAGATTTCACGGATGACCTCCGAAGGTTCGATGCGCCCGGCCCGCAGGGCGGGGCCGAGAGCGGCCAGCAGGGAAAGTCCGGCCACGATGAGCAGAGTGGCCGCATAGTGTACCGGCAGCAGGCGGCAGACGCTTTCCAGCCCGCTGAGCGAGGACGCGAAAAGATGATTGACCACCTGCGCGGCCAGCAGATACAGCCCGCACGCGAGGCCCGTGCCCAGAAAGGCGGTGAACAGGCTCTGGGCCAGCGGAAAGAGCAGCAGCGAGCCGGTGCTGAAGCCCATGAGCCGCAGCAGGCCGAGCAGGCGCTCCTTGCGGGCCACGGCAGCCAGCATGCTGCTCGCCGTGGACGTGAGGAAGCCCACGCCCGCCGCCGCGCCGATAAGGGAGAAGATCAGGTTCAGGGAGGCGGAAAGCTGCCGCACCTGCGCGATGGCCTCGGCCTGCGTATAGACCTCAAGCCCCCGCGCGGCAAAGGCCTCCCGCAGGATCATCACGTCATCCAGGCTGCGGGCGTGCAGCCGGAAGCCCGCATACTCGCGCGGCGCGTCGGGGCGAGGCTCGCCCGTCCAGCCGCGATCCGCGCCAAAGAGCGGCACGGCCCGTCCGTCGCGAAAATCCTCCGCCGCTTCCGCCACTTCCAGCGGGGCAAAGATCAGATTTTTCTGTTCCGCGGCCAGCGGCAAAATGGCCGTGACCCGCAGGGGCAGCCTCGCCCGCTGCACGGCCCCCTGATAGCGCCGTTCAACACGGCCCTCCAGCTCGTCGCCCACGCCCACGCCCAGCTTTTCCGCCACGGAAGCCGAAAGGACGACGCCGCTCCAGAGGATGCGGCGGGGCGTATCGGGAGCCGCGCCGTGCAGGCCGCTGTCCAGCATCAGGGTCGGGATGGCGGCTCCGTACCGCCCAAGCAGGGGGTCGCCCGCCGCGCTGGGCTCCAGCGAGACCGTGAGGCGCGTGCCGTCCCTGGCGAACAAGTCGATGGTGGCGGCAATGGCGCGCGTGCGCGGCAGCACGAAGGCCGCCGAGGGATGTTGCCGCAGTTGCGCCAGATAGTCCGGCGTGAAGCGGCCGCTGCCCACAGGGCTGATCTCCAGCGTACGCGGATCATGCTGCAGGCGGTCGGTCAGGGTCTGCACCACGCCGAACTTGACGCCGTACAGGATGAGCAGCGGCGTCAGCACCGCCGTCAGCGTCAGGACGGCGCACAGGGAGAGCAACCGCTCATGGCAATAGTCGGCGGCGGCCAGCCGCAAGCTTTGCAGGGCAAGACGCATCAGGCGGCCTCCTCCTGGACGGCGTGCCGGATGCGCGAAAGGGGCGCACCGTTGCCGTCCGACGCCGTCACGACCTGCACCAGCCGGAAGCCCGCCTCCACGGCCATGTCCGGCGCATGCGTCACCATGACCACCGTGACCCCGCGCTCCCCGGCCAGCTCCGCCAGCAGCCCCAACACCAGACGCGCATGACGCGGATCAAGAGCCGCCGTTGGCTCGTCAGCCAGCAGGATGGACGGGCCGTGCGCCAGCGCCCGCGCAATGGCCACCCGCTGCCGCTCGCCCACCGAGAGCGTGGACGGCATCTGCCGCAGCAGGCGGTCGATATGCAGGCGCTCGCACAGCTCCCGTACGCTCTCCCGCTGCGCAGCCAGATTCCCCAGCGCCCGGCAGGGCAACAAGATATTCTCCCCCGCACTGAGGAACGGCAACAGCCCCCCCACCTGCAGGACATAGCCCAAGTGGCGCAATCGCGCCGCTGCAAGCCTGTCCTCACGGCCCCGCCGCCAAAGCTCCAGCATGTCCAGCGCCGGAGCCTCCGCCTGCGGCGCAAAAAGGAAACGCTCCCCCGCATCGGGACGCAGCACCCCCGCCAGCAGATCCAGCGCCGTGCTCTTGCCGCAGCCCGATGGCCCCACCAGCGCCAGCCTGTCGCCCCGCATCACGTCCAGCGACTCCAGTTCAAGGCAAAAGCCCTCATTGCCCGGCCGCCGCTTCATGACCCGCCTGAGCGAAAAAAGCTTGTCCGATCCCATGCTCATCCTTGCGTCCATGCTGTGGAACGTTTGTTTTGTGGTGGGGGGGGGTGGGGCGAGGGTGGAGCGCCGGGGCGTTGCGCCGGCCGTCTCTTCGCGTGTCGGTCCCCCGGTGCGCTGCGGGCAGGGGACACGGAAAATCGTCTGCGGCCATGTCGGCCCGTGTTCCCCTCCACGGCTTCCGTGGCTTCCATCCCTTCCCCCAACGCGCGTTTACCAGGGTAGGCGGAAGGGAAAGGCGATGCGCCGGCCGTCTCTTCGCGTGTCGGTCCCCCGGTGCGCTGCGGAAAAGGGGGACGCGGAAAATCGTCTGTATCCATGTCGGCCCGTGTTCCCCTCCACGGCTTCCGTGGCTTCCG
>NZ_CALUWS010000045.1 GCF_944324525.1 uncultured Desulfovibrio sp.
TGGGGAAGGGATGGGGGGCTTGGGGGGAAGGGGAACCCCTCCCGCGCCGGCGGAGGGGTTCCCCTTCCCCCCAAAAACAAACCGCGAGCAGTGTTAACAGGCTCTAAACGGTGTCCGCCTCATGCCAGATGAAGGTGAGCTCGTGCTTGTTGCAGGAAAGATGCAGCAACCTGCCGCCGGGGATGGCGGCAAAGGCCCGGCTCACCGCATGATCCGTCTCCGCCTGGAACTTGAGCGTGCAGACCACATGGGCGCAGGCGCGCGCCTCGATCCACTGCCGGACGACCTGGAGCAGGCGCTCCGGATAACAGATCATGTCCGAAAAGAGCCAGTCCACGCGGCCCACATGGCGAGGATCCAGCCCGAACCCGCTGCCGAGACAATGATTCACGTTGGGCAGACACCCCACCTGCGGGGCCAGTTCGGCCTTGTCCAGACTGAAGACCCGCGCCCCCAGCCCGGCCAGCACCCATGTCCAGCCGCCCGGCGATGCGCCCAGATCCACACAGAGCTCCCCGGGCTGCGGCCGCCGTCCGTCGAGGGTGAAGGCCTCCCAGAGTTTCAGATAGGCCCGCCCCGGCGGTTCCGTCCTGTTTTCCTCGAAATGGGCTTCTCCATCGGCAAAGGGGGAAGTCGTGGACGGCGAAGCCAGCAGCAGATCATGTTCCCAGAGGGTGAAGGCTCCCAGCGGGGCCGTGGGGGCCGCCTCTCCGAAACGAAGAGGACGGGAGCCCACATGCGGCAAGGCCGCTTCCATGAGGGCCTGACGGCGCTGATGGCCGCTTTCGGGCAGGGCATGTCCGCGCCAGTTGCGTTGCAGGGCCGTCAGCGCTCGCACCGCCTGCCCGATGGAAGCGGCTTCCAGCCAGCGCGGCGCTGTCCAGACGTTTTGCGCCCACGCGGCCGGTTCCTCGCCCGTCGCGAGCACAAGGCGGCCGCGCACCGTGATGACGCGTTCCCCCAGCTCTTCCAACAGGGGCTCCATATAGCCGTACGGGGCCAGCTGCACGCTGAAATCCTCACGCGGCAGGGCCTCGCGTGGCAGCAGGGGCCAGCGCTGCGCCAGTTTGCGCCGTTCGTCGGCCTGGGCGGCGGCGCGCCGTTCCCGCCGTTGCTTGCGCCATTCCGGCTGGAGAGAGGGCTGACGGGCGTTTGTTTCTCCGCCCTTCCCGCAGACAGGGGCGGCAGAGGCGGAACGGCCCCGCACAGAAGCACTGGCGGGCTCAGGACCAGAACGGGCCGGACGGGCGGCAGGGGGCAGGCGACGATGTTGCATCCCGGCAGACTAGCGCAAAGCGGAGCACGGGCCAAGTGCGCGGACGCACGCCGTCCCGGGAGCCTGCCGCAGGACGCAAGACAGGCCGTCCGAACATCTCCGGACGGCCTGTCGTCTGAAACGTCTCGCACACGGCGGACGTTCGTCCTACACGAGCAGAATCAGAGCGATGAACTCCAGATCTTCACTGCCCGTATTCAGTATCCCATGCGTCTCACCATCAGGGCAGACGGTCACGTCCCCGGCGGCAACACGGCATTCCGTCCCGTTGTCGTCATAGGTGCCCTCGCCCTTGAGGATGTAGTAGACCTCGAATTCCCCGTGATGCGCATGCTTGCCCACGGCACAGCCGGGAGCCAGCCGCACATGATTGAACAGCCGTCCCTTGCCGGCGAACTCCCCTTCATTGAGGATCTGCAGGGCCTGGCCCAGACCGGGGCCTCCCCACATGCTGCGTTCCAGTGTGACGGCATCCTGTTTGCGACGGATCATGGTACCTCCTTGCGGCTTTGCCGCGCTTGCTGACGGATCTGTGCGGACGCCCGCAGGGCGGGCCTGTGCGAGGCGTCCGCGTCAGATAGGGTGACAGGATCAGACTTCCTTCTGCTGAACGCCGGCGACGCCCCGCCGGTTCATCTTGGGACGGGGACGGCGCGGAGCAGGCGTCCGGGGATTCCGCCGGGCAGGCAGATCGCGCGGCGTCAGGGCCCGCGGCGGCATCTGCTTCACATGCACGTCCAGCTGCGGGAAGGCCACTTCGATATTATGGGCGCGGAATTCGCGTTCCATGCTCAGCCGGATATCGGACGCCGTGGACACGCCCACATCATAGTCCTGCACCCAGAAGCGCAGGGCGAAGTTCAGCGTGCTGTCGCCAAAGGCCGTGAAGAGCACCACCGGTTCCGGATACTTGAGGATGCTGGGATGCCCCTTGGCGATATCATGCATGATACGCATGACCAGCTCGGTGCTCGTGCCGTAGGCCACGCCCACATCCACCTGCAGACGCACGGAGCGGCTGTTGCGTGTCCAGTTGATGAGGCGGCTGGAGACGAATTCCGCATTGGGGACATAGATGATGGCGTTATCGTAGGTCTCGACGATGGTGGCGCGGACGCTGATCTTGCGGACGCGCCCCGTGGTGTTGCCCACTTCCACCACGTCCCCTTCCTGCATGGTCCGGCTGAAGATGAGGATGAGGCCGGAGAGAAAGTTGTTGATGATGGTCTGCATGCCGAAACCGATACCGACGGAAAGACCGCCGGCGACCATAGCCAGATTGCTGAGCTCCATGCCCAGCGCCCGGAGCATGAACAATCCGAAGAACGCCCAGAGCGCATAGGTGACGCCGGTCTGGAGCGGCTGTATGAGCGTGGCGTCGATGGTCATGCCCTTTTCGGGCAGTCGGCCGAGGAAGCGGCAAGCCATGCGCACGGCCGTACGGGTGATGAAGAACATGCTGAAGATCAGCAGCACCTGCAGCACGTTGAAGCGCGTGCTGCCCACATCCACCCCCTGCAGCACATAGTCCTGCAGAAGATAGAAGCCGCCCGGCAACGTGATGACCCAAAGGCCGATGCTGCAGACCGCCAGCACCAGCATGAGCGGAGCGGCCAGGGCCAGCAGCACGCTGGTCAGGGCGGCAGTCCCCCCTTCCTTGTTGAGCTGCACATTGACCTTATTGATGAGGGACATGCTGCCCATGCCCAGCTGAATGGCCAGAGAGACCGAGGCATAGAGCAGGTAAAGCGCCATGCTGTAGATATGCAGCCCCAGCAGGGCCAGCACGAGCACGAGCCACAAGACCACGGGCAGTCCCGTGCAGACGGAAGATTCGAGCTGCATGGGCCCGAAATCCGTATCGAAGCGGCGCTTGCGCTGCACGATCATGTACACGATGATGGACGCTATCCAGGTCACCACGGCCACCGCCTGCGGCAACGGCACATAGAGCAGAATATAGGCCGCAAAGGTCAGCGGGATCAGCCGCCAGAACGGCGACGGCTCCGCCGGGACCTCGGTATGGCGCAGCCGGCGCAGGTCCCAGGCCAGAAAGACCAACGCCACGATGATATTGAGGTTCCCCACGGCCAGGAAGAGCCGGAACGTGTCATCCGTCGCGGACAGAGAAGCGGACAGTACGCTCATGCCCAGCAGGAGCCAGGGAATGCTGATATGGATGAGGTGTTTCATGGTCATGTCCGTGCGGCAGCTCCGGCAACGGCGGCGCAGCAGCAGGGCAATGAGCAGACTGAAGGCAAGACTCAGGAAAAGGCGCAGGGCAACGCTTTTCCACTGTTCGCTGGTGGTGGGCAGCTCCACGGGCAGACGCAGCCTGAGGCCCTGCGTGAAAAGCTGGAGCTGCTGCAGGACCCTCTCCCAGGTCTCGGGATTGAGGTAGGAGACGGCACCGCTCAAATAGTAGTTTTTCCACAGGCCCGGCAACAGGGCGCTGATATCCTTTTGGGCGGCTTCGAGGTCGCGCAGCAGATTCTGCGCCGGGGCAAGGGCCGTATCATAGCGCTTGAGCAGATTTTCCAGGCGGCTGCGCGCCTGCCGGATATCCCGGGCGTAGCCCTTGATCTCCGGGCCAGCGTTCTGGGTATCGTCCGGCAGGGAGGCGGAAAGGGTCCGCATGCGCTCCAGCAGGGTCTGCACCTGCAGCCGCTGCTGCAGCGGCTGCTCCAGCAGCGTCTGGACACGGCGGTAGGTCAGGCCCAGACGGCGGTCCACGGCTTCCAGGGCATTGGGCCATTTCTTGAAGGTATTGGCCAGCACCAGCAGACGGCGGGCCTCATTTTCCTCGCTGACCGAAAGACTGGTGATGTGTCCGGAAAACTGGGAATCCATCTGACGAACTTCACTGATGACGCGAACAAGATAGTCGCGCTGCCCTTCCCAGATGTCTCCCCAGGGATCCGGCGCGGGCTTTTCCGGCTCCTTCTTTTTTTCCGCATCGGCTGCGCCGTCCTTCGAGGGGGCGTCATCAGCCTTTGTTTCGGCAGGCGGAGCATCCGCCGCCCAGCCTGCCGCGGCAGGCTGAAAACACAGGAACAAGGCGCTGACCGCAAACACGGTCAGGCACAAACGCAGATAACGGGGCATCGTTCCCTCCGCTCGGCTAAGAAAAAAACATGCCCGGCAAGCGGGCTCCAGTTTCGTAAGCAGGAGGAGACTACCCCAAGACCCTGCCCTTGAAAAGTAGGCCCCGCCTCCTGTGAAAGATTGGCCGAACAAGGCTTTACAAGCCCCACAGCGGGCGGCATAGTGCTTCCATGCAAGTCCGAGCGTCCGCCCCCCTTCCCTCTCCCGTACCGGAACCTCAGCCTTCTGAGGATGGCCGTTGCCCCACTGTGGCCCTTGCCCGCTGCCCGGACGCCGCCCATGTGCCGCAGGTGCTGCCCGGCCTGCTGGATGCCTGCGCAGGGGAAGCGCCGCTGCGGGGGCTTTGCGGCAAGCATATCCTGCTCAAACCCAATCTGGTGACGGCCCGGCCGCTGGCCTGCACCAGCCCGGCCGTCGTGGCTTCGGCCTGCCGCTGGCTGCTGGATCAGGGCGCGCGCGTTCGCGTGGCGGACTCGCCCGGCTTCGGCACGGCATCCGCCGTGGCGCGCAAAACCGGACTGACGGAAGCCCTTGCCCCGCTGGGCATCACAGTGGAAGCGCTCGCCGCTCCGCAGCGTCTGGAGCTGGATACCGGCGTCAGCTTCCCGGTCAGCCGCCTTGCGCTGGAAAGCGATCTCATTCTTTCGGCCGCCCGCGTCAAGGCGCACTCCCAGATGCGCCTGACCCTGAGCGCCAAAAACCTCTTCGGCTGCGTCAGCGGCTTGCGCAAGGCCGTCATCCACACCCGTCAGGGACAGGAACCCGATTTCTTTGCCGGCTGCCTGGCCGCCCTGCAGGCCGCTCTGCCGCCTTCGGCCGGACTGCTGGACGGCGTGACGGCCATGCATGTGACCGGGCCTTCCAACGGATCGCCCTACCCGCTGGGCCTGCTGGCGGTCTCCTCGTCCTGCGTGGCGCTGGACGAAGCTTTTTGCGCCATCCTGGGCTGTACCGTGGAGGATGTGCCGCTGGCGGCGGCGCTGGTGCGCCGGGGGCATGCCCATTGCCTTGCCAACGGCTGCCGGCCGCGCTATCCCCTCCTTCATCCCGCCGAATGCGCGGTCAAAGATTTTCGCGTTCCCGCGCACCTGCTCCATACGTCTTTTCGTCCCTGGCGGCTGCTGAAAAGCTGCCTGCGCCGTTTCTGGCTTTCCTTCAAATCCTAAGGAGGCTCCATGCCCGTCATCCTGCCCAATGAAACCGACATTTATGCTCTGACTGACTCCCGCCTCTCGCTGGGGCGTCCGCTGGAAACCGTCGTTTCCGCCCTGCTGGGGGCCGGCGTGCGCATCATCCAGTATCGGGAAAAAAAGTTGAAAGGCGGTGAGATGCTGGAACAGTGCCGCCTCATGCGCCGTCTCACGCGTGAAGCGGGAGCCTGCTTCATCGTGGACGACCACATCGATCTTGCCATGCTGGCCGAAGCCGACGGCGTGCACATCGGCCAGGAAGACATCCCCCTGCCGGATGTCCGGGCGCTGGTGGGCGGCAAGATGTGCATCGGCCTTTCCACCCACTGCCCGGAACAGGCGAAGGAAGCCGTGCGTCTCGGGGCGGACTATCTGGGCGTCGGGCCCATCTTCGCCACACAGACCAAGGAGGACGTGACCGCACCGGTGGGCTACGCCTATCTGGACTGGGTGGCGGCCAACATCAGCACGCCCTTTGTGGCCATCGGCGGCATCAAGGAACATAATATCGCCGAGGTGGCGGCCCACGGGGCCAAATGCTGCGCCCTCGTTTCCGAGCTGGTCGGCGCCGAGGACATCGCCGGCAAGGTGGCCGCCGTCCGCCGGGCCATGCATCAGGCGGACTGACGCGCCTTTACTCCCCGCCTGCCCGACCTTCACCCCGTACAAAACAGCGGAAGGGACTGATCCCTTCCGTTGTTTTTTCGTCTCTCCCCGCTTCCCGCAGCTCTCCTTTCTCCTTCTTTGCCCGTTCAGTCGCCCGTACCGTCACGGCTGGGACCAGGCGTGCCGCATAAACCTTTTCCGTTTGAAAAGCTTTGCATTTCACAGCATGCGGCCCGGCGTTTCGCGAAAAAATGCTGTTTTTCCGCTTAGTTTGGGCGGGGCGGAGCTGTGCCCCGCGCGTTTTTCCTTTTTCCAGGACAAAACGCTCCACCTGAGCCGGAGCAGGCTTTGCCGGACATGCCGGATGTGTTCCCGCCCCATTCTCTGAAGTCTCTATGGACAAACTCAAGTCTTTTTCTAGACATAACCTATTGATTTTTTTCTTGAAAATTCATTTTTATCAGGTAGACTGAAAGTGCTCGCCGGAGCAGGCGGGCACTAGAGCACGTTATCTTTGAAAAGATAAAACGCGAGGCGGCGGCACAGCCCCGCCCGGCCCAACGTGAGCGGAGAACCATGTTTTTTCCGCAAAACGCTAAGCCGTATGGTGTGAAACGCGTGGCGTTTCAAACTGAAAATGCTCTCAAGCGGATTCGCATTGAAATTGTGTCCGATTTCCATGCTGACGCTGCCCTCACACTACGGAAAAAGCCTGTTTTTTCCGTGTGTTCGGTTGCTGGTAGTCGCTCTCGCGACTACCAGAGCAGTCCACATTTTCAATGGGGAATTGCTCTAAACAAACGGCCGTTGCGCCGCAATGGCCTCATATGTATCGCAGGTGTCCTATGTACAGATGGTGGCGAACATCCTCCCTGACTGTCCTGAGCCTTTACTCGGCATTCCTGCTTTCAGGTTGCGGCTTTTTCGGGGCGTCCAGCTCGCCGAGAGACGATATAAGCCCCGCACAGGCACAGCGGGTGCTCAAAACAGCCTATTCCCAGGTGGGCAAGAAGTACCGCTCCGGCGGCGCATCCCCTGCCAAGGGCTTTGACTGTTCCGGACTCATTTACTGGGCCTACCGGCAAAACGGCCTGGAAATGCCGCGCATCACGGTGGATCAGGCCCGCACCGGGCGTGCCGTGGCACGCAGTCAGGCCCGGCCCGGAGATATCGTCGTCTTTCGCACCGGCAACAGCCCCCGAGGCCTGCATACCGGCATCTACGCCGGCGGCGACAAGTTCATCCATAGTCCGCGCCGTGGCGAGCGCGTCAGGGAAGAAAGCATCAAGATCGACTACTGGCGCAAAAAGCTTGTGTCCGTTCGGCGCGTGGCCCGCTAGCGGCAGCGTTGCCCAAGCCCGGCGTGCCGCAAGCGTTGCGGCAGCCAGCCGCGGGCATCAGGAGCGAGAAAGGAACGGCATCAAGGCCGTGTCTCCGGCGGGCTGCGCTCCGGGCGGAGACGCGGCGCCGGCGTACACCATCTGTTTCCCTCGTATGCAACAGGCAGGACAATTCCTTGCCCTTGCCGACAGGAGACCCCATGAGCATGTCCACTCAGCAGGAAAATTCCCTGCTCAGCATTGCCGATATAGCCCGACATTTTGACCTGCCCGAATCAACGGCGCGGTACTACTGCAAACGCTTTGCCGAACATATCCCCAGCGTGGGGGAAGGCCGGCGACGCCGCTACCGCCCGGAAACGCTGGAGGTCATCGCCCTTGTGCTGGAAGAGATGCAAAAATCCCGCACGGCCGCCAGCGTGGAAGAGCTTCTGGCCGTGCAGTTCCCCCGCAATGTGAAGATACGCCCCCTGAGCGTTTCTCTGCCGCCGGCGCACGAAAAAAACGATCTGCAGGTCATGACCGCGAGCCCCGTCGCCACGGTGACGCCACAGGAGGCGATGCCTCTGCCGGATTCCCCTGCCGTGCTGCAGCTGCTGGAACGGCAGACCGCGGCTCTGGAAGGCATGTTGCAGATCCTGCGCGTGCTGGTGGAGCGCATGCCCCTTCCCGCCGGGAGCACCGGTGCGGAGCAGGCCGCAACGCCTGAACTCCACAAAGAGGTTCAGACCCTGCGTACCCTGCTGGAAGCCTGCGAAAAAAACCATCAGGCCGACCTGGAACAGATACGGAAGTGGGTAGGCAAGCTCATCCAGCGGCAGCCTTCCGCCTGAGCGCATCCGCTGCCGCCTGAAGGGCATGGGCCCCCACCGCTTGGATCAGCGGCAGC
Organism: uncultured Desulfovibrio sp.; assembly: GCF_944324525.1. Lineage (GTDB taxonomy): Bacteria > Desulfobacterota > Desulfovibrionia > Desulfovibrionales > Desulfovibrionaceae > Desulfovibrio. The sequence goes on from NZ_CALUWS010000045.1 coordinate 8,407, forward strand.
GCCGGCTGCCGCGGTGTTTCGTCGCGCCCTGCTCCGTCCGCCGCAACGTCGGGAACCACGATGTGGCGATGCGCTCCCTCTCATGCGCCGTGTGATGGCTGCTAGAGCGTTTCACCTCTGAAAAAGGTGAAATATGGGGCATCGCTACGCTCCACCGCCTCACTTTACGTTTTGACAGAGAAAAACGCCCTGAAAGCAGAGCTGCACGCATCCGCTCACCAGGGTCGGAAAGCCCCTGTCTTTCTCATGCGGGCTGACCAGCAAGCTTGAGAAAACCTCTCCTTTCCATGCGAAAGACAGAACCTGCGGCAAGAGCTTACCGCGTATCCTTTTCCTGATCTGTAGCGCCAAGAGGGAACGTTTCCCCAGACGCTTTTCCCCTCCCCGCCGGGTAGCCGTTCGCTTGCAAAGAGTCGAACAAACTGAGCTGCACGGGACTATTCTTTTCCTCAAACGTGTTCAGGTAGGAAAAGATTTTTTCGTTATCGTGCAGGATGCCATTTTCCTCGCAAAAGCTGTGGAAGCATGCCATAGGCTCGACGTTTCGAGGGCTGGTTAGTTGATAACGCATGCCGTAGGTGCGCGCATGGCGCTCTTTCAGCCGGGGAAACAACCTGTCGAGCTGATCGTAAAAATACCCTCTGCTCCCCTCACGCAGCGTCAAGCCCATACCAAAGCAAATAACGCCATAGACCTTGGCCTCACGGCAATACGACAAAATGCCTCTGACATTTTCTTCCGTATCATTGATGAAGGGAAGAATAGGACAAAGCCAGACGACCGTCGGGACGCCCGCCGCATGCAGTCGTTTGAGGGCTTCGACGCGTTCTTTCGTCGTGCTGACGTTCGGCTCGATTTTTCTGCACAGATCCTCATCGCAGGTCGTGAGCGTCATTTGCACGACACATTTTGTTTTCCGATTGATGGCCTGCAAAAGATCCAGATCCCGCAATACCCGGTCCGACTTGGTCATCAAGGTAAAGCCGAAACCGTAGCGCACAGCCAGGGCCAAGGCCTTGCGGACATATCCCGTCCTGCTCTCAAGGGGGATATACGGGTCCGTCATGGAGCCGGTGCCCAGCATGCACTTTGTGCGTTTCCTCCTCAGGGCGCTTTCCAGCAGCTCGATGGCATTGCCCTTGACCTCAATGTCCTCGAAGTCATGTCCGATCCCGTAGCACGCGCTGCGCGAGTCGCAGTAGATGCAGCCATGAGTACACCCACGATAGATGTTCATTCCGTTTCCGGCGGATAAGATATGCTTCGCCCTGACAACGCGCACCGCCCTCTCCTCGCTGCGGGCTTGCGTTTGGCTGCTCCCAAAAACGCGTCTTTTGTCTGGACGATACGGATACGCCCGCCCGTACTTGTCCGTAAAAGGCTGCCGAGGAAAGAGCATCCCGGCAAGCTCCACTCTCTCGATACCAGTTCCCGCCAGCCGACACGCTCCGCTCCCCAGAGACACAGCCTTGAATGCAAAAGACAAAAAAAGGCCTCTGCTCCTGAAAAGGAAACAGAGGCCTGTCATACACGGAGACGCTACGCCTATTTGTCGGCGGAAAGCGCCATTTCAATAGCGGACTTGAACAAGTCCTGAGGCAAGGCCCCGCGAACCACCAGATTGTTCACGAGGAAGTACGGGGTCCCTTCCACGGCCAGCTTTTCGGCATCTTCAAGATCACCCTTGATGATGTCCTTGACCTTCCGGCTGTTGCGGTCCTTATCCAGACGGCGCATGTCCGCGCCAAGATCCTTGGCGGTGCGGCGCAGGAATTCTTCGCCTTCGCTGATGACCTTGTCCCGGTTGGCAAAAAGCGCATTGTGGAACTTCCAGGCCTTGGCCTGATCCTGCTGGGCCAGGGCCACGAAATAGGTCACCGCCAGCGCGCTGGGGCCGTCGGCATCCTGCGGCAGGCTCTTAAACACCAGGCAGACCTTGCTTCCGTATTCATCCATCAGCTTTTCCAGCGTGCGGGAAGCCTGCTGGCAAAAATGGCAGGTAAAATCGGAAAAGGCCACGATACGCACAGGGGCTTTGGCGGACCCCAGGAGCGGACGATCCTCCGTAGCGACGGACTTGGGCTTTTTCAAGTCGTTTTTCCACTGTTCACGCAAGGCATTCTTGCGGCGCAGATTTGACCCTTGCTGCGCGATATCCAGAACCGTTTCACTATTGTCCCGCAACACATCCAGCACGAGTTCGGGATTTTCCCGCAAAATGTTTTGCAGCATTTCCCGCAGGTTCTCATCCGTTACGGGCGTGGCGGCGCGGGCGGGCGATACGGTCCCCAGCATGACGACAGCCGCGCAGGCACAGAGCATCTTTTTATACGAGAGCATGTCACCTTCCTTTTTTTCAGTACTTTTTCCCGACCTTGGCGGGATTGTCAATGCTCGTACAGATGAAAAGATTTTAGTGTAATTTCTTCTACATGTTCTTGCGCTTTCCTTTTTCTTTGCCTATTTTGGAAAGCGCGTTTCACATGAAACTATTCCTTCTCTCCACTAAGCCTGTTTCATGTGAAACACGAGACCCCGGAGGAAATGCGATGAGCAGAATAATTGCGATTGCCAACCAAAAAGGTGGCGTCGGCAAAACGACAACAGCCATTAACCTTGCGGCCGCTCTGGCCATTATGGAAAAAAAAGTCCTGCTGGTGGACTGCGACCCTCAAGCAAACTCCACCAGCGGCTGCGGCATTGAGCAGGAAACTCTGGAGCGCGACCTCTACTCTACTTTTTATACCCCGGACGAGACGTACCTCAGCATCACCAAGACCCGCACGCCCTTTCTGGATATCCTTCCCGCCAGCACGAACCTGGTTGCGGTGGAACTGGAACTGGTCGACCGTATGGCCAGAGAATATTATCTGGATGACTGCATCAAGACGGTCTCTGACGACTACGACTATGTGATCATTGACTGCCCCCCCTCGCTGGGTCTGCTGACGCTCAATGCGCTTTGCGCCGCCAGAGAGTTGCTTGTGCCCTTGCAGTGCGAATTTTTTGCGCTCGAAGGCATCGTGAAGCTCCTGCAAACCTATGAGCAGGTAAAAAAGCGGCTCAATCCCGATCTGCAACTCCTTGGTGTCGTGCTGACCATGTATGATGCGCGCAATCGTCTGACGCGGGATGTCAAGGACGAAGTGCACCGCTGCTTTCCCGAACACCTTTTTGAGACGGTCATCCCCCGCAATGTGCGCCTTTCCGAAGCGCCCAGCCACGGGAAATCCATCATACATTATGATGTCAAATCCAAGGGTGCTGAAGCGTACCTTGGGCTTGCCAAGGAAGTCGTCTTGCGCAATCCCAGCAAGAAAAACCCGCAATAATCCCTGCAGCGCCGGATAACAGAGGACAGATATGAGCCTGAATAAAGGACTTGGCAAAGGCCTGGGTGCGCTTTTTTCCGATGCCCCGGTAGGACGGCCCGGCAATGGCGGAACCGAAGAAGCCCCGCGCACCCTCCCCCTTGCCGACATCACCCCCAATGCGGAGCAGCCCCGCAAGAACTTCAACGATGAAAGCCTGCAGGAACTGGCCGAATCCATCCGGCGGCAAGGCATCCTCCAGCCGCTGCTGGTTCGGCCGGTAGGCAATGGCTACCAGCTCGTCGCCGGTGAACGCCGCTGGCGCGCCGCCAAGCTGGCCGGTCTGGGCAAGGTCCCCGTGGTCATCCGCGTCATGGATGATCGGGACGTCATGGTGGCTGCCCTTATCGAAAACCTCCAGCGGGAAGACCTCAACCCTGTGGAAGAGGCCCGGGCGCTGGCCAAACTCCAGGAAACGCTGGACCTCACGCAGGATGCGCTGGCCAGCCGGCTGGGCAAGAGCCGACCGGCCATTGCCAACGCCCTGCGCTTGCTGCGTCTGAGCCCTGCGGCACAGGATGATGTGGAACAGGGCCGCATGAGTGCCGGTCATGCCCGCTGCCTGCTGACAATGGAGGCGGACGATCCCGCCGCAGCGGAAGAGCTGCGGGAACGCATCCTTGCATCCAACCTCACCGTGCGCCAGACGGAAGACGCCGCCGCTCACTGGCGGGAACATCGCGTCTTCCCCTGGAAGGAACAGGAGGCCGCCGCTCCGGCCGGCAAAATGCCGTCTGCGGAAGCGGCAGCAGGCAAGCGCAAAAAGGATCCCCTGCTGGCCTCGCTGCAGGACTACCTGAGCAAGGAACTCCCCTGCAAGGCCCGCTTCAGCGGCAACCGGGAAAGCGGACGCCTTACCCTCACCTACTCCAGCCCGGAAGAGCTGCGCCAGATCCTGCAACGCATGAGCTGCCCGTGGGATGACACGGAACTTTCCGCCGAGACGCCCGACAACACCACAGCAGAGACTGAGGCCGCCGATATGTCCAGAGTGATGTCCGACAACGCGCCTGAGACTGTGGCCACCCCCCTGACTGAGGCGGCGGAAGCGGCCTCGCTATCCGAACCTGCCAGTCAGGAGCCTCCCGCGACACACTGAGCCGAAGCGCTGTTTGCCGCCTTATGTTTCCGCATCTGCTCACGCCGCCTTATGGATGCCGTCAGAAACGAAACACCTGCAGCATACGGCCTTTGCCGCACCCTCCCCCGCATCTCTGCCCGCCTGTTGCGCGCTGCCGCAGCAGGCGGTTTTTTCATGCGCAGGGCAGGCATACCACCTCTGCGACGTTCGGCCTGTCGCACGGTCAGAGGCTTTTATAATACGCTCCGCCGCATGGTCGATCCGCTATCAAAGGCCCTTGTCTGCGCCTCCCCCCGCTCGCTTCAGCTGAGCGGCACGCTGCTGCCGCCTCTCGCCACTCCTTTTAGGTCCTTTTAACACTATTCGTTGCCAGCTTGAGGAGAAGGGAAATCCCTCGCGCTGCTGTCGATGCCCGTAAGGCTCCTTCCTCGCCTAACGGGCACGGCCTACGGCCGCCTTTCGGTCGCGCTCTGCTGTCGATGCCCGTAAGGCTCCTTCGTCGCCCAACGGGCACGGCCTCCGGCCGCCTTTCGGTCGCGCTCTGCTGTCGATGCCCGTAAGGCTCCTGCGTCGCCCAACGGGCACGGCCTGCGGCCGCCTTTCGGTCGCTCCAGCGCGGGCGAACCCAGCCTTTTCGCAGCGGAGCGAGAAAAGGTGTTCTTGTCATCCTTCCCCTCAAGCCCCCCAGATGCGCGGCGCAAACCCGGAGCTTCGGGAACTTGTCCAGAATGGCGGCCATCTTGTAGGCTCAGGACTCATTAAAGGTAAAAAATAACGATAGCCGCAAGGTGAATTGCTGAAAGGAATGTATGAGCACAGCGATCATAGCGCATGGCTATGTGACGCCAGTCATTCACCGGGAAAACATGTGTTCTATCTTGTGATGCTGGAGATATTGTTTCTTGTTGTAATACTCATGACTCTTGTATTTTTCCGAGAAGGAATGCAGGGAGTGCAACCTCGATTTTTCAAAAAACTGCGAATCCATCCGGCATCATAGCCCCTGTCAGCAAGAAGTATTCGGGTTGAAGGCAGAGTTGGCAAGAGACATGCCGCACCGCCATAATCACTGATGGTTCCGGCTGTCAGCAATGTCCGAATTGAACGTCCGTCGAAGTCGCAGACTACATGTAATTTGGTGTTCAATCCTCCTTTTGTGCGTCCGATACAGCGAGAGGAAGCCCTTTTTTTCTCAAACTTGCGGCAGTTCTGTGAGCTTTCAGACAGGTAGCATCAATCATGAGAAGGGATGTATCCTGGGTACTTTCGGAAAGAGCCGTAAAAATCTTTTCGAAGACGCCCATGTTACTTCATCTGACAAAACGGTTATAAAGAGTTTTATAGGGGCCGTATTCTTTTGGAGCATCCTTCCATCGGAGACCGAACTTGAGAACATGGATAATTCCACTGATAATTTTTTGATCGTCCCTTCTGGGAATGCCTCTTGAACGAGGAAAGAAAGGGGGAATGACATCCATCTGAGCGGAAGAAAGGTAAAAAAGAGTGGACATAGCAACCTCCATATCCATACTGATCCTTTTTTGACGTCGTTGGAAATAATGAGTCCTGAGTCTAGGACTTGACACGGGATGTCCCGGATGGTAGAAAGCCGGCATGCGCCCTCCTTGCTGAGGAACGCGGGCATGATCTTCAGGCTTCCGCATGCCCGCGCTCACCACGTAAGCCGCAAGGAGTATCCCCATGCCCTGGCTTGCCTTGTGCACCGCAGTCGTCACGGAAATTATCTGGGGCCTGAGCCTTAAATGGGCTCCCACGACCTCCCGTCCCCTTGTTGCCGCCCTCATCCCCATTGTCCTGAGCTTCCTCAACATGGGCCTGCTGGCTTACGCCATGCGCTTCCTGCCCGCCGGCCTGTCCTACGCGCTGTGGACCGGCCTCGGCTCCATCGGCGTGGCCGTGGGCGGCATGCTCTTCTTTCAAGACCGCATCTCCCTGCCCCAGGCTGGCTTCATGCTGCTGATCCTCGTGGGCTGCATCGGCGCCCGCCTCGCAGCGCCGCAGGACTGATCCCCCCTTCTCCGCAAGGCGCGCAGAACAAGGCCCCGTTCCCGGCAGGAAACGGGGCCTTGCCGTGCACGGGGCCGGGCCCCTCCCGCGCAACCGCCCGTGGACGAAAGCGCAGGGGCCGGGCTCAGCCAAAAAGCATGGCCGATCCGTTCATGAGCAGCTCGTCAAGCTCGCTGTCCGTGAAGCGGGTGCGGCGCTGGAAGGCGTCGATCTCGTCCTGCGGGTCCATGATGGGGTAATCCGTGCCGAAGACCAGCCTTTCGCGCGGGTGCCGCCGCAGGATGGCGCGCAGGGTGTCGTCGTCGATCTCCTGCATGCAGGAGGACGTGTCCATCCAGGCGTTTCGGTCGGCCAGCACGTCCAGCGCGTACTTCCATTGCCGGAAGCCCCCCATCTCTTCCCCAGCGCTTTTATCGGAGGAGGACAGGGACACGAGCCCCCCGCCTCCCCTTTCCTTTTCAAAGGCAAAATACGCTAGCTGACGGGGCCACGAGCGCACAGGGCGTCGTTTGGCTATGGCTGCGCCAAGCGCTTTTCCGTCCCCTGGCGACAGGCTTTTGCGGGATGCACAGCAAAGAGGGGGCCCCCGAAGCAAATGCTTCGGAGGGCCCCTTGCATCAGCGATGCGGCATCGACGACATATAGGCGTATATCATTCCACGCGGCGCAACCGTGCCCCGAACATGCCTTCCAGCCACGGATGATCCCACGGCGTCTTCCAGACGCGACGGCATTCCAGCCGTAGCCCCGGCAGACGCAGCAGCCGCTCCACCTGCTCTTCATTCTCTTCACGGCGCAGGGTGCACGTCATGTAGGCCAGCTCGCCGCCCACGGCAAGACAGGCCGCCAGCGCCGCCGCAATATCCCGCTGCACCTCCACAAGACGGCACATCTCCGCAAAGGACCGCCGCCGGATATCCGGACGTCGGGCCAACACGCCGAGCCCGCTGCACGGCACGTCGGCAATGATGCCGCCTGACCAGCTCCCGGGTCGGATCAGAGGAAAACGGGCGTCCGCGAGAGCCAGTCCCGGACAGGCCAGCCCCAGACGGCGGCACTCCTGAGCTATACGTTCCAACCGTGCGCGGGAGGTGTCCGTACAGAGCACGAGCCGTCCCCCCTGCTCCCGCAAGGCCAGTCCTTTGCCGCCCTGCCCCGCGCAGGCATCCCAGACAGGCCATTGCGCCCTTACCCAGTCCTGCAGGCCGAGCTTTTCCAGTACGGCCTGTGAACCGGCAGCCTGTGCGGAAAGCACGCCCTCACTCTCCCATTCCCGCAGGGAACGGCCATGCAACTGCTCCGGCTGGCTGCCCGGCGCAAACGCGATCCCCCACTTGCCCACACGGCGGACGGTGTCCTCGCTCCCTTCCTCGGGACGGCTCCCCTGCGGCGCAAGGTCTCGCAGCGGCTCGCCCAGCACGGCCGCCCGCACTTCTTCTCCCTGTGCCGACGAAGCATTGATGCGCCAGCCGTGCCACGGCCGTTGCGCTGAACGCTGGAAAAGCGCCTCCACCCTTTCCGCGCTGCCTTCCGCCTCGTCGGCCAGACATACGGCAAGGGCCGGCGGCAAACCATAAAAACGGGCCGACACGGCGATCTCTTCGGGCTCCTTTTCTCGCCTTGTGTTTTCAGTTTGGGCATCGGCAAAGAAGGGAACAGGTTCCTTTCCCACATAAAAGGAACGCTCGTGCGGCGCATCGCCAAGACGCTGCACGCTGCGCAAGGTGGCGTTGACCAGCCCCCCCAGACGGGAGCCGTACAACGCCGATGCCAGACCGACAGCGGTGTGCAGCACCGCATGCGCCGGGACGCGCTCCAGAAAAAGTAACGCATAGACGCCTGCCTGCAGGATCCGCCGCAGAGGAAGGGGCAGCTTTTGCGGCGCGGCGACGCACTTGCTCAGGATCCAGCCGAGACGGCGCTCATAGCGAAGCGCGCCATAAGTCAGCTCCGTGGCCAGCGCCCTGTCTCGCCCGGCCCAGGCGGCGTCGGCATGCGCCTGCCCCTTGTTCCCCTTGGCGGGCCGAGGCGCGTCTCCGCCCGTCCCTGCCCCGGCAACTTCCTGCAGGGCTGCCTGTACCGTGCATCCCGCCGCATGGTGGGCGTCCAGCAGGCAAAGAGCCCGCACGGCCAAAGCCAGCGGACTCCCTCCCAGACGGCGCAATCTTGCTTTTTCTCCAAACATGCTCGACGCCTGTCCGACGCCAGCCTGACGTGTCATGATAGATGCTCCTTATAGAGCGGTTTGCCATTAAAAAAGGCGTAACGAAGCGGCGACATCGAAGCCCCAGCCCACAGGCCGCCGCTCCCTGCCCTTTCGCAGGGCAGATCGATGTCAGTCGCGGGCAGTCCGCACACGCAATTCCTTGAGGATGACGTGCGGGCGCTCAGCCGGGATATCCAGGAAAAGGCGGATGGCCTCTTCCAGCCTGTCCAGCGGTACCAGCGTATCCAGACAGGGGCCATTGGGACGTTCATTGAGGATGCCGAACACCGGCAGCGGATAACTGTCCTGTATGCCGGAGGTGAGGTCCCGCTCACAGGCTACGGCAATGATGCAGCGCGGTTTGCGCTGTACCACGATGCGCCGGGCGATGGTGCCGCCCGTGGCGATGGCCAGATGGACGCCGTAGGCGTCGCGCAGATCCAGCAGCCCGCCCACCGGACACAGGCCGCAGCGGCGGCAGAGGTCCACCTTGTAACTGAGGCGGTGCGGACAGGCGCTGCGCTGCACGCAGTGCGGCAGCAGGAGCAGGAGCTCTTCGGGCCGGACGTGCTTCCTGTCGGCCAACACAAGCTCGTTATTGACCTTGATGAAGGAACGGCGCAGCAGCGCTTTGTCCACGCCGATCAGCCGGGACAGCACTTCCATGAGCGGGAAGACCAGACGGATCACCATTTGCCGGACAGGACGAATGCCCGGAAAGCAGCGCCCGGTATGGATATGGATCACCAGCGTCAGGCAGAGCCAGCAGACGCCGACGATGAGCAGCACGCCCAGCCCTCGATTGAAGGCCGGAAGCCAGCTGACGATATGGCCCAGATCGAGCCAGGGCAGGATGAAGAGAAAGACGATGCACAGGCAGAGCAAAAGACAGGACGCCAGCATCATGCCGATGAAGATCCGCTTGTGCGCTCCGCCGTATTCATCCGCCGGCAGGGAATGGGGGGATTTGGTCAAAAAGGACATGTCGCCCTCGTGGTGAAAAGAGATGCCGCAATTCCTGCCGGCAGGCGCACAACACGCGGCTTGCCGGTACGGCATTTTAGCGGTATTTTTTCAGGAATTTCTCTCAATTATCGCCTTATGGCCAAATTTGGCGCTGAGCGCCCTTCTCAGGCAAAAAGAGCCTTTTCCTGAATCACAGGTCAAAAAAATAAAAAAAGACGCCCGAATCGTGCGCGGTTCGGACGTCAAAACATCATGCCTCAGGACGGGACGCCGTGCCGCTGATCCCCAGCGGCATTTTTTGTAACAAACCGTTACAGAGCGCCAGCGCGTCCATTTCTTTTTTTGCTGGAGGCCGCACACGGCCCAGGCGATACCAGCCGTCGGCGCAGGCCACGGAAAGCCCCGCCTTGTCCCGGCGCAGGCTCCCACAGACAGGCCGCTCTCCCCCGGCAAAGGCTTCCGGCTCTCCCGGCCAGATCTGCAGGAGCAGCGGCTCGGTCAGCTCGCCGGCCTGCAGGAGCGTCCGCGCACCGGGAAAGGGCGTCACCCCGCGGATTTGCGCATGCACGGCCGCCAACGGAAGGCTCCAGTCCACATAGCCGTCCTCCTTGAAGACCTTGGCCGCATAGCTCGCCAGCCCCTCATCCTGCGGCACGGCCACCGCCGTTCCGTCGCACAGCTCGCCGATTACCTCGAGCAGCGCCTCCGCCCCCAGCGCGGCAAGGGCATCATGCAGGCTGCCCGCCGTCTGTTCCGCAAGCGCAATGCGCCGTTGCGTATACACGGGGCCCGTATCCAACCCCTTTTCCATGCGCATGATAGAAACGCCGCTCTCCGCTCCGGGCTGCCAGTTCTCCATGATGGCGCGCTGGATGGGCGCTGCCCCCCGGTAGCGCGGCAAGAGCGAGGTATGCACATTGAGCGGCGCAAGCCGGGGGATATCCAGCACGGCCTGCGGCAAGATCAAGCCATAAGCCGCCACGGCCAGCACATCCGGCGCGAGAGCGGCCAGTTCGGCCACGCTTTCGGCATCCCGGAAGTTCTCCGGCTGCCGCACGGGCAGGCCCAGCTCCAGCGCGGCTTCCTTGACCGGACTGGGCCGCAGCTTCTGGCCACGCCCGGCCGGTCTGTCCGGCTGCGTATACACGGCAAGCACTTCGCCGCCGGGCCAGTCGGCCAGACGCCGCAGCACCACGGCCGCCAGTTCCGGCGTGCCCATGAAGACTATTCGGCAGCTTTTCGCTTGAGGCATTTCTTTACCTTGGAATCGTACATGCTGCGCCGCAGGCGGCTGATATGGTCGATGAACAGCAGACCGTCAAGATGATCGCATTCGTGCTGCACGATGATGGCCGCAAAGTCCGTCAGTTCCTCGTCGATCTCGTTCCCGTCCAGATCCTGCGCCTGCAGGCGCACACGCTCATAGCGCGGCACATCGGCCCGATAATTGAAAGGAACGGAAAGGCACCCTTCCTGCTTGCTGATCACCTTTTCCCCTTCCAGCGTTAGACGGGGATTGATGAGTACGCGCGGGCGGCGTTCTTCCTCCTGCGCGCCGTCATCCATGACGAGCATGCGGATATTGCGCCCCACCTGCGGCGCGGCCAGCCCCACCCCGGGCGCGGCATACATGGTTTCCAGCATATCGGCGGCAAGCTGGCGGATCTCCGGCGTTATTTCCTGTACCGGCTCACATTTCAGCTTGAGACGGGGATCAGGGTACGAAACTATTTCAAGGATCATGGCGACTCGCTGTCAAAGGTTGGCTGTCTGGATCAGTATATCAGGACTTGGCGTTCGCCAGGCCGGCCGTATCCCGCTCCGCAGGGCGGCAGAAAAACATCGGCCGAAGTGTACGGCAAGCCACAAAAACCAGCTTTCCCGCCACCGCCACGCTGCGGAAGCAGGCACATGGCGGGCAGGTTGCTGTGTTCTGGACCCGGACTGAACAGAGGCAAAATGCGTCCCTCCAACATACAAAATGGCGGCAAGGCCCGCAAGTATGGCCCATACGGCCGCCGCACTGCACGAGGACGGCCCGTCAGGCCGGTTGCCGCCGCAGGCCGGCGGTAACGACCGCTCCCAGGATGAGTACGCCGCCCGCCAGCGTCCGCAGGCCCGGCGCTTCATCCAGCAGCACCCAGCTCACCAGGATGGCGTACAGCGGCTCAAGCGCGATGACGATGGCCGCCAGCCGGGCCGGGATGGCCCGCAAGCTGTTGACGAACAAGGTATACGCAAGCCCGCTGCACAGCAGGCCGAGGCAGGCCAGCCACAGCCAGTCCATACCGCTCACGGTCGGCAGCTCCCCCGTCACCAGCGGCAGGGTCAGCGGCGCTATGACGGCATATTGCCACCAGCAGGCTTGTTCTCCGCTCATGGAACCCACGTTACGGCGATTGCTGACCGCATTGAGCGCATAGATCGCGCCGGAAACTATCCCCCACAGCAGCCCCTCCGTACCGCTGTCGCCGAAATCATAGCTGGGCGCCACCAGCACAAGGCCGCACGTCACGGCCAGCATCAGCCATTTTTCCGTCCGCGTGATGCGCTCATGGAAAAACAGATGCTCGAACACGGCCACAAAAGCCGGAAAGCAGGCAAAGCCCAGCGTCCCTACCGCCACGCCGCCAATCTTGATGCCCAGAAAGAACGTGAACCAGTGCAGCGCCAGCAGCACAGCCGAAACAGCCAGCCCGGCGGCCTGACGCCGGTCCACGCCCCGCCACGGCCGCACGCCCCGGCAAAGCAGCAACAGCCAGAGCAGCCCCAGCGCAAAGACCGTACGCCCAAACACGATCATCTCCGCACTGCACGCGGTCAGCCTTCCAAACACGCCGGAAACACCGAAAAGCAACGTCGCCAGATGCATGGAGACAAGCGCCGCCCCCCGTGATGTCATGGCCCGGCCCTCCTTTTTTTTGTTGAGACGGTGTTTTTTGCGAGGGGGAGAGGGAAACCGTTTTGGAAAACGGTTCTCCCTCTCCCCCTCGCGCTCCCCCTCTCCTTTCCCAAAACGTTTGCCCTGGTCACTCTACGCTACCGTGACCCGACAAGACAGCCCTACGTTGTCACGTCCCCCGGCAGCATGAAAAAAATGGCCCTACAGAATACCCTGATCTGCCGTTCTTTTCAGATTCCGGCTAGCGTGCAGTCTGGCGACGCGTTGCATGTCGCGACGGCTGAAACTTAAACAAGTAAAGTTTTTAGGGGGATGGGGGGTGTGGGGGGAAGGGACCCTTTGTTCACAAAGGATTCCTTCCTCCCACAAAAAACTTCCAACGACAGCGGAATACGGGAGTTTTTTTGCGAGGGGGAGAGGGAAACCGTTTTGGAAAACGGTTCTCCCTCTCCCCCTCGCGCTCCCCCTCTCCTTTCCCAAAACGTTTGCCCTGGTCACTCTACGCTACCGTGACCCGACAAGACAGCCCTACGTTGTCACGTCCCCCGGCAGCATGAAAAAAATGGCCCTACAGAATACCCTGATCTGCCGTTCTTTTCAGATTCCGGCTGGCTTGCAGTCTGGCGACGCGTTGCATGTCGCGACGGCTGACACCTGAACAAGTAAAGTTTTTAGAGGGATGGGGGGCGTGGGGGGAAGGGACCCTTTGTTCACAAAGGGTCCCTTCCCCCCACAAAAAAACTTCCCAAAAACTTCCAAAAACAGAGCGGAACGCCGCTTCGCGCTAGCGAAGGGCGTTCCGC
>NZ_CALUWS010000046.1 GCF_944324525.1 uncultured Desulfovibrio sp.
TGGCGTTTCGCGGAAAAAACGCGGTTTTTCCGCTCACTTTCGGCCGGGCGGCGCTGTGCCGCCGCCTCGCATTTTACCTTTTTCAAAGGCAAAATGCTCTAGAGCCGGCGGGGCGGCGTGGGTCACTGCTTTTCGCAATCCTGCCAGCGGCGCACGACTTTGCGGCGGAGGCCTTCGGCCATATCTTCCTTGCCGATCTTCATGGCGGCGAAGGCGGCCCAGGGCAGGTTGCGGCACTGGGCGGAGGCGGCATGCACCACCTCGGCCAGGGTGCCGTCGCGCCGGTCGGTATCGCTCATGGCCAGGGCCGCCGCGCAGGCGGCATCATAGCGGTGCTGGCTCAGGGCTTCACGCGAGAGGTTGGCCCGGCGTTCGTCCTTGTGCGCGGGCATGTCCCGGGTGAGCACAATGGCCGCCAGCGTCTGGGCCAGCGGGTCGCTGCCGGGATCTTCCTGCAGGCGGTCGATGGCGTCTTCCAGCGACAGCGCGCTTTTTTCCAGAGGTTCGGGGATGACGTCGCTGTCGGAGCAGGCGGAGAGACCGAGGGTCAGGCTGGCGGCAAGGGCCGCGGCGGTCAGCAGGCGTTTTGTCATGTGAGGGCAATATCCTGTTGAGGGTGAGGGAAAGGCGCTTGCGGCTGAGGCCGAGCGCCTGCGGCAGCCGGGGCGTCCGCCGGGCGTGGCGGCGCGTCCCCGAAGGTCTGGCCGAACGACCGGCCAGCGGTCTGCCGGGGAAAAGGAGGAAGGGGGGAAAACTGGGGAGGGAGCGTTCCGGTGCCCGGCACGTCTCCCCCCTCCGGTAAAGCGGCGGTCTAGGCTCGGTCAGCGAGCCACTGGCGCAGCTGCTCGAGCTGGCGGGCAACGGACTTGGGGCCGGTCCCGGCCGGGGTCTCGCGACGGCGCACGGCGGCGTCGTAGTCCAGCACGGCGTAGACGTCTTCGTCGATGCGCTCATCCAGCGTGCGGAGCTGTTCCAGCGTCAGGTCTTCCAGGCCCTTGCCTTCCTTTTCGGCCAGGGCCACGGCGTGCCCGGTGACGTGATGGGCCTCGCGGAAGGGCAGGCCCTTGCCCACGAGGTAGTCGGCCAGCTCCGTGGCGTTGAGGAAGCCGCGGGCGCAGGCGGCGCGCATGCGGTCGGTGCGGAAGGTGGTCTCGTCGAGCATGCCGGCCATGAGGGTAAGGGAGGCCGTCACCGTGCGGTCCGTATCAAGGAAGCCTTCCTTGTCTTCCTGAAGGTCGCGGTTGTAGGTGAGCGGCAGGCCCTTCACTGTGGTGAGCAGGCCCATGAGCGCGCCGTAGACGCGGCCCGTCTTGCCGCGCATGAGCTCGGCCACGTCGGGATTCTTTTTCTGCGGCATGATGGACGAGCCGGTGGAGTAGCCGTCGGAAAGGCTCACGAAGCCGAAGGCCGGATTGGCCCAGAGGATGATCTCCTCACAGAGGCGCGAGAGGTGGGCCATGATGCAGGAGGCGGCGAAGAGGGCTTCCAGCACGAAATCCCGGTCGGAAACACCGTCCATGGAGTTGCCGTAGATGCGCTCGAAGCCCACTTCGCGGGCCACGCTTTCGGGATCGAGCGGGTAGGTGGTGCCGGCAAGGGCGGCGCAGCCCAGCGGGGAGACGCGCACCCGCTTGCGCACGTCGTCCAGACGGTCCACGTCGCGCGCGAACATCCAGGCATAGGCCAGCAGATGGTGGGCGAGGCTGACGGGCTGGGCGGGCTGCAGATGGGTGCAGCCGGGGAGGATGTCGGCCTGATGGCCGTCGGCCAGGCGCACGAGGGTGCTGACGAGTTGTTTTGCGGCATGCTGCCAGTCGGCCAGCCGGTCATTGACGAAGAGGCGGAAGGTGAGGCCCACCTGATCGTTGCGGCTGCGGCCGGTATGCAGCTTTTTGCCGGTATCGCCCACGAGCTCGGTGAGCCGGGCCTCGATGTTCATGTGCACGTCTTCCAGCGCCGGTTTCCAGACGAAGGAGCCGTCTTCGATCTCTTTTTTGACGGCATTGAGCCCGCAGACGAGGGTCTCCGCCTCCTGCGGGGTGATGATGCCCTGGCGGCCCAGCATGCGGGCATGGGCTTGCGAGGCGCGGATATCCTGCGCGTAGAGGGCGCGGTCATAGGTTTGCGAATCGGTATAGGCGGCGACGGCTTCCCGGGGGCCTTCGGCAAAGCGGCCCCCCCAGCTCTGATTGGTGCTCATATGCTGCTCCCGGCGATGGCGATGGAGAAAAAGACGGAAAAGGCGCGGACACCCTGCGGCCGTCCGCGCCTGCTGCGACGAAGGGAAGGGGGCTACTTGCCCATCTTGGCCTTGATGGCCGCGTACATGCCGAGCCGCAGGCCGTTGAGGCGGATGAAGCCCGCCGCGTCCTTGTGGTCGTAGTCGCCGCCTTCGAAGGTGGCAAGGTCTTCGGAGAACAGCGAGTAGGGGGAGGTGCGGCACAGCGGCCAGACGCCGCCCTTGTACAGTTTGGCCCGCACGGTGCCGGTGACGGTCTCCTGCGACTTGTCGAAGAAGGCCTGCATGGCCTCGCGCTCGGGCGAGAACCAGTAACCATTATAAATGGCGTGGGAGTAGGGCACGGCCAGCTGATCGCGGATGGCCAGCAGGTCGCGGTCCATGCAGATGCCTTCAAGGTCGCGCTGCAGGGCGAAGAGCAGGGTGCCGGCGGGGTTTTCGTACACGCCGCGGCACTTCATGCCCACATAGCGGTTCTCCACCATGTCGTCACGGCCGATGCCGTGCTTGCCGGCCTTTTCGGCCAGCACGCGGATGATGTTGTAGGGCGAGAGCTTTTCGCCGTTGACGGAAACGGGGTTGCCCGCCTCGAAGCCCACTTCGATGATCTCCGGCTCGTTGGGGGCCTGCTCCACGGGCACGCAGCGCTCATGGCAGGACTCGTGCGGGGCGTTGGCCGGATCTTCCAGTTCGCTGCCCTCGAAGCTCGTGTGCAGCATGTTGGCGTCCATGCTGTAGCGCTTGGCGGCGGAGGAGATGGGGATGCCGTGCTTTTCGGCAAAGGCGTTGAGGGCCGTACGGGACATGAGATCCCATTCCCGCCAGGGGGCGATGACCTTGATGTCCGGGGCGAGCGCCTTGGCGGAGAACTCGAAGCGCACCTGATCGTTGCCCTTGCCGGTGGCGCCGTGGGAAATGGCGTCGGCCCCTTCCTTGCGGGCGATGTCGATGAGGGCCTTGGTGATGCAGGGCCGCGCGATGGAGGTGCCCAGCATGTAGCGGTTCTCGTAGCGGGCCGCGCCGCGCATCATGGGAAAGACGAAATCGCGGGCCATCTCTTCGCGCAGGTCCACCACATAGGCCTTGGACGCGCCGGTCTTGTAGGCCTTGGCCTCGACGCCGCTCAGGTCTTCCGGCTGGCCGAGGTCGGCCGTGCAGGTGATGACTTCGCAGTGATAGGTTTCGATCAGCCATTTAAGGATGACGGAAGTATCCAGCCCGCCGGAGTAGGCAAGCACCACTTTTTTGATTTTGTTGCTCATGGCAGCCTCGCTAGAAAATGTAGGCAACAAGTATCGCCGCAAACGCCGGCTTTGGCAAGTCCCGCGTGCGGCGGACTGCCCGGCCGGGGAGGGCCCCATGCCGTCACGGGATGTGGGAGATGGTGGGAGATTTTCTTGGGGGCCGCTGCGGACGCGATGGCGGAAAGGGCGCGCCGGACGGGCGTTTTTGGGGGGAAGGGCGTGGGAGAGCGTGGGAGGCGGTGGGAAAGCGTTATGAAAAAATATCCAATGATTTCAATTCATTGATTGCTCAATCCAGTCGGCAGGCTTGCTTGACAGGGGGTAGGGCTTGGGGCATAAGTGGGAAAAAGTGGTAAAACATGGTAATCGCGTGGTAGATTGTGAGAAAGCTCTTTCGTGGCAGCTTCAACCGCAGCCTGGATGCCAAGGGGCGTCTTATGCTGCCTCCCGGGTTCCGCGACGGCCTGCAGGCCGAAGGCGGGGACGGGACGTTTTGGCTCACGGCCTACTACGGTCATCTGACGGCCTACCTGCCCGATGAGTGGGAAAACATCATCGAGCAGCTGAGCCGTATCCGTTTTCCCTCGCCTGCGCTCTCCAACTTCAAGTCCAAGGTCATCGGGCTGGCGCAGGAAATGATCCCCGATCCGCAGGGGCGCGTGCGCATTCCGCAGCCGCTCATGCGTGAGGCGGGATTGTGCAAGGACGTGGTGCTGGTGGGTATGCTCGACAAGTTTGAAATCTGGGATCAGGGCCGCCACGACGCCATCGAGCTCACGGATGTTTCCGCCGAACTGGCGGCCAGCGGCATAGAGTTCTCCTTGTAAGAGGTTTCCGTCATGGTCTTTGCCTCCTCCACGTGCGACATCGCGTCGCGTCATCTTTCCGTGCTGCCGCGCGAAACGCTGGCGGTCTTCGCCCCGCTCTGGCAGGAGGGGGAGGGCCCCGTGCGCATCCTGGACGGCACGCTGGGCCTTGGCGGGCATACGCAGTCCCTGCTTGAGGCCTCGTCCCGGGTGGAGGTCTGCGGTCTGGACAGGGACGAAGAAGCCTTGGCATTGGCCCGGCAGCGTCTGGCCCCGTACGGGGAGCGCTTTACGGGCATACATTGCGAATACAGCCGTTTTGTCGAAGCACTGGACGGCCTGGGCTGGGACAACATCGACGGGGCGCTGCTGGACATCGGCGTCTCCTCACTGCAGCTGGACGAGGCCGAACGCGGCTTCAGCTTTTACGGTGACGGACCGCTGGACATGCGCATGGATCAGCATTCCGGCAAACCGTCGGCCTGGCACTGGGTCAACCGGGAAAATTTCGACCGCCTCAAGGAGTGCATCGCCACCCTGGGCGAGGAACCGCAGGCCGGGCGCATCGCCCGGGCCATCGTGGATGCCCGCCAGAAGGGCAGCATCGACACCACCGCCGAGCTGGCCGCGCTGGTGGAGCGCGCCTATCCGGCGGCGTGGCGGGCAAAGGCCCGCCGTCATCCGGCCACGCGCACCTTCCAGGCCCTGCGCATGGCGGTCAATGACGAGCTGGGGGAATTGCAGCGTTTTCTGGATGCCATCCTGCGGCGGCTGCGGGTGGGCGGCCGGCTGGCCGTCATCTGCTTCCATTCGCTGGAGGATCGCATGGTCAAGCAGGCCATGCGGCATTGGGCGGAAGGTTGCCGCTGCCCGCGGCACGTCATGCGCTGCGTGTGCGGGCATGAGCCCGAGGTGCGCATCCTGTTCAAGAAACCAGTGCAGGCCGGAGAAGACGAACTGGCCCGCAACCCCCGCGCCAGCAGCGCCAAGCTGCGCGCCGCGGAAAAGATCGCCGAGGACACGACGGCGGGGAGCGACGGCGCATGCGCATGAAGAAGGCTGCGGTCTTTCAGCGGGCCAATGGCCGCGGCTGGCTGCTGGTGCTGGCCTGGGGCGTCATCGCCTGTATGAGCATGGGGCTCGTGCTGGTCTGGGTGAACATCGAGCGGATGGATACCAACTACTTCATCAATATTGCCCAAACCACGCTCAACGAGCGCAAATCCCTGCGGGCCAAGCTGCAGGTGGAGCGCGAACGGTTGCTTTCGCCCTATGAATTGCGCCGCCGTGCCGAGGAATTCGGCATGACGGAGCCCAGGCCCGGACAGGTGCGCCGCCTCCAGAGCAATTAGGGGGCCGCGGACCGCCGCGCCACGGATCAGGGAAAGAGGTACGGGACATGCTGAAGTTTTCGCTGTCGCGCAATAAGCGCAACACGTCGAAAAAGAACGAGAACAGGCCGCGCAAACGGCAGCCTGAGGTCTCGCGCATCCTTGGCAGCACCCCGGGCGGCAAGCCCAATGCGTCCCGAAGCGCCGCCAAAAAAAGCTTCTGGGCCGACTGGGACTGGTCGCGCGCCCGCATCAATCTGGTGGTCATCGGCTTTTGTCTGCTCTGGGGCGGGCTCTGGTGCCGGGCCTGGTATCTCCAGATGATCATGGGGCCGCGTCTGGCGGATCGGGCCAACCGGCAGCATACGGCCACCGAGCTGGTGACCGGCCGCCGGGGCATGATCTTCGACCGCAACGGCCAGGTGCTGGCCCGCAGCGTGGAGGCTCGTTCCGTCTACGCCAAGCCGCGCGAGATCCAGGATTTCCTGAGCATGGCCAATACGCTCGGTCCCATCCTCGGGCTTGAGCCGCAAAAGCTCTATGACGAGCTTTCCAAGACCAGCCGCCGTTTCGTCTGGCTGCGCCGCAAGGTGGACGACTACACCGCCGAGGCCGTGCGCCGGGCCAATATCCCCGGTATCGGCCTGAGCAAGGAATATGACCGCGTCTATCCCTTCAAGCATCTGGCGGGCCAGCTGCTGGGTTTCGTGGGGCTGGACGACAAGGGGCTGGAAGGCATCGAGCGTTCGCTCGATTCGCGGCTTGGCTCTCTGCCCACGCGGCAGGTGGTACAGCGCGACGCCACGGGCCGCCGCTTCTATCTGCATGAGGAAGGGCGTTCCGAGCCGCGCGGCGAGGACATCACCCTGACCATCGACGTCCAGATGCAGTTCATCGCCGAGGAAGCCGTGGCCCGGGCCGCGCGGGACTTCGACGCCAAGTGGAGCGGGGCGCTGGTGGTGGACGTGCCCTCCGGGGACATCCTGGCCTGGGCGCAGTATCCCTTCTTCAACCCCAACAACTACCGGGAATCCAGCCCGGTGGTCTATCGCAACCGGCTGGCCGCGGACGCCCTGGAACCGGGCTCGACCTTCAAGCCCTTCATCATGGCCGCCGCGCTGGAAGAGAAGAAGATCACCACCACGACCCCCATCGACTGCGAGAACGGCCGCTGGGAGACCAAGAAATTCACCATCCGCGACACCTCGCGGCAGGGGGTGCTGCCCGCCCACAAGGTATTGCGCTATTCGTCCAACATCGGCATGGCCAAGATCGGCCTGGAGCTGGGCGCGCCGACCACCTACCGTTACCTGCGCGCCCTCGGCTTCGGGGAGCATGCCGTGGTGCCCGTGGCCGACAGCCGCGGCATCCTGCGCATCCCCCGGGACTGGAGCGATGTGGACGTCATGTCCGCAGCCTTCGGGCAGAGCGTTTCCGTGACCGGCCTGCAGATGGCGCAGGCCTACCTGACCCTGCTCAACGGCGGCGTATACAAGCCTTTGCGCCTGCTCAGGGAGGACAGCAACGTCGAGGAGCGGCATCCCCGTATCTTCCGTGAAGCGGTGGTGGAGCAAGTGCGCAAGATGATGCGCGACGTGGTCGAGGAGAAGGACGGTACCGGCAAGCGCGCCCGCATCGAAGGCGTGGAGGTGGCCGGCAAGACCGGCACGGCCCAGAAGGCCGACCGCCGCGCCGGTTCGTACGGCAACAAGCGTCTGGCGTCCTTCGTGGGCTTTTTGCCCGCCGACGATCCCCGCTATCTCATCGTGGTGCTGGTGGACGAACCCACCAAGAACCAGTACGGCGGCGTGGTGGCCGCGCCGGTGTTCCGCGAGATCGCGGCCCGCTCCATCACTTACAGCGGGGCCATCGTGCCGGTGGCCGACGTCGAGGAGACGGCGGAAAAGAAGACGGATCGCCGCCGCGGGCTCAAGCTGTCGCTGCCGGAAGCGCCCTATCTGGCGGAAGCCGTGGTGACGCCCGCCCGCCATGCCGGGGACGGCATGCGGCTGCCCGGCCATCGCAGCCGCGCCAGCACCAAGGTGCCGGACGTGCGCGGCAAGAGCCTGCGCAATGCGGTGGAGCTTTTTGCCCGGGCCGGGGTCGTGCCTGAGCTCAAGGGCAGCGGCAACAAGGTGGTCAAGCAGAGCCCTCCGGCCGGGAGCGACTGGGCCGAGGAAGGAAAGAACGTCAGGTATATCCTGTGGCTATCGGAGAAGTAGGGATGATGGGGACATTTGCGACACTGCTCGAACAGGTGGAGAAGGGCGGCATCGAGGTGCGCGCCGACTCGCGGCAGGTAGGACCGGGCGACGTTTTTGTGGCCGTGCCGGGCGCGACGGAAGACGGGGCGCGCTTCATCCCCGCCGCGCGCGAGGCCGGGGCCGCCGTCATCGTCTGCACGCCGGAGACAGCCGCTGCCTGCGGCGAGACGCCGTCCTGCCGGGTGATCCCCCATCCCGACCCGCGCGAGGCCCTCTGGCGGCTGGCCGCGGCGCGCCGGCACACGGCGGCGCATCCGTTGAGGACGCTGGGCATCACCGGCACCAACGGCAAGACCACCAGCGCCTACCTGCTCGAACACCTTTTCACGGCGGCGGGGCACAAGACCGGCGTGCTGGGCACGGTCAGCTACCGCTGGCCCGGCCATGTGGAAAATGCGCCCCTGACCACGCCGGATCCGCTGAGCATCCACGCCATGCTGGCCCGCATGGCCGAGGCGGGCGTGGATACGGCGGTCATGGAAGTCTCTTCGCACGCGCTGGAACAGCAGCGGGTGGGCGGCATCCCCTTTGCCGGGGCCCTGTTCACCAACCTCACCCAGGACCATCTGGATTTCCACCCCGACATGGAACGGTACTTTGCGGCAAAAGCCCGGCTGTTCCGCGAACTGCCCGCGCAGGACAAGGCCCTTGCCGTCAATGCGGACGATGCCTGGGGACGCCGCCTGCTGGCGGACTGTCCCGCCGCCCTTTCCTACGGGCTGCACGCGGCCACGGACGGACGGCGGCATCTGCAGGGGGAGATCCTGCATTCCGGCACGGACGGCCTGCATCTGCGCATGTCGCTGGAAGGAGAGAGCTGGGAGCTGCGTTCGCCGCTGGTGGGGCAGTTCAACGCCCTCAATCTTCTGGGGGTACAGGCACTGGCCCTGGAGCTGGGGCTGCCGCAGGCCTCCTTGCAGGCGCTGGCGGGTTTTCGCGGCGTGCCCGGCCGTCTTGAGCGGGTGGAGAACCCGCGCGGGCTCAATGTTTTCGTGGATTACGCCCATACGCCGGATGCGCTGGTCAATGTGTTGCAGGCCCTGCGCGGGGCGGGCTTTCGGCGGATCCTGGCGGTCTTCGGCTGCGGCGGCAACCGGGATCGCGGCAAGCGTCCCCGCATGGGCGAAGCCGTGGCCCGCTACGCGGACGTGGCCGTCCTCACCTCGGACAATCCGCGCTTTGAAGACCCGGAAGCCATCCTGCAGGATGTGCTGCCCGGGCTGAAGGAAGCGCGGGAGGTGCTGGTGGAAGTGGACCGCCGCACGGCCACGCGCAAGGCCCTTGAGATGCTGGGCCCGCAGGATGCACTGCTCATCGCGGGCAAGGGGCATGAGGATTATCAGATCATCCAGGGCGTCAAGCACCACTACAGCGATCAGGAAGTGGTACGGGAGATACTGGGGTGCGCCTAAGACTGAGTGAACTGGCCGCGGCCGCCGGCTGCGCGCTCGCGCCGGAAGATGACCGCGAAATGACCGCCGTGGCGACGGACAGCCGCGCCGTACGGCCGGGGACGCTCTTCGTCTGTCTGGCGGGCGAGCATGTGGACGGGCACGATTATGCCCTGAAGGCGCAGGAAGCCGGGGCAACGGCCATCCTGGGGACGCGTGCGCCGCAGGCCATGCCCGCCGGACTGCAGGTCCCGTATCTGCGGGCGGAGGATGCCGTGAAGGCCCTGGGCCGCATGGCGGCGCTGTGGCGTGACCGTTGCGCGGGGGTCAAGGTCATCGCCGTCACCGGCACGGCCGGCAAGACCACGGTCAAGGAATTGCTGGCCCAGACGCTGGCCCTTGCGGGCAAGACGGCACGCAATGCCGCCAATCTGAACAATCAGATCGGTCTGCCGCTCTCCCTGCTGGCCGCCGACGGCGACGAGGCCTTCTGGGTCATGGAAGTGGGCATCAGTCACGAGGGCGACATGGACGAGCTGGGCGAGATCGTGCGGCCGGACATGGCGCTCATCCTCAATGCCGGCGCGGGACATACCGAGGGGCTGGGCGCGCGCGGCGTGGCCTGGCACAAGGCGCGCCTGCTGCACTATGTGCCGCGGGACGGCGTCTGCCTCATCAGCGCCGACTATCCCGATCTGGTGCGCGAGGCCCGTGCCGTGCGCGGCGACCTGCTGTATTTCACCGCCGAGGGCCGCCCCCTGCGGTTTGGCGGCACGTCCGCCGGCAGCGAGGGCGAGCGGGGCCGCTATCGCCTGAATCTGGACGGCAGGGCCTGCGATGTGCTGGCTCCCTTCCGGGGCGGCTACGGCGCGGAGAACTGCATCGCCGTGGCGGCGGCGGCCACGCTGCTGGGTCTTGCGCCGGAGACCATCGCCCGTGGCCTGTCCGAGGCGGAACTGCCCGCGCAGCGCTTCGTGCGCAAGCAGGTGGGGCCGTGGCGCGTCATCGACGATACCTATAACGCCAATCCGCTTTCCATGCGGCGCATGCTGGACGCCGCGGCGGAGCTGGCCTGCGGCGAGGGCGGCAGCTTCATCGCCGTGCTGGGCGAGATGCGTGAGCTGGGCGACCTGGCCGCGCCTGAGCACGAGCGGTTGGGCCGCCATCTGGCGGAACTGCGCCCTGACGCCATATTCTGGAAGGGCGGGCAGGCGGAAGCCGTGCGCGCCGGTCTGGAGCGGGGGGGCTATGCGGGGCCGTTTCACGCGCCCGCGGATGCCGGGGAATTTTGCGCGCTCCTGGGGAACATGGGTAAGGGGACAGGCCGCGGCGGCCTTGTGCTGTTCAAGGGGTCGCGCGGCAATGCGCTGGAAGAATGGCTGTCCGCTCTGCAGGATGCGGCGGAACAGCGGGGGATGTGAGGCATGTTTTACTCTCTGCTGGTGCCGCTGGCTGACGAATGGTCGGCGTTCAACGTCTTCCGCTACATCTCGTTCCGCTCTCTGGCGGCGCTCATGACGGCCCTGGTCATCTCCGTGCTGGTGGGGCCGCGCTTCATCGCCTGGCTGCGCAGGCTCAAGTGCGGCCAGTACATCCACGAGGATGTGGCCGCCCATGCGGGCAAGGCCGGTACGCCCACCATGGGCGGCATCATGATGCTGTTCAGTCTCGGGGTGAGCCTGCTGCTCTGGGCGGATCTGCGCAATTCCTATATCTGGCAGACCTTCTTCGTCTTTGTGGGCTTCGGGCTGGTGGGGCTCTGGGACGATCTGACCAAGCTGCGCCACCACAAGAACCGGGGCATCAGCGGCCGCGCCAAACTGGCCGGACAGGCGGCCGTGGCTCTGCTGGCCATGCTGGCCCTCTATCTTGACGAACGCTGCAACACCACGCTGTCCATCCCCTTCATCAAGGAATGGACGCCGGATCTGGGGATCTTCTACATCCCCTTCGGGATGTTCGTCATGGTGGCGGCCTCCAATGCCGTCAATCTCACGGACGGGCTGGACGGGCTGGCCATCGGCCCGAGCATCGTGGCCGGGGTGGTCTTTGCCATCTTCATCTACATCACCGGCCATGCGCGCTTGGCCTCCTATCTGCTGGTGCCCTATGTGCCGGGCATGGGAGAGGTGACGGTCTTCTGCGGCGCGCTGGTGGGGGCCGGACTGGGCTTTTTATGGTTCAACGCCTATCCGGCGCAGATCTTCATGGGCGATGTGGGCTCGCTGAGCCTTGGCGGCGTGCTGGGCTATCTGGCCCTGCTGAGCAAGCAGGAGCTGGTGCTGGCCGTGGTGGGCGGCCTGTTCGTGGCCGAGACGCTCTCCGTCATCATGCAGGTGGGCTATTTCCGCTGGACGGGCGGCAAGCGGCTCTTCCGCATGGCGCCGCTGCACCATCATTTTGAACTCAAGGGCGTACCGGAATCGAAGATCATCATCCGCTTCTGGATCACGTCCATCCTGCTGGGGCTCATGGCCCTGTCCGTCCTCAAGCTGCGCTAGCAGGGAAAGGAGAGGAGAACGCTTATGGCTTTGGAACGCAATCGCGGCCGTCGTATTCAGCCTGGGGAACTTGCCGTCGTGGTGGGCGCCGGACGATCCGGCCTTGCCGCGGCAAAACTGCTGCGCCGGGAAAAGGCCCGGGTGCGGCTGCTGGAGCGCAACCGCAACGCCATAGATCTGACCACGCTGGCCGCCCTGCAGCGCGCCGGGGTGGAAGTGCTCTTTGGCGAGCACACGCCGGAGCTTTTCGAGCATGCCGTGCTGGTGGTGGCCAGCCCCGGCCTGCCGCTGACCGCCTTGCGGGAGATGATGGGGCCGCACGCGGCGCGCACCAATTGCGAAGTCATGGCCGAAATGGAGCTGGCCTGGCGCTATCTTGACGGCGAACCGGTGCTGGCCGTGACCGGCACGAGCGGCAAGACCACCACCGTGAGCCTGGCCGCCGCCATGCTCCAGAAACAGGGCTATGCCGTCTTTCTGGGCGGCAACATCGGCACGCCGCTTTCCGAATACGTGCTGGCCGGACGCCGGGCCGACGTCCTCGTGCTGGAGGCTTCCAGCTTCCAGCTGCAGGGCTGCTCGACCTTCTGCCCGCGCGTGGGGATCATCCTCAACATCTCGCCCAACCATCTGGACCATCACAAGAACATGGCCGAATACGTGGAGGCCAAGTTCCGCATCTTCCGCTGTCAGGAAGAGGGGGATCTTGCCATCATGGGCGAGGGGCTGCGCAAGGTCTCCGGCGCTTTCCGGCTGCGGGCGCGGCAACAGCTCTTCATCCCGACCAACTGTCCGCAGCGTTTTGCGGACTGTCAGCTGCTCGGCGCGCACAACAATTTCAATGTGGAGGCCGCCTGGCTGGCCTGCCGCTTCTTCGGCGTGAGCGAGGCCAATGCCGCGGCCGCCGTGGCCGCCTTCCGGCCGCTGCCGCACCGGCTGGAGCGGGTCCGCCGCCATCGCGGGGTGCTGTTCGTCAACGATTCCAAATGCACCACCGTGGCCGCGCTCAAGGTGGCGCTGGAATCCTTCGATCAGCCGGTGCGCCTGCTGTGCGGCGGCAAGTTCAAGGGCGGCGATCTGGCGGCGCTCGTCCCCCTCGTGCAGGAAAAGGTGCAGGAGGTGGCCCTGTTTGGCGGCAGCCGCGAGGTCTTTGAAAAAGCCTGGAGCGACGTCGTGCCCATGCACTGGCACGAAACTCTGAAGGAAGCGGTGACCCTGCTCTCCCACACCGCCTGCAAGGGCGATGTGGTGCTGCTGGCCCCCGCCACCTCCAGTTTTGACCAGTACGAAAACTACATGAAGCGCGGCGAGGACTTCAAACGCATCGTCGGTGCCCTGGCATGAAGAAGAACAGTTTCCGTGAGAGCAAGGCGGCCAGCGTGCTGGCGCGCGTGGCCGAAAAGGCCCTTCCGGGAGGCTTCGACTGGTGGCTGTTCACGTTGACGGTCATCATCCTTGCCATCGGGCTCATCATGGTGCTCTCGGCCAGCGGCATCGTGGCGGAGATAGACAACGGCGACAAATATTATTTCTTCAAGCGGCAGGTGGCCTTTGCCATCGTCGGCCTGCTGGCCCTGTGGGGAGCGGCGCTCATGCCGCGCGCCTGGCTCTACAAGCTTCAGTATCCGGCGCTGTTCCTGTCGTTGCTGCTGCTCCTGCTGACGCTCTCGCCGCTGGCGCCCGCCATCAACGGCGCGCGCCGCTGGATACCCCTCGGGCCCATCTCCATCCAGCCCATGGAATTCGTGAAGATCTCCATGGCGCTCTATCTGGCGTATTTCATGAGCAGCAAGCAGGATCTCATCAAGACGTTCAGCCGGGGGGTCATCCCTCCCTTTGCCGTGACCGGCCTGTTCTGCTTCCTTCTGCTGTTGCAGCCGGATTTCGGCAGCTCGGTCGTGCTGGCCAGCCTGCTCTTTTTCATGTGCGTAGCCGGAGGGACGCGGTTCATCTACCTGTTTTTCGCCATGGCGCTGGTGGTGGCCGGGGCCATGGCGCTGGCCATCGCCTCGCCGTACCGCCTGCGGCGTCTGCTGGCCTTCCTCGATCCCTTCGCGGACCCGTCCAATACGGGCTACCACCTTGTGCAGTCCTTGCTGGCCTTCGGATCGGGGGGCTTTTTCGGGGTGGGCGTCGGCGCCAGCAAACAGAAGATGTTCTACCTGCCCGAAGCGCATAACGACTTCATCATGGCCGTCATGGGCGAGGAGCTGGGTTTTGTGGGCGTGAGCGTGGTCATGCTGCTTTTCACCATGCTGTTCTGGCGCTGTTACCGCATCATCATGGGACAGAAGGAACTGCGCGACCGCTTCACGGCCTTTGGCATCACCGTGATCATCGCCATGGGCTGTCTCATGAACCTGGCGGTGGTCATGGGCGTGGCCCCGCCCAAGGGCGTGCCCATGCCGCTGGTGAGCTACGGCGGCAGTAACTTGCTGGCGACGCTCATCTGTGTGGGCTTGCTGCTCAATTTTTCAAGGACGGCTGACGGATGGAAAAAGTCCTCCTGACCACCGGCGGCACCGGCGGACATATCTTCCCGGCCCTGGCTGTGGCCGAGGCCGTGCGACGGCGGCACCCGCAGGCACAGCTTCTTTTCGTGGGCTCGCAGTACGGGCCGGAAGCCCGGCTCGCGGCACAGGCGGGCGTGGACTTCGTGGGCCTGCCGGTGCGCGGTCTGGTCGGGCGGGGCTGGCGCGGTCTTGCGGCCGCCGCCAGGATGAGCGCCGCCTGCGGACGGGCCGTGGGCCTGATCCGCCGCTTTCGTCCCGACGTGGCGGCGGGCTTCGGCGGTTATGCCGCCTTTGCGCCCCTGCTGGCGGCACGCTTGTGCGGCGTGCCCTGCGTGCTGCATGAGCAGAATGCCGTGGCCGGGGCCAGCAATCGCCTGTTGGGCCGTCTGGCGGGCACGGTCTGTCTGTCGCTGGAAGGGACGCAGGGCTTTGCCCCGGAAAAATGCGTGCTGACGGGCAATCCCGTACGGGCGGCCGTGGCCGAAGCCGGCAGGCGTCCGCGGGAGTTCGGCAGTCGCCGGCTGTTGATCATGGGCGGCTCGCAGGGCGCGCACGCCCTGAATGTTTATGTCATGGAGCAGCTCTCCCTGCTGCGGGAAGCCGGGGTGGAGGTGCGGCACCAGACCGGGAAGGCGGATTACGAGAGCGTGCGCGCGGCCTATGTCGCCGCCGGTTTTGCGGCCGAATGCGTCAGCCCCTTCATCGACGACATGGCCTCGGCCTATGCCTGGGCGGATGTCGCCTTCTGCCGGGCCGGGGCCACTACGGTGGCGGAACTGTGCGCCGCGGGCCTGCCCGCCGTGCTGGTGCCCTTTCCGCAGGCGGCGCACGATCATCAGCGCAGCAATGCCGTTGCGCTGAGCAGGGCCGGAGCGGCCCGCTGGCTTGCGGAAGACCGTATGCGGGAAGAGGCGTTGCTGAGAAGCGTCATCGCGTTGCTGGATGCGCCGGAAGAACGCCGCCGGATGAGCGAGGCCGCCCGCCGTGCCGCCCGGCCGCAGGCGGCGGAGGCCGTCTGCGAGGTGCTGGAACGGCTGTGTCGGACGTAGGGGCCGCTGATGCCGGCGCGCCTTGCGCTGGGGGAGGGGATCCCGCCGACGCGCGAGGCCCAGCCTTTTCATAGGGAAGCGAGAAAAAGCCTTCTCGCCTTCCCTTAAACTCCCATCCCTTCCCAGCGCGCTGTGTGAAGGCAAGGGAGCGGTGAGGAAGCGTGTTCCGCGAGCATGCGGAGCGTGTCTTGCAAAACATGTGGCGACACAGTCCAGACTGAGACGAAAAGACGATATGTCCGCCGCAGGACGGCGGATCGACGGATAAAGGAAAGAGCGTGGAACGAAGCGGAATGAACAACCGGGTGCGCTGCATCCATATGGTGGGCATCGGCGGGGCCGGCATGAGCGGCATCGCCGAGGTCCTGCTCAGCCAGGGATACCGGATCTCGGGGTCCGACATGTCGGATTCCGCGGTGGTCAGGCATTTGCGCACGCTGGGAGCCGACATCGCCATCGGGCATGCGCCCGAAAACGTGGGCGACGTGCAGGTGCTCGTCAAATCGACGGCCATCGCGGAAAACAATCCCGAAGTGATGGAGGCCCGGCGGCGGAACATCGCCATCATCCCGCGCGCCGAGATGCTGGCCGAGCTCATGCGCCTGCGGCAGGGCATCGCCATCGCCGGCACGCACGGCAAGACCACGACCACCTCGCTCACCGCCGCCATCTTTGACGCGGCCGGGCTCGACCCCACGGTCATCATCGGCGGCAGGCTCAACGTCTACGGCACCAATGCCCATCTGGGCACCGGGGAATATCTCATTGCCGAGGCCGATGAATCGGATGCCTCGTTCCTGTGCCTTTTCCCCATCATCAATGTGGTCACCAATGTGGACGAGGATCACCTCGACCACTACGGCACGCAGGAGGCGCTGGACGAGGCCTTTGTCCACTTCATGAACAAGGTGCCGTTTTACGGCTGCAACGTGGTCTGTGTGGACGATCCCGGCGTGCGCCGCCTGCTGCCGCAGGTCAAACGTCCCGTGCTGACCTACGGTTTCAGCGAAGAGGCGCGCCTGCGCGCCGAGATGCGGGAAAGCGGCGCGGTCAGCCGTTTCGGGGTCTTTCTGGACGGCACGTCCCTGGGCGAGGTGCGGCTGCCCCATCCCGGGCATCACAATGTGCTCAACGCGCTGGCGGCCATCGGTACGGCCCTGAAGGCGGACATCCCCTTTGCGCGCTGCGCGGATGGTCTGGCCGCCTTTGCCGGCGTGGGACGTCGCTTCGAATTCAAGGGCGAGCGCAACGGCGTGACCGTTGTGGACGACTACGGCCATCATCCTGCGGAAATTGCCGCCACGCTGGAAACGGCCCGGCAGGTTTTTCCCGGCCGCCGCATCATCGCGGCCTTCCAGCCGCACCGCTTCAGCAGGACGCAGGCGCACTTCGGCGAATTCTGCAAGGTCTTCGACCCCATCGATCAGGTGCTGCTGACGGAGATCTATGCCGCAGGAGAAAAGCCCATCCCCGGCGTCTCAGGGGAAAGCCTGGCCCAGGGCATGCGGCAGGTGGGCAGTACGCCGGTCACCTATTTTCAGACGCTGGATGAGCTCGTGCGGGAGCTGCCCAGCTTCCTGCAGCCCGGGGATGTGCTCCTGACGCTGGGCGCCGGCAGCATCACCCGTGTTGGACCGCTCTGGCTGGAGGAGAATGCGCATGCGTGAAACGGCTTCTCCGCTTCTTTCCGAACGTACCAGCATGCGCCTTGGCGGAAAAGCCATTGCCGAACTATGCATCGAGTCGGAAAATGACGTTTTCCTGCTGGATGAGCGGCGCAAACAACTGGGCGGACGGCTCTATTTTCTGGGTGCGGGAACGAACATCCTGGCGGCCGAGGGCGATTTGCCTGTTATCCTCGTTCGTTATGCGGCAGCAGGCGAGCCTGAGATCGTCGGCGAGGATGACGGCAAGGTATTCGTCCGTGCCGGAGCGTCCGTGCCTTTGGCGCGACTGTTGCGCTTCTGCGCCGTTCGGGGCTTGAGCGGGCTGGAAGGACTGGTCGGCATCCCGGGCAGTGTCGGCGGCGCTGTCGCCATGAACGCAGGGTCCTTTGGCTGCGAGGTTGGCCCGCATCTTGCTAGCGTACGCTTTTATGACGGCGTGCAGATCAGGGATGCCGCGGGCACGCAGCTGTCCTACGGTTACCGGCATATGCGCATGCCTGGCGGAGTGGCGGACTATCTTGTGTTGTCGGGCACTTTTAGCTTGACCCGCAAGGCAAAGGGTGACATTTCTTTACTCATGCGTCACAAGTTTTTCGAGAAAAAGTCTAAACAACCTGTGACCGCCTGGAGCGCCGGATGCGTCTACAAAAA
Organism: uncultured Desulfovibrio sp.; assembly: GCF_944324525.1. Taxonomy (GTDB): domain Bacteria; phylum Desulfobacterota; class Desulfovibrionia; order Desulfovibrionales; family Desulfovibrionaceae; genus Desulfovibrio. Next base: position 17,657 of record NZ_CALUWS010000046.1, read on the forward strand.
TCCCGCTCCTGATCGTTCCGCCGGAAAGCTGCTGGACGCTGCCGGATTTCGCGGCAAGTCGCTGGGCGGTATGATGTTTTCCCCCCTGCATGCGAATTTTCTCGTCAATACGGGCAAGGGGAGTGCCCCGGCGGCATTTGACTTGATGCGGATGGCCGAAGAAGAGGTAAAACGCCGGTTTTCCATCGTTCTTGAGCCGGAAGTCAGGATTTTGTCGTGAATCTGTCGCTGAAGAGGAAGAAACAGGTTCGCAACAGCTACCGCAGGGAAAAGGTTTCGTTCTGGGCGGCAGTGCGGAGCATCCGCCTGCCCCTGCCCAAGCTGCCGCTGATGCGAGGCAGTTTTGCCAGTGTGCTGACCCTGTGCGTGCTGCTGGTTTTTGTAACGGCCGTGGTGACTGGAGTCTGCGCCCTGAGCCTGTGGCTGTACGGCAAGGCGACGACGAGCGAATTTTTTGCCACCACCCATATAGATGTGACTGGGAATGTACGGCTGTCCCGCGAGATGGTGCTCAAGTACGGCGGTATCCGGGAGGGCGACAACAGCCTTTCCGTGAGCATCACCGAAATGGAGCGCAAGCTGCGGGCTACCCCCTGGGTGGAGGAGGTCTCCGTCAAACGGTTGCTGCCGGATCGTTTCATCATCCGCATCAAAGAGCGTATGCCGTCTTTCTGGGTGCACAGGAACGGGCAGCTTTATTACGCCAATGAGCGAGGCGAGATCATCGCTCCGGTGGAAAGCGAGAATTTCCTTTCCCTGCCCACACTGACCGTGGAGCCCGGCGGAGAGGACGCCATACCGTACTTGGAGCGGCTCATGGCGGATCTGAACAGCGGGAGCCTCCCTGTGGAATCGGGGGCCGTGGCGTCGGTGACCTTGAGTCCGGCACGAGGCGTGGAAGTCTATCTGGAGGATCGGGAAATGCGCCTTTCCATCGCGACGGACGACTGGAGCGGCAACCTGTCACGGCTGGGCGCTACGCTGAGCGACCTGGCGCGGCGGCAGGAATTGCGGGATGTGCGCGATGTGCGGGCGGTTCACGGCAACGTGTGGGTGATTTTGAATCAGAAGGTACGCAGTTGATCTCAGGGTGGCAGGAATGAACAAGTCTGATCTCATTGTCGGTCTTGATATCGGAACGACCAAGATTTGCGCGGTGGTGGGCCAGCTCAACGAGTCCGGCACCATCGAAGTGGTGGGCATTGGCAACAGTGTCTCCACCGGGCTGCGCAAGGGCGTGGTCGTCAATATCGAGCAGACGGTGCAATCCGTGCGCAAGGCAGTGGAAGATGCCGAACTCATGGCGGGCTGCGAGATCAACTCCGTCTATGTCGGCATAGCCGGCAGCCATATCATGGGCATCAACAGCCACGGGGTCATCGCCGTCAAGGGCGGCGAAGTGACGCAGCGGGATATCGAACGCGTGCTGGATGCGGCGCGGGCCGTGGCCATCCCGGCCGACCGGGAGGTCATCCACATCCTGCCGCAGGAATATATCGTCGACAACCAGTACGGCATCGCCGATCCGCTGGGTATGGCCGGCGTGCGGCTGGAAGTGCGGGTGCACATCGTCACCGGGGCCATCTCCTCGGCGCAGAACATCGTGCGCTCCTGCCACAGGGCCCAGCTTGAAGTCTCGGAGATCGCGCTGGAATCCCTCGCCTCGGCCAAGGCCGTCCTCACGGACGAAGAACGGGAGATCGGCGTGGCGCTGGTGGATCTGGGCGGCGGCACGACCGACATCGCCATCTTCGCCAACGACGCCATCAAGCATACGGCCGTCCTGGCGCTGGGCGGGCAGAACCTGTCCAACGACATCGCCTTCGGGCTGCGTACGCCTGTGGCCTCGGCGGAAAAGATCAAGATCAAGTACGGCTGCGCCCTGACCGATCTGGTGCGCGCCGACGAATATATCGAAGTACCCAGCGTGGGCGGGCGGGAATCCCGTCGCCTCTCGCGGCAGGTACTGGCGGAGATCTGCGAACCTCGCATGGAAGAGATCCTCTACCTCGTGGACCAGAGCCTCGTGCGCTCCGGCTACAAGGATCTCATCGGGGCCGGCGTCGTCCTAACGGGCGGGACGTCGCTCATCGAAGGCTGTCAGGAGCTGGGCGAGCAGATCTTCAACCTTCCGACGCGCATAGGCTATCCGCGCAATGTGGGTGGTCTGAAAGACGTGGTCAACAGTCCCAAGTTCTCTACGGCAGTGGGGCTCTTGTGCTACGGCGCGGAAAAGGAAATGGGCGGACAGAAGAAGTTCACCTCTTCGCGCAATGAAAGCAGCATGTTCGATGGGCTGCTGGCACGCATGAAGAAGTGGTTTTCCGACATTTCCTAGCTTTCAGTTTCATTTGCGGGCAAACAGGCAACACACAAGAGGAGAGGAAGCATGTCTCAGTCTATCATGGATGAAATCGACACTTCGCTGGCCAGCAGCGCCAAACTCAAGGTTATCGGCGTCGGTGGCGGTGGCGGCAACGCCGTACAGAACATGATCGACTCCGGACTGAAGGGTGTTCAATTCGTGTGCGCCAATACCGACGTGCAGGCGCTCAATAAAAATACATCGCCCCTCAAGGTGCAGCTCGGCGAAAGCCTGACGCGCGGCCTTGGCGCTGGGGCCAACCCCAATGTGGGCCGTGAAGCCGCGCTGGAGAGCATCAACGCCATCCGTGAAGCCATTGGCGATGCCGACATGGTTTTCGTCACCGCCGGCATGGGCGGCGGCACGGGCACGGGCGCCGCGCCCGTGGTGGCGCAGGCCGCCAAGGAGCTGGGCGCGCTCACCGTCGGCGTGGTGACCAAACCTTTCACCTTTGAAGGCATCAAGCGCAAACGCGCGGCCGAAGTGGGGCTTGAGGAGTTCAAGCAGCATGTGGACTGTCTGATCACCATCCCCAATGACCGCCTGATGGCCTTCGCGCCCAAGAAGGAACCGTTCAGCCGCATGCTGGAACGGGCCAATGAGGTGCTGTACTACGCCGTCAAGGGCATTTCCGACGTCATCCTCGGGGAAGGCATCATCAATCTTGACTTTGCCGACGTGCGCACCACCATGTCCGAATCCGGGCTGGCGCTCATGGGCACGGGCATGGCCTCCGGCGAAAACCGCGCCAGAGAAGCCGCGCAGCGGGCCATCATGAGTCCTCTGCTCGAAGACGTCTCGCTGGAAAGCTGCAAGGCCGTCCTCTACAACATCACGGCTCCGCAGGACATTTCCGCCGAAGAGATCCAGGAGATCGGCGACATCATCGCCGACGCCGCTCCGGAAGATGCCAACATCATCTTTGGTGTGGTCTTCGACGAAGAAGTGGGGGATGAGATCCGCATCACGGTGATCGCGACCGGCATTGAGCCGCCGCAGGCCGTGGAAGCCAAACCGGCGGCTCCGGCGACGGTGACGCCGTTCAGCAAGGCCGGGGCCAATGCCGTGCGCACGGAAGCTCGCCGCGTCGTGCGGGCCGAACAGCCGCCGGTCTACAGCCAGCAGCCTCAGGCCGAGCCGCAGATGCGTCCGATCCGCCATCAGTCGCGCACCGAGGAGATCAGTTCCTGGTATGACGCCAACAGCAGCGATTACCCCTTTGTCATGAAGGGAGACCGTCGCCGCCAGCAGCGCCATGCTCCTGGCCAGGAGGATTTCCTCTACAGCGACAGCGATTGTGAAACTCCTGCCTTCCTTCGCACGCAGGCCGACTAGGCTGCGCTGCCGAAGAAGGTCGAATACAACTTTCAGGGCTTGCCTCTTCGGCCCTGAAATGCCCGCCGGGAGGCCCATGGGGGGCCTCCCAGTGCATTCCTCTCAAGTCCGCAGAAGTCCGCGCTGTGATGAAACAGCGCGGACTTTTTTTGTCTGCGCATTCTCTGTGCGCAGCGTATAATATTCCATGTCTAGGTGTTGTGTTCCGATAGGTTGTTCACCCTTTCCTCATTCGGTAAGTTGGAAGTTACCAGACAAACCAACAAA
>NZ_CALUWS010000047.1 GCF_944324525.1 uncultured Desulfovibrio sp.
GGTCTTCGCAAACAAATCCTAACCTGCTTGGCGAGCTGCTTCCATTTTTAAATGTGCGAAACTTTCTGTACGTTATCTTCTCCCCTTTCTGCTTTCTTTTCCGTGCTCTTTCGCTGCGGAATACTTTTTCTTTGCCCTGCTTTGTGGCTTCGGCTTGCCCCTGGCGTGGGCATCGATTTTTTCGCTGGAACATGGCTCCCTTTTCTTCCGCTGGCCCGCGGATGCTGCCCGGCATCCGGGCGTGGTCGCCTCCCGGCGGGCGACCGAATGACGGCCCGAAAGGGCCGTGCCCATTAGGCGACGCAGGAGCCTTACGGGCATCGACAGCAGAGATGGGGCAGGGGATAAGGGGCTTGCGCAGCCCCTTACCCCCTACGACCCCCAACCCCGCGTTAGGGCAGCCAACCGTGACGATCTGTAAATCTGCTCAGGGAGTCCCCCCTTCCTCCTCCCTGCCGCGCGGCATTGGGCATCGCCCTTCCGCTGTCCCGCGCATGGCGCGTGACGAGCGTTCGGGCGGCGTCGGAGCTTCCGCCCCTGCGGGGCGGCGATCTCCTCCGCCCATGCCGCGCTTACGCCTGTAAGCAGGGTGTGGGGGCGTTGGGACGTATGGGGAGAGTCGCTATGCCAGGAGGCTGGGTAAAAGGCTTTCCTTTGATGATTCCGTGCGCTGTGTCTGAGTGGCTGGCAAGCGCGGTGAGCTGATGCGGGCGTTTCTCCTTTTCGCGATTGTGAGGCGATGAGGTGCTTTCTTTTGCGGTGCAGGTACGGCCTCTGCCCAGCGGCTGGGGTATATTGTCTTGGGTGTAGTTGGATGACGGTACGGTGTCCGGGTCGTTGCTGAATGTTGTTAAGGCTTGTCGTTGCAACCTTGGGTAAGGTTATGTTCGCTGAGTGATCAGTGGCAGGATAAGGCTGCGGGTAGCTGTTGTCAGCGGCAGGGAAAACGCATTATGACGTGGATGGAGGGCACGATGATCGCAAGGCTGCTGTTCTGCCTTGTGGGCTCGGCGCTGATATGGTGGCATGTCGCGTCCTGCCGTTCGGTTGCTTTGGGCAGAGCCGGCAAGTGTGCGTGTTGGGGACAGGAGTACCGTAGCCTTGCTCTTGGGATGCCGGATGCGTGAGAAAGGAGTTCTCATGGTTGAGATAACCACTCCTCGTTGTCTTCTACGGCCTATGGAAGAAAGCGATTTTCCGGCCCTTTGCCGCTATTTGCAGGATGCCGAGGTCATGCGGGCCTGGGGCCATACCTTTTCAGATGGGGAAGTTCGCGACTGGATCGCCCGCCAGCAGTCGCGCTATACTACCCCCGGCTTCGGGGCGCTGGTCATCGTTTTGCGTGCCACTGGGGAGCTGATCGGTCAATGCGGGTTGACCATGCAGTCATGTCAGGCCGTTAATTCGTTGGTGTCTGTGGCTGCCGGTTTTGCCCCGACGGCAACAGGGCCTTTGCCCGGATTCCTCCGTGAATCCGGCCCGCAGGATTTGTACGTTCCCGAAGTGGGCTATATGCTGGCGCGGCGGCACTGGGGGAAAGGCTATGCCACGGAGGCGGCACGGGCCTGTCTGCGTTTCGGCTTTGGATCGTTGCGCCTGTCGGAGATTTTTGCCTGTATCAAGGTGGGGAATACGGCTTCGCGCGCTGTGGCGCAACGCTTGAAGATGCGCAAGTGCGGCAGTTATCATAAGGAATACCGGAGCGAGCACATGCCACACGAGTTGTTTGTCCTGTGTGCTGCTGATTTTGTCCAACGTGTGGAACGGGAGGAAGAGTATGCCCTTGCTTGGCGCTGTTGATCTTGGGGGAACGCATACCCGCTACGGCCTGTTCACGCAGGATGAGCAGGGCGGCCTGCGCCTTGAGCGGGCCGCGACGGGGAAAACGTCTCTGGTGAAGGATATTGCTTCCTTGCGTGAGCAATGGGAGGCATCCGTGGGGATGGCGGCAAAGGAGCTGTCCTCCCTTGTCGTCGGTGTGGCGGGGCCGGTGCTCGATCCGCTGCATGCCACGACGAGCAATGCCGATGTACGGCTTGATCTGACGGAATGGGATGAGGGAGGCGGTCAGCCGTGCCCCTGCCGTCTGGCCAATGACTTTGTTTGCGAGGCCTATGCCTGCCTGACCGAGGTGGGCAAGCAGGCGCGTCCCGTTTTTGGGCCTGAGCCTGTGCCGGACGGCGTCCAGGCCGTGCTGGGCGCGGGTACGGGACTGGGCGCGGCGCAGCTCGTCCCGCTGAGGGGGAGCGGGCCGGACAAGGGACGCCGTGCGTTCGCGGCGGAATTCGGGCACGCGCCCTTTCCCTTCATCGGACGGGATGAGGCGGATTTTTCGGCCTTTGCCGCCAGACGTTTCGGTCGAGACTGGGTGACCGGGGATGATGTGGTGTCCGGCCGGGGCCTTGCCTGCCTGCATGCCTACTTGAGCGGCGAGGAGCTGGATCCGCAGGGGGCGGCCCGCCATCTGGAGCATGAAGGCGAGACCCTGCGCTGGTATGCCCGCTTCATGGGGCGGGTGTGCGCGCAGTGGGCCCTGTCTACGCTGTGTTACGGCGGACTGTACCTGACCGGGGGGATGGTGAAACGGCATCCTGAATTGCCGAGCCACCCCGCCTTCATCAAGGCCTTTTTCTGCGCTCCCCGTTTGCGTGTGCTTGAGCGCATCCCCCTGCGGCGGTACGCAACGGAGCTGAGCGGTCTGTGGGGAGCGGCCTGGCTGGCGGCGGCCATGCTGTCCCCGGCAGACCGGGGGCGGGAAGGATAGGCCGTTCAGCCTTGGAAAAAGGCAAAACGCGAGGGGGCGGCACGGCCAGAAAAACGCGGGGAGATCGGGAAGATCTCCCCGCGTATGCGTTGCCGTCGCGGCGGTCTGTCGGGCTCAGCCCCAGAGAACGAGGTGCGTTTCCAGCGGGGAATCCAGTCCCTTCGTAACAGGCATGACGCGCACGCCGTACATGTGCAGCCCGTTGTGGGAAGGCGTATAGGCTCCCTCATACAGCAGCATCTCCCCTGATCCTTCCTTGCGAGGATGCAGGGTCACCGTATCGGGCCTGCCGATGAAGTTGGCGCCGTCGCCGGGGCCGGCCACGAGCTGCACCAGCAGTTCTTCCGCAAGCATGTCGCCGGGGTGGAGCCGCACGCTGACCTTCATCTGATCGGCCGAGGCGTCGTCGCCGCCAAGACCGTCGATGCGGATGGTATCCATGCGCACGCTGGCGAAGCGTCCGGCCACGCCGGCTTTCCAGGCGGCAAGGCGGCGGGCCAGTGCGAAATTGTCCTTTTCCAGTTCCCTGCCGCGTACGGCGGCGGGCAGATAGTAATCCTGCATATAATCGCTGACCATGCGCTGCGAGCTGTAGCGGGCCACGAGGCTTTGCAGCGAGCGCCGCACCATGTGCAGCCACTGGGCGGGCAAGCCCTGGGCGTCACGCGCAAAGTACAGGGGCACGACCTCCTCTTCCAGCAGGCTGTACAGGCTTTCGGCGTCATCGTAATCGCATTGTTCCGGCGAGTTGTCCGGGCCTGCGGCGGCGCCGATGGTCCAGCCGTTGTCGCCAAGATAGCCTTCGCACCACCAGCCGTCCGAGACGCTGAGGTTGATGCCGCCGTTGACGGGCACTTTCTGCCCGCTGGTGCCGCTGGCCTCGTAGGGACGCCGCGGCGTATTGAGCCAGACGTCGCAGCCCTGCACCAGCAGGCGGGAGGTCGCAAGGTCATAATCCGGCAGGAAGAAGACCTTGCCCGCCAGCTCAGGGGAAACTGCCTTGCGGACGATCTCCTGCAGGATGTCGTTGCCCTGCGTATCGGCCGGATGGGCTTTGCCCGCAAAGACGAAGATGATCGGGCGGTTCTGCTGCCCCAGCAGACGCAGCAGGCGGCCCATGTCGGCAAAGAGCAGATTGGCGCGCTTGTAGGGGGCAAAGCGCCGCGCAAAACCGATGACCAGCGAGGCCGGGGACAGGCGCTGCGTCATCTGCCGCTGGGTCTCGTGCGGCACGCCGAGCGTCTTGCAGAAGGCGGGCAGACTGTTGCGTATGGCGTCGATGAGCCGCTTTTTCTGGCTTTGCCGGGCTGACCAGAGGGCATCGTCGGGGATCTCCGAAATGCTGTCCCACTGCGGGGCGTCGGGCGGCAAGGCTTCCCAGTTCGGGCCGAGGCAGCCATCCAGCAGCGGACGCATGGCCGGGCCCACATAGGACGGCACATGCACGCCGTTGGTCACATGGCCGATGGGGATCTCCGCCGGGGGGACGCCCGGCCAGCCCTCGCGCCACATCTGGCGGGAAACATGCCCGTGCAACTGGCTAACTCCGTTGGAACGGTAGGCATAGTTGAGGGCCAGTACCGTCATCTCGAAGATGTTCCGCGCACTGTTGGCATAGCGGCCCATATGGACGAAGTCCTGCCAGGAGATGCCGAGCATCTGCGTGAAGCTCTTGAAATAGGGCTCCATGCGGTCCAGCGCGAAGCGTTCATTGCCCGCATCCACGGGCGTATGGGTGGTGAAGAGCGTGCTGCCGCGCACCACTTCTCCGGCTTCGGCCACGCTGAGGCCGCTTTCCATGACGAGCTGGCGCAACCGTTCGCAGATGAGGAAGGCGGAGTGCCCTTCGTTCATGTGATAGGCGGCGGGCTTGAGGCCCAGCTCGCGCAGCAGGCGGACGCCTCCGCGTCCGAGCAGCAGCTCCTGCCGCAGGCGGATGTCGCGGTCGGCCTCATAGAGGCGGGCGGTGATCTTGCGGTCCTCGTCGGTGTTCCTGGCGACATCGCTGTCCAGCAGGTAGAGGCGCACCCGGCCCACACGCACCATCCAGATGGCGGCAAAGAGGCGGCGTCCCGAAAGCTGGAGCATGATCTCCCGCTGTTCGCCGTAGGGGTCGAGAACGGGCTCTATGGGCAGCAGAGAAAAGTCGTTCTGCACATAGGTGGCCACCTGCCGCCCTCCCGCATCGAGACGCTGGCGGAAATAGCCGTATTTATACAGCAGGCCCACGCCGACCAGCGGTATGTTGAGATCGCTGGAGGACTTGAGATGGTCGCCGGAAAGGACGCCCAGCCCGCCGGAATAGATGGGCAGGCATTCGCTCAGGCCGTATTCCGTGGAAAAGTAGGCAAGGGGATGTTCGGGGGAAAGGTCGCCGTAGTCCACGCAGGGCTCGGCCATGTAGGCGTCAAAGGCCGCAAGGGTCCGCTCGTAGAGACGGAGGTAGTCGGCATTTTCCGCCAGCGCCTGCAGGCGGACCTGATCGGCTCGCTCCACCACCATGACGGGATTATGGCCGCTTTCCCGCCAGCGGTCGGGATCGAGCTGTTCAAAAAGCGGATGGCATTCGGGATGCCAGCACCACCAGAGGTTATGGGCCAGTTCCCGCAGCCGGGCGATGGGAGCGGGCAGGCGTGCGGCCACGGAGAAGCTGTGCAGGGTCGGCGTGGCGGACATGGCTGCTTCCAGCACGCGGGTCAGGGACTGCTGCCCCTGCTGTTCGCGCGGCGCACGCTGGGCGGCCTTTTCCAGCGCCTGGGCATAGGCCTCCCGGTAGTACGCGAAAAAGTCCTGCCAGGTGCAGCGGGTGCTGAGCCGGCGAGCTTCCGCACGCCGCTTTTGCAGGTCGTCGTCGGAAAGGGAGGCGTTTTCCAGCAGCAGATCCCGCAGGGCGGCGACGCTGCTTTCATAACTGGGCTGGCTGCGGTTGATGATGTCCACGCCGTGTCCCAGCAGTTTCTGTTCCCGCACCCAGAGGCCGAATCCGGCCAGATCCGAGGTGATGGTGGGCACGGCATGGGCGGCGCTCTCCTGCGGCGTATAGCCCCACGGTTCGTACCAGGAGGGGAAGACGCCCAGATCGCAGGCGTTGAGCACCTCGTCATAGGGCATGTTGAGGAAACCGTCCTCGCCGTTGAGCAGGGCGGGAACAAAGATGACCTGAACGCGGTCCTCCGGGCCATTGTCCAGTCCCAGCCGCAGACAGGAGGTGATGATGGGGTCCTGCGCGGGATTGTAGACGTAGTGGCTGCTCAGCCAGTGGGGGCCGTAAGGGGGCTTCTTGTCCGCATCCCCGCTCACGGCGTCGGGATTGACGCCGCTGTGTCCGCCCATGACGGCGCACAGGGCCAGCAGGCAGGTCTGCGATTTGGCCAGGTCCTTGTTGACCTGCCCCAGCGCGTCGAGGAAGAGGTCTATGCCCTTGTTGTGATGCTCATACCGGCCGGAGATCATGAAGATGCGGGTATCGTCCGGCAAGGGACGGCGCAGCAGGCGGCGGGCGGCCTCCAGCACCTTGCCGCGGGCGCGCCGCGGCCGGCTGCGGTCCGCCGCGAAGTCGGGGATGGGCGCAAGGTCGATGCCGTTGGTGGTGATGACGTCCGGCACGCGGCCCAGGAAATGGGCGGCCTCGTCGGCGGTGATGCGGCTGACGGTGGTGAAGCAGTCCGCTTCCCGGGCCGAGGCCGACTCCATGGAATGCTTGGCCGTGATGTTGTAGGAGTCGGCTTCCCGCTTGGGATTGATCTGCTTCATCTGCTTGTAGATGTCGAAGCCCGCCCCGGACATGGCCCGTCCCAGCATGGTGGCATGGGTGGTGAACACCGTGCCCACGGAAGGCGCGTGCTGCCGCAGATGGAGCAGGCCGCCGCCGCACATCCATTCGTGGAAATGGGCCAGCACGGGCCCGCCTTCCGTTTCGGCCAGCGCTTTGGCGGCGATCTCGATGACTTCGCCGCAGGCCGTGCTGAACATGACCGGTTCCACATAGTCCCAGCCGCCGGAGATGGAGTCCACGCCGAAGCGGTTCCAGAGGGCGTAGAGCAGCTGGCCCTGATTGTAGCGCTCCCGGAAGCCCACCAGGATGACCTTGGGCCGGCCGGGGATGTTCCAGCGGCCGAAGCGGCAGGCAAGGTTGCGTTGCTCGAGGAGCGGGCGCAGCTGCTGCCAGCAGGGCTCGTCCGAGGGCTCGAATCCGGCATTGTCGCCCAGGTCGGGACCGAGCAGGAAATAGTTGTCGCCAAAGGCGGCGACGGCGGCCAGCGCTTTGCTGCTGACGACGGTATGGATGCCGCCTACCTTGTTGCAGACTTCCCAGCTGACTTCAAACAGCAGGCTTTTGCGCAAATCATGATCCATCTGCTCGTCCTTTGGTTGGGGTTCAGTCGAGGTGGCCGGCAGGACGGTGCGTGTCCGTGCGGGGCGGCATTCCCACAGAGTGGCCCAGCCTTGATGCGCCGTCAAGCCGCAGGGCAAAGTCCGCCATGACGTTCATGTAATTGATGTAGGCGTCATAGGGTGAACCGTAGGGATTGAAGTAGCTGTGCACGTCTCCGTCCGCGAACCACTTGGTGCACATGTAATAGAAATGATCCGATGTCTGCAGCCTGCGCCAGGTGCGCAGCAGGCCGTCGTCCCGTCGGGCCTTGACGCGTTCCTCCATGCGGTAGACGGTCTCGATGGCGTCATGCTGCATGTCGTTGCCCAGCCAGGCTGTGAGGTCGCGTTCGGCATCGGCCCAGGACATGAAGTTGTGCACGTCCAGCTCGGCCACGGGCTCGTGTTCCGCCGCCGCTTCAGACGGCGTGACGAAGCGGAAGCCCGGCAGGCGCAGGAGCCGGTCGGGCAGGGCCTCCATGAACTGGAAGATCCCGGAAGCCTCCCACTGGTGCTCGCCGAAGGTCTCGTAATCCATGAACAGATTGATGAGATCGCCCGAAAGGGCGGCCGTCCCGGCCCAGTGCGCGAATTTTTCCGCGGTCAGCGGGAATTCGGGCCAGTTGCGGTCCGAGAAGCGAAAGGCGATGTCGTCGGAAAGGCGGTAGTTCTTGAGCAGGAGTTTCAGCCTGCCGCAGCCCGCCGGCCGGTACACATAGTTGGGGCTGCGCCAGCCCAGCACATGGTCCGCGCCTTCGGCCAGGATGGCGGCATAGCCCATGTCTTCCACGGCGCGGGCCAGCGCGTTGTTGTAAATGAGCTCCGTATTGCGGAAGACCGTGGGACGGACGCCGAAAAGCTCTTCGATGCGGTCGTCATGCAGGCGCACCTGCTCCCGGAATTCTTCCGGCGAATAGAGGAAGGCAAGGGAGTGGTTGTAGGTCTCGGACAGCAGCTCCACGCAGCCGGTGGCGACGAGCTCCCGGTAGCTCTGGATGAGCTCCGGCGCGTAGGCCACGAACTGATCCAGCGCCGTGCCGGAAAGGGAAAAGCTCACCTTGAAGCGTCCCTCATGCCGGCGGATCAGGGAGAGCAGCAGGGCATTCATGGGCAGATAGCATTTGCGCGCGACCTTGAGGAGGATGTCGCAATTGGCGTTCTCATCTTCGTAAAAGGCGTCCGCGCCGATGTCGAAAAAGGTGTAATGGCGCAGGCGGTAGGGCTGATGCACCTGAAAGTAGAAGCAGACGGCGGCCATGATCAGTTCCTCCCTGTCACAAGGCTATCGTAGACGGCTCGTATCTTGCCGGCGGCATTTTCCCAACGGATATGCTTCAGTTCCTCACGGCAGTTGCGCACCTCTTCCGCGGCCAGCACGGGATAGGTGAGCAGCGCGCAGATCTTGTTGGCCATTTCGCGCACATCCCAGAAGTCCACCCGGATGGCGTTGCGCAGCACCTCCACCACGCCCGACTGACGGGACACGATGACCGGCACGTCGTAGGCCATGGCTTCCAGCGGCGCGATGCCGAAAGGTTCGGAAACGCTGGGCATGACGTAGACGTCGCTCATGGCGTACATGCGGTCCACGTCTTCGTTTTTGAGGAAGCCCGTGAAATGGAAGCGGCTGCCCATGCGCAACTGGCCTACGCGGCGTACCATGTGCGGCAGCATGTCGCCGCTGCCGGCCATGATGAAGCGGGTATGCGGCAGGCGGTCCAGCACCAGGCGGGCGGCCTCCACAAAGTAGTCCGGCCCTTTCTGGTAGGTGATGCGTCCCATGAAGAGCACGCGCTTTTCGTGGGCGCACAGCGGCGGCAGGGGATAGGTTCGGGTGATGTCGCTGCGGGACACGGCATTGTGGACGACCACGATCTTGTCCTCCGGTATGCCGTAATCCCGCATGACGAGCTGTTTGGTGTAATGGCTGACGGCGATGACCTTGTCGGCCGCCTCCATGCCCGCCCGTTCCAGATCGGCGATGGCCTGATTGACGTTGTGCCCGCTGCGGTCGGATTCCAGCGCATGGATATGGACGACCAGCGGCTTGCCGGTAAGCTGTTTGGCCAGCATGCCCGCCGGATAGGTCATCCAGTCATGGGCATGGATGACGTCGCAGGGCGTGCGGCGGGCAATGGCGGCCGCAGCGCAGGCATAGCGCCGCACCTCCTGCATGAGGTCCTGCCCGTAGCCGCCGTGCAGCAGGATCTCCCTGTCCGGGCGCGGCACGTCAGCCGAAGCGGCGTCCCCCGGCAGCCGGTCCATCCCCGCTTCATGCAGGATGGAGCGTTGCGCGCGCTTGCCCGCCGTCAGCCGGTCCCGCGCGGCCCACTGGCCGTATTCGCGCAGGTAGCCTTCCTCCGTCAGATAGGGGTGCAGGGGGGAGTCGATATATTCCAGATGCAGCCTGTGCTCCCAGATCCGGCGCAAGGCCGCATCCAGAGCGTACCATTCGTTTCCCGTCACGAAGCGACGTTCCCCCCGGGCCGGCCCCGCATGGCGGACGCGGGCAAGGCCGCCATGCAGGCGTGTGCCGGAGGCGGAAAGCAGGGTGAGGCCCGGTTCCGTCTCCTGCGGCTGCCTGTGGCCGGTGCGCGGCAGCACGAAGACGACGCCGGTCCCCCTGGCGGCCAGCGCCGAGGCCATGCCCTTGCAGGCCGTGCCGAGGCCGCCGCTCTTGAAGGGAGGGAATTCCCAACCGAACATGAGCACGCGCATGGTCTATTCTCCTTGCGTGAGCTGGCTCTCCCAGCGGGCATAGCATCCCGGGGCGGCCTTTTGCAGGGTGACGAGCAGGCGCAGGCATTCGGCCACGCTCCAGGCTTGCGCTATGCAGCCGTCCGGCAGATGCGGCGGGTCGCCGTCGAAGATCTCCGACAGGCTGCCGATGCCGGCCTCCCGCAGGTGGCGGCTGAAAAGGGGCGTGAGGGTCTGCAGGGTATCCCGCACGGCCCCCTCCTCGTCCCAGGCGGCACGCAGCAGGGCATCCCCGTACGCGCCCAGCAACCACGGCCAGACCGTGCCCTGATGATAGGCGCTGTCGCGGGATTCCGGGCCGCCTTCATAGAGCGGCCGGTATTCCGCTGCGCTGGGGGCCAGCGTGCGCAGGCCGTAGGGCGTCAGCAGGCATTGGCGCACGCGGGAGACCACGCTTGCGTACGCGTCCTCTTCCAGGATGGGATAGGGCAGGGAGACCGCAAAGAGCTGATTGGGCCGTACCCGCCTGTCCTGCTCCCCTTCGCGCCAGACGTCGGCCAGATAATCGCCAAGGGGATCGCTGATCCAGTGGCGATGCTGGAAGACCAGCCGCATGCGGGCGCGCTGCTCCCGGCTGTCCTGCCAGTGGGCGATGTCGAGACGGCGGGCCAGATCGTCGGCGAAGGCCAGCGCATTGAACCAGAGGGCGCTGATCTCCACGGGCTGTCCGTGCCGGGGAGTGACGGGACGGCCGTGCACGGCCGCATCCATCCAGGTGAGCTGGGTGGTGGCGTCCCCCACGTTCAGGAAGCCTTCGGCGTCGGGGGTGACGTGAGGGGCCTTGCCGCCGCGGTAAGCCTCGATGATGGCGCGGATGGCCGGCCAGCAGTGGCGCTTGACGAAATCGAGCCGGTCCGGAGCGGTCTTGAGCAGCATCTGTACGGCCCAGACATACCAGAGCGAGGCATCCACGCAGTTGTAGGCATGGTTGCCGTCCGGGGAAAAGACGTTGGGGACGAGGCCGTCTTTGACGGCGGCGCCCAGGCAGGCAAGGATGTGCTCGCCCGCTTCCCGCCGGCCGGCAAAGAAGGTCAGGCCGGGCAGGGCGATGAGCGTGTCCCGCCCCCAGGCCCCGAACCAGTGATACCCGGCCACCACGGCGTCCGGAAGGGCGGAGGGAGTCTCCGCCGGCGCAAGGGAGGGCGTCCGGCAGAGGAAGCGTTCCCCCTCCCGGCATAATTGCCCCTGCAGGGTCCGCGCCGCTTCTTCCGCCGCAAGACGCCGTTCTTGCTCGGCCTGCCAGAGGGCATCAAGGGCATGGCGCGCATGCTCGCGCTGCAGGCTCTCCGTGGCGGCGGTGAAGTAGACGGGCTTCCCGGGCTCAAGGGCGATATCGAAGACGCCGGGCATGAGCAGGTCTTCCTGAAAATCGAAGCCGCGTTCCTGCTCGGCCAGATATTCGACGGCATAATACCAGTCCGGCGCGGAGCGGAAGACGGATGCGCCGTCCACCTGCAGGAAAAGCGGCGGCAGGGCGGGATCCGGCTGGACGCTCACGCCGAACAGGGTGGGGGAAGCGGCAGCGGCGGGCGAACCGCCGGCGTGCCGGACGGCGTGCATGTTGCGGCAGGCCAGCAAGGGTTTGAGGCGCAGGGTCAGGGGGGGCGTCTCCGGGCTGGTGACGGCAGCCTCATAGCGGATGAGCAGGACATGGCGGCCGGGTAGGAACATGAGCTCGCGCGTGACGAACACGTCGCCGAAGCGGTAGCGGAAGCGGGGAAGGCAGCCCAGCCCGGCCGACTGCATGTACTCATGGCCGCGAGGATAATAGACGCCCGGATGCTTGCGGCAGGAGAAGAAAAATTCCCTGTCGGCCATGAGCAAGGATTCTTCCAGGGTGGAGAGCAGCACATGCCGGCCTGCCGGACGGGCCAGCTCCGTAACGAACAAACCATGATATTTGCGGGTATGGCAACAAACCAGCGTACTTGAAGCATAATCGCCAAGCCCGTTCGTCTCCAGCCATTCACGCCGAAGCGATTTGCGAAGATTCTGACAGGCGGGACGATCAAAGAGAAACTGCATGGGTCACATCCTTGAAGGGTGAAAGTGTCCTGTCGGTATGATGCGCAAGCAGGGGAAATGTGGTGCTGTGTGCCCGGTGACGATGATTGCGCCGCTACGCTATGGGCGGGTATCCTCCTTTGAGAAAAATGTAGCAGGTTTCTTCCGCTTTGTCTCTGTTTCACAGGGAGAAATGCGCCCCAAAAACAAAAATACGCTTTCCCGCGTCAAAAAAGTCGCAGGAAAGCGTCGTGTGGAAGCGTGGTGAGCTGGGGACGGACACCGCGTGCGGTCGGAGTCTGTCCGCCCGGGGATGGGGCTGCCGGATGTCCTTACTACTTGTCCGACAAGGCAAGATGGAGGTCGATATAATTTTCCGCCAGCGTTTCCGGGGAAAGCGAGAGGCACAGCCGCTGCCGGTCGGCAGGCGCAAAGGTCAGCAGCCAGTCGCGCGCCTGTTCCCCCAGATGCACCCATTCCCGCAGCGGCAGGTGCAGGGCGGCGGGACAGCATTGATAGAGATGGAGGGCGTCATGGACAAGGACGATGGGGAAGAGGCCGCAGGCGATGGGCCGTCGCGGTCGCGGCAGGCGGCAGCCCTGCGGCCCACAGGACTTGCAGCCCCGGTCATCCAGACAAGGCGTCGTGGGATCGAGCAGATAAAAGTCGTCTTCCAGATGCGCATGGCATTGCGCGGGCAGCAGCGGCATGGGAAAGGGCGTGGCGGAATCCTGCGGCCCGCAGCAGTAGCGGCAGTCCGCGCAATAGGCGTTGTGCAGATAGCCGTCCGCCCAGCGGACGTCCCGTCGCTGGGGGAAGTTCGCCTCCCAGAGGCGGAAATAGTGCTGAAAATCATTGGCCATACGGGGTCTCCTGTAATGGGCGGGATCGCTTTTCATGCTAGTGCGGGCCGCCGTGAAAGGCAAAGGATAAAATCTGTCTGCTTTTCAAGATGGTTACAGAAAATTTTGCGGAAAAACGGCAAAGGATGAAAAAAAGGCTTGCCAAGGGGGCTGTCTCCGGCTATGGTATTTCTCGCGCCGAAGTGGTGGAATTGGTAGACACGCTAGGTTCAGGGTCTAGTTCTCGCAAGGGAGTGGGAGTTCGAGTCTCCCCTTCGGCACCAGTGGAAAGCAGCAGCCGGAATCCTCAGGGGTTCCGGCTGTTTTTTTAGGGCATCCCGCCTTTGAAAAAGCAGGACACGCGGCGGCGGCACAGCGTCGCCCGGTCCAAGGCAGGCGGAATGCCCGCGTTTTTTCCCGCGCAACGACGGGCCGTATGGTTTGAAACGTGAAGCGTTTCAAACGGAAAACGCTCGTAAGCGGGAAGAGCGCGACGCGGGCGCGCGGCGTCAGGCCGGCAAGGACGCCCTGCTATCCCCAAGCTTGTCGTCGTCTCCGGCGTCGTCGTCCCGGGTATCGGCGTTTTGGGCATCGACGCTCTGGGCGGACATGCGTCGGGCCAGGGCGACGGAGAATATCCCCTGCGTCTCCATGCGCTGATCGGTCTTGATGAACCCGGCCTCCGCCGCGAGACTGTCCATTTCGGTCTGCGAACGGCAGCGCATGATCCACGGTCTGCCGCCCCGGTGGCTGGTCAGCACGCGGGCGATGAGCTCCTGCTGCGGATGCCACGGCTGGTTGGTGTAGACAAGATAGCCGACGTCCGCCACGGCCGCCGCCAGTCCCTGCAGGGAGGCCAGCACCGGCCCGTTGTCGGGAAAAAGCTCGTACAGGCCGGAGACCACGACCAGCGTCGGCCGTGGACGGATCGCCGCGAGACCGGCGGCGTCAAAGGCGTCGCCCGTGACGCAGCGCACCCTGCCGGCAAGGCCGCGTTCCGTAGCGCGCCGCCTCGCCATCTCCACATTGTGCGGGTCGATGTCCCGCAGCAGTGCCTCATCCCAGCCGTCCGGGCCGATCTTTTCCAGCATGTCCAGCACATAGCGGCCATGTCCGGCGGCGATGTCCAGGATGCGCACCGGCAGCCCTTCCGTGCGGAGGCGGCGCGCGGCAAGCTCCAGCAGTTCTTCCACCAGTTCCTTGCGGCGGCGGATGCCCGTCCAGCCGGGACTGTTCAGGTAGATCCCGTCCAGCAGGCGACCCGGCGCCGTACGGCCGCCGACAGTGTTGCGGTAGACGTAATCCAGCGTGGCGCCGGAATCGAAGCCGGTATCCCGCCCCAGCTTCAGGCCGGGCGAGAGCGGGGCCGCCAGCGGCAGCAATCGACGCAGCAGGCGGAAGCCCAGTCCCCGGAGCGAGCTGAGGGGGAGCGGCGCTTCCAGTCGTCTGTAGGTACGGGCCGACGGCCCCACCCTGTCCGCCCAGAGCAGGGCGGAACGGACGGGAGCGGGCAGGCGGCTCGTGCCGCGCTCCCGAGGCGGCGCGAAAACGCTGTCGATGAAGGCGCGCATGGCCGCGAAGGCCTGGTCGCGGTCCCGCTCGCCAAACGTATCGTGGAAGAATCCCGGCAGGACGTGACGCTCGCTGAGCGGATGCGGGAGGGCCTCGTAAAAACGGTGCTGCGGCCCGTGCCGGACGACCACGTCACTGCCCGAGATGAAGAGCTGTACGGGAACGGCAATGGCCGAGGCGTCCGCGACGATGCGTTCGGACAAGGCATGCAGCCCTGTGAGCAGGCGTGCGGAGACGGCGCGGCTGATCAGCGGATCCGCCCTGAAGGAGGCGGCGCGCTCCTGATCATGGGTCAGCAGGCCGGCCTTGACGTAGGAATTGACGAAAAAGTTGCCGCACAGCTTCAGGCGAAGCGCGATGGCCTGCCGGGCAAAGGGCACATACAGCTTTATCCTGAAGGCCGGGGAGCCGAGGATGAGGCCGCGTACCGGCGGCGCGTAATCATGCGCCCAGGCGGCGGCAAGCACCGCGCCGACGCTCTGGGCCAGCACGATCATGTTTTCCGGCGGGATGCCGTGCGCGGCGGCGATGTGCCGGACGAATCCGTCCACATCCCGCACGAGGGTCTCGATATCCGGCGCGTCGCCGCGCCTGCCGGGGGACTGGCCGTGCCCGCGCGCATCCCAGGCAAAAAAATGGAAGCGATCCAGCCCCAGTTCCTGGACGATATGCTCCATCCGTCCCGAGTGCTCATGGCCTCGGTGCAGCATGACGACGGCCCGTTCGGAGCCGTCCTCCGGCGGGGTCGGGGCCGGCCAGTGGCGGTAAAAAAGCTCTGTGCCGTCAGAGGCGGCGAAGGTTCGGAAGACGGCCTGACGCGGGGATGTCGTCGATGTCGTCATGATGGCTCCTGTTCGGGATCATGCGTATCCGTCATCGTCGTCCTGCGGGTCGGCAAGTCCGGCGAGCGTCTGCGCGCGAAGGTTCTCAAAAAGGCTGCGTATCTGCCGGGGGAAGGCCTCCCTGTCCGTGGTGGGGAAAAAGGGAGCGCCGGCGCAGATGTCGATAAAGATCGGCACGGGGATCCGGCATCCCTTGGGCAGGGAGCGCCCCGGCCCGTGCAGATAGACCGGACAGACCGGCACACGCGGGAAGCGGCGCGCCAGATGGCGCAGGCCGGGTTTGATGTCGCCCATGACGTCCGGAGCGCCGCGCGTGCCTTCGGGAAAAAGGATGAGGACATTCCCCCGCTGCAGGGCGGCGGCCGCCGGGCCCAGCGGATCCCTGCCGCCGTGACGTGCGATGGGCACCAGTCCGGCGAAGCGTTCCGCCAGGAAACGGCGTACGCTGCCGGAGAAGAAATAGTCGGCCGCCGCGGCGATGCTGATGGACGGAGCAAGGCCGATGGGAAAGAGGCTGAACAGGATCAGGGCGTCCAGGTGGCTGTTGTGATTGGCGATGACGATGGCCGGGCCGCGCCGGGGCAGGTGCTCCGCGCCGCGCAGGCTGTAGCCCAGCCAGAACACCGTCACGATGCGGACGGCAAGAGCAAAGAGTGTTCGGCAAAGCGCGTCCATGCTCAATAATAAAGGTAGAAGATCAGATGGAAAAAGAGGGGCGCGGTGAAGGTCAGGGAGTCGAGCCGGTCAAGGATGCCGCCATGACCAGGCAGGAGCGTGCCGGAATCCTTGACGCCCACGTCCCGCTTGACGGCGCTCATGACGACATCTCCCAAAAAGCCGCAGATGCCGATGAGCAGTCCCGCCCCAAGGGCGCGGAGCGGCGTGAGCGGGCTGAACAGCGGACCCAGCAGCACGGCCGCCGCCGCGGTGGTGCCTATGCCGCCCAGCAGACCTTCCCAGGTCTTGCGGGGGCTGACCAGCGGCAGCACGGCATGCCTGCCCAGGGCCTTCCCCCAGAGGAACTGGGCGACGTCGTTGATCTCGGTGAGAAAGAGCAGGAGGAAGAGCATGGACGCGCCGGTGACCGTCCCGTGCGGCCCTGTCCTGTCCGGCAGCGACAGCAGGAAGGCCATATGGCTGAGGCTGTAGACGGTGGTCATGAGTCCCCAGTGCAGCGTGGCCGTGGCGCGCAAAAAGCCCTTGGGATGCCCCGCCAGCACCATCCGGACCGGCAGGAAGAGGAACAGGTAGACCGGGATGAAGATGATGAACATGCCGTACCAGCGTATTCCCGCCCAGAGATATTGCAAGGGGATGGCGATATAGGCCCAGAGGAAGGCCCACCTGTCCTGACGCCGGGCAGGCGTCAGCGTGATGAATTCCTTGAAGGCCAGAAAGCTCACCAGACCGAGCAGCACATACGGCCAGGGAGAAGGCGCGAGCAGGACGGGCAGCAGGAAGAGAAAGATGACTCCCCACGTCCTGATGCGCGACAGGATCTCCGCTCGGGAAGGCGAGCCCTCCGGCAACAGAAGGCCGGCAAGCAGCCAGGCCAGGCCGATGAGAAGACCGACAAGGGCCAGCGCCACGGACAGGGCATTCATGCGTCGGACTCCGCAAGGGCCGCGCGCAGGCGGTTGAAGACCGTCCAGAGCATGAGCGCCGCGCAGAGGCAAAGCCCGGCGGTGAGGATATGGCTCGCCTGCCAGCCGTCGGGGAGAGGCAAGGCCGGCAGCAGGCCCGCCAGGCCGAGCAGCAGCGCACGGTCGCTCTTGCCGCAGGGGCCGTCATAGCGCCGGGAAGCGCCGATGAGCGGGCCCAGCAAGCCGGCAAATTCCGTCAGCAGCGCAAGCCAGATGACGCAGGCCACGAGCGCCGCGGGAACGCCGGGAAGCAGGGCCAGCGGAGCGAAAAGCGCGGCATCGGCCACCACGTCGCCCATTTCGTTGAGCAGCGCGCCGAGGCGGCTTTGCTGCCGGTATTCACGAGCCAGGATGCCGTCAAGGGCATTGAGCGCCATGCGCAGGAACAGGCAGACGGGAAGAAGTCCCCACAGCAGGGGGGCGTCGGGGAAGCAGGCGAGCAGGGCGGCATAGAGAAGGGAGAGCAGGCAAGCGGCCGCCGTCACCTGATTGGCGGTCACTCCGGCGGCGGCCAGACCGCGGGCGAACGGGCGCAGCAGAGCGACGAAAGCCGGCTTGAGCCTGTAGACCGAGATCGACATCCTTTCCTCCTGGTAGACGGTGTGCCGTCAGCAGCGGCAAAGCATATGGCCATACAATCTATTAAGCTAGTTTTTTGGTCAAGCTCTTTTCCGTCATCCGGCAAGTTATCCCGCTGCTCGTATCCCTCAGCATTTTTCAGCGGCAGGCAAGCGGCCCGGCAAGAAGTCGTGCCTGCCGCCAGACCGCACAAAAGGCGTTTTTTCGGCGCAAAAAGGAGCGCCAAAAAAATTGGCAAAAAAAGCTTGCCAGAGGTCACCGTTTTCGCTATGTTCTTTCTCGCGCCGAAGTGGTGGAATTGGTAGACACGCTAGGTTCAGGGTCTAGTTCTCGCAAGGGAGTGGGAGTTCGAGTCTCCCCTTCGGCACCAGATTTCAAAGGCCGTTGCCGTATCGAAGGCAACGGCCTTTTTCGTTATGGTTTTGGCCGGCAGCGCCGCCCGGCACGGAACGGGAGATCAGCCGTGATGCGCCGGCGATGCGGGCGGCGGAGGGCCGCCATCATATGGACAAGGCGTATTTTCTTCGATATGCAGCAATAGGGCATTCAGTTCGTAACGTTTCGCGTTTCTAACCATACGGCCCGTCGTTTCGCGGAAAAAGCGCGGATTTTCCGTTCACATGGGGCCGGGCGGCGAGTTTTCCTTATTCCCAAGGCAAAACGCGCTGAAAGGTCGTCGCGGGAGGGGGCATGGATCCGTTGTACTGGCTGATAGCCGCGCTGCTGCTCGGCGCGGTGGAAGCTGCCGTTCCGGCGGGCGTTTTCCTTTTTTTCGGCCTCGGGGCCCTGGCGAGCTGTCTGCTTGCGCTGTTGGTGGATCAGCTGGTCTGGCAGATGGCGTGTTTTGCCGTTATGTCCCTGCTGAGCTTGGCGCTGCTCCGCGGCTGGTGGCGCGGGCTGTTCAGCGGCAGGGCGATCCCCGCCGGCGAGGAGGTCGAACATCCCTTGATCGGGCAGCAGGGGTGCGTGCGCGAAGCCATCTCCCCGCTGCAGCCCGGCGTGGTGGAGGTCGGCGGTTCTTTCTGGCGGGCCGTGGCTGAGGGGCCGGAGGAGTCCCTGCCCGCGGGGACGCCCGTCATCGTTCAAGGCGCTTTGCCGCAGGACGGGCTGATGCTGCGGGTGGCCGCCCGTGTCGCGGACGGCTCTTCCCGGTCTGCGGGATGATCGTCAGTTTCTTCAGAAAGGAGAAAGCGTGATGGATGATTCTAGCATGTCCTGGCTCGTTTCCGGGGCGATACTGATCCTTGTCGTTATGGTCCTGAGCCGTTGCGTGGCCATCGTGCCTACCCAATCCGCTTTCATCGTCGAGCGGCTCGGCAAGTTTCGCGGCGTGCTGCATGCCGGCTTCCATGTGCTGGTGCCGTTTTTTGACCGCATCGCCTACCGGCGTTCCCTCAAGGAGCAGGTTTTGGACGTGCCCGAACAGACCTGCATCACCCGCGACAATGTGAGCGTGAGCATCGACGGCGTGCTGTTCCTGCAGGTGCTCTCGCCCGAAAAATCCGCCTACGGCATCTCGGATTACGAGTGGGGCGCTATCCAGCTGGCGCAAACGGCCCTGCGTTCGGCCATCGGCAAGCTGGAGATGGACAAGACCTTTGAGGAGCGCTCCCGCATCAATCAGGAAGTGGTGGAGGCGCTCGACGATGCTACCGCCGCCTGGGGCGTCAAGGTGTTGCGCTATGAGATACGCGACATCACGCCTCCTGCCTCGGTGATGGAAGCCATGGAGAAGCAGATGCGCGCCGAACGCGAAAAGCGCGCGGCCATCGCCCAGTCCGAAGGGGACATGCAGTCCCGGATCAATCTGGCCGAAGGCGCCAAGGCGGCCGCCATTGCCGAATCGGAAGGCCTCAAGCAGGCCATGATCAACAAGGCGGAAGGGGAAGCCGCGCAGATCCGCACCGTGGCGCAGGCCACGGCCGACGGTCTGGATTCCGTGGCGCGGCGTCTCGAGGCCGACGGCGGCGTGGCGGCGGCCCAGCTGCGTCTTGCCGAGGCCTATGTGGAAAAGTTCGGTGAACTGGCCAAGACCGGCACGACCACCATCATCCCGGCCAATGTGGGCGACGTGGCGGGCATGGTCGCCACGCTGACGAACCTGCTGCGGCCCGGCGAGGGGCTTTCCGCCCGCACGACGATGCAGAAGCCGCCCCGTGCATGAAGCGGGATGCGGCAGCGGCCCGGGAAAAGGACGGACGGCGTATCGCCGGGCCGTCCTTTTTTACGGGTGCTGTCGGACGCCGGTCCTCCGCTTCTCGCCAAAAGGGCGCGCATGAACATTTTCAGCTTGAAACGCTTTGCATCCCAAACCATACGTCCTGTCGTTTCGTGAAAAAAATGCGTTTTATTCGCTCACGTTGGGCCGGACGGCGCTGTGTCGCCGCCTCACGTATGCCTTTTGCCGGGGCAAAACGCTCATGCGCCGAAAATATGCTGCCAGAGCAGGGAAAGAGGCGGCGCAAGGAGCAGGGCGGGCAGCATGTTGATGACCGGAAACATGCGGATGCCGCACATCCGCAGGCTCGTGGCCGCAAAGATGACCCCGCCGCAGGCGGTGAAGTCGCCCAGCAGGGGGGGCGTCATGAACGGGGCGCAGAAGTTGCCGCACAGGTAGCAGAGGGCCAGGACCGCAAACTGCGGCAGAGCGATGCAGCCCACGATCCCGCCAAAGACGGCCCCGAACAGCAGACCGCTGAAAATGTCCAGCACCGCCTTTGCCAGCAGGATGTCCGGCTTGCCGGTGATGGCTTCGGTGACGGCGCCGAAAATGCCCATGCTCCCGAAGCAGAAGGCGGAAACGAGGGTGACGAGGCTGAGGACCGTGGCCTCGTCCACCGGCATGTCCCGGCGGCGTGTCGCCAGAAGGAGCTTTTTGATGATGGCGGACAGGAGCCTCTCGGCAAAGAAGAGTTCTCCGAGCAGCGTGCCCAGCAGAAGCGCCGCCACGACGACGGGCATGGCCGCCACTTTGTTCACCAGCGTCATGCCCATGCACAGGGTGACCACGCCAAAGATGGGCGGCAGGCTCTCCTTGATGCGTTTGGGAACGAGGTGGGAGCTGTACGCTCCAGCCAGCCCGCCGGCGAGCAGGCATCCGCTGTCGATGATGGGGCCGATCATGGAACCTCCTGACGTTTTCGCATGATACAGGGAACGGATATCCGAGTATGGCTCGAAACATAGGCCGCGCGAAATGTCAAGACGAAAGAGACGTCAGGCCTCGGGCAGGGGGAGAAGGAAGGGGCGGGCCGGCGCGGAAAAAGGAAGAGGGGACGGACGCCGGCGTCATTCAGGGGTGGTAAACACAAATCTTGCAAATTATTTGTGAACGTTTTTCCCTTGCATAGGCTAAATGTAAGACAGCGGCACAGTGCCGCCAAACAAAAGTAAGCGGAAACCCCCGCGTTTTTTCGGGAAAACGACAGGCCGTGCCGTTGGAAACGCGAAGCGTCTCAAACGGAAAATGTTTTAATAGACACTATGGATTTGGCCCTGTACGCTCCGCCTCCTTGGGGGGCGAGGTTGCCCCGTGTCTCTGACACGTTCCCCGGTAAAAGCGCGCTGGGGAAGGGATGGGGGGCTTGGGGGGAAGGGGAACCCCTCCCGCGCCGGCGGAGGGGTTCCCC
>NZ_CALUWS010000048.1 GCF_944324525.1 uncultured Desulfovibrio sp.
CGGCGGGCGACGGGGGTGGGGGGTGGACAGCCCGCGCCCCTACCCCCTTGCCCCCCCCCTTCCTTCCCCCCGCACGGATCCTGCCAAAGGCACGCCTCTCCCGCCGGGCGAGGGAGGGGAGGCAAAAACGCTTTGAGATGTACGGCGATTCTGCTAAGCTGACGCAACTTTGCCCGAAAACGCATCAACCACAACAAAGGCGGTCCACATGGCGAATCTGAAATACAGGCGCGTACTGCTCAAGCTGAGCGGCGAAGCGCTGGCCGGCGAACACAAGACCGGCATCGATCCCGATACCGTCGCGGCTATCTGCGACGAGATCGGCGGGCTGCTGGAAATGGGCGTGGAGCTGGCGCTGGTCATTGGCGGCGGCAACATCTTTCGGGGACTTTCCGGCTCGGCCAAGGGCATGGAGCGTTCCTCCGCGGACTACATGGGCATGCTGGCCACGGTGCTCAATGCGCTGGCGGTGCAGGACCGGCTGGAGAAGCAGGGCTTCCCCACGCGGGTGCTCTCGGCCATCGACATGCAGCAGGTCTGCGAGCCCTTCATCCGCCGCCGGGCCCTGCGGCATCTGGAAAAGGGAAGGGTGGTCATCTGTGCCGCGGGCACGGGCAATCCCTATTTCACCACGGACACCACGGCGGCCCTGCGCGGTATGGAACTGAAGTGCGACGCCATCATCAAGGCCACCAAGGTGGACGGCATCTACGACAAGGACCCCGCCAAGCACAGCGACGCCGTGAAGTTCGACAGCATCAGTTATGACGAGACCCTGTCCCGTCATCTGGGCGTCATGGACGCGGCGGCCTTTGCTCTGGTGCGGGACAACAACGTCCCCATCATCGTCTGCCGCATGTTCGGCGGCGACATCCGCCGGGCGGTGCTTGGCGAGCCTGTGGGGACCATCGTCCACGACTGCTGACCTGGCTTCCCCGCCGGACAGGCTGCCGTGAACGGGCCTGCCGCAGAGGGGGATAGCGGCGCTGCGGTACCGGCGGCGCAAGACGAAACACACGCCAACATACAGAACAGCCTTTCAGGAGTTTTCAATGGATATCGAAACGATCCTGCTGGATACCGAAGACCGCATGGAAAAAGCCATGAGCGCGCTGGAGCGTGAATTTTCCAAGCTGCGCACGGGCCGGGCCTCCACCTCGCTGGTGGACGGCATCAAGGCCGACTACTACGGCACGCCCACGCCCATCTCCCAGATGGCTTCCGTGGCCGTGCCGGACAGCCGCACCATCACCATCCAGCCCTGGGACAAGGGCGGCATCGCCGTGGTGGAGAAGGCCATCCTCAAGTCCGACCTGGGCCTCACGCCGGTCAACGACGGCAAGATCATCCGCATCAGCATCCCGCCGCTCACGGAAGAGCGCCGCAAGGAGCTGGTGAAGGTCTCCCGCAAGTACGGCGAAGAGGCCAAGGTGGCGGTGCGCAATGTGCGCCGCGACGCCAACGACAGCCTGAAAAAGCTGGAGAAGGACAAGACCATCACCGAAGACGAGCAGAAGAAGGCCGAGGCCGACGTGCAGAAGCTGACGGACAAGTTCGTCGGCGAAGTGGACAAGAAGTGCGCGGCCAAGGAAAAAGAGATCATGGACATCTAACGTCAGGACGCCTGCGGATGCCGCCCGGGAAAGGCCGCATTTTTTCGCAGATCGCCGGGGAGGGCCCGTACCGGCCGTGAGCCGGTCTTCTCCCAAGCGCCGCCATGCGGAAAAAGGCAGCGTTGCCGCGAGCGGGATGATGCGTCCTGAGCCCGGCCCCGGGTGCGTTGCCCGAGGGCGGGCACGACAGCGGGCGGAGCGGACGGGCGTTTTTGCCGTGGATGACGGCGCGCCCGTCCGTTGCGCTGACGCAGGATGCTTTCCGCCCGGCCTTTCGTCCGCGCCCAGACTCCGGCAACAGGGAACACTCCGGCCCAACAGCCGCTTACGCTCATATGGAACAGCAATTTTCCCACCTCCCCCGACATCTTGCCATTATCATGGACGGTAACGGCCGCTGGGCGCAGGCTCGCGGCCTTGCTCGCGTTGAGGGCCACAAGGCCGGGGCGGAAGCCGTGCGGACGGTCGTGACCGAATGCCGCAGGCTGGGCATCCCCCATCTGACGCTCTACGCTTTTTCCAGCGAGAACTGGAACCGCCCCAAGGCCGAAGTGTCCGCCCTGTTCAGCCTGCTGCTCGAATTTCTGGGCAAGGAGATCCCGCGCATGGAACGCGAGGATATCCGCCTCGTGGTGCTGGGCGATGTGGACGGCCTGCCGCTGCCGCAGCGTACCGCTCTGCGCCACGGCATGAGCCGTACCGCCCACTGCCGCAGCATGACGCTCAATCTGGCGCTCAACTACGGCGGCCGGGCGGAGATCGTGCGCGCCGCGCGCCGCATGGCCGAAGCCGGCCTTGCCCCCGGCGACTACAGCGAAGAACGCTTTGCGGACTACCTCTACACGGCCGGTCAGCCGGACCCTGACCTGCTGGTGCGCACCAGCGGCGAACAGCGCCTGAGCAACTATCTGCTGTTCCAGTGCGCCTACAGCGAATTCTACTTCACTCCCGTGGCGTGGCCCGATTTCGGCGTCGAGGCGCTGCACGAGGCGCTGCGGGCCTTTACCGGGCGGTCTCGCCGTTTCGGGAAAACGCAGGAGCAGATCGATGCCTGTTGACCATGCCACCGACATTCGCCGTACCCTGACCGGCCTCATTCTGGGTGCGCTCATCATCGCCGTGCTGGCCGTACGCGGCTGGCCCTTGCTGTTCGTCATCCTCATCGTGTGCGCCCTGGGCCTCTGGGAATTCTTCACCCTGTTCTGGGGGCCGCGCGGCCGCATCCCCAGCCGCCTTTGCGCCATCGCGCTGGGCTGGGGCATGCTCATCCTGAGCTGGATGCACCGGCCGCAGGACGCGCTGGTCTGCCTGGGGGCGGGCTTCGTGCTGGCCTCCATGAGCTTCCTTTTCCGCTGGGACGTCATCGAGGAGGACGCCTTCTCGTCCAGCGGCATCTTCATGGCCGGGCTTGCCTATGTGCCGTTGCTGCTGCTGCCCGCCACCTATCTGTCCTCGGTCAAGCTGTTCTTCGTGCTGGCGGCCGTGGCCATCTCCGATACCGCCGCCTACTTTGTGGGCACGCGCTTCGGGCATCACAAGCTCTGGCCCCGCGTCAGCCCCAACAAGAGCTCCGAAGGGGCGGTGGGCAGCCTTGTGGCCTGCACGCTTTTCTGCATCATTTACGGGGCCTGCTTCGGCTCGGCCAGCTGGTTCGCCTTCGGCCTGCTGGGCATAGCCATCAATGCTTTTGCCCAGGTGGGCGATCTCTTCGAGTCCGCGCTCAAGCGTTCGGTCAACGTCAAGGACTCCGGGCATCTGCTGCCCGGGCACGGCGGCGTGCTGGACAGGGCGGACAGCGTGCTTTTTGCCATGCCCATGTTTGCCGTGGTGGATCAGTGGTTTTTCTTTTTCTGAGGCCGGCAGCGCCGTGCCGCGCGACGGTCACGACATGAACGATACGGACAGGCCCGGGCTGCCGCATAGCCGCCCGGACACCTGTCCGTATCGTTTTCGGCCGTCTGACGAACTGCCTGCCGCTCGTTTTCCTACGGAAGCCCACCTCTCTTTGTCAGGCTCCGCGATACCGCAAGAACAGCCGCCCAGCGCGGCAAGGTGAAACGCTATGTCCAACTGCTGGCCGGGATGCGAAGGCCCGGCGATCCGTTACATTTCCGCAGCTCCCTCGCTGGAATGGCAGCACAGGGAGCGGCATGATCTCGTCATCCTCGGCTCCACCGGCTCCATAGGCCGCAATGCGCTGGGCGTGGTGGACTGCCACCCGCAGCGATTCCGCATCCTGGCGCTCTCCTGCGCGCGCAATGTGGACATGCTGGCCCGTCAGGCCCGCCGCTACCGTCCCCGGCTGCTGGCCGTGCTGGACGAAGAATCGGCCTATGACCTGCGCTCGCTCCTGCCCGCGGATTACCAGCCGGAAATCCTCGTGGGCCCGCAGGGCTACGCCGCGGCGGCCTCCCTGCCGGAAGCGGACACCGTCCTTTCCGCACAGGTGGGGGCGGCGGGCCTGGAAGGCACGCTGGCGGCCGCGCTGTCCGGCAAGGTCATCTGCCTTGCCAACAAGGAATCCCTGGTGCTGGCGGGCGAGCTGCTGCGCCAGGTCTGCGCCCGTACCGGCGCGTCCATCCTGCCGGTGGACTCGGAGCATAACGCCATCTTCCAGTGCCTGGCGGCGCGGGATCAGGAGGTGGCGCGCCTCGTGCTGACCGCCTCCGGCGGCCCCTTCCGGGATCGCAGTCTTGAGGAACTGCGGCACGTCACGCGCGAGCAGGCCCTTGATCATCCCAATTGGGTCATGGGCGCCAAGATCAGCATCGATTCGGCCAGCATGATGAACAAAGCGCTGGAAGTGGTGGAGGCCTTTCACCTTTACGGCGTGCCGGTGGACCGCATCGACGTGCTGGTGCATCCGCAGTCGCTGGTCCATTCGCTCGTGCAGCTGCGGGACGGCAGCCTGCTGGCCCAGATCGGCACGGCGGACATGCGGCTGCCGCTGGCGCACTGCCTGCTCTGGCCGCATACGCTGGACTGCGGCGTCCCGCCGCTGGATCTGGCGGCCTCTCCGGCGCTGGAGTTCCGGCATCCCGACACGGAGCGTTTCCCGGCGCTCACCTTTGCCCGGCGGGCCCTCAGCGAGCGCGGCGGCCTGTGCGTGGTCATGAACGCCGCCAATGAGGCCGCGGTGGAGCTCTTCCTTGCCGGACGCTGCGCCTTCACCGACATCACCCGCTTCATCGATGAAGCCATGCGGCGTCATGCCGCCACCGCGCCCGGCCATGCGCCGCTGTGCGGAAAATTGACCGCTCCCGAAGGGGATGACCTTGCCCTTCGCGCGGAAGTGGCTACTTTTGTGGAACGGATAGAAAAACTCGACACCCAAAGCCGCGCGCTGGTGCATGCGCTGGCGCGTGACGGAGCCTGATATGCTGCTGACCATCATTGCCGCCGTCGTCGTTCTGGGCGGCCTCATCTTTTTCCATGAACTCGGCCATTTTCTGGCGGCCCGCGCCCTGGGAATGGGCGTGACCACCTTTTCGCTGGGCTTCGGCCCCAAACTGATCAGGATAAAACGCGGCAAGACGGAATACGCCCTGTCGCTGGTGCCTCTGGGCGGCTATGTGGCCCTGGTGGGCGAAAACGACGACAGCGAACTGCCTGAAGGCTTCACCCAGCAGGAAAGCTTCTCAGGCCGGCCCGCCTGGCAGCGCCTCACCGTGGCCGCCGCCGGCCCGCTGGCCAATGTGCTGCTGGCCTGGCTGATCTGCTGGACGCTCTGCCTCGGCTGGGGACAGGCCGTCATGCTGCCGCAGGTGGGCAGCGTCGTGGCGGACAGCCCCGCCGCGGCCGCCGGTCTGCAGCGCGGCGACCTCATCCTGCGCGTCAATGAGGCGGAAACACCGGACTGGCAGAGCATGGCCGACGCCATCGGCGCGAGCAACGGCCAGCCCGTGACCCTGCATGTGCTGCGCCCCGTGCCCACGGCTTCGGGCGAGCTGCAGTCCGGCCTGCCGGAGACCGGCGAGGAGCTGCGCCTCACCCTGACGCCCAAGCGCGCCATGCGCACCACCATTTTCGGCGAACAGGAAAACGCCTGGCTCATCGGCATCAGCGTAAGCGGCAACATGCGCTATGAAGACCTGAGCTTCGCGCAGGCGGCGCTGGCCGGCGCGCGGCAGACCTGGGGCATGGTCGAGCTGACGGCGGAGAGCTTCCTCAAGCTGGTGCAGCGGGTGGTGCCGCTGGATCAGGTGGGCGGGCCCATCATGATTGCCCAGCTCGTGGGCGAACAGGCCCAGCAGGGGCTGGCCGGCGTACTGGGGCTGGCGGCCCTCATCAGCATCAATCTGGCCATCCTGAACCTGCTGCCCATCCCGATCCTGGACGGCGGTACGGTGCTGTTCTGCCTCATCGAGATGATCTTCCGGCGGCCCGTGCACGAAAAGGTGCAGGAGTGGGGCATGCGCGTGGGCCTCGCCCTGCTGGTCTGCCTCATGCTGCTGGCAACGTATAACGACATCGTCCGCATCATCACGGGGTAGGGCATGAGCGGTACCGGAGCGGAACTCATCCTCAACGCGGCCGAAGGGGCCCTGCAGATCATCCTGACCGACGACGGCCGCCCGCTGGCCTCGCAGGAATGGCACAGGCCGGAGCGCGCCACGGAGATACTGGCGCCCGCGCTGGCGGACATGCTGCAACGGCTGGGGCTGCGGCCGTCCGACCTGCGCCGCATCGCCTGCGTCCGGGGACCGGGTTCCTTTACCGGCATCCGGCTGGTGCTGGCCACCGCGGCCGCCCTGCGCCGGGCCGGGAAGGCCCGTCTGGCCGGGTTGGATTACATGCAGGCGCTGGCCACCTCGGCCGTCATGGCGCGGGGCATGCTCTGGGGCGGGCAGGTGCATGTGCTCACCCATGCCCGGCGCAATCTCGTGCACTATCAGTCGTTCATGGCGTACGGGCCGGTCATCCCGGCCTACGCCACGGCGGAAGTGCGCCTCCTGCCGCCGGCCGAGGCGCTGGAGGCCGTCAACGCCGCCGTGGCGGACAGGGCGGGGCACGAACCGGCGAACAGCCGGGCCGGGCTGCCGCTGATCTGCGGCAGCGCGCTGGCGCGCAACGCGCTGTTCGCCCCGCTGGACGAACGTCATGATCTGGCCGCGCTGCCGCGCCTGATCCAGCCCACGCAGGAAGCCCTCTGCCTGCTGGCGCGACACGGCGATTATTTTGCCGCCGATGTGGAACCGCTCTATGTGCGGCCCTGCGATGCGGTGGAAAACCTGCCGGAACTCTCCCGCAGGCAGGGACTGAACGGCGCGGCCACCCTGGCCGAACTGGAGCGCCTGCTCCATCTGCCGCCGCAAAGCGAGTGCTGACCCACGCACCCGGGGGCGCGAGGCTCGTCCCTGCGCCGCACACTTACGGGACTACAACTGCCTGACGGCACGGCATTGTCCCGGCATATTTCAGTCTGCCCTTCCTGCACACCTCATATAATCAAGGCACGGCGCTGTGCCCGCACCCTTCGCTGTGATGCGGCTGTCAGATCCTCATACTTGCAAAAATATATATTTTTATTTATTTTAAAATTTATCAACAGTTTTCCGACACCCTACAAAAAGTCCTTTTTAGAGGTCAGTTATGGCATTCTTTGACAATCTTTTTTCTTCTCGTGAACGTGGGCCGCTTTTTGTTACAACAGCGGAAATTGGCTACTATCTTGAAAAAATGTTCAAGGAGGCAGAAAAAAGCATCATCATTATTTCACCCTATATAAAAATGAGCCAACGAATTCGTTCAATTTTACTTGATAAGTCAAAAAACAATATTGATATAAAAATTGTATTCAAAAAAGACTTTGAAATTAGCAACATCAGCGCACAAATATTCAAAAGAGACAATTTACATGCTAAATGCTTTCTTACGGAAAAATATGCGCTGATCGGCAGTATGAATCTTTTTGATTATAGCCAAGTGAACAATGATGAAATGGGGATTTTTCTAACCAGAGAAGAAAATTCAGAATTATACAGTAATATTGAAAAAGAAGCTCTCAGACTCTGCTGCACATTTTATTCAAACACTGAAAAAGACACTGAATATACACATAGCAAACTTCCTGTCCTTAAAATAGGGAAGGAATATAAAAATGAAGAGCTAAATAACTTCTTTTCTTTTATGAGTGAATATACTGGCGGAATAAGAAAAACGACAAGTGGAAATATTGCTCTTTTTTACTTCTCAAAAAGCAGTAAATACACGAACAGGGAAAAAGACGGCATCATATACTACATGGGACAGAATACAGGCTCAGATATACAAGAACTAAAATATGGAAATAAAGTTCTCCATGACAGCTTTACAACAGGTAAGGGAAGAATTTTCCTGTTTAAGGACAATATTTTTCAGGGAGAATGCCTTATCTGCAAAGCACCCTTTCAGGAAAATGGAAAGTGGATTTTTCCTTTAAGGCTTAAGCTCGGCATGTAGAACATTTTGCATTGAAAATGGCGGCACGCGAGACGACAGCCCAGCGCCGCCCGGCCCAAAGTAAGCGGAAAAACCGCGTTTTTCCCGCGAAACACCAGACCGTATGTTTAAACCGCAAAGCGTTTCAAACTGAATATGCTCCAAAGGGCGGCCCCGGACTGCGGGACTTCGTTTCAGCCACGTCGCCGGGAGAGCGATCTTGCGCCTCCTGCCATCCGCAGGGCCGCAGCCCTTGCGTCGCCGCCACGCCGGACTCTACCGCCACCAGTTCGGCGTCCCCAAAGCGTCGAGCCGCTTACGGCCTTTCCTGACGGCGATGCCTCCGATGACCAGCGTGGCGATGACCCCCAGTAGGTACAGGAAGCTTTCCCCTCCGCCCCGCAGGCCAAGGATGGCGGCAAGTATGGAGCAGACGATGAAAACCAGGGCGGCCACAAGGCAAAAGGCCGTCGTCAAACCCACCACATAATGGAAAAAGGTGATTCTTTTCCGGGCATGTTCCGCGTGGCAGGACGGACACACGCATGATCCCTTTTTGACTGTGGTCTGGCAATACGGACACACGGTATCTTCCGTCAGGGCGATCAATTGCAGCGAAGTTTCCATACTTCCTCCTTTTCGTCAGCTCCTGCGCCTGCCGTCGTCCTCCCACACCAGATGCAGCAGAGGATACGGCCTGCCGTCATTGTCCACCGGCGAGCGGCCGCAGACCCGGAAGCCCAGCCGGGCGTAGAAGGCGCGAGCCCCCGCGTTCTGCTCGTTGACGTCCAGCTCCACGCGACTCTTGCCCGCGCAGGCATGACGCAGCAGGGCCGTGCCGACGCCTTGTCCGAAAAAGGGCGGATCCACAAAGAGCATCTCCACCCGCAAGGCCTCGCCGCCCCAGAACCCGGCCGGCCGGCCTTCCCGTTCCAGCAGCCAGAGCTCCCGCATGGCCGGCAGATAGACGCGCAGCATGGCGGCATCGATGGCCTCAAGATCGGAGGCCTGGAGAAAGTGATGTGTGGCCTCCACGCTGCGCCGCCAGAGGGCCGCCAGCTCCGGCCAGTCCACGGGCAGGGCCGGACGCAGGAGCTCCTGTCGGCTCAACGGCATTCACCTCCACCCTCCGCTTCCGGCTCGGAAGAGGGGGGCACGGCGACCGCATCCGTGGCTTCCAGCTTGAAGATGACCGGCCGCAGGCCGTCATTGCAACAGACGATGGCCACGCCGGGCTTGTCTATCCAGTCGCCGTAGTAGAAAAGCCCGCTCTCCGCGCCGTGGGCCAGAGCGAACACATACTGATAGATGGCCTTCCAGGCCTCGTCGCACAGGCCGTCCGGCTTGGCGTAATCCGCTACGAACGTCTGTCCGGCCTGATGCATGGGGCAGGGGCCGAGCCCGGGCATGCCGTACTGTCCGGCCAGTTCATGATCCAGCGTCGTCTTGAGCACCGTGATCTTCACGCGCCGCATGGTACGGGGAGCCGTCCCGCAGGGAGCTGTCGTGGACATGGCCATCCTCCTTTCGTTTCTCAGATGCCGCTTAAAATCTGTATCTGCGCAAGATGTTCGAGCTGTTCGGTGAGGCCCAGCGCTTCGTCGAGCGTTTCTCCGCAGGCGCACAGGCCGTGACCGCTCATCCAGACGGCGGGGAACTGCCGCGCCTGTTCGGCCACCCCTTCGGCCAGCTCGGACGTGCCGGGCTCGCAGGCCGGGGCCACGCCCAGGCGCGCCCGCCAGACTTCGGACTCATACAGCGGCAGCCGCAAAAAATCCTCCATGCGCCCGGCCAGCCGTATGCCCAGCGCCAGCAGATGCGGCGGATGGGTATGCAGGATGGCCCGGCAGGATGGCCGCGCCGCATAGACCGCCAGATGCATGGCCCCTTCCGACGAGGCCGGGCCGCCGGCCAGCAGACGGCCGTCGGGGTGCAGCAGGCAGATGTCCGCCGCGCTCATGCGGCCCTTGCAGACGCCGGAACGGGTCATGAGCACGCGCGGGCCTTCCGGGCTGTCCCAGAGCAGGCTGGCATTGCCGTTGAAGCCCAGCAGGCCACCCGTGCGCCAGGACTCACGACAGCGGGACAGCAGGACGTCACACAGGGCGGCGGGGATGTCCGGCAGGGGAGTGGCGTGCATGTTCAATCCCTTTCCGGCGCAAAATGGTCAAAGCCATGCAGGCCGGCAAGATTCTCGTTGTTGCATTCGATGACGGGGATGTCGGTCACCACGCCGATGCTGTGGAAATTGGGGATGGCCGTATGCAGCACCGGCAGCATGTCCGGCGCGCAGGAGCCAAGCAGGCAGTAATCCTCCCCGCCGAGCAAGGCCTCATGGACGGGGTTCTTGCCCTCCTGCAGGGCATGGCGCACCACTTCAGGGTGGAGCAGGCCCTGCGGCAGCAAAAGCGAGGCCCCCAGGCCGGCCCCTTCGGTACGGGCGGCCCCGGTGGCGCCGCTTATGCCCAGCAGGCGCGGCAGGTCGCGCATGATCCCGTCCGACAGGTCCATCAACGCCGGCGGCCGGGCATTGAGACCGGCCCGGGCCAGCATGAGCCCGGCATCCACCTGCGGATCGGGCCGCAAGTGCGCGGCGCAGGCGGCGGGCCAGTGCTCCAGCGCCGCGCGCCCACGGGCTTCCATCTCCTGCAGGCCCACCCGGGCCAGGCCCGGCAGCCCGACGAGGAAAAGACAGTCGCCGGGCATGGAGCCGCCCCGCAGCAAAAAGGGCGCGCCGTCGCTCAGGGGCTCGCCCCAGACCGTGATGCAGATATGCAGCCTGTCGCTGCGGGAAAGATCGCCCCCGGCCAGCGCCATGCGGTGCCGCCCGGCCAGGGCGGCCATGCCGCGGAAAAAGAGGTCCAGCCAGTCCATGTCCGCATAGTCCGGCAGACCGAGGCCCAGGGTGAAGGCCAGCGGCCGCCCGCCGCAGGCCGCCACGTCGCTGATGTTGACGGCCAGCGCCTTGTGACCCATGTCCTCCGGCGTGAAGTAGGCCCGGCGAAAATGCATGTCCTCCAGAAAGAGGTCCGTGCTCACGCACAGGGGCTGCCCGCCCCGGAGCACGGCGCAGTCATCGCCGCGTCCCAGCAGCAGGGAAGGGTGGGTGGCCGGAAAATGGCGGGCCAGCAAATGCAGGATGGCGTCCTCGGACAGTGCGGACGAAGCGGGTTTGGGCATCTAGTCGTCCTCCATGAGCAGATATTCCGCAAGAATGACTTTGAGGCCGAAGCCGGGAAAATTGACCTGCACCTTGTCCGGCGGCAGCTGGCGGATCACCTTGCCGCGCCCGAAGATGCGGTGACGGCAGTAGCCCTGCGGCAGCCGGGTCCCGCCGGCGGGAGCGGCGGCGGCCACGACATGGGAAGGCGCGGCAGGCGCGGGGGAAAAACGCTCTTCCGGCGGCAGCTGACAGTCCTCCCCGCCGGGGAGGACGGAGGGGGCGCTGCGCTCCTTCCCCCAGAAGGAGCCGGCCGCTGACCGCGAGGGGCCGGCCAGACCTCCGGAAAGCTCGCCGGGCAGGTCGATAGGAATCCTGTCGGACAGACTGCGCCCGCCTGTTGCCGCAGGCGTACCGCAGCCGCTTTCCCGACGGCGCAGGCCGCCGCCGAAGCCCTCGAGCCACTGCTCGGCAAGCTGCGGCCCCATTTCCCGCAGGAAGGGGCTCTGGTTCACATGGGTCATGCCCTGCTCGGCGCGGCTGTAGAGGGTGGCCGGCGCATAGAGGTCGAGCTGCTGCCGGGCGCGCGTACAGGCCACATACATGAGCCGCCGCTCTTCCTCGAAATCTTCCGGCCGCGCCAGAGCATGCCGCGAAGGGAAGCGGTCTTCCACAAGGTCGATGATGAGTACGGCGTTCCACTCCAGCCCCTTGGCCGAGTGGATGGTGGAAAGGGTGATGCGGTCCTCGCCGCCGCCTTCCTCTTCTTCCGGGGATTCCAGCGCCAGATCGGCCAGAAAGAGGTCCAGCTCCGTATATCCGGCCGCCATTTGCAGCAGTTCTTCCAGAGCCTGCTGCCGCCGGGGCCAGTCCTCGGGATAGTGTTGTTCCAGCAGGGGCCGGTACTGCTCCAGGATGGCGGCAAGGGTCAGGGACGGGCTTTGCGGGCGCGCCCGCAGGCTCTCGATGAACTCCATGTCCGCCCGGAAGGCGGCATGCCGGGCAAAGGCCTTGCCCATGCGGGCGGTATCGCCGGACGCGGCGGCCTCATAGAGCTTTTGCGCCGTTTTGGGCCCGATGCCCTCATGCAGGGCCGCCAGCCGCTCAAAGGCCGGCATGTCCAGCGGATTGAGCAGCAGGCGCGCAAAGGCGATGACGTCCTTGACGTGGGCGGCCTCGGTATAGCGCAGGCCGCCGTACTTGCGGAAGGCGATACCCGCCTGATTGAGCGCCATCTCCAGCGCGAAGGAATGGAAGCCCGCCCGGAACAGCACGGCGATCTCATGCGGCAGATGGCTTTGCAAAAGCTCGCGGATGCGCTCCACCACCAGCCGGGCCTGGGACTTGTCGCTCAGGGGCGTCACCAGCCGCACGGGGTCGCCGCCTTCACGGCGGGTGAAGAGCGTCTTGCGGAAGGACTCGGCCGCGTGTTCCAGCAGATTGTTGGCCACGGCCAGGATGGGCCGGGTGGAGCGGTAGTTCTCCTCCAGCCGGATGATGCGCGCGCCGGGGAAGAGCTTGGGGAAATCCAGGATGTTGCGGACATTGGCCCCGCGAAAGGCGTAGATGGACTGGGCCTCGTCGCCCACGGCCATGACGTTGCCCGGCGCTTCGCCTTCCGGCCCGGCCAGCAGGCGGACGATGCGGGCCTGCACGAGGTTGGTGTCCTGATATTCGTCCACCAGGATATGGCGGTAGCGCGAGCGCAGCAGCTCCGCGGCCCGCGCATCCTGCCGCAGGAGGGCTTCCAGCTCGAACAGCAGGTCGTCATAATCCATGACGCCGCTCTCCCGCCGGAAGGCGTCGTAGCGCCGGCCCAGCTCGGTCAGGCCGTCGGCGTAGGGCAGCAGATGGAAGGCCTCCCGCTGGAGGATCTCGGCTAGGGGCAGTTCCTTGTTGCGGGCCTTGCTCAGCAGGCCCACGATGGCTTGCGTCTTGGGGAAGGCCCTGTCCCCCTTGCCCAGGCCCAGCGCCTCCTTGCAATGCTTGACGGCCGCCGTGATGTCCGCACTGTCCATGACCGTAAAAGGCCGCTCACCGAGCCATTCCGGCCGGAAACGCCGCAGGATGCCGTAGGCGAAGGCATGGAAGGTGCCGCCCTGCACCCCGGCCAGCGCGTGATCGCAGAGCAGGCCCGCGCGGTGCAGCATCTCCTGCGCGGCCTTGCGGGTAAAGGTCAGCAGCAGCATGGCTTCGGGGGCCACGCCCTGCTCGGCCAGCCAGGCCAGCCGGTAGGTGATGGTGCGCGTCTTGCCGCTGCCCGCGCCGGCCACCACCAGCACCGGGCCGTCGCCGCAGGTGGCGGCCGCATACTGCGCCTCGTTGAGCGCCTTGGCGTAATCGATCATGCGCGCAGGCTAGCATAAAGGCGGCGGACCTGCCAGAGGCGGCAGGCCGGCCTTCCCGCACGGGAGGACGGGCATGTCCGCTTGACGGCGGCGGAGCCCCCTCCCTACACTGCGGGCATATCATCTACGGGAGAACGGTATGACACAGGAAAAGGACTCCATGCCCGATGCGGCGGAACGCATACTTGAAGCGGTCATGTTTGAAAGCTGGCTGCGCTTTTCCTTTCTGGAGGAAGTGTCGGGGGAAGGCCCGGACGACGCGCCGCGGCTGCTGATCCGCCTTGACGAGGCCGCCCGGCAACGCCTGGCCGAACGGGAAAGCCACCTCCTGCCGCTGGCCCGGCTCGTGGACGGCCGGGAAGCCAGCTTTGAGAACTCCCGCGAGGCCGTCTGCCGCTTCGTGCTGGAAGAGCTGGAAGGGAAGAGCATCGCGCAGGGCACGGCCGCGGCCGTGCTGGACAGCCCGGATTTTCAGTTCCGGCTGCAGCTGTTCAACAACTGGCTGCAGGAGCAGGAAAGTATCCTGGAGCGCACGCCGCATGACTTTGCCGACTGGCGCGTCAAATTCGCCCAGTGGCGCAGCCGCCCGGACATCGAGGCGCAGACGCTGGCGGCGGTGAGCCCCGTGGCGGATCCCGCCGAGGCCGCCGGGGACGGCGGCGCGCCGTCCGCCCCTCTGCTGGGCGCGGCCGACGTGCAGGAAGATGTGCATCGCTGAGGCCCGCGACAGGGCAAGGCCTTCCGCCGCATAACGCAACAGGCCGCCGGGGGGACGGCGGCCTGCGCGAGAGAGGGAGGATGTTCCAACGGTTAGAGGTTACTGTTCTTGTGAGGAGGAGTTGTCATTGGTTGAAGGTTACTGAACGACTGTGAGGAGGATGTATGCTTTCCGCCATTGGCGGGAAGTTTCACGAACTGCGTGTCTTTGCGCGTTATCTTGCTCGAATTCGCTTACTGCTGGTTGCTTCCGGCGGCAGCCCCGGCAGCCTTGGCGGGACGGCCGGGCCCGTCGGGGTAGCCCACTTCCTTGGAGATCTTGTCCATCATCTCATCATGCAGGTCGGCCATCTGATTGTGCAGCTTGACCAGTTCCTCGGCGGTCTGGCGCACCAGCTTCACGTCGGGATTGCTGGCGTTGCGCAGGGCGCGCAGTTCCTGCCGCTTCACGAAGATCTGATCACGCAGGGGCTCCATGCGCGGGCTGTATTCGTTGACGATCTTGTCAAAGGCGGCCCGCTGTTCGGGCGACATGGCGCGGTAGCCGAATCCGTGGCCATGATGGCCCCTGTGTCCCCAGCCCATGCCGGGGCAGCCGCCGCGGAAATCCGGTCCGTCATAGCCGGGGCCGCCGTAGCAGGGGCCGTTGCCCGGGCCGCGTCCGTCGTATCCGGGGCCGTAGCCGTAGCCGTCACCATGACGGGGGCCGCCGTGATGCGGGCCGGCAAAGCTTTCAGTGGTCATGAGGCTACCGCCTGCGAGGACTGCCATCAACACGGGGATCATCAGCTTCTTGTTCATTGTATGCTCCTTGAGGAAAATCGTCTGTTCGCGAAGGAAGATCTGTTTTAGTTTTAGCATCCGTGGCCATCGCCGTGGTGGCCGCCGTGGCCTCTCCAGCCCGCTTCCAGGCCGCTGCCGGTCATGGAGCCGGAACAGGAGGTCATCATCTTGTCATACGTCTCGTGGCTCTGTGCGGCGAAGCTTTCGGAAGCAAAGAGGCTGCCGCCGGCGATAGCTGCCATGAGTACGGGGATCATCAATATCTTGCGCATGGTGTGCTCCTTGAGAAAACGTCCTGTCGGCGGCCGGAAACTTGCTGCTCCTGCGGCTGATATGCCGCCTGTCTCATTCCAGGGACCAGCAGCATCAGAACCGCCGCGGCAACTATCAGGGTCGTCATCCTGTCACCTGTATTCTTTTGTCATCCTTGGGGAGGGCGGCGTGCTTGCCGCCTTCGCCCTCTTTTAAGCAACCCGTGTGCCAAAACTATTTTATCATTTAATTTCAACATATTAAACAAAACATCTTCACGAAGCCACAGCGGGCGGCCGCTCCACGCTCCCTTCGCTGCACACAATTTGTACACCCCGACGCCGACCGTGTTCATTTTTTAAACAGCTGTTCAAAATTCGCACGCTCTTCCTTACGGGGAGCCTTGGGGGCGAGGTCGTCCATCCCTCGTCTCTTTCCTTGCTAAAAGCCGCTGGGGATGGGATGGGGGGCGTGGGAGGAAGGATGACGGGAGCGCCTTTTCTCGCTCCGCTGCGAAAAGGCTGGGTCTCCCGCGCCGGTAGCGACCGAATGGCGGCGCAAGCCGTGCCCGTTGCGAGAAGGAAGCTACGGGCATCGGCTGGCAGGCGAGGAATTTTCCATCCCTCCAAACAAATAGAGAAAAGCCTGAACAGGCACGAGCGGCAAAAGATCGCACCGTAAGGCCCGGCAGGGCGAAGGAGGTCACAAAAAACCTCCGCTCCCACGAAGGGAGCGGAGGTTCAGAAGACGGACACGGGGAGGGTGTACAGGTATCGCACGCCTTTCCGCAATGCGCTATTGCGGAAAAGCCGGTTTAATCATGCTCCGGCAGCCCCGCCCCCGATTGACGGGAAAGGTGACGCCCGCCTCGACCTGCAGGCGTTCCCGCACCCGCCGGTACTGGCTGCGCAGGCTGTCCCGCAGTTTTTGCAGTTCCCAGCCCAGCCGGGGCAGGGCATCCGAAGGGGTGTTGGCATTATAACTCAGACTGTCCAGCTCATCCATCTTGGCGTGGATGCGCGCCCGCAGTTCTTCGATGGTGGGACGCTCCTCATCCAGGATGGCACGGGCGCGTTCCCGCTGTTCCGCGGGCAGCTCGGCCAGCCATTCTTCCACATCACGATATTGCCGGTGCCCGCCGCCATGTCCGTGGCCGCCGGCCAGCACGCCGGTCGGCAGGACAAGGCTCAGCAGGAGCAGCAAAACAATCACCAGAGTATGCATCGTCGAATCCTTGAACAGAATACGGCCTCAGTCTTTGCATAACAACAAGCATGCTGTCCGCGCAAGTGCGGCCGGATAAAAATATTTTGCAATAATCACGCCAGAAGGCCGCCCGCCGTGACGGCAGGCCCCGTCTCGCGCGCTCGGGAACGCCACGATCGCCGCTTGCCGGATGACAGCTCCCTTGTCCGTGCGTATACTTCGCTCATGACGCGACCTCATATGCAGAAAGAACGTCCGACCTCCGCCGGGCCTCAGTCCGCGGCGGACGACATGCGCGGCAACGCGCCGCCCATCGGCCTCGTGCTGGGCGGAGCGGCCTTTATCTTCGTCTTCATCGTGGCCCTGCTGGCCGTGGGCTCCATCCACCGCAACGAGGACGCCATGGGCCGTCTGCTGGCGGAAAAGGGTTCCACCCTCGTGGGCACGCTGGAACGTGTCCTCGGGCTGGGCCTGCGCAGCCAGGCGGGCATCCCGCTGCAAAGCCTGCTGGATACGCTGGGCAACAGCCGGGACGTGCGCTTCATCGCCGTCACCATGCCGGACGGCACCATCCTCGCGCACAGCGAACGCAGCCGGAGAGGGGAGATCCTGCTGCTCGACGGCCACGAGATGGACGAGGCCCGCATGGCCGAGCTCCACCCTGACGGCAATATGCGCTACGGCTTCCTGAACATGGAGAACAAGCCGGTCTTCGTGGTCTACCGCCAGTTCATGCCGCCCCCGCCGGAGCTGGTGGGGCGCTTCCCCACGCCGGTCATCTTTTTGGGGCTCGATCCTTCCCCCTTCGACATCACCCGCCGTCAGGACAGGGATTACATGATTATCCTGGCGGGCGTGGCCCTGCTGCTGGGGCTGGCGCTGCTGGTGGCCCTCTACTATGCCGAACGCGCCCGGCAGTCCCGCCGGGGCCTGCGCAAGGCGGAAGGGCAGGTGCGCCGTCTGGAAGAAGAGATGCGCCGCAAGGAAAAGCTGGCCGCCGTCGGCACGCTGGCCGCCGGGGTGGCCCACGAGATACGCAACCCCCTCAGCTCCATCAAGGGATACGCCACCTATTTCGGCCAGCGCTTCCCCGAAGAGAGCGACGACCGCAAGGCCGCCGAGGTCATGGTGCGCGAGGTGGACAGGCTCAACCGCGTCATCACGGACCTCATCGGCCTTTCCCGGCCCACGGACATCCATCCGCGCCCGGCCCGGCTGGAAGATGTGGTGGGGCATGTGCTGCGGCTCATCCGGCAGGATGCCGCCCAGCATCACATCGAGCTGGAAAGCGAGGCCGCGCCGGGCCTGCCCCCGGCGAGCATCGATCCTGACCGGCTGGGACAGGCCCTGCTCAACGTCTGCCTCAACGCGCTGGACGCCATGCAGGACGGCCCGGACGCCTCTCCGCTGGAAGGGCAGGCCCGCCTGCGGCTGGACATTGCCCGGGAAGGCCGTATGCTGCGGCTGGACGTGACGGACAACGGCCACGGCATCGCCCCCGAGAACCTGCGGCACATCTTCGATCCCTACTTTACCACCAAGGGGCACGGCACGGGCCTGGGGCTGGCCACGGTCCACAAGATCGTGGAGGCCCACGGCGGCAGCGTGGCCGTCCGGTCCCGTCAGGCGGAGAACGGACGGCGCGGCGAGACCGTCGTCAGTCTGCGGCTTCCCGTAGCCGGGGATGACCGGCACAACGTCAAGGAGAAGGCATGAGTTCCCGTATTCTTGTGGTGGATGACGACGACGCCCATCGCGGCATGCTGCGCATGATGCTGCGCTCCTGGGGCTATGAGGTGGACGAGGCCGACGACGGCGAGGCCGCCGTGGCCGCCGTGCGCGCCCAGCCTTACGATGCCGTGCTGACCGACGTCCGCATGGCCCGTATGGACGGCATCAGCGCCCTCAAGGGCATCCAGGCCTACAATCCGGCCCTGCCGGTCATCCTCATGACCGCCTATTCGTCGGTGGAGACCGCCGTGGACGCCCTGCGGCTCGGGGCCAGCGACTACCTCATCAAGCCGCTGGACTTCGACGCCCTGCGCCAGTGCCTGCAAAAGGCCATCGAGCAGTCGCAGTGCAGCGTGGAGAATCGCGAACTGCGCCGCCAGCTCACCGAGGCCGCCGCCGGGCCGGAGATCCTCGGCCGCAGCCCGGCCGTGGAGGAACTGCGCTCCATCATCGCCACCGTGGCCCCCACCGAGGCGACCGTGCTCATCAACGGCGAATCCGGCACCGGCAAGGAACTGGTGGCCCGCGCCCTGCACATGGCCAGCGAACGGGCCTCCCGGCCGCTGGTGACGGTCAACTGCGCGGCGCTTGCCGAAAACCTGCTGGAGAGCGAGCTTTTCGGGCATGAGCGCGGCGCGTTCACCGGCGCGGACAAGCGCCGGGATGGCCGTTTCGTGCAGGCCGACGGCGGCACGCTCTTCCTGGACGAGATAGGGGAGATGCCCCTTGCCCTGCAGGCCAAGCTTTTGCGGGCCCTGCAGCAGGGCGAGGTGCAGCGCGTCGGCTCGGACAAGCCGCTGACCGTGGACGTGCGCGTCATCGCCGCCACCAACCGCAACCTCCAGACGGAAGTGGCGGAAAAACGCTTCCGCGAGGACCTTTATTTCCGCCTGAACGTCATCAATATCGAAGTGCCGCCCCTGCGCCGCCGCCCGGAGGACATCCCCCTGCTGGCCGCGCACTTTTTGCAGCGCTATGCGGAGCGGAACCGCAAGACCATCAAGGGCTTCTCGCCGCAGGCGCTGGACGCCATGCTGCGTTACCCCTGGCCCGGCAATGTCCGGGAACTGGAAAATGCCGTGGAGCGCGCCGCCATCCTCTGCACGGGGGATCTGATCACCCTGCGCGAGCTGCCGCAGGCCGTTTCCGGCGCACTCAACGCGCCGCTCCCGGCCGAACTGACGGCCGAGCAGGGGGACGGCTCCCTGGCCGGACTCAAGCTCGACGACGTGGAACGCCGCGCCATCGAGGAGACCCTGCGCCAGACCGGCGACAACAAGAGCGAAGCCGCCCGCCGTCTGGGCATCACGCGCGCCACCCTGCACAACAAGCTGCGCAAGTACGGCATGGAGTGATGCCGGCAGCGCATACCCACGGAGAAGACATGAGCGACGACAGCACCACACAGCCCATTCCCGTTCTGGATCCGGAGCGGCGTGCCCGGCTGGTCGATCTCTTCCACGAGGCGGGCATGCTGCGGCATACCCCGCGCAGCGGCTACGCCTTCCTCGGTTCCGGCAAGGAAAGCGTGGCGGAACACAGCTACCGCATGAGCGTCATAGGCCTTGTCCTGGCCCGTCTGGCCGGGGCCGACGCCGGGCGGGTGCTGGAGCTCTGCCTCCTGCACGATCTGCACGAGGCGCGGACCGGGGATTTCAACTACGTCAACCACCGCTACGATACCTGCAAGGCCCGCGAGGCGCTGGCCGATGCCGTGGAAGGGACCGGCCTCGAGGAGGAGATCCTGTCCGCCCAGGACGAATTCGAGGCCCGCGAGACGCT
The DNA here is from genome assembly GCF_944324525.1 of uncultured Desulfovibrio sp. GTDB lineage: Bacteria > Desulfobacterota > Desulfovibrionia > Desulfovibrionales > Desulfovibrionaceae > Desulfovibrio. The sequence continues at coordinate 20,013 of NZ_CALUWS010000048.1, forward strand.
GGAAGCCCGGCTGGCCCGTGACGCCGATCAGCTGGATCTCATCTGCAACCTCAAGGCCGAGCTGGACCGTGGCAACGCCTTTGCGGCCCAGTGGCTGGAAAGCGCGGTGCAGCGCCTGCGCACCCCCTGGGCAAAGGAACTGGCGGAAGAAGTCCTTGCCGCCGACCATACCCGCTGGTGGTACGGGCGCGTGGACAAGCAATGGTGGGTGGAACGGCACTAGGCTCAGGACTCATTACTCTTTTGTGAGGGGGAAGAAACCCCTTTTGCTCGCGGCAAAAAGGGGTTTCTTCCCCCTCACACTCCCCCATCTTCCCCAAAACCCGCTACTTGGGTAAAAGTAATTGGAAACAAAAAACCTCAGATTATAAAAATAAGTATTTATTTTACAACAAGTTATAAAAATATCTCAGTCAGAACATATTGTCTGATAATGAGTCCTGACCTTAGGGCCTGTTAACGCTATTCGCAGTCTGTTTGGGAGGAAGGGGAACCCCTCGCTCTGCTGTCGATGCCTGTAAGGCCTTATGGCCTAACAGGCACGGCCTGAAGCCGCCTTTCGGTCGCGCTCTGCTGTCGATGCCCGTAAGGCTCCTGCGTCGCCCAACGGGCACGGCCTGCGGCCGCC
>NZ_CALUWS010000049.1 GCF_944324525.1 uncultured Desulfovibrio sp.
TAGATTTTGATGTGATTGGTTAGAAAGCTCAGATTAGGTCACGTTTTCAGAAATGCAACTTGAATAACAATAAGCTTTGCTCCTTTCCCCCCGCATAACAAAACACCCTCTCCCTGCTCCCTACTCCGCCGGGCGTCCCGGGTATTCCCAGATGACGTCGCCGGTGCGGGCCGTGCCGTAGCCGCCCAGGGCATCGACCTGTTCGCGGAAGGCGTCGGAGCGGATGACGTCCCGCAGGGCAAGTATGCGTTCGTCCTGCGCCAGCCGCTGCGGGATGACCAGGTCGTATTCCTCCACGCCGACGGGTACGAAATCCAGCCCCAGGGCCTGCGCGGCGGCAAGGACGCCGAGACCGGTGTCCGCGCGGCCGGACAGCACGGCGGCGGCCACGTTCATGTGGGTGTATTCCTCATCGCGGTAGCCCTGGATGCGGGACGGGGAAAGACCTTCGCGGGACAGCAGATGATCCAGCAGCACGCGTGTGCCGCTGCCGCGCTGGCGGTTGATGAAGCGGACGCCGTCGCGGGCCAGATCCGCCACGCCATGCAGCTGCAACGGGTTGCCGGGCCGCAGCATGAGGCCCTGTTCCCTGTCCACCAGCCGGATCAGCAGCATGGGCTCGTCGAGCAGTTCGGCGATGGCCTGCCGGTTGTAGACGCCGTCCGCGGCGAGCAGGTGGCAGCCCGCCAGATGGCAGCGGCGGCGGGCCAGCGCCTGCAGGCCGCCCAGTGAACCGACGTGGGCGGAGGTGAGGCGGAAGGCCGGGTGGGTACGGCGCAGCAGGCCGTCCAGCAGGTCAAGGGTATTGTCGTGGCTGCCGATGGCCAGCAGCGCGCCGTGCAGGCTCTCCCGGGAGCGCAAAAGTTCCACGGGCACGGGCACGTCCGCATCCAGCCCCTCGCAGGCGGCGGGGATGGTCAGGATGCCGTCGGCGCGGCTGAGGCTGGTGACTGTTCCCGCGCCGCGCGGCAGGGGGACGGCCACGATGGTCTCGTCCACTTCGCCCAGCTTGACGCGCAGACGTTCTTCCATGCCCGGCCGTGAGGGCAGCGGATAGCAGGGCACGGCCTGGATGCGCTCGCGTCGCGGCAGGGGGCGGCGCTGCCGGCGGGCCAGCAGGGGCAAGAGGAATTCCTCCACGGCCACGCTGGCCGAGACCGGGTAGCCCGGCGCGCCCATGACCGGACGTCCGCGCACGAGGCCGAGGACGGTGGGCTTGCCGGGCATGACGGCGACGCCGTGCACCAGCAGTTCTCCCATGTCCCGTACCACCTGCGCGGTGTAGTCCCGGCTGCCCGCCGAGGATCCGGCATTGAGCAGCACCACGTCCGCGCCGTCATCCAGCGCCGCATCGACGGCAGCGGCGATGGCAGCGGGATCGTCGGGCACGATGGGGCGGACGTCCGCCACGCCGCCCGCTTCCTCGATCATGGCCGAGAAGATGAGGGAATTGAATTCCGGCAGCACGCGGCCGCTGTTCAGGTCTTCCTCTCGAGCTTCGGCAAGGGGCACGATCTCCGAACCGCTGGGGATGACGGCCACGCGCGGCCGGGCGAAGACCGGCACGTCCAGCACGCCGCCCGCCGCCAGCGCTCCCAGCTCGCAGGGGCCGATGCGCGTGCCGGGCGCAAGGATGATCTCCGTACGCACCATGTCCTCGCCCAGCTTGCGGACATGCTGCCAGGGGAAGGCGGCTTTCTCGATGATTACATGACGGCCGTCCTCCTCGCTGACCACATGCTCCACCATGATGACGGCATTACAGCCTGCGGGCAGGGGATGGCCGGTATTGATCCAGTGGGCCTGCGTGCCCACGTCCAGACGCAGGGGGTGCTGCGGGCAGGCGTTGAAGGTCTCCTCGGCACGCACGGCGATGCCGTCCATGGCCGCGCCGTGGAAGGCCGGGGAGGAACGGCGGGCGGCCACGGGCCGGGCGGTGATGCGGTGCAGGGCCGCAGCAAGGGGGACGGATTCTTCCGGCAGGGGGGTGTCGTCCAGCGCCGCGAACCAGCGGCGGCGGGCCTCTTCGGGGGAGAGCAGGGTCAGGTAGGCCGTGCGTTTCGTTTCCATGATTTCCTCGTGAGGGCAGGGGCGGGAAGGCGGCCGACGGAAGCGGTCAGCAAAAAAAATGGGATGCGGCGGGCTACAGTCGGATGGCGGACAGGGCGGCGGGATCAGGACGGATCGTCCAGCAATTCCACTTCCACGACCTCGCCGCCATAGAGCCCTTCGCGGTTCTCCGGGCAGATCACGAGGCCGTCGGCCTGCGTCAGGCCGGAGATGCAGCCTGACGGCCCGGTAAGAGGGACGGCCCGCCAGCGTACGGGCGGCCGGTCCGCCGTCCTGAGCTGTTCGTCCGGCGGCAGGGCTTCCAGCCGCACGCGGATGTAGTCCCGCCGTCCCTGCGCCGAGGCCAGCGGTCGGCTCAGGATGGCCAGCGTGCCGGGGACGGGCCGGCTGGCCTCATCCGCGCCTTGCAAATGCCGCAGCAGGGGCCGCAGGAAGACATGGGCGCAAATGAGGGCGCTGCTCACATGGCCGGGCAGGCCCATGAGGCAGACATCCCCCTTGCGGGCAAGGATGAAGGGCTTGCCCGGACTGAGGGCCACGCCGTGACAGAGCAGCTCGCCGCCCGTGCCGCCGGTGAAGACCTCCACCGTGTGATCCCGCATGCCCGCCGAGGAGCCGCCGGACACCACCACCACATCTTGCGTGGCGCTGAGGGCGGCCACGGCGGCGCGCAGGGCCTCGGGATCGTCCGGCACCAGCCCGGCCTGCGTGACGGCGGCGCCGCAGCGGCGGCAGAGGGCCGCCAGACTGTGGGCGTTGACGTCCCGTATCTGGCCGGGAGCGGGCGCGGCGGTGACGGGAACGACCTCGTCCCCGGTGGAGAGGATACCCACGCGGGGACGGCGGCGCACGAGCGTATGCGTCAGGCCGAAGGCCGCCAGCAGGCCGATCTCCTGCGGGCGCAGGCAACGTCCCTGCGGCAGGCAGATCCGCCCGGCCGCGGCGTCCTCGTCATGGCGCAGCACATTCTCGCCGGGGGCGACGCTGCGGGTCAGCTCCACCAGTTGCCCGCCCGCCGGACGGGAATACTCCACCATGACCACGGCGTCCGCACCGGCAGGCAGCATGCCGCCCGTGAGGATGCGGGCCGTCCGGCCTTCTTCCAGCGTCAGTCCGGCCGCCTCGCCCATGCGGCAGTCCCCGGCGATGTCCAGCAGGGCCGGAGAGGCCTCCTGCGCGCCGAACACGTCCCGCGCCCGCACGGCAAAGCCATCCACCGTGGAGCGGTCAAAGCCGGGCAGATCGTGGGGAGCCGCCAGCGGGGCGGCGGAAAAGCGCGACAGCGCCTCCTCCAGCGGAACGTCCTCCGACGGCAGGGGAGGGAAGGCACGCAGATGGGCAAGGACTTCTTCCACGGACTGGAGCTTGAGAAAGGCTTTCATGCGGTTTTCCCGGAGAGTGTGACGGAAACGGCCGGAGTGCCGGAACGTCAGAACGATGGCGTAGGGCAGAGCAGCGGCCGCGCCGCCGGTGACGGCGGCTGAAAGGCAGCCTACACCATTCCGCGCTCAAGGAAAAGCGGCGGCTCCCGTCACAGGATCTGTTAGAGGGAGCGGGGTGGACGGTTTATTGGGGGGAAGGGAGGCCCCTCGCGCTGCTGTCGATGGCCGTAAGGCCATTCGCTGTTTGTTTGGGGGGAAGGGGACCCCCTCCGCCGGCGCGGGAGGTGTTTCCCTTCCCCCCAAGCCCCCCATCCCTTCCCCAGCGCGCTTTTGCCAGGGAGGATGAAAGGATGGTGCGACACGCAAGCCGTTTCTTCGTCCGCCTGTCCCCGTGTTGTTTTCCACCACAAACGCGAGAACTCCCCAGCCGGGGAGACCTTCGCCAGCCGGGAGGGAAAATGCGGGCCACATGGCAGTGACCTTCTCCCCAAAACGTACTTTCAGTTTGAAACGCAAAGCGTTTCAAAGGGGAAATGCTCATGGAAAAAAGGGAAGCAGGCCGTTGCGCCATGCTTCCCTTGTCCGTATTTCCGCGTGTCCCGGCAGAGCGTGAGGCCTTGCCGCTACACTTCGAACAGCATCTCCAGATCCTCGCGGGTGAGGGACTTCCAGGTGTCCTGTCCGGGGATGATGGCCTCGGCCACGCCGCGCTTGGCCTCCTGCAGCTTGAGGATCTTTTCTTCCACCGTATTCTGGCAGATGAGCTTGTAGGAAAAGACCTGCCGCGTCTGGCCGATGCGGTGCGTGCGGTCGGTGGCCTGACTTTCCACGGCCGGGTTCCACCACGGGTCGTAGTGGATGACGTAGTCCGCGCTGGTCAGGTTGAGGCCCGTGCCGCCGGCCTTGAGGGAGATGAGGAAGATGGGGATGTCCGGTCTGTTGTTGAACCTGTCCACCTGCTCGAAGCGGTCCTTGCTCGCGCCGTCGAGGTAGCAGAAGGGCAGTTGCGAGAATTCCAGCCACTGCCGGATGATGTGCAGCATCTGCACGAACTGCGAGAAGACCAGCACCTTGTGGCCGCCTTCCACGATCTCTTGCACCATGTCCTTGAAGGCGTCGAACTTGCCGGAGGGCAGGTTGTTGGAGAAGCCGGGCATATCGAGCTTGAGCAGGCGCGGATGGCAGCAGATCTGCCGCAGCTTGAGCAGGGCGTCCAGGATGGACATCTGGCTCTTGGCCAGGCCCTTTTCGTCCACGTCGGCCAGCACCTGCGCCCGCAGCTTGCGGGCAAGGGCGGCGTAAAGCTCGGCCTGCGCCTCTTCCAGCGCGCAGCAGGTGACGCTCTCCACCTTGGGCGGCAGGTCCTTGGCCACTTCGGCCTTGGTGCGGCGCAGGATGAAGGGGCGTACGCGGGTGCGCAGGTATTCCAGCGTCTCGGCGTCGCCGTCCTTGATGGGCTTGACGATGCCGCGCTGGAAAGCATGCTGCGAACCGAGGAAGCCCGGCATGAGGAATTCGAACAGGCTCCAGAGCTCGAAGAGGTTGTTCTCGATGGGCGTGCCGGAGAGGCAGAGCCGCATGCGTGCGTTGATGCGGCGCACGGCGCGGGCCGTGATGGTATTGGGGTTCTTGATGTTCTGGGCCTCGTCGAGGATGACGGTGTTGAACTCGTACTTCTCCATCTCCTCAAGGTCGCGGCGCAGCAGGGCATAGGTGGTGATGACCAGGTCCGATTCCGCGATATGCTTGAACATGCCTTCGCGCCGGGTGCCGTAGATGGTCAGGCGGCGCAGGTGCGGCACGAACTTCTCCGCTTCGCGTTCCCAGTTGGGCAGCACGGAGGTGGGCACCACGATGAGGTTGGGGCCCTCGTAATGATGTTCCACCATATGCTCGATGAAGGCGAGCGTCTGCACGGTCTTGCCGAGGCCCATTTCGTCGGCCAGGATGCCGCCGAAGCCGTACTCGGACAAAAAGTTGAGGTAGGAAAGGCCCTGCAACTGGTACGAGCGCAGGGTGGCCTGCAGCTTCTGCGGCGCGGGCACCGGGCGCACTTCCCGGAAGGAGCGTATCTTCTCGCGCAGGTTGTTCCAGAAGGAGTCCGTGCTTGCGCCGGGCAGGTCCTCCAGCAGGCTGTCCAGCACCGGCGCTTCGAACTGCTTGAACTTGGTCTGCGGCGGCTTGCTCGGGTCAAGCCCCAGGGCGGTGAGCTTGTGGGCGATCTTCTCCAGCCATTCCTGCGGCAGGCTGGTATAGGAACCGTCCTTGAGCTGCACATAGCGCTTGCCGCGCGTCCAGGCCTTCCAGATCTTTTCCAGCGGCAGGGACTGGCCCTCGTAATCCACGGAGATGTCCAGCGAGAACCACTTTTCCTTCTCGTTGCTCACCACCTGCGCGGTGATGGTGCTCTTGGCCGTGCGCACCTTGTAGCGGGAAAGGGCCTTCTCGCCGTAGACGCGGTAATAGTCCACCAGCTTGGGGTAGGAATCCAGCAGGAAGGAGATGGCCTCTTCCGGTTCGAGGAACCACAGGCGGTTGGAACGGGACTGGAAGTCCATGGCCGCCAGCTCGCTCATGAGCTGGGCCTCCTCGTCCTGATGCCGCCGCACCAGATAGGTCTGCCCCTCGTAGGTATAACTGCCGGTCTGGAAATCGGGATTGGGGCCGTTGAGCGTGAACTCGCCGTGCTTGGTCTCGTAGATGTTGTCGATCTCCAGCGTGAGCAGGCTGCCTTCCTCGTCCAGGAAGAGCTTGGGATTGTAGGTGGCGGGCTGGAACACCGGCTCCATCTGGCGCAGGAACTGCTGCGGTTCATAGAGTTCCGAGGCGGGAAGGCGCGTCCACACCCGGTCGAGGAATTCGGATATTTCCTCATGCGGCACCACGGGACGCTCGTAGATGAGCCGCCGCACCAGCGAGGGCGCAAGCCCCGTCTGCACGGGGTAGAAATTGTGCTGATAGCAGACCCAGAGCGGCATTTGCCCGTGGAAGGTGATGGGCGCGGCCTCGGGGCTGCTCTCGTCGCGCGCCTCGTCGTCCCGGCTGACGATGGGCAGGGGCTGGCGGCCCTCGCGCTTGAGCAGCACGTCGAAGCAGAATCCCGCATCATCCAGATTGGGCTTGAGCTTGAGGGCAAAGGGCGTGCTCTCGATGCGGCAGGGCTTGTCCGTATCCTTCCAGAGGAGGTAGTACTCCCGCCGCACGGCCCAGAAGAACCACGAGGTCAGACCGTTGGGGATCTCCACCCGGTGGCCGTAATAATCGAGATGCTGGCCGATCTGCTTGGCCACCAGCGGCAGCTGCGGCGAGAATTCGCACCAGGCGGGATTATGGATGATCTGATCCAGCGTCACTTCATTGTGTACGCTGGAAAGGCCGGACTTGTTCTGCCGCCCCCGAAAAAAGGAGACCAGCAGGCGGCCGGGTTCCGGCTCGAAGCGGAAAATGAGGTAATGCCGCCCCGGCTCCGGCTCCATGTCCGTGGAAAAGAAGGAACGGAAGCTTTCCTTCCAGTCCGAGACGGGCGCGGGCACGGCTTCGGCATTGCCCTGTTCCTTGCGCAGCTCTTCCAGCAGGCGCAGGGCCAGCGCCGCCACATGCCGGCAGATGCCGGTGAAGGCGTCCGAGCAATTGCACTGATGGCGCGTGCTGCGGTCGGAAAGGGTAAAGGTGAGGCTGGGCGTATAGACCTGCAGGTCCTCGCCCTGGATGAGACCCTGCACCTCCCAGGGCTCGCCTTCCTGGATATTTATTTTTTGCACACCGCCTTCGGAAAGGATAGGGTAGGCCGTGTCGCGGATATATTCGGGTACGGAATCGTGGAGGAAGGCTTCACACATTTCCGTGATGACAATTTGTTCGGATCTGCTCATACTTCTCCCACCCTGCCGCTGCGGCAGGGGCATAACGACAATTTTGAGTCAGTAGCACAAACCAAACCCTAAAGGCAACAAAAGATTCCAAGTTATGTACAATCGTTATCAAAAACCGCGCAACGACAGACGGGCAGGCATCTGCGGGGTTTTGTCCCGCCGGGTCGTCAGGGCGGCGGCAAGGCTCTTTTGCGTCGTTTTTTTGGGCGCGGCGCTGCTGTTTGGAGGCGTCAGCCCCGTTTTGGCCCAGTCCGAGGCCCCCGGGCAGGGGGCTTCCGCGCAGAATCCGTACTCCACCCCCGTGGACGGGGACCGCATCATTTTCGGCAGCATCGGGGAGGCTTCCAACCTCATCCCCTATCTGACCTCGGACTCCGCCTCGCACGAGGTGGCCGACATGCTCTATGTGGCGCCCCTGCGCATGAACAAGGATCTTGAGCCGGAAGTCTGGGCGGCGGAAAGCTATAGCGTGGAGGACGAGGGCCGGCGCTACCGCTTCACCCTGCGCAAGGGCATCCTCTGGGAGGACGGCGTGGAGCTCACGGCCGAGGACGTGGCCTTCACCTGGAAGCTCGTCTGCGATCCGGCCACGGCCAGCCCCTATGCCGACGACTTCCTGCGCGTCAAGGATCTCAGGGTCATCGACCGCTATACCTTTGAAGTGCTCTACGACCAGTTCTTTGCCCGCGGCATCTTCACCTGGATGCAGCCCATCCTGCCCAAACACGTTCTGGAAGGGCAGAACATCCGGCAGACGCCCTTTGCCCGCAAGCCCGTGGGGGCCGGGCCGTACCGCCTCAAGAGCTGGCAGCCCGGCGCACGCATCACGCTGGCGGCCTCGCCCACCTACTTCGCCGGACGTCCGCATATAGATGAAGTGGTCTTTCGCATCATCCCGGACATGGCCACCATGTTTCTGGAAACGCGAGCCGGGCAGCTCGATTTCATGAATCTGACGCCCCTCCAGTACCTGCGCCAGACATCCGGCCCGGAATGGCGGAAAAATTTCAATAAATACCGCTATCTCGGCAGCGCCTACGTCTTTCTCGGCTTCAATATGGAGCAGCCCTTCTTCCAGGATGCGCGCGTGCGCCGGGCCATTTCGCAGGCCATCGACCGGCGGGACATCGTCAATGTGGTGCTGCTGGGCGAGGGGGAACCGGCCTTCGGCCCCTACAAGCCCGGCACATGGGCCTATCATCCCCGTCTCAAGCCCGTGGCATGCGACCGTGAAGCCGCCCGCGCCCTGCTGGCCGAGGCCGGTTTCCGGGATACGGACGGCGACGGCATCCTGGACAAGGACGGCAAGCCCCTGGCCTTCACCATCCTCACCAATCAGGGCAACGAGGAGCGCATCCTCACGGCCACCCTCATCCAAAGCCAGCTCAAAAAGGTCGGCATCGCCGTGGAGATCCGCGTGGTGGAATGGGCGGCCTTCATCCGCGAATTCGTGAACAAGGGCCGCTTCGACGCCGTCATGCTCGGCTGGACCATCACCTCCGACCCGGACATCTATCAGGTCTGGCACAGCTCGCAGGCCGTGGAAGGCGGCTTGAACTTCACCCGCTACAAAAATCCCGAACTGGACCGCCTGCTCGAAGAGGCCCGCATCACCCCGGATCAGGAAGAGCGCAAGCGCCTCTACTGGCGCGTACAGGAAGTGCTGGCCGACGATCAGCCCTATTGCTTCCTCTATGTGCCGTATTCCCTGCCCGTGGTGCAAAAGCGCTTCATGGGCATCACGCCCGCGCTGGCCGGCATCATGTACAACTTCGAGGACTGGTGGGTACCGCGCGCCCTGCAGCGTTACACGCTGACGCCGTAAGGCCTGTTACACTGTCGTGATGTACGTTGGGGGGAAGGGAAGAGCGTCGAGGGCCGCACGTCCGCTCGGCGTCTGTCCGTCCCCCGGCGGGATGGAGGAGGAAGAGGGGCTTTCTTGTGCACGTGCGGCAGCGGGGCGCATGCGGAAAAGAAAAACGGAGGAGGGAAAGTCCCTCCTCCGTATCAAGTCGGTGAAAAACAGGGGAAAGGAGCGATCAGGCGGCGGTGGCCCCGCCGCTCTTTATCTGCTTTTGCAGTTCATTGATGAGCTGCTTGATCTGGGCCACGGCCTGCTTGGCTTCGGGGTTCTGCTGGGCCTGCGCGGAAAGTTCGGCCATCTGCTGGATCAGGCTTTCCAGTTCCTTCTGCATGGCTTCCAGAGCTTCGGCATCCACATCCTCGGTGCGGTTGACCTCAATGTCGCCTTCCTCGTTGATGCCGAGGGCGGCGCGGTAGTCGTCGGCCAGGCTGGGAGACGCAGCCGCTTCTTCAGGAGCGGCGGAGGCATCGTCCAGCGCAGAACTCGTGGCGGCCCGGTTCTTCTCGTTCAGCATGGCCGCGGCCAGCGCCCGGCCTTCCTCGGAGATGTCCACGGTATCGCCGCGCTGGTTGGCGGCAACGATGTGGCTGGAAAAGGAACCGCCCTGACCGCCGACCCGCGAGACGTTTTGTGACTGCATGATCCCGGCAAGGGGCGATTTTTTTTGCTGACTATCAGCGGAAAGCAGCGAAGACAGGTTCATGGTATCCCTCCGGCAAGAATTTCCTCTGCAGGAAAAATGCAAGAAAAATACCAGTGTGGCTCTGTTTGCGGAGCCGCCCGCCGCCCGTTGACAAGCAGCCATACTTGTCGGACAGTCAGGAGATGCAAGCGCGCTCCTTCCCGCCCCGCGGCGGGACGGCGCGGCAACATCCCATTCCTCCTACCCTTCATGAGGCGGCCATGATCCGTATTCAGGAAATTCTCGACAAGGTGGCGGCGGGCAATCCCGATGCCGATCTGGAGCTTATACAGCGGGCCTATGTCTTTGCCGCCACGGCCCACGCGGGGCAGACGCGCCTTTCCGGCGAGCCCTACCTTTCGCATCCGCTGGCGGTGGCCTACACGCTGGCGGAAATGGGCTTCGACGAGCCGACGGTGGCCGCGGGCCTGCTGCACGACACGGTGGAGGACACCAAGGCCACCATCGAGGAGATCGACGACAATTTCGGCGAGGAAGTGGCCGACATCGTTGACGGGGTGACCAAGATCAGCCTCATCCCCTTCGACAACAAGGAAGAGGCGCAGGCGGAGAACATCCGCAAGATGATTCTGGCCATGAGCCATGACATGCGCGTGCTCATGGTCAAGCTGGCCGACCGTCTGCACAACATGCGGACGCTGGATTTCCAGAAGGCCTACAAGCAGCGGCGCATCGCGCAGGAGACGATGGACATCTACGCGCCGCTGGCCAACCGTCTCGGTCTCTATCTGCTCAAGCGCGATCTGGAAGACCTGAGTTTCAAGTACCTGCAGCCGGACATCTACAACCAGATCGACCACTGGCTCGACAAGCATCAGGTGGTGGAAAAGAAGATCATCGAAAAGGTGGTCTCGCTCATCCGCGACCTTTTGGAATCCAACAAGGTCAACGGGCAGGTCTACGGCCGCATCAAGCACAAGTACAGCATCTGGAAGAAGATGCAGTCCCAGAACCTCACCCTGGACGAGATGCACGACATCATGGCCTTTCGCGTGCTGGTGAAGGACATTCGCGACTGTTACGCGGTGCTGGGGCTGGTGCACTCGCAGTGGAAGCCGGTGCACGGGCGTTTCAAGGACTACATCTCCATGCCCAAGTCCAACGGCTACCAGAGCCTGCACACTACGGTCATCGGGCCGGAGGGCGAGCGCATCGAGATACAGATCCGCACCGAGGACATGCACCGGCAGGCCGAGCACGGCGTGGCCGCGCACTGGCTCTATAAGGAAAAGGGGCGCGTCAATCCGCGCGACCTGGAGCAGTTCTCCTGGCTGCGGGAGATCTTCGAGCGGCAGGGGGACGAGGCGGACTCGCGCGAGTTCATGCACTCCCTCAAGCTCGACCTCTTCAAGGACGAGGTCTACGTCTACACGCCCGCCGGGCAGGTCAAGGAGCTCCCCGAAGGAGCCACGCCGCTGGACTTCGCCTTCCTCATCCATACCAAGGTGGGCCATCACTGCGCCGGAGCCAAGATCAACGGCCGCCTCATGCCGTTGAGCACGCCGCTCAAGAACGGCGATACGGTGGAGATCATCACCGATCCCACGCGCAATCCCAATCGGGACTGGCTCAAGATGGTCAAGACGGCCCGCGCCCGTACCCGCATCCAGCGCTACTTGCGTACCGAGGAGCGCGCCCACGCCATCACCCTGGGCCGCGACATGCTGGAGAAGGAAGGCCGCAAGATGAATCTCAATGTCAGCCGCGCCACCAAGGACGGCCATCTGGCCATCGTGGCGCAGGACATGAACTTTGAGAATGCGGACGAACTGACCGCCGCCGTGGGCTATGCCCACATCACGCCGCGCCGCGTGCTCAACAAGCTGTATGCGGTCATGCACCCGGACGCCGCCACGGCCGAGCAGCCCGCCGCCCCCAGCATCAAGGAAAGCAAGGAGACCGCCAAGCGCAAGAGCGAGGGCGTGGGCATCTCCGGCGTGGACGGCGTGCTCATGCGCTTCGCCAAGTGCTGCAATCCCGTGCCCGGCGATCCCATCATTGGTTACATCAGCCGTGGTATGGGCGTGACCGTGCATCGCGCCGACTGCGCCAATGTGGCCAATATGGAGCCGGAACGTCTCATCTCCGTGCATTGGGACGGCGCGGAAGAGCGGCAGAAGCCCTACGAGGCCGGCATCTTCATCCTGGCAAAAAACGAGCGCGGCGTGCTGGCCAATGTCACCCAGACGCTGGCCGGGGCGGACATCAACATCATGACCCTGACCGCCAGAAGTCTGCTGGACGGGCGCTCCGAGATCAGCGTCACCGTGGAAGTCAAGGATGCCAGTCAGCTGTATCAGCTCATCGAGGATATCCGCAAGTTGCCGCTCATCCTCGAAGTGGTGCGCGATACGGAGGACGCCTGACGCGGCGGGCGGTTTTCTTTCTTTCTTCCTTTCTTTTCTGCCGTTGGATGGCGGCTGTTGCCCGGCATCCGGGCGTGGTAGCCTGCGCGGCTGGCGGCAGGGGGTGAGAGGGGCGTACCCCTCTACACCCCCTACGACCCCCGTACTCCCCCTTGTCTCGTATGGCGGCGGGCGTCGCTGTCGCATGTCGTGTACCTTGTCCGCCGCTCGCCGCAGGGGGCAAATCGGCGCGCATCTTCCCGCTTCGCGGGCGATATGCGCGCCTGCTGCGGCGCTCCCGCTGCGCGGGGATCGCCTTCGCGCCCCGGCTCGCTGGTGAGGCGGGAGGTCTCCCGGTCTGCGCGTTGAGCGGCGGGGAGCGTCGTCCCGGCAGGAAAGTTCCCGCATGATTGGCGGGGAGCATTCCCCTTGGATGGAGCGTATGCCTCGGTGCGGAGGATGCCTCCTGACGGGGGCTTTCTTTTTTTCTGCCGCTGGCTTGCGGATGTTGCCCGGCATCCGGGCATGGTCGCCTGCTGCGGCGTCCCGGCTCGCTAGACGTTTTGAAGGTGTTTATGGGGGGCCGGAAACGCTGACCTTTTGTATCGCCGGGGGACGTGTGGCGAAGGGGGCTTGCGTGTCGCGTCGTTTTTCATCCTCCTCGATAAAAGCGCGCAGGGGAAGGGATGGGGGGCTTGGGGGGAAGGGGAACCCCGCCCGCGCCGGCGGCGGGGTTCCCCTTCCCCCCAAATACGACAACATACCATAGCACGCAGTGAGGGGCGTATCCGCGGAAGGAAGACGGATGCGCCCCTCGTGTCTGATGGCTGCTCAGGGGTGAAAAATTGATCCGTTCCGGCGTGGGGAAGTGCTGGAGCGGAGATTTGACAGGACGGGGCGGACGTGCGACCGCCCCGTCCGCGGAGGGTGTTAGAAGGTGTAGGCGAAGATGAGCTGGGCTTTCCAGGCATCCTGTTTGCTGAAGCCCTGCTGATTGTAGGAGCTGTGTTTCCAGGTATCGCGGTCGATCATGTTGACGACGTAGCCCAGTTCAAGGTTGGCTTCCAGGTTTTCGTAGATCTGGTAGCTGTTGACGAGGTTGAATTCCAGCAGGCCGTCGTTGGTGGTGAGGTAGGGGCCGTCCTGATTGTACGCGCCGCTGTTCCAGGCATAGGAGGAGTTCATGTACTTGACCATGGAGGGGCTGTTGGTGCCGCCCCAGTAGGCCACGCGGAAGGTGTGCTTGAGGTCTTCCATGAAGCTCATGTCGGCGAGTTGCAGGCCGACGCCCCAGGTTCCGGCATAGGTGAGGTTCATGTCGTAGCCGCCGGTGCTGAGCGTGCCCCAGGCGAGGTTGCCGTCCCCGATGAAGGAGGTGAAGTTGCCCGCGCCGGCGATGGAGGGCAGGCGCTCGGAGCCGTTCTTCACGTTGCCGTCGTCGCCGGAGGCGTACCAGCCGAAGATGCCGGGCGTGCCCCAGTCCATTTTGTATTCCACGAGCGCCTTGACGAGCCAGCCCTGACGCTGGGTGCTGCCGCGGCGCAGGTCGACGCCGCGCTTGAGCACGTCATAGCGGCCCATGGCTTCCACATAGCCGTAGTTGATGTCCAGCTCGATGTTCAGCGGATCCCAGAGGGTGAGGGCGATGGGCAGGCCGGCCCAGAACATGGTGCCGTAGGCCTTGGAGGTCTCGCCCAGCGCAAGGCCGTCAAATTCGGGATAGTAGCCCGGCAGGGTGTAGCCCAGCACGCCGTCGGCCGTCTCCACGCCGCCCTCGTTGAAGCGCGCGTTCTTGCCCTGGAAGCCCAGCATGGCCCAGGGGGTCAGGCTCACGCCGTCAAAGTTCAGGGGCAGCATGAGGGCAAAAAGATCCATGTTGTCCAGATAGTTGGTGTAGCCGTTGCCGTAGGGCTGGCCGTCGGCGTTGACGCCGGTGTAATTGTCGTTGAGCGGACGCATCCAGAGGGCGGTCAGGCCCACGTTCTCGTTGAACTGGTAGGAGGCGGCCACGGCGGCGGCGTCGCCGTCCATGATGGCCGAGCCGCCCGCCACGTTGGGCAGGGCGATGGCCTGCAAGCCCATGCGGAAACGCAGATCGGTATTGGGCACCAGCCAGTCAAGATAGGCGTTCTTCACCTTGATGGCGTTGGTGCCGTCCGCGCCGAGGGCGGCCCCTTCGCCGCTGCGGCCCCAGAACTGATCTCCGATCTCGAAGAAGACCGTGCCGGAGAGGGATTCGGAGGCCACCGCATCCAGTTGCAGGCGGATGCG
This sequence comes from uncultured Desulfovibrio sp., assembly GCF_944324525.1. Lineage (GTDB taxonomy): Bacteria > Desulfobacterota > Desulfovibrionia > Desulfovibrionales > Desulfovibrionaceae > Desulfovibrio. The sequence goes on from NZ_CALUWS010000049.1 coordinate 14,508, forward strand.
TTGTCCGGCATTGAAAATATCCTCGTTGTCCGCGCGGGTACGCTTCTGGCCCACGTCGCGGGTGGATTCGAGCAATGATCCGTCCCCCGCGCCAAAGCCCACCAGCCATTCGCCGGAGGCTTTGAAGTCGATGGCTTTGGCTCCGGTGGCTGCGCCGAAGATCATGCCGGCGGCCAGCGCCAGCGTCAGAATGCGTTTCATGACAATTCTCCTTTTCAAACAGGGGTTGAAGGTTACTGTTGCAGGCCCTCACCGTTCGCCCCATGAGCGGCGATGGCCTCCTTTGCCGCATTGCGCGCCCGGGCGCGGGCCTTCTTGTGGCCGCACTTGCAGTCCGGGCAGGTGCCCCGGCAAACGTGTTTGGCATTGTCGGGCACGATGAGCACCTTGTTGCCGCCCACGGCCAGGTCGAAGCCCAGCCGTCCCTTGAAGGCGATGCGCTGCATGCCCACGGGACTTTGCGGCAGGGCGGCCCGCAGGCTGCCGGCCGCCTCGCGGTCGAGGCTGGTCACCTGACGCACGTCGATGAAAAATTTCTTGCAGCTGTCCTTGCGGCTGGCCAGAAGCTGCATGATGCCCTCTGCCTGGGCCATGCCCAGCGTCTGGCCGACATTGATATGCAGGTTATGGGCGCTTTCCCGGCAGGTGAGGGCGTCAGGCGCGGCATATGTATTCATGGCGGACTCCTTGTGGGGATTGGCGGCAGCGAAAACGGAGCTGCCGGTTCGACATCGGGCCGCGAAGGTGAGGGATTTTTTTGTGACATGCATCATGGCGTTGTCGCTGATCCGTAAAAGTTGGGAAAGGTTCATGTCCGCGATGACGCAGCCCTGCCTTTGCCGGCGATGCTTGCTGCGTCAAATCTTTTGTACTGGGAATGAAATCGCCTGTCAATGAAAATGAAAATAAATTTCATTTTTCTTGAGATCCCGGTTTGACGCCATATGCCGCTTGCGCTACAGGCAGGGACGCACCGTCATGCCCGGCGGGCTTGAGCAGGGGGGAGGGAGGAAAGATGTCACACGCACGCAACTACGGGCGGTATTATGGTCTGCTGGCGCTGGCTGGTCTCGTCTGGGGCCTGCAACCCCTGTTCGTCAAGTTCGTGGTGGCCGAACTGACGCCCACCACGCTGACCGCCCTGCGCTACGGCTGCATCACTCTGCTGCTCTTCGTCCTTGCCCTGCTGCGCGGCAATCCGCTCCTGCCCCGGCGGGACTGCCTGCTTTATCTGGTGTGCATGGGGCTGACGGGCGTGGCCTTCAACAACATCGCCCAGTTTTCCGGTCTGCAATACTCTAAGGTCAGGACTCATTATCAGGCAATATGCTCTGACTGAGATATTTTTATAACTTGTTGTAAAATAAATACTTATTTTTATAATCTGAGGTTTTTTGTTTCCAATTACTTTTACCCAAGTAGCGGGTTTTGGGGAAGATGGGGGAGTGTGAGGGGGAAGAAACCCCTTTTTGCCGCGAGCAAAAGGGGTTTCTTCCCCCTCACAAAAGAGTAATGAGTCCTGACCCTAGAAAAAAAGCAAAATGCGAGGCGGCGGCACAGCGCCGCTGACATACGAGTCTGGCGTGTCGTATCGGCAGGCCTTGAAGCGACGGGGCGGCCATCCTTCACGGATGACCGCCCCGTTTGGCGTTCAGTTGCGGTATGGCGTCAGTACGGCATGCCCAGACGGCTTGCGGTATGGACGGTGGCGCTGAAGAAGGCCACCCGGACGAGCAGCGCGCCACAGAGCAGCAGGACGCCCTGCGCACGCGTGCCCTGCCGGCGGACGAGGGAGAGGACGAGGGCTGCGGCCGTCAGCACGAGCCCGGCCCAGAAGCCGGCCGACTGCCGCCAGAGGGCCGCCGTATCCTGCATGATGGCGCTGCCGGACGCCCAAAGGCAGGGGACGATGAGCAGCACCACGAGCAGCAGGCTCAGCGTCAGCCGTTGCGGGCCGGCGGCCGCCGCGCCGAAGCTCATGCCCAGAGCCAGCGCGGTCAGGACGAAGAGCAGCAGGGGGAAGCCGTTGCTGATGGCGGGCATGGAGACGGGCGCGTAGGTGAAGCCCTGCACCACCAGCGCCGCCAGACCGGCAAGGGCGGCGGGCAGGGCGGCGGCCGCGCGTCCGGGCCGCAGGGCGGCAAGCAGGAGCAGGAGCACGAAGAGCCCGAAGACGAGGCCCTCGCGGCTCAGCCAGGAGTGGCCGAGGCCGTTCAGCGCCGTTGCCGCCCGCAGGGGATCGCCGAGGTGGAAGAGGGAGGCCACCAGCCCGGCCAGCGTGGCCGCAAGGGCCGTCAGCCAGAACCTGCGCGTGATGAGCGAGCCGCCGAAACAGGTTTTCCAGGCGCCCACAAGGGCAAGCCCAATGCCGAGCTGGGTCAGCACCGTAAAGAAGACGAGCGGGAATTCGTAATTCATGGGATCACCCTCTGAGCAGGCGGGGCATCCTGGGCAGGATGAACCGGGTGGACGGGTTGAGCCGGGGCATGGCCGGGAAGCCGGCCGGATACTGCACGGCATTGTCATCATGGAAGGTGTTCAGGTCCACGAGGGTCAGCGCGCCGGTGGGGCAGGCCTGCACGCAGGCGGGCAGCAGACCGGCGTCCAGTCGTTCGTGGCAGAGGCTGCATTTTTCGGCGTGCTTTTCGGCTTTGTTGAAGCGCGGCGCGCCGTAGGGACAGGAACGGATGCAGTTGGTGCAGCCGATGCAGGTTTCTTGATGGTGCACCACGATGCCGTCCGGCCGCTTGGTGTAGGAGCCGGTGGGGCAGGCGGCCAGACAGGCCGGGTCGTCGCAGTGGTTGCAGGCCAGCGAGAGGAAGGCCCTGTCCCGGTGGGGATAGATGCGCTCATCCAGCGGGTAGACCTGCCGCCAGACCATGTCCGGCTCAAGCTGGTTGAAGTTCTTGCAGGCCATGCCGCAGCCGCGGCAGCCGATGCATTTGTCCATATCCATCAGAAAGGCGTAGCGCTTGCTCATGCCCGGCCTCCGTCAGCGGGGGCGATGTCCACGAACTGGTCATGGATGGCCACACCGGGCGCGCCGGTCTTCATGGCGCCCATGTCGGCCTCGCAGTCGTCCACCACGTTTTGTACGTTGAAGTTCAGCTTGCGGAACCACGCCTCGTACATGACCACGCAGTCCTCGGCCACGTTGCCGCTGAGGCGCGCGCGGACGCGGACCTCGCCGATGCGGTTGGACACGCGCACCATGTCGCCGTCGGCGATGCCCTTCTTGCGGGCGGCGGCGGGGTGGATGTAGACGAAGGGTTCCGGGTAGTAGGCCTCCATCCAGTCCAGATTGATGAACTGCGAATGCAGGCCGAACTGGATATGCGGGGTCATGAGGCGGAAAGGCGCGTCGGGGCGGCGTCCCTCCACGTATTCCGGCAGGGCGGCAAAGCCGTTCTTGGCGCAGAGGGCGGAGGAGAACTCGTACTTGCCGGAAGGCGTCTTGAACTTCCGGTCATGCCACGAGGCCGAGGAGGCGAGACGGGCCTTGGCCGGGCCCTTGCGCAGATCTTCCCAGCTCGATATGCCGAAAAGATCGTAAATGCCCTTGTTGCATTCCTTGATCATCCATTCCTTGCCGTCCACCTCCTGCGGGAAGGTGCAGGAGCCGGGCTCCTTGGCGTTCATGGCGCGGGAGAGCAGCGCCGCGATCTCGATGTTGGACTTGGCCTCGTGCATGGGCTTGATGGCCTGCTCGTTGAGCGAGAGCCAGTAATGCCAGTAGGAGGCGCTGATGGTCCACTCCTCGAAAAGGGTGGTCACCGGCAGGACGATGTCCGAATGGCGCACGGTCTCGGTGAAGAACTGCTCCACGGAGACGACCATTTCCAGCTTGGCAAAGGCTTTTTCCAGCTTGTTGCGGTCGAAGTCCTGCGCAAAGGGGTTCTTGCAGGATATCCAGAGCATCCGCAGTTCGGGGTCCTTGGCGTCGAGGATCTCCTGCGCGGTCTTGTTGATGTTCAGCGTGCGGTCGCTGTAGGTCGCGGCCTCGCCGCCGGCGAAGTCGAATTCGCCCTTGGGGCCGGACGCGCCGCGCATGCCCACGGAACCGGCGGGCTGCTTCTGGATCATGGCGTGGTAGTTGAATCCCCACGTCTGAAGGTGGCCGTAGCGGGCCCCGCCGCCTTCCACGCCGATGTTGCCGCTCATGGCCACGAAGGCGTCGATGGCCCGGACCATGGAGCCGCCGTTGGTGTGGCGCTGCATGCCGTAGCCGATCCAGACCGTGGCGGGTTTGGCGGCGGCAAAGTCTTCCGTGGCGGCGCGGATGGCGTCCGCCGGGATGCCGGAGGTCTCCGCCGCCCATTCCACGGTGACGTTCTTTTTCAGGTAGGCGGCAAAGTCCTCATAGCCGATGGCCGCATTCCGCACGAAGTCCATGTCCACCAGACCGGCATCCAGCAGATGGCGGGCCATGCCCAGCGCCAGGGCCCCGTCCGTGCCGGGGCGCACCTGCCAGAATTCGTCCGCCTTGGCCGCCGTCTGCGTGAATATGGGGTCGATGACGAGGATCTTGGCCCCGCGTTCGCGCGCGGCGTAGAGGTACTTCATGGAATGCATGGAGCACCAGGCCGGATTGGCTCCCCAGACGATGATGTAGCGGGCCTTGACCATATCTTCCGGGTCATTGCACCACATGTCGCCGAGGTCGTAGTTCTGGGCGTCGATGCCGGCCGGCCAGCAGGGGGTCCCCACAAAGCGGGTGGTGTAGCCGAGGGAGGACATCATGCCTTCCACGCCGTAGTTGGTAATGCCGAAATTGCCGGAATACTTGGTCAGGCCCAGGCCGAGCAGACTGCCGTCGCGCTTCTTGATCTCCAGGATCTTGTCGGAGATGCGGTCCATGGCCTCGTCCCAGCTGATGCGCCGCCAGTTGCCGGAGCCCCGTCCGTCCTGCAGCATGGGGTATTTTATGCGGTCCGGGCTGTAGACGCGGCGGGGGTAGGTGTAGCCCTTCACGCACAGCCCGCCCTTGGTGAATGTGGATTCCGGCGCGCCTTCCACGAACTGCACCACGCCGTCCTTGACGTAGGTCTTGATGCTGCAGGTATCGTAACAGTTACGAGGGCAGGCGTTGCGGAAGACCTCATAGGCCGAGGGGTCGAAGGGGGCGGCTTCGGCCCGGTGCGGCCGGAGCAGGCTGCCGGTCCCGGACCCCAGCATACCGGCCGCTCCGGCGGCCAGCAGCCCCTTGAGGAAGCCGCGACGGCCGGAAAGATGTTCATGCGTTTTCATAAAGACTCCTTTGCAGACTTGCGGCACGCCAGACATCGAGCGCATCCAGCACGGCCAGCAGTTCGGGCGGCGGGCCGGCCTGACGCGCCCGCTGGAGAAAGACGGGCAGCCAGCGCCCCAGATGCTCCCCGCAAAGCCATTGCAGGGCTTCACGGGCGGCGGGGCCTGCCGTGTCGTTGTCCAGCAGGAGGGTCAGGGCATGCCAGGCTTCCAGCTCGTAGGGCAAAAAATCATCCGGCTGTCCGTCATGCGGCGCGGCAAGCCCCAGACTGTGCAGCAGGGCGCGCATGTCCAGCGTGCTCGGGCCCATGTGCAGGGGATCGGCATCCAGATAGACGGACGCGTACGGGGGCGCGGGCAGCGCATCCGGGCCCACGAAAAGCCGGTTGAAGGCGTATTCCAGCCGGGCGGCCTCAGCGTCGCCCAGCGGAGGGAAGCCGTCCGGCATGTGGGCGGCGAGCGCGGCATAAGCGGTACGCAGCTCCTCCCGCGTACGGGCCGCGAAAAAATCGCGCAAAAGCAGCGCCGGGCGGCGCAGGGGGGCAAGCTGTGCGGACATGGGGCCTCCGGGGATGACGGGCTGGGAAGATTCTCCGCATCCAGTGTGCCCCGGCGGCGCAGGCCGCGCCACTGAGATTGTTTGGTGAGGTATCGGGTAGATGTGTCTACCCGATCAGGGAGGGGAGAGGGGGAGGGGCTTAAGCCTATTCGCTGCCAGTTTGGGGGGAAGGGGAACCCCTCCGCCGGCGCGGGAGGGGTTCCCCTTCCCCCCAAGCCCCCCATCCCTTCCCCA
>NZ_CALUWS010000050.1 GCF_944324525.1 uncultured Desulfovibrio sp.
TCCCCCACCCCACGGCGAGGCTGTCGCGTCGAAGGAGGTTCTTTTGCTGTCGGAGGCGTGGGGGTAGGGGGATAATTTGTTTCTTTCTTCCTACAGTTCGTTATGTAGCCAGAATTTGCCTCCCCCCCGTCAGAATTTGACTGGCCCGCGCGAGCGGAAAGAAAGGGGGGCTTGAGCAGATAGTAGGTTGACGACCGACATTCGCGCAGCTCGACGGCAATGAGCCGCTGCCCGGCAAGTTCGCGCAGATACGTCTTGATGCTGGACACGCTGCAACCCAGCAGACCGGCAAGCGTCGTCTGCGAGGGCCAGCAGTGATCCTTGTCTCCGGCGTAGTCGCACAGCAATGAGTACAGCATCTTTGCTCCAAGCGAGATTTTCAGCGTCAGCGCGTAGCGCGGCAGAATGGGGCCTGAAATATTGCCACGAGGGCGGAAAGTTTCCTTTTCCATGTCCGATCACTCCAGACAGGCCACAAAAAAAGCGTAAAAGAGAGCTGCGGAGCTTGACGCCGCTAAGCCTTCCGGCTAGAGTTGATCCAACAAATTTGCGGATCACTCCCGCAGATCAGGCTTTCGTGCGCCAACACGAAAGCCTTTTTTCTTGTGTCCTACGTTTTGCTCAATGCGTCTCCTTTGAGCGGTGCAAGCGGCTGGCTCGTCAGGCCGTGGATACCGAACCCACGACGACGCGCCCGGTCACAAAGGTGCCGGTCGCGTTTCGCCATTTGCGGATCAACGAAGAAGCGGGGACAGTCGGAAGAGGGTACGAAAAAAGCCCCGAAACACGCACGAAAAGCGCATTTCAGGGCCTTTTTCTGTGGAGAAAAGAAAAAAAGCGTAGATTCCTGAAAATTCAGGCTATCTACGCTTCTTTGTTTGCTTTGGCGTCCCCAAGGGGATTTGAACCCCTGTCGACGGCGTGAAAGGCCGTTGTCCTGGGCCGGCTAGACGATGGGGACGCTCGACAGAAAGAGAATCTACGCAGAAACCCCGGTTCTGTCAACAAAAAAATCAAAAAAAATTTATCCTTATAAAAATCCATTAAATTTGAGAAGTTGGCCAAAAATTGGAGTGCTTTCGGCCGGTGGCGTCGCAGGCCCAGCCCGCAAACCAGCCCGCCAGCGAGCAGCCGAAGCCCACGAAAAAGGGCGGGATGCGGGCGGCATTCTCGCCCAGCAGCACGGTAAGGACAGGCGTCACGCTGCTGACGGAGGCCTCCGGCGAGGCAAGCGAGTAGACGAAGGCGGAAAAGCCCTCGTGACTGAGCAGGTACCAGGCCAGACAGGCCGTGAAGCCGCCGGCGCAGCTCAGCCAGGCGGCCAGGCTGCTACGCTTGCCGAAGCGCACCAGCGCCACATAGGCCACCAGCACGGTCGCGCCGACGATGCTCCAGCTGGTCGTACAGAGCAGGGCGATGAGCTGTCCCTTGATCTGGGCGCAGCCGCCGCTGAGCAGCACGCAGAAAATGATGCCCGCAAGCCAGGCCGGACGCGAGGCCTTGCGCCCCGGCAGGTCTTCGGCAATGGCGGACACGGCGATGTGATAGATGGCCGTTGCCGTGGAAAGGGAGGCCGAAACGATGGCCAGCACAAAGATCTGCAGGCCGACCTCCGGCAGGAGCTGCCGGACGAGCATGGGCATGACGTCATCCGGCGGCACGCTTTCCGGCAGGATGAGGCGCGCCAAGGCAGCCACGAAATACGCTCCGCCCACGAGCACGGTGAGCACCAGCATGGCCAGCGGGGTGATGCTGTCCACCTGCCGGGCCGAGGTAAGGGCAAAATGGCGCTGGATCATCTGCGGCTGGGCCCAGACGGCGATGGAGGTGACGATGACCAGCGAAATGATGAACCAGCCCTGTTGACCGGCGGAAAGGGCAAGAAAGCCCTCATTGGCCAGCGCGGTCGGCGGCAGCTCTTGCAGGGCGGCCATGCCGGCCACCGGCCCCCCGACTTGCTTGAACACCGCCATGACCAGCATACAGATGCCCACAAGCATGATGAAGCCCTGCATGGCCTCGGTGTACAGGACGCCGCGCAGCCCCCCCACATAGACGGCAAAGGCCACCAGGAGGGCCACCAGCCAGATGAGCAGCCAGACCGGCAGCGGCAAAATCTGGGCCAGCAGCAGGGCCGCCCCCTTGATGACCGCCGAGGCGTAGACGCCCAGAAAGACGGCAAAGAGCAGGGCAAGAAACTTCCCCAGCGCCGGGGACCGATGCCCGCGGGCCAGCAGCTGTGACGGCGTGCGGGCATTGAGGTTGCGCTGACAGAGGCGCGTGGGCCAGGCCAGGAAGCGGTAGACGATCCAGGTGCCGAGCCAGACGTTGCCCGCGGCCACCAGCAGCATCTGCAGGCCGTAGGCATAGGAAAGCCCGCCGAAGCCGACCAGCGCCACGGCGGAAATGTAGGTCGCCACATAGGCCAGCGCCTGCACGGCAAAGTTGATCTTGCCGGTGTGCATGGCGTCATGCCCTTCGCCCTTGCGGGCAAGGTAGACGAAAAGGGCAATGTAGCCGGCCCAGATCAGCACATTCATCAGCGTTTGCATCAGCATCCCTTCCCTTTGCGCAGCTTCAGGCGCAGCAGCCCCCAGAGGGAGAAGAGCAGGGAGAAGAGCAGGGACGCCACGGCCAGCTGGACAGCGGCATCCGCCTGCTGGAGAACGGCAAGGAAGGAAAGGGGTTCGGCATTCATGATGACCTCTGTGTGCGAAGCGACGCGGCGTGCCCGAACAGCGCGTCGCGTCAGGGAGCGAAAACAAAAAAACGCCGACCGACGTCGGCGTTTTTTTGACGTATCAGGCTTTTACGGCTCTGGCAACAAAGGCCAGCACCTGTTCGTACAGATCCGGCTGGGCGTAGGGCGTGAGCACCCGCGTTCGGTTGGCGCCCACCATGAGCGAAATGATGACCTGCGCCGTGCCCTTGGGCTCCACCTGGGCGATGCTGCCGTCGGAGATGCCGCGGGCAATGAGCCCTTCCAGCTCGGAATGCACCTGCGAGAACATGGAATCCATGAGGTCGCGGTCCGTCTTGGTCTTCATGTCGCTATAGGGCGAACATCGCACCAGCACCAGCCAGTTGGAATTCTTGTCCACGGAAAAGTCGAGATAGGCCTTGCAGAAGCACATGACGGCTTCAAAGCCGTTGTGCGCCTCCATGCTGGACTCGCGCAGCACGACCAGGAAATTTTCCAGCACGTCAAGGCCGGAAGCGAGAAAAAGCTTTTCCTTGTTGCCGTAATGGTGCGTCAGCAGGCCAAGGGCCACTCCGGCGCGGTCGGAGATCTTCTTGAAAGTCGTCTCCACATAACCGCACTCGCCAAAAAGTTCCTTGGCCGCCTGAAGCAAGGCTTCTTTCTTGTTTTTGCTCGCCATCGTCGGGACTGCACCTGTTGAGGTTGAGGGGGGAATGTCTCCGACCTGACTGTTTACGCAATCAATGCCATAAAGTCAAGCCCGGTGCGGCCTTGCGCGCCAGACCTCAGCTGTTTTTCCGGCTGCGGCGGAAGGCGTTCTGCGCGTAGTCGCCCAGCTGCTCCAGCCGGTTGTCCACCAGCGCGTACAGGCTGCCGGGGGTGAAGGTGGCGTTCTTGCGCCGCCGGCCGCAGGCCATGCCGGTCAGCAGGGTCAGCGCCTCGTCGATGCGCCGCACGGGATAGATGGCAAAACGGCCATTTTCGACGGCCTCCAGCACTTCGGGCGACAGCATGAGGTGATCCACATTGTCCTGCGGGATGATGACCCCCTGCGTACCCGTGAGGCCGTGCCGCGCGCAGACCTTGTAAAAGCCTTCGATCTTGCGGGTCACGCCGCCCACGGCGAGGATCTGGCCGGAATGGTTCACCGCGCCGGTCATGGCCAGATCCAGCCGCACCGGCACGTCGGCCAGCGCGGACAGCAGGGCGATGAGCTCCGCGCCGGAGGCCGAGTCCCCCTCGATGCCCGCATAGCTCTGCTCGAAATAGAGCGAGCCGGAAAGCACCAGCGGCTTCTTGCGGGCAAACATATCCGTCAGGAAACTTTTGAGGATCATCATGGCCTTGGTATGGATGGGGCCGCCCAGCTCGGCCTCGCGTTCCAGGTCGATGATGCCCTCATGTCCCACGCCCACCGTACAGGAGATGCGGTGCGGCAGGCCGAACTCAAAGTCGCCGTGCAGGGTGACCGAAAGCCCGTTGACCTGCCCGATGGCCGAACCGGAGGTGCAGACCTTGATCATCTCGCGGTCGTATTCCTCCATGAAGATGTCTTCCACCAGATTGGCCCGGTAGGTGCGCGCGGCATAGGCGCGTTCAAGGATCTCCCCGCTCACCTTGTCCTTGCCTTCCATGCGGGCCAGGGCGGCGGCCTCGATCATCTGCTCCCGCAGAAGCGGGAACTTGAGCGAAAGCCGGCGCTGGTCCTCGCAGAGGTGCGAGCCAAGATCCACCAGCCAGGCCAGCGCGCTGCGGTCAAAGGGCGGCAGGTCGGCCTCCTCGGCGATGCGCGCGATGGTGGACAGGTAAAAGCGTATCCCCGCCGCCGAACGATCCATGATGTCGGACATCTGCGCCTTGATGCGGAAAAGCTTGGCAAAACGCTCGTCGTTGTCCAACAGGGTCTCGTACAGCCCCTCGTCGCCGATGAGCACCACCTTGAGCCGGAGCGGCAGGGGCTGGGGAGTGATGCCCTTGGTGCGGATGGCCGTATCCGGCATGTCGCCCCCGTCCTCGATGCGGGCCTGACTGGACCGCAGGGCGCGCATGAGCCCTTCCCACGCGCCCGGATGCTGGAGGACGTCCTCGATGCGGAGCACGAGGAAACCGCCGTTGGCCTTGTGCAGGCTGCCGGCCTTGATAAGGGTGAAGTCCGTCACCAGCGCGCCCATTTCAGACTCGCGCTCGATGCAGCCCAACAGGTTGACCGAGGTCGGGTGATCGTCCACCACGATGGGCGCGCCGCTGCCGTCCCCGTTATCCACGAAGAGATTGACCCCGTAGCGGTACAGACCCGGATCGGGCGGCAGGTTCTGCGGCGGATGCGGCACATCCCCGCTGCCCGGCGCACCGGCCGGCGTCTCGCGCGGCAGGAAGAGATCCGTATTCTTGAGCATGTCCTCCCGCAGGGCCGTGAAGTAGCTTTCCAGCCCCTCGCAGGCACAGGCCTTGAGCAGGCGACGGCAGACCGGGGCCAGTTCGGCATCGAGCACCTGTTCCATGACCTTGCGCTCAAGGTCCCGCTCGTCGTCGTGGAAGGATTCCTCGGCCTTGCTCAGCTCCCGCATGAAGCCGGCCATGGTCTGCACCAGCGTTTCCCCGCGCCGCTTGAGCTTGGTGCGTACCGCGTTGTCCAGGCTCTCGTATTCCTCGTCGCTGAGGCGCTTGCCCTTGAGCAGGGGATAGAGCGTCAGGCTGCCGCCCTCGTCCATGTCCAGATTGAAGCCCTTGTGCGCCGCCACGCTGTTCATCTTGCTGAGCAGGCTGTTGCGCGCCTGCTGGAACTTGTCCATGAGCTTGGCGCGCTGCCGCATGAAGGTATTGCCTTCAAAGCGCCGCGGCAGCTCGCGGCTGATGGCCTCCACGGCGGCGGACAGGCTCTCCTTGAGCTTGCGTCCCTGTCCGGCGGGCAGGGAAAGCAGGATGGGGCTGTCCGGGTCGGCAAAATTGTTGACGTAGACGAGGTCGGGCGGCAGGGCCGCCTTGCGGGCCTGCGGCTCAAGATAGGCAAGCAGGGTATAGGTTCGCCCCAGATTGCTTTCACCCGATACATAGATGTTGTAACCGGGCGTCTGGATGGCCAGGGCCAGATCCATCGCCTGCAGGAACCTGGGCTGAAAGGCATTGCGGCTGCCCGCCCCGTTGCGTGGACGGGGGATGCAGCTGCTGTCCTCCCACGGGATGCGGGCGGGGTCCATGATGGCATGCAGACGAGAAGCGGGCAGGGGCGATACGGGCGGCATGGCGTCTACCTGTTGCAGTAAAGTCGTTCAAGGATGTCCCGGGCGCCCTGATCCAGCAGGCTGTTCGCCAGATCAAGCCCGGTCTGCCGGGCATTTTCGGCCTGACCGTCGCGCCGCGCGCGAAGGATGCGGCTGCCGTCCACCTCGCCCACAAGGCCTTCCAGGGTGAAGTGGCTGTCGTCCGTCATTTCGGCATGCGCGCCGATGGGCACCTGACAGCCGCCGTCCAGCCCGGCGAGGAAGCCGCGCTCGGCCTCCACGCAGATGCGGGTGGGCGTGTGTTCGAGACGGGCCAGCAAATCCAGCGTGGCCGTATCGTCGGCACGGCACTCGATGCCCAGCGCGCCCTGGCCCACCGCCGGCACGAAGCGATCCGGGGGCAGCGGCTGCATGTAGGGCGTCGCGAGCTCCAGACGCCGTATGCCGGCGGAGGCCAGCACGATGGCGTCATATTCGCCGTTCTCCAGCTTTTTCAGCCGGGTATCCACATTTCCGCGCAGGGAGACGATCTTCAGGTCGGGGCGCAGGCCCAGGAGCTGAGCCTGACGGCGCAGGCTGCTCGTGCCCACGCAGGCGCCGTGCGGCAGATCCTCCAGTCCGGCATGGCGGAACGAAAGGAGGCAGTCCGTGCAGACTTCCCGCTCGGGCACGCAGCCCAGCGTCAGGCCGTCGGGGAGCTGCATGGGCACATCCTTGATGCTGTGCACGGCCAGCGCCGCGCGGCCGTCCAGCAGGGCTTCTTCGATCTCCTTGACAAAGAGGCCCTTGCCGCCTACCTGGGCCAGCGGCACATCCAGGATGATGTCGCCGCGGGTCTTGATGACGGCAAGCTCGATATCCAGCCCCGGTTCAAGGGCCATGAGACGGTTTTTCACATGTTCGGCCTGCCAGAGGGCCAGTCGGCTGCCGCGGGTCGCGATGGTCAGTGCTGCCATGCGTCTCTCCTAATGTCCGCAGCTTGCGCAGTTGCCGCCGGAACAACCGGCGCAGCCGCCACCGCCGCCGGTAGTGGCGCAGGACTCGCCGCCCCCCTGACTGGTTCCGTGCACGCAGCAGCAGGACATGAGCTTGTGCGTCTGGGCGGAACCGCAGTGGGGGCAGGGCGGCGTGCTGTCGTCAAAGACCAGTTCTTCAAATTCCTTGCCGCATTTGTCGCAGGCATATTCGTAAATGGGCATACAGACCTCATGCTGTGGCGGCCGCCGGTCGCAGAGCCGCCGGATTTTCAAACAGGTAGTAGTCGATGAGCCGGCAGACGAGGTGTCCGGCTGCCATGTGGATCTCCTGCACCAGCGCCGGCAGAGCATGCGGCACGCGCAGCAGGATGTCGCTGTGCGCGCTGAGGCCGCCCTCCCGCTCGCCGGAGAAGGCCGTCACCGCCATCTCCCGCCGCCGGGCCGCCTCGGCCGCCGCCAGCAGGGCGGGGCAAGGGTCGGAGGGGGAAAAGAGCAGCAGCATGTCCCCCCCCGCGCCCAGCGCCTCGATCTGCCGGGCGAACGCGTCCTGACCGCCGTACGGCGGGACGCTGTCCTCCGGCAGGAGCACGGCGGGCAGGGCGGGGCGATCCAGCTGGAAACGGCCGGTCAGCAGGGAAAACATCTGCCGGGCCGCAAGAAGACCGCCGCCGCTGCCGCACAAGAACAGCCTGCCGCCCGCGGCGAGCCCCACGGCCATGCTGTGGGCCGCCTGCCGTACGAGGGGAGCGGCTTCCCCCCAGAAAAGACGGCGCAGCCGCGCCCCCTCCTCAAGGTGACGTTCCATGAGTTCAAGGGGCGTCATCATGTCCCGCGCGGCGTGCAAGGAAATCATGTCCGTCTTGTACGGCAAAGCCCGCAGTCTGACAAGTCGCGAAAAAATGCGGGACAGACTTGCAGTCATGCCGGGCTTGACATAAGATGCCCCAATGCACGAAAGCGCCAGCAAGCACATCCTTCTTGTCGTCAAGGCCAACAGCGATGAAGCCGCGGCCCTTGCCGGAGACATCGCGCAATGGCTGCGGCAGCGCGACTGTCGCGTCAGCGAATGCCGGGCCGGCATCGGCTCTCCGGCCTATGCCGACCCGGAACTTGCCCTCGTGGTCGTCCTCGGCGGGGACGGCACCATGCTCGGCGTAGCGCGCCGCATGGTGGGCAGCAGGGTGCCGCTGCTCGGCATCAATTTCGGCCGGGTCGGCTTTCTGGCGGAGGTGCAGCCCAACCAGTGGGAACCCTGTCTTGCCGCCTGTCTGGCCGGGGAGATGCCCCTGCGCCCGGCCTCGGCCCTTGCCTGGCGGCTCATCCGGGATGGCCGGGAGGCCGCACGCGGCTATGCCGTCAACGACGTGGTGCTGGGCCGCTCCTCCATGTCCCGGCTGGTCAGTCTGGGCATCTATGTGGATGATGAGCACATGTGCGACCTGCGCAGTGACGGCCTCATCCTTTCCACGGCCATCGGCAGCTCCGGCTACAGCGTCTCGGCCGGGGGGCCGCTGCTCTATCCCTCGCTGCGCTCCATCGTGTTCACGCCCATCTGCCCCTTCCTCAACACCATCCCGCCCATGATCTTCCCGGGCAAGGCGCTCTTCTCGCTGGATGTCCTGCCGGGCAGCACGGAAAGCTATCTCACCATCGACGGGCAGGAGGGCATCGTCCTCAGCATCGGGGATACGGTGGAAGTCACCGGCAAGGACGACGCCGTTTTCTTCGCGGGAGCGGAGGTGCCCTTTTTCGAGCGCCTGCGCACGCGGGGCTTTGTGACCAACTTCGCCACCGGCGGCCGCAGCCTCTAGGTATCGCCATGCGACGCAGCTTCCTCCAACGGGCCGCGGATATCCGTCTCGGGCGGGATGCCGCCCTTGACGCCTGGATCTACGGCGTCATGGTGGACAACAACATCGCCTATCCCCTGAATCCCCACATCATAGCCGGGCCGGAGCAGCTTTCCTTCATGGTCTGCCTTGAGGAAGGGCAAGTCTACCTCCCCTGTTCGGACGCCGTGTTCCGTCAGCTGCAGAGCCGCGACAAGACCGCGCTGCGGCGGCAGTATCAAGCCATCTGGGAAGAGACCAGGCGGCTCGTGCTCCAGCTCCCTTCCCCGCACAAACGGCGTCTGCTGCTGCAGTTCTGCCGCCTGCGCTACCGGCAGAGCACCGCGGCGGGCACGCTCCTGCCCTCGCGTCTGGCCAAGCGCATGGCGGCCCAGGTGCTGACCCTCGACGATCCGTGGGGCGACCCGTGGAAGGCCCGCCGTCAGGCTGCCCACCTGCGCCAGTGCGACCTGCTGCGGCTGCCCGCCCTGCGGGAGGCGATGGATACGCTGCCCTCCGACTTTGCCCGCACGGCCGGACGCAGCCTGCGGATAGAGGGGCAGCGCCTTTCCCGCTACGCGCTGGCGCGGCGTCTGGCGCTGGCCCTGTCCGGCGACGCGCCGGACCTGACGGCGGACAGCCCGGCGGAGCGTTTCCACCAGCTCTTCGCACAGGCGGATCAGGAGATGGAGACCGCTTGCCGCGTGCTGCTGCAGACCGCCGACAAGCGCGGCACGGTCCTTTTTCTCTGTGACGAGGAGGGCGGCACGGCCTTTGACCTCTTCCTTGCCCGTTTCTGTACGGAGCTGGGGATGCGGGTCATCTATGCCGTCAAATCCTCCTGCCACGGCATGGCCCCCGTGCTGGACGACCTGGAGGAGGATCCCGGCCTGCGGGAGCTGGTCTCACGGGAGGGCATCCTGCACGACGAGCGCGCGGGCAAGAACGACCTGCTGCGCCATCTGCGCGCGCACCGGCTCGCCGTCATCCATGACGGCACCAGCGAGGCCCTCAACCTCTACCGGGTCTCCGTCACTTTTTCCCGCTCCTGGAAGGAAGCGGACCTCATCCTGGCCAAGGGCCGCGCATCGGCGGACATCCTGCTGGGCACGAGCCATCAGTTCACGCGGGACGTCCTCTGCTTCTGGCAGGACGGGCAGGGCCGCCACAGCGCCTTCCGTCCGCACAGCCCGCAGGCGCACAAGTTCAACGAGCAGGACATCGCCGCCCAGGCCGAGGACATCATCAGCCGCATGCGCGCCGCCCGCCGCGCCGGGCACAACGTCATGTTCTACAGCTGCATCATCGGCAGCATCCCGGGGCAGACGCGTACGGCCGTGGAACTGGCGCGGGCCTTTGTTGACAAATTGCGCCGCCAGATGGACAACACCTTCATCATCAATCCGGCCGAGCATTTCGTGGACGGCATGGACGGGGACGATCTCATGTACATGTGGGAGCGCGTGCAGCGCAGCGGCTGCATCGACATCTGGCGCTTCCAGACGGTGGAGGACATCGAGGAGAGCTTTGCCCTGCTGGGCCGCAAGATGCCCGCCGCCTGGACGGGCAAGGACGCCACCTATTCCACGGGCTGCACCAAGGAGATGCGCATCGCCCTGGAAATGCAGGCCGAGAACCGGGAGATGCAGATCATCGGCCCCGAAGCGCGCATGTTCATGCGGCGCGGCGAGTACGGGGTCGGCAAATATTTCGACGCCGCCCTGAGCCCGCGGCGGCATGAGGCGTAGGGCAGCAGCGGATTTTTTTGGGGGGAAGGCCTCCTTTCTGCCTTAGGACCCGTTAACACAAGTTTTACAAATAATTTCAACATATAAAATAAGCAAGTCGTTCGCGCTCCATTTGTCTTTGGGGCGGGGCGCTTCGCGTTCCTGACTCTTCTCCCGATAAAAGCGCGCTGGGGAAGGGATGGGGGGCTTGGGGGGAAGGGGAACCCCTCCAGCGCCGGCGGAGGGGTTCCCCTTCCCCCCAACCGCGCCATATCCCCGCAGATTTCACGGCAACATGCCTAAACGCGCGGCCGGCAGCGGCCGCATTTCATGGAGTACAGTCCCTATGCCAGCTTATGAAGCCGTCATCGGTCTTGAAGTGCATGTGCAGCTTGCCACCAAGTCCAAGCTGTTCTGTTCCTGCCCCACCACCTTCGGGCAGCCGTCCAACAGCAACGTCTGCGAAGTCTGCGCCGGCATGCCCGGCGCGCTGCCGCGCGTCAACCGGCAGGCCGTCCATTACGCCACGCTGGTAGGGCTGGCCACCAATTGCGCCATCAACGACCGTTCCGTCTTTGCCCGCAAGAACTATTTTTATCCCGACCTGCCTTCCGGCTACCAGATCTCCCAGTTCGACCTGCCCATCTGCGAACACGGCCATCTGGACGTCGAAGTGGACGGCACGCAAAAACGCATCGGCATCACCCGTATCCACATGGAGAACGACGCCGGCAAGAACATCCACGCCCAGGGAGAGAACGTCAGCTATGTCGACCTCAACCGCGCGGGCACGCCGCTGGTGGAGATCGTCTCCGAGCCGGACATGCGCTCGTCCGCCGAGGCGGTGGCCTACCTCAAGGCGCTGTACGCCATCGTGACCTATCTGGGCGTCTGTGACGGCAACATGGAGGAGGGCAGCTTCCGCTGCGACGCCAACGTGTCCATCCGGCCCGTGGGCTGCCCCACCTTCGGCACCCGCACGGAGCTGAAGAACCTCAATTCCTTCCGCAACGTCCAGCGCGCCATCGACTACGAGATCGGCCGCCAGCAGGACGCGCTGGCCGACGGGGAAAAGATCGTGCAGGAGACGCGGCTCTATGATGCGGTCAAGAACGTGACCGTCTCCATGCGCGGCAAGGAAGAAGCCCACGACTACCGCTATTTCCCCGACCCGGACCTGCTGCCGGTCCGCATCTCCTCCGAGGAGATGGCCCGCTGGAAGGCCGAACTGCCCGAACTGCCGCAGGCGCGGGTGCGCCGCTTCGTGGAGATGACCGGGCTGCCCCTGCCCGAAGCGGAAGTGCTGGTGCAGAGCCGGGCCATGGCCGACTTTTTCGAGGAGGCCGCCCGTCTGGCCGAGCCGCGCAAGGTGGCCAACTTCATGCTGGGCGCGCTGCTGCGCGAACTCAACGCCGGCGGCGGCAGCCTTGCCGACTGCCGCATGACGCCCGCCGCCCTGGCCGAGCTGGTCAACATCGTGGACAAGGGCCTCATCAGCGCCAAGATCGCCAACGATATCTTTGCCGATCTCATGCGCAGCGGCGAGATGCCCGAAGCCTACGTGAAGGCCAAGGGGCTCGTGCAGATCTCGGACTCCTCGGAGCTGGAAGCCGCGGTGGACAAGGTGCTGGCCGACAATCCCGCCGAGGTGGAGGCCTTCCGTGGCGGCAAGACCAAACTCATGAGCTTCTTTGTGGGGCAGATCATGCGCGCCACCAAGGGCAAGGCCAATCCCGCGCTGGTCAACGAACTTCTGCAGAAGAAGCTGGGCTAGGGCCTGTTAACGCTATTCTCTGCGTATTTGGGGGCAGGGGAACCCCTCCGCCGGCGGAGGGGTTCCCACCATCCCTTTCCCAGCGCGCTTTTACCAAAGGGCGGCTTTGCCGCAAACAGGATGATGCCCCCCGAAAGGAGGGGCGTGCAGGCCAGCAAGACAGGCAGGGCGACGTACGTCTCCCTGCCTGTTTTTCTTTCCCTGAGAGCGTGTTGCTACTGAAGAAGGCAAAACGCAAGGCACGGCAGAGCGTCGCCCGGCCCGAACCAGGTGGAAAAATCGCGTTTCTTCCGCGAAACGACAGGTGTGCGGGGTAAACGCCAAGCGCTTCAAACTGAAAATACGCTAGGAAACGTCATAAATCATGCAATATACAATAAAAAAAATGCATCAATGATGCCATAACCTCATCAATTCTCTTGTGCCGAAGAAAAATCCATCTGGACACGGAATTTTACTTCATGTAATGCTCATGCTCAGTCAAGCAAAAAACACCTTTTTCGCCATTTGATGAGGAGCATCATGAATACCTGTGACAACAAACGTCCCTGTCCCTGCACCTACGCCTGTCCCAGGCACGGAAAATGCTGTGAATGCGTCGCGCATCACCGCGATCATGACGAAGGGGTCCCCGCCTGCTTTTTCTCCAAGGAAGCGGAAGCGACATACGACCGGAGCCTTGAGGCTCTGTGCCGAGACAGAGGCATTCTCCCTGCACGGGGCTAAGTTGGAGGCAGCAGCATGAAAGATACCAGAAAGACGGTTTTCCTTACCGGCGGTTCCACGGGGATCGGGGCGGCCTGCGTACGCAAGTTCGCCCGCGAGGGCTGGAATGTGGCGTTCATGGATGTCAATGCCGGCGACGGCGCACGCCTTGCGGCAGAGCAGGGGGTCCTGTTCCTGGAAGGCGACACCCGCAGCCGCGCCGATCTCGACCAGGCAGTGGCCGCCGCTTGCCGTCAGTTCGGCGGGCTGGACTGTGTGGTGGCCAATGCCGGCATCCACCGTTGCAATACCGTGCTGGATATCAGCGAGGAAGAACTTGACCTGATGATCGACACCAACATCAAGGGCACGGTGCATACGCTGCGGGCGGCAGTGCCCTGCCTCATGAGCCGGGGGGCTGGGTCGGTGGTCATCAACGCTTCGGACCAGTGCTATGTGGGGAAGCCGAACAGCTTCGGCTATGGCCTTACCAAGGGCGCGCTGGGTCAGATCGTCAAAGGCATGGCCATCGACCTCGGCCCGAAAGGTATCCGCGTGAACGCCGTATGCGCGGGCACCATCCGCACCCCGCTCACGGAAACGCTGTTCCAGCGCTTTGCCGACATCACGCATGGCGGCGATACGGGAGCCTACTGGAGATCGGAAGCGGCACTCTATCCGCTGGGCCGCGTGGGAGAAGCGCACGAAGTGGCGGAACTCATGTACTTTCTTGCTTCCGATGCGGCAAGCTTCATGACGGGCGGACTCTACCTCGTCGATGGCGGGCTGACGGCAGGCTAGAGCGTTTTAGCTTTGAAAAAGGGAAAAGGCGAGGCGCGGCATAGCGCCGCCCGGCCCAAGCCAAGCGGAAAAACCGCGTTTTTTCCGCGAAACGACAAGCCGTATGGCTTGAAACGCAACGCGTTTCAAACGGAAAATGCTCAAGGACCTGTAACCAACATGCTTCCTCAGGCGTTCAGGTCCACAGACGGGCCAGTCCCGGCTTGGCAAAGCCCTGCCGCCAGCAGCGCCAGCGCCGAAGCAACCACGGCCTTTCCGGCATGAACGCCCATGCCTGCACGATTTGGCGTCGCGCGGGATCCAGCTGCCCGGCATACCGCTCAAGGAAGGTACGCGCCTGCCGCTGCGTACGCCGGGCGCCGTCCCGCCAGGCCGCCAGCCGCTGCCGCGGACGTCCCCTGCGCGTAGCGCCCAGCACATTGGCGGCATGCTGGCGATATTCCAGAAGGGGCATATCAAGGCAGTGTACCGCGCCAAAGCTGACCGCAACGAGCAGCAGCCACCAGTCATGCATGAAAATGGCCTCGGCCTCGGGCAGCGGCAAGGCCAGCCGTCGCAGAGCCGCATTGCCCAGACAAGTGCAGCCCAGGGCATGCGACATCACCAGCACATGGCGCAGATCATGGCCCCAGTCCGGCGGCAAACCCATGCGCTTCAAAAAGGAAGCGTGCAGCGGGCGGCCGTCCGCCGTCACGCAGCGAGCATCGCCGCAGACGAGCAGGGGCTTTTCCGGGCCGAACCGTTTTTCCAGCGCCCGCATGGCCTGGAGGGAAACGGCCAGCTTATGGGGATACCAGATGTCATCCTGATCGCAGAGGGCAAAATACCCGGCGGCATCCTCAGCCTCACTGCGTGAAAGCAGGGCGTCCACATTGCCCACCACGCCCAGCCGCGGCCCGGCATGAGGAAGGAGCTGCCCGTGTCGTTCCGCGAAACGGCGGACGATATCCCAGGTACCGTCCTCGGAGCCGTCATCCCGCAAAAGGATGCGTGTGGACACATCCTGCTGCCGGAGCAGGGAATCCAGCTGTGCAGGCAAAAAGGCTGCTCCGTTCCATGTGGGCAGCAGGATGTCTATCAAGGGGCGCTGCGCCATGTCTCATCCCCGCATCCTGGGAGGCTTTTGTACGAAGACAGCGCCACCGGCAAAAGCCGGGACGCTGCCTCCGCTTTCGATCACAGATTGCCCACTCAGCCGTGGAACGTCCACAGGCGAAGTCCGTCCGCCCAGGCTCCATTTCTCCCGTCCTCTATCGAGCTGAGGCTGCGCGGGAAAAGAGAACTGACAAGCTGAAAGAGCGGGCATGGAGCCATCCCGCGCAGACGGAACGGCGCGACGGCCGGGCCGTCCGCCGTCCCTGTCCCGCTCTTCGGTCAGTGCGCCTAGGCCAGCCGGTTTTCCGCCAGTTCCGCTTCATCCAGGAAGGGCGCCATATCATCCAGCGCGGGGGACACCATGGTCCCGTCCGGCAGGGCGCGAGAGGCCAACTTGGGCTCGAACTGCTGTGCGGGATCGAGCATGACCTCGTAAAAGGCCGGTCCCTTATGCGCAAGGCAGTCAGCCAGGAGGGCATCCACCTCTTCATGGGAGGCGAGGCGGCAGCCTTCATAGCCCAGAGCCTCGGCCAGCTTCATGAAGTCAGGCAGGGGAACGCCGTTCTCCGGCCCGGTACCAAACTTGTTGTCGGCAAAATAGGCGGACTGGGTCATGCGGATGGACAGATACCCCTGATTATTGAGCAGGAAGATCAGAATGGGGAGCTGCAGCCCGATGATGGTTTGCAGTTCCTGCAGGTTCATCATAATGCTGCCGTCGCCCGCAAGGCAGATGATGCGTTTCGCCTTGCCGCTGAGGACCGCACCGATGGCGGCCGGAAGATCGTAGCCCATGGAGGCGTCGCCGGAGTTGGAGAAGAGGCGCACCCCATCCCGAAGGAGGCCCACCTGTGAGCTGACCACCGCGGCCGTGGCGTTGGCGGCCACGACCACATCCCCCTCGCCCAGCTGCCGGAAAAGCCGGTCCATGAAATAGTAGGGGTTGACCTGCGGGGAGGTCAGCCAGGCATCCTGCAGCACGGGGTAGCGGCGTACGCGCTCGCCGCACCACGCGAGATAGTTTTTATGCTCGGGCTGCGGTTCCCATGCCGCGACGGCCTCCAGCAGAAGGGGGAGAAAGTCGCGCAGATCCGCCTGCACGGCGAGGTCGTTCCGCAGGGTCGGCTTGGCAAGCTCGGCGCTGTCCGCATCCACCTGCGCTTTCCAGGCGTGCGGCGCGAAGGCCTCCCAATTGTAGCTGATCTGCCGGATATTGCAGCGACACCCAAGGATAAGCAGGAAGTCGGCATTCTGCACCGTAAAATTCCCGGGCCGGTCGCCCACCGTGCCCGGCCGGCCGGCATAGCAGGGATGATCATTGGGCACGAGGTCATAAGCATTCCAGCCGCCTACCAGCGGGATGCCGAGCTTTTCTCCCAGCTGCCGGAATTCCTTCTCCAGTCCGCAGAGATGGATGCCGGTCCCGCCCATGATGACCGGCCGCTTGCTGCTGCGCAGCCGCTCGATGATGGCGCCGATGGCCCGCCGCATGGATTCCCGCCCGGCAAGGGTGAAGTCCGCAAGACTGTTGCGGGCAAGGTCGGGATCGCCCCGCAGCTCCCTGAGCTCCTGCTCATCCTCGGGGTTCCAGTCATAAAGACGGCTTTCGTCGATCTTGCCGCCCTGGATGTCCATAGGAACGTCTATCCAGACAGGCCCGGGACGGCCGCTTTGCGCCACATGCACGGCCTTGGCCACCACCTCGCGCACACGCCGGGGATTCTGCAGCTCGACGGCGTATTTGGTCACAGTGCGGGCCATGGGCAGGATGTCCGCTTCCTGATCGCCAAGCTGACGCAGGGCGGGGGCCACGTTGCGCAGCATGGTATCCCGCTTGATCTGACCGGAAATGACGATCATGGGGATGGAGTCCACATACGCGCCGTACACGCCGTTCAGCGCGTTGATGCCGCCCGGCCCGGTCGTGACGTTGACGATGGCCGGCTTGCCGGTCAGGCGAGCATAGCCCTCGGCCGCGATGGCGCAAGCCTGTTCGTGATGATTGCAACAGATGCGCAGGCGGTCACGACGCCGGCCAAACGCATCATTGAGATGCATGGCCCCGCCGCCGGTCACCAGAAAGACCTGCTCGAGCCCGTGTTTGATAAGCTCATCCACAAGGATATCAGCAATGCGCTTCATGGGATCCTCTTCCTTCAGCCACACCGTGGCGAATATAGTGATAGAAAGGATTTACGCCGCTTGCGGCAACATCGGGATTCGCCTGCAGATAGGCGCTCGTCGAAAACCAGGGCGCGGGATCGCGGCCTTCTTTCGCCCCAAAGCGGACATAGTGCACAACAGGATCGATACCCGACTCAGCAACATCAGGATAACGCTCAAGATACCATCCCGTATCGAAGAGACCGGAACGCCGGATGTCGTAGGCTTGACGCGCGGAAGTCGAAACAAGAGGAGCGAGACACAAGCGAAGGCGGGAGAAGAGGGTATCCGGCTGCGCCGAAAGCATTGCCGCCCGGCGTCTCTCTCTCTCTCTCTCTCTCTCTCTCTCTCTCTCTCTCTCTAGCAAATCTTCAATTTTTTGCTGATGCCGAAACGAGTTTCCAAGGCAAACCGTGTACCCGTGACGCAGCACAGTCATCTGCTCAAAGACATCAGGCGCGATCTTCTCCAAAGCTGGCAACAATGGTTCATTATGTTTGGCCTGTCCGGCTTTGGGCCAGTAGCGCAAGATGATGGAACGCGCTTCATCCGAAAGCTTTTCCCAAATGTCATGCTGGATCTCCGGCGGCAGATCATGATTTTCAATGGCCGCCAGCTCTTCCCCTCGGGTCATGGTGAAGTCGTACCAGTCCGGATCTTGTAGCAGTTCGCCCTGGTGGCGAATGGCAGCTTTACAGCTACCGTCCAAAACAAAAAAAGAAGGAGGCAACAGTGTGCAGCGAAATGAGCGCCCCTTACTCAGGGTACAGTCGAGAGCACTGTATTTGACTACACCCCACTCGTCATAGGTTAGGGGTAGAAAAGATAGTTGATACAAAAACATTGTAACAGCGTCCGAAGGCGTTACATTTCGGGCTACAAAGGATGAGCAATCTGAGGGAAAATCGATATGTAAAAAATCGAAGAAAGAAGAAATAATATTTCCCGAATGAGAGATTTTATCATAGTTAGCAAAAAAGCAATTTCTTCTCCCAAACAATCCTATATAATCATAAACGTTCGCAAGTATGTGCACTTTTTTATTTTCCCAGTGAGCAAATGCATCCTGCCGCAGACCTTCTTTGTAAAGCTGCTTTCGTATAGAACTTGCGTAATCAAAAAAATTGCGCAAAAAACAAATTACCTTGACATCGAAATGATCACGAAATGGAATCAAATTCAAAGGATTATCGTAAACTAAGGCCTCAGAACTCAATATGTTAATGTTACAGGAAGATTTAAGAAAGCTCTGCAAATAAATTTCACGATAAGTATACCAAGGGATAGTATCGTAACGAAAGGACGAGTCGGCTTCAACAAGACTGTTATGTCCCTCATGGTCAGCTCTTTTAAGTAGTTCTCCCCCAAAAAATTGAGGGAAAAAAATATCTTTTTCGCCTAAAAGGGCATGACTGTTGTGCAAAAAACTTTGAATTGTTGAACTTCCAGTTTTAGGAAACCCTATATGGATATAAAGCTTTCGCTGCTTTTGAACGTGATTCATTTTTTCCTCGTAAAACAAAGTGAGAATTATTTTGGGCATATGCAGCACTTAGATAGCAACATATGCCCAAGCAGAAAAATTTGCAATGAAGATACTTCAGCAGGTATATTTTTCTCTCCCTTCAGAGCAGCCGTACCGGATGTAGTGGTAAAAAGGATTCACACCACTTGCGGCGACATCTGGATATGCTTCCAAATAGGTTCTCGTCGAGAACCAGGGGGCTGGATCGCGACCTTCCTTTGCGCCACAGCGAACATAATGCAATACAGGATCAATACCCGCTTTGGCAACATCAGGATATTGCTCAAGATACCAACCAATATCAAATAAACACGAACGGCGAATGGAGAAAGCCACACGTGCCGTAACTGAAAAAATCGGAGCAAACCAATCAGATAGGCAGTAAGTGACAGTTCTTCCTGAACAATATTTTAAGGCAAGATTCCGTCTGGATAAATCTCTTGCGGACAGATACAAAGCACTTTCTGAACGATTTTGTCTCAACCTTACGAGTAAATTAAAAGGCTCGCTCGCAATATTTCTCATCGAGGGCAAAATTTTACCCTTACTTACATCTATATGCGGCCAGTACTGAGAAATAATGTTTCTCGCCTTATCTGAAAGACTCTCAAATATACAACGTTGAATTTCAAATGGCAGGTCATGATCCCCCATATTACTAAAGAAAACCTTCTTTTTCATAGTAAAGCTATACCATTCGGAATCACTGAGCAATTCTGCTTGGCGGTGAATAGCATCTAAGGTGGACTTATCCAAGCAAAAAGCCTTTTGTGGCAAAAAAGAACAATGATAGTCTTTCCATTTAGACAAATCTAAAGCAAGTATTTCGTTATGTAAAACAAACCACTCCTTATAGTTTAAAGGCAAAAAAGACATTTGATAAAAAAAACTTGTGGCGGCATCAGTTGGAGTTACATTGACACTAGATGGTATAAAATAGTTTTGCTTAAATTCCAAGCTCATTGCCGCAAAAAAAGATTGTAAGAGTCCTGTCCGCTTCGCCTTATCAAAATCCAAAAAAATACAATTCTCTCTGCCAAAAATGTCTATATAGGCTTCAATGTTTGCCAGAACTCGATATTTACCATATAAATTTTCACTAAAAGGATTTAACCGAGGTCCCTCTTTGATCGTTTGCTTGATCAAAGAAGAGACTTGATCAAAATAGTTTCGAAAGAAGCAAATAAACTTTACATCAAAATTTTTTTGAAAAAAAAGAAGATTTTCGGGATTATCATATACCCAACCTTCAGCACTCAATATATTTACTGAGCAGTTATCCTTAAGTAAAGCATCGAAGTACTTTTCCCGATACGAATACCACGGTATAACATCATGTCTTGACTTGGCATCCGCTTCCACCATGCTCATATGTCCTTCATGACCTTGCAATAAAGGTCCGCATAGAGGTTCAGGATAGCAAATACCCTCCTTGACAAGTTGTTTTCGATTTAAATTTAAAAATTTCTGAATGGTAGAAGATCCCGTTTTAGGGAAACCAATATGAATATACAGTTTGGGCTTCATGTAATTGCTTCCTTTTTTGCAAAAAAGATTTGAGCGCAAAGACGCTGTTGACTACAAGTCATTTCATAATTCTGGAAAAATTATGAATTTCAGTTAAGGTCAAAGAATGAGTAAAGCCGAAATGTTA
>NZ_CALUWS010000051.1 GCF_944324525.1 uncultured Desulfovibrio sp.
TGCCCATACATTCCTTTCGGCAATCCATATTGCTGCCATTGTCATTTTTTACCTTTAATGAGTCCTGACCCTAGAGCATTTTCAGTTTGAAACGCTTCGCGTTTCCAACCATACGGCTTGTCGTTTCGCGGAAAAAGCGCGGTTTTTCCGCTCACTTTGGGCCGGGCGGCGCTGTGCCGCCGCCTCGCATTCTGCCTTTTTCAAAGGCAAAATGCTCTACACAGCGTGCCAGCTTTTTCAGCCAAGTTCAAGATGGCGATGCTCCACCGTGGCCGTATAGTCAGCTTGCCGCAGGGCCTGGGTCAGCTCCTCGGCCACGGCGACCGAGCGGTGACGCCCGCCGGTGCAGCCGATGGCGATGCTGACGCGGTAGCGCCCCTCGGATTCCATGAGCGGCAGCATGAAAAACAGCAGATCCCGCAGTTTCTGAAAAAATTCCTGTGCGCCGAACGACTGCAGGACGTAGTCCGCCACGGCCTTGTCCTTGCCGGACAGGGGGCGCAGGGCGGCCTCAAAGTAGGGGTTGGGCAGAAAGCGCATGTCAAAGACCATGTCCGCTTCCCGGGGGACGCCGTACTTGTAGCCGAAGGAAAGGACGTTGACGCGGATGGCGCGCAGCTTTTCCTTGGCGCGCCAGCGTTTCTGGATGGCCCGGCGCAGATCGTGGATGGAAAAGCGGCTGGTGTCCACCACCAGATCCGCGGACTCGCGCAGGGGGGCCAGCCGCTCGCGCTCGGCGGCAAGGGCCTCCTCCAGGCCGAGGCCTTCCCGCTCCAGCGGGTGCGGACGGCGCGTGGTGGCGTAACGGCGCATCAGCTCATGCGGTGTGGCCTCAAGAAAGAGCAGCATGGGCCGGTAGCCGTCGCCCGTCATCTGCGACAACGCCATATTGATGTCTTCCAGAAAGGCGCTCTGCCGGATGTCCATGCCCAGCGCCATGCCCTTGTAACGGCTCATGGACGGGCGGGTCATCAGGGCGACCATATCCGGCGCGAGGGCCGCGGGCAGTCCGTCCACCGTGAAGTAGCCCAGATCCTCAAAGACGCCGAGCGCGGTGCTCTTGCCGGCGCCGGACAAGCCGGTGACGATGCAGACGGAGCTGGACACGCGAGGGGTCTCGGCGCTGATGTCGGCGGGGGGCGTAGTCATGGGAGAGCTCACAAGGTGAAAAGGCCCCCTTGCGGGGGCCTGTGCGCTGCTAGAGGACAGGGTCGATGAGGGCGAAGCCGCTGGTGCGCCGCCGGTAGACCACGTTGACGCGCGTCGTTTCGGCGTTGATGAAGACGAGGAAGTCGCCTCCCACGTTCTCAAGCTGCATGAGCGCCTCGTCCAGATGGAGGGGCTTGGGCGCGAAGCGGTCCGTGCCCACCACGTCGGCCTGCACGTCTTCGTCGGGCTGGGCCTCAAGGTTGTAGGTGAAGACGTCCACGTCCGCGTTGCGGGCCTTGCGGCGCTGCTCCTTCACGCGGGAGACCTGCTTCTTGATCTGGGCCTCCACCTTGTCGGTCACAAGGTCGATGGCGGCGTACATGTCGGAAGTCTGCTCCGAGGCGTTGATATGCAGCCCTTCGCCGGACACGGTCACTTCGCAGCGGTGCCGGAACTTGTCCACGGTCAGCACCACGGCCACTTCCAGACCGGAGGACTTGCCGAAGAAGCGCCCCAGCTTTTCCATGCGGCGGCGGGCATACTTCTTGAGATGATCGGACGCGTCAAAGTTCTTGAAGGCAAAGGAAATGTTCATATGGCCTCCGGGAGTAGGGGTTAGAAGTGTTCCCTGCGCTTTGAGGACGAGGGAATATCCAGAGCCGTACGGTACTTGGCGACGGTACGCCGCGCGATGGTCACCTTGAGGTGATCCTTGAGCATCTCGCCCAGGCGCTCGTCGCTCAGGGGGGAACGCGGGTCCTCTTCGGAAATGAATTTCTTGATGAGCGCCTTCACGCTCTCGGAACCGACCTGACTGCCGTCATCCAGTTCCAGACCGCTGTTGAAAAAGAACTTCAGCTCAAAGATGCCGTGCGGCGTGGCGGCATATTTGCTGGTGGTGATGCGGCTGACCGTGGATTCGTGCATGCCGATGTCGTCGGCGATATCCTTGAGGATGAGCGGCGCAAGGTGGGTGACGCCGTACTCGAAGAAGGGCCGCTGGTGGCGCACGATGCTTTCCATGACCTTGTAGAGGGTGCGCTGCCGCTGATAGAGGCTCTTGATGAGCCAGGAGGCCGCGCGGATCTTGTCGGCGCAGTATTCCTTTTCCGCGCTGTTCTCGCAGTCTATGTCCACCTTGGCCAGTTCGGACATCTGCAGCTGCGGCAGGCCGTCCTCGTTGAGGAGGATGACGAATTCATCCCCCATTTTGTAGACGTAGACGTCCGGGCTGACATAGGTGGGCTCGCCGCCGCCGAAGCTCGCGCCCGGCAGGGGGTCGAGGCTCTGGATGATGTCCAGATATTCGCGCAGCGTGTCCATATCCAGGCGGAACTTGCGCAAAAGCGGCTTGTAGCGGTGTGCCTCCAGATCTTCCAGATGGTATTCCACCAGCTCCTTGAGGATGGGATCCCGGTCATAGTTCAGGTTGCGCAGCTGGATGAGCAGACACTCCCGGGCATCGCGGGCGGCGACGCCCACGGGATCGAAAAAGTGGATGCGCTCAAGCACGGCCTCCACTTCCGCGGGGGTGGCGCTGGTCAGTTCCGCCACATCCTGCACGCTGGCCTGAAGATAGCCGGAAGAGGAGAGGTTGCCGATGATGGCCTCGCCGATCTCCTTCTGGCGGTCGTCCAGCGTGGAGAGGCGCAGCTGCCACATGAGGTGGCTCTCCAGCGAGGGCTTGGCGGCATAGCGGGCTTCCAGCGGGGAGAGCTCTTCCGGGAGCTCATGCTCCCGGGGCTGCACGAGCCGGGGCGTGCTGGCGAATTCGCCAAGGTAGTCTTCCCAGTCGGCATTGCGGGACAGGTCCGCGTCATAGGCCGTATCGTC
This sequence comes from uncultured Desulfovibrio sp., assembly GCF_944324525.1. Classification (GTDB taxonomy): domain Bacteria; phylum Desulfobacterota; class Desulfovibrionia; order Desulfovibrionales; family Desulfovibrionaceae; genus Desulfovibrio. Next base: position 2,983 of record NZ_CALUWS010000051.1, read on the forward strand.
CTCGCGGGAAGAGCGGGTTTCTTCCGGCGCCTGACTGTCCGTCAGCGGGATGTTTTCACTCTCTTCCAGAAAGGGATTTTCCATCAGTTCCTGCTGGACGGTCTCCATCAGTTCCACCCGGGAAAGCTGCAGCAGCTTGATGGCCTGCTGCAGCTGTGGCGTCATGCGCAGTTGCTGCGAAAGCTTGAGCTGCTGCCGAAGTTCCAATGCCATAGAGAGCCGGTATCCCTTTTTACAACCTGTTTTTTGTTACAAATACCATGCCATAGGTCACAAAAACTTGCAACAGCCCGAACTGCCGAACGTTGCCGGGGCGTACTTCCTCCGCGCTAGTCGGCCGTCGAGCGGCAAAAGCGCGCTGGGGTGGGGAGGGGGGGACATGGGGGAGAAGGGAAGCCGCTCCCGCCGGCGCGGGAGCGGGTCCCTCTTCCCCCAAACAGGCAACGAATAGTGTTGACGGGCTCCAACAGAGCAGCGCGTCAACAGCCCCTAGCCGGCGGCCCGCTTCTTGGCCGCGCCGATGAAATCCCGGAAAAGGGGATGGGCATGCATGGGGCGGGACTTGAATTCGGGGTGGAACTGGCAGCCCACGAACCAGGGGTGATCCGGCAGTTCCACGATCTCCACCAGGGAGTCGTCCGGGGCCAGCCCGCTGAAGACCATGCCCTTCTGGGCGAGGATGTCCCGGAAGGCGTTATTGAATTCGTAGCGGTGGCGGTGGCGTTCCTCCACCATGTCCTTGCCGTAGGCCGCGGCGGCATGGGTGCCGGGCAGGATCTTGCAGGGATAGGCTCCGAGGCGCATGGTGCCGCCCTTGTCGCTGGCGGTATTGCGCTTTTCCAGATGCTTGGTGCGGAAGTCGAACCATTCGGTCATGAGGTAGATGACCTTATGGTCGGAAAGCGGGTTGAACTCTTCGGAATTGGCGTCTTCCAGCCCGGCCTTGTGGCGGGCGAACTCGATGACGGCGCACTGCATGCCGAGGCAGATGCCGAAGAAGGGGATATTGTTCTCCCGCGCGAAGCGGATGGCCTCTATCTTGCCCTCCACGCCGCGGTAGCCGAAGCCGCCGGGCACAAGGATGCCGTCGCAGCCTTCAAAGGTGGCGCGGGCGTTGTCGGCGTCCACGTTCTCGGAGTTGACGTAGCGCAGCTCCACGGCCACCCGGTTGGCTATGCCGGCATGGATGAGGGCCTCGTGCAGGCTTTTGTAGGCTTCCTTGAGGTCAACGTATTTGCCTACGATGGCGATGGTGACCTTGCCCTGCGGGTGGGCGCAATCGTAGACGAGCTTTTTCCAGTTTTCCAGATTGGCGTTGCGCGCGGGCAGGCGCAGCATGATGGCCACCTTCTGGTCGAAGCCTTCCTCATAGAAGCGCAGAGGCACTTCATAGATGTTGTCCACATCCACCGAGCAGAACACGGCGTCCTGATCCACATTGCAGAACAGGGCGATCTTGCGGCGCATCTCCGCGGGGATGCTCTGCTCGCAGCGGCAGAGGATGATGTCCGGCTGGATGCCGATGGAGAGCAATTCCTTGACGCTGTGCTGGGTGGGCTTGGTCTTGTGCTCGCCCGCCGCCTTCAGGTAGGGGACGAGGGTCAGGTGGATGTTGAGGCAGTTGTCCCGGCCCAGTTCCGTCCGCAGCTGGCGGATGGCCTCAAGGAAGGGAAGGCCCTCGATGTCGCCCACCGTGCCGCCGATCTCGATGATGGCCACATCCGGCGCCTGATCCCCTTCGGCAAGGGAGAGGATCTTGTTCTTGATCTCGTCGGTGATGTGGGGGATCACCTGCACGGTGCCGCCCAGATAGTCCCCGCGCCGTTCCTTGGCGATGACGTTGTTGTAGATGGCCCCGGAGGTGGTGTTGTTCTTCCGGGACATGGGCACATTGAGGTAGCGCTCGTAGTGGCCGAGGTCGAGGTCGGTCTCGGCCCCGTCGTCGGTCACGAAGACCTCGCCGTGCTGGAAGGGGTTCATGGTGCCGGGGTCCACGTTGATGTAGGGATCGAGCTTCTGGATGGTGACGGTCAGGCCGCGCGTCTGGAGCAGCGCGCCCAGAGAGGCCGCCGCCAGTCCCTTGCCCAGCGAGGAAAGCACACCGCCCGTCACAAAAATGTATTTCGTTTTCATAGTCTCCTCCGGGGCAATGGCTGCGCGCCCCACGCACATGTTCATCCTGACAGGATATAACCAAAGTCCGGCACGCTGGCTAGCATTGACTATGCAGCACACAAAACGTAATGTGAATTCCCTTTCACCACAGGAAACTTGTCCCTTCGAGGAGGCTAGGCCGCATGGGCGCTGTCAATACCTTGGTCATTACGGGCTACGGCACCAATTCCCATCTTGAAACGGCGCATGCCGCGCGTCTTGCCGGAGCGGACAGGGCGGACGTGGTGCATTTTTCGGATATCGTGACGGCCCGGGTGCGGCTGGCGGACTACCATTTCCTGATCTTTCCCGGCGGCTTCCTGGACGGCGACGACCTCGGCGCGGCGCAGACGGCCAGCCTGCGCTGGCGCTACCTCGTGGATGAGGCGGGCACGCCCCTGCTCGAGAGCCTGACCCGCTTCCTGGATGACGGCAAGCTCGTGCTGGGTATCTGCAATGGCTTCCAGCTGCTGGTCAAGCTGGGCGTGCTGCCCTCGCTGGACGGCGCGCGCTTCGAGCGGCAGGTCTCGCTCAGTCATAACGATTCCGCCCGCTACGAGGACCGCTGGGTCAGCCTGCGCCCCAATGAAAAAAGTCCCTGCGTGTTCACGCGCGGCCTCGGCATGCTGGCCATGCCGGTGCGGCACGGCGAGGGCAAGCTCGTGACCCGCGATGCGGCGACGCTCCAGCGGCTGCAGGACGAGAACCTCATCGCCCTGCAATATGCCGACCCCGCCACCGGCCAGCCCACGCAGGAATACCCCCTCAATCCCAACGGCTCCCCGCTGGGCATCGCCGGGCTGACCGACCCCAGCGGCCGGGTGCTGGGCCTCATGCCGCATCCCGAAGCCTTCCATCACGTCACCAATCATCCGGCCTGGACGCGCGGCGAGGTGGACGCGCCCGGCACCATGCTCTTCGTCAATGCCGTGAACTATTTGCGTAACCTTTGATGGCGGCTGCCGGTAAGGGCGGCCCGCGCCATCCGGCAAGCATGCGTACAACGCAACAGCGTTCCTTGCAGCCATACGGCCCGTGGACTCTTCCGTCCGCGGGCCGTTTTTTTTTCTTGTGTACGGACAACGTGCCACATTTCTTGATTGCACTGCCGCACTGTGCGGAGCGCGTTACATGCGAGGGCGTGCGGCACATGCCGAAAAGATACGCGGTATTTTAGCATGCGATTCAGCGTAAAAGTGGGAGAACGCCTGTTTCGGCTTGACAGAGCGCCTGTTTAAAAATATCTAGTAAAGTTAAATTATTGTCGTGGCTCTGCCAAAGCTCCAGAGCAGGGCATGCGTTACAGGGCGGCTTGCCGCGGAGGATCGTTTTCGCTGGGGCGATCATAAGGAGGGATGCATGGCTTCACTGACGGAACAGCAGATCGCCGCACTGGCGCCCAATGAGAATGCGCTGAGCAACGGGCGCGGCATTTCCCGGAGCGGAGATTTCAGCCAGCTGGGGAGATCGGCGGACGGCACGTTCTATCAGGGGGAATGCCGCGGCAGCGGGAGCAAGCCCTACATCACGTCCGCGGACTTTTCGGAAGGGGCGAGCCCGGTGCTGCGCTGCACCTGCCCCAGCCGTCAGCACCCCTGCAAGCATTGTTTGGCCTTGCTGTTCGAGATACTGGAGGGCAAGCCCTTTGCGGAAATGGAGATCCCGCAGGATATCCTGAAAAAGCGGGCCCGGCGGGGAGGCAAGGCTGCCGAGACGGCGGACGAGGCCGGAGACGGCAAGGAGACGAAGAAGAGCGCCGCCAAAAAGGCCAGTAAAAAAAATGCGACCACGACCGCCGCGCAGGCAAAGAAGTTGCGGACCCAGCTTGAGGGGCTGGAGAAGACCGAAGCGCTGGTGCGGAGCATCATGGACGGCGGCCTGGGCAGCCTGAACGGGGCAATGCTGGAAACCTGCCGCAATCTGGCGAAAGAGCTTGAGAATCACTATCTGCCCGGTCCTCGCCGCCTGATACGCCGTCTGGTGCTGGATGCCGAGGCGCGGGAGGCTCGGGGGGATGACCAGGCCAACGACCGCATGCTGGGTACGCTGGAGAAGCTCTGGGCGCTGATTCGCAAATCCCGCCAGTATCTGGAAGAAAAACTGGCCGGCGGCGTTGTGGAGCGGGATGCCAGCCCGCTTTTTGAAGAGCTGGGCGGCGTTTGGAAGTTCAGCGAGCTGGAGGAGCTTGGTCTGACCCGCGAAAACGTGCGCCTTGTCCAGCTGGCCTTCTGGGTGCGCCAGGACGATGCCCGCGAAGAGTTCGTGGATACGGCCTGCTGGGCCGATCTGGACAAGGGCGACATCGTCATGACCTACGGCTACCGTCCCTTTACCCTCAGGAAGCGGCTCAAGGCGGAGGACAGCACGTTCGGCGTGGCGCATGCGCCGAAGATCGTCTGTTATCCCGGCGAGGGCAATCCGCGCGTGCGCTGGGAAAGCGCGGACATCCAGCCCGTCAGCGAGGCGGACAGGCGGCGCCTGCGCGAGTTGGCCGCCCCGGCCCTTGCCCCGGAGGTCAAGGCCGCCAAGGATCTGCTCAAGAATCCCCTGTTCGAGCCGCCGCTTTTTCGTCTGCTGCGCTTTGCCCGCATCGGCAAGGTGGGCGAGTCCTTCGTCCTCGTCGATCCGCAGGGCGACACCATCCTTCTGGAAGACATGCCCGGCCTGGAAGGCGGCATCCGCAAGGAGCTTGCCGGCAGTACGGCCTGGCTGCCGCTGCTCCCTGATGCCACCCTGTGGGAAGATCAGTGCCTGCTGGGGGCCATCTGGTATGATGCCGCCGCCGGCCGCATGAAGATGCAGCCGCTCAGCATCGTGACGGACAGGGCCATTGCCCGCCTGCTGTACTGATTCGACGTCAAGCATGGAGGAACAGCATGGACATTTCCCCTTTGTTCGTTTTGCGGCAGCGTCTGCATGCCGCCGCTTTGGCCGGCGCCGCATCCTGTCCCGGCGATGCCCGGCTGGCCCAGGCCTGTGAGGCCCTTGCCCCGCTGGAGGCGGTCGCGCCGGTCTTTCGCAAGCTGGGCGATCTTGTCCGCACGCTTTGCGCGCCGGAGGGTGAGGGGCGGGCCGCCGTCCTGCTGGAGGCCCTGACCCTGGCCGATGCGCTGGCCTGCACGCAGGCGGCCGTCGCCGTGCCGGGCGAGCTGAGGCCGATGGAGCCCGCCGTGTCCTGGGGCGGGCTCATGGCGGACATCCCGCATTCCGTGCAGGCGTCTTTCCGGGAAGATATGGTCACGGCCCGCAAGAGTTCCCCGGAACGCCTGTGGGCGTCCCCGGAGCTGCGGCCGGAATTTTTCCGCGAGTACCGCCTGTCCGGCTTCCTGCGGAAAGGGCTGGCGGCGCAGGGGGGCTACGCGAAAGACATCGTGGAATGGCTGGGCGCCAGGGGAGAGGATATCCGGCCGCTGCTGGAGGATGGCTTCGATCCCCGCGGCGGGAAAGAAATGGCCTGGCGGGTCAAGATTCTGGACTGGGTGCGGGGCGCGGCCGCCAATGATTTTTACTGCGCGCAACTGGACAGGGGGGCGCGCGCGGCCGTCCGTACGGAGCTGATTTATGCCCTGCGGCACGACAGGGGCAATACGGCCCGCCTGCTGGAACTGTGCCGCACGGAAAAGGGCAAGCCGGCCGCCATGGCGCACTGGGTGCTGGCACGCATGGACGATCCCGCCGCCTGGGCCTATTTCCGCGCGCTGCTGCCGAATCAGCCGCGGCAGGTCATGGCGTCGCTGGAATTTGCCTGCGGAGGTCAGGAAGCCGGCGAACTGGTGGCCCAGGAGCTGGAGCGCCTGCTTGCGCCCCTTGTGGCGGATGCCGCCCGCATCCCCGACGAGAAAGAGGTACAGGACATCCAGCAAGCCTTCTTTGCCCTGCCCGGCAAGACCGGCCCGGCTGTCTGCGAGTCCTACCGCCGCATGGCCGCGCTGGGGACGTCGCTGGATGACCGGCTCCGCCTGCGGCACAATTCGTATAATTGGAAGCCGGACTGCGAGGGCTTCTCCTTCCAGATCGCGGTGGCGCTCATGCTGCGGGAGGCCATCCTGCGGCAGCCGGACGAGGGCCTGCTCGCCCTGGCCGGAGAGCTGACGGAGTCGGCCTCCGACCTTTTTGTCATCCCCTATCTGACGGGCATGTTGCTTCTGCGTCCGGCAGCCGAAGCCTACGAAGCGGCGGAGCGCCTGCTTGCCCCGGAAGGTTTTGCGCGCGGCACCCTGACGGAATACGGAAATGACGCGCTGTGCCGGATCTTTTTCGACGTCGAGCTGAGCCATGCCCGCTACAGCCGGTCGCGCGGGTATTTTGACCAGAACTTCGGCCCCGACAACAGATCGACCCGCCTCGATACCTATCGACAGGATCCGGATTGGGCTGTCGGGAAGATGGAGAAACGCGCGTGCCGCGGCTTTATGCCCTGGTGGTGGAGCGAGTCTCTGGAGCGCAGGCTGTCGGTATTCAGACCCTTTGCCGAACCGCTGGACTTCCGCTGGCTGGAGGCCATGATGGTGCCGGAAGCCACTGTAGTGACATGCCGTCTGATGTTCTGGCTGGCCGATCTGGGGGATGCCTCATGCTGCGCCCGGCTGTCCCGCTTCTGGCATGCCTGGATGCTGAAGGGACTGGACGGGGGAAAGCCCGCGGAACGGGCTTACCCGCCGTTCATGCTGCCTGAAGTCCTGCCGGCCCCCGCCTGGATGTATTGTTGCGGCTGGACGGACTTCACGGGGCTGCTGGAGCTCTGTTTCCGTCGTTTCGGCATGAGCTCGTTCGCGGGAGATTTTTTTGTCCGCATGATGGGGCATATCGCACCGCAGACCTTCCTGGAAGAGATGGAACACTGTCTGGAGCTGCTGCGCCGGGGGGAACTGGATCCGACGTACACGAGAAAAGAAGGGCTGTGCCGAAGGATGGAGCAGTACATGAGCGATGTCCGGCGCGGCATGGCCGCCCGTTCCTGAAAAGTACGGCCCGCCGGGTATGATGCGAAGGAGAGGAACGCATGGACATTTCCCCTTTGTTCGTTTTGCGGCGGCGTCTGCATGCCGCGGCGCTGGCCGGGGCCGCTTCCTGTCCCGGCGATGCCCGGCTGGCCCAGGCCTGTGAGGCCCTTGCCCCGCTGGAGGCGGTCGCGCCGGTCTTTCGCAAGCTGGGCGATCTTGTCCGCACGCTTTGCGCGCCGGAGGGCGAGGGGCGGGCCGCCGTCCTGCTGGAGGCCCTGACCCTGGCCGATGCGCTGGCCTGCACGCAGGCGGCCGTGGCCGTGCCGGGCGAGGCGGAAGCGCTGACGCCAGAGGGACGGGGCGGGACCGTGGCGGACGTGCCGTACTCCGTGCTGGCGTCTTTCCGGGAAGATATGGCCACGGCCCGCAAGAGTTCCCCGGAGCGCCTGTGGGCGTCCTCGGAGCTGCGGCCGGAGTCCTTCCGCGAGTACCGCCTTTACGGCTTCCTGCGGCAGGGGCTGGCGGCGCAGGGGGGCTACGCGAAAGACCTGGTGGAATGGCTGGCCGCCAAGGACGAGGACATCCTGCCTCTGCTGGAGGAGGGCTTCGATCCCGGCGGCGGGAAGGAGATGGCCTGGCGCGTCAAGGTCTTGGACTGGGGGCTGGGCGCGGCCGCCAATGACTTTTACCGCGCGCAGCTGGACAGGGGCGGGAGCGCGGCGGTCCGCGCGGAGCTGATCTATGCCTTGCAGCACGACAAGAGCAATACGGCCCGCCTGCTGGAGCTGTGCCGCACGGAAAAGGGCAAGCTGGCGGCTATGGCGCGCTGGGCGCTGGCGCGCATGGACGATCCCGCCGCCTGGGCCTATTTCCGTGCGTTGCTGCCGAAGCAGCCGCGACAGGTCATGGCGTCGCTGGAATTTGCCTGCGGAGGTCAGGAAGCCGGCGAACTGGTGGCCCAGGAGCTGGAGCGCCTGCTTGCGCCGCTGGTGACGGATGCCGCCCATATCCCCAGCGAAGAGGAAAAACAGACCATCCAGGAAGCCTTCTATGCCCTGCCCGGCAAGACCGGCCCGGCTGTCTGCGAGGCGTACCGTCGCATGGCCGCGCTGGGAGATAGGCTGGATGAGCGGCTTCACCTGCGGCACAAATTCGTCGATGCGGGGCCGGACAAAGAGGGACACGCGTTCCGTGGCGCGGTGGTGCTCACGCTGCGGGAGGCCATCCTGCGGCGGCCGGACGAGGGCTTGCTGGCCCTGGCCGAAGAGCTGATGCGGACGGCTTCTTCCCTTTTCGTCATCCCCTATCTGACGGGTATGTTGCTCTTGCGCCCGGCGGCCGAAGCCTATGAAGCGGCGGAGCGCCTGCTTGCCCCGTACGGCTTTGCGCGCGGCAAGCTGACGGAAGAGGGGAGGGCTCTCCTGCAGCGTATTTTCGATGTTGCGGATCTTGAGATGAGCCATGCCCGCTACAGCCAGGCATGCGGTCATTTCGACAGGAGCTTTGCCCGCTACGATATGGCGACCCGTTTTGATACGTATCGTTATGATCCGGATTGGGCTGTCGGGAAAATAGAGAAGCGCGGCTGCCGCGGCTACACGGCATGGTGGTGGAGCGAGTCTCTGAAACGCAGGCTGACGGTCTTCAGACCCTTTGCCGAGCCGCTGGATGCTCGCTGGCTGGAGGGCATGATGTCACCGGAGGCCGATGTGGAGACATGCCGTCTGATGTCCTGGCTGGCCGATCTGGGAGATGCCTCCTGCTGCGCCCGGCTGGGACGGTTCTGGCATGGCTGGATGCGGAGGATGCTGGACGAGGAGAGTAACGAGCTCTCCGTCAGCTCTCGGCTGGGACAGGTCATGCAGACCTGGATGCGGAAGCTCCGGAGCGAGGGGAGCGGCGAGTCTGCAGGCGGGTCGCAGACCGGCCTGGATATACGCGCCGTTCAGGCTCTTGTCTGGATGCACTTCTGCGGCTGGACGGATTTCAAGGGGCTCATGGAGCTCTGGTTCCGGCGTGGCGGCATGAGCATACTGACGGTTGGCCGCATGGTTTACATAATGGGGCATATCGCGCCGCGGACATGCCTTGAGGAGCTGGAACACTGCCGGGAGCTGCTGCGCCAGGGGGAACTGCAACCGAGCGGTGATGCCAGAGAAACGATGTGCGGATGGGTGGAACTGCACCTGCGCGACCTCCGGAGCAGCATCTCCGCCCAGTCTTAGAGCAGTTCCAGTTTGAAAAGCTTTGCGTTTCAAACCCTACGGCCCGGTGATTCGTGGAAAAAGCTCTGTTTTTCCGCTTGGTTTCGACCGGGCGGCGCTGTGACGCCACCTCGCGTTTTGCCTTTGAAAAAGGCAAAACGCGCTAAACGCATACGGCCCGCAGGGCATGATGGAGGAGAGGGTGACATGGACATTTCCCCCTTGTTCGTTCTGCAACAGCGCTTGCATGCCGCCGCGCTGGCCGGCGCCGCGTCCTGCCCCGGCGATGCCCGACTGGCGCAGGCCTGTGAGGCCCTTGCCCCGCTGGAGGCGGCCGCGCCGGTCTTCCGCAAGCTGGGCGATCTCGTCCGCAAGCTCCGCGCGCCGGAGGACGAGGGGCGGGCGGCCGTCCTGCTGGAGGCCCTGACCCTGGCCGATGCGCTGGCCTGCACGCAGGCGGCCGTGGCCGTGCCGGGCGAGGCGGGGCCGGTGGAGCTCGCCGGGCAGGGCGGGATCGTGGCGGACGTGCCGTATTCCATGTTGGGTTCCCTCCGGGAGGGGGCGGGCAAGTCCGGCAAGCGTTCTCCGGAAAGTCTGTGGGCGTCCCCGGAGCTGCGGCCGGAGCTCTTCCGCGAGTACCGCCTTTACGGCTTCCTGCGGCAGGGACTGGCCGAGTCTTCCGCGCTGACGGTCAAGTTGGTGGAATGGCTGGCCGAGGCGGGGGAGAACCTCCTGCCGCTGCTGGCGGAGGGCTTCGATCCCGCCGGCGGGAAAGATATGGCCTGGCGGGTCAAGGTCCTGGACTGGGCGCTGGGCGCGGCCGCCAATGATTTTTACTGCGCGCAACTGGACAGAGGCGGGCGCGCGGCCGTCCGCAGTGAGCTGATTTATGCCCTGCGGCACGACAAGGGCAATACGGCCCGTCTGCTGGAACTGTGCCGCACGGAAAAGGGCAAGCTCGGGGAAATGGCGCGCTGGGCGCTGGCGCGCATGGACGATCCCGCCGCCTGGGCCTATTTCCGTGAGCTGCTGCCCAGGCAGCCGCGGCAGGTCATGGCGTCGCTGGAATTCGTCTGCGGCGGTCAGGAAGCCGGTGAGCTGGTGGCCCAGGAGCTGGAGCGCCTGCTTGCGCCGCTGGTGGCGGATGCCGCCTGCACTCCCGGTGAGAAAGAGGTGCAGGCCATCCAGGAAGCCTTCTATGCCCTGCCCGGCAAGACCGGCCCGGCTGTCTGCGAGGCGTACCGCCGCATGGCCGCGCTGGGGACGACGTTGGATGAGCGGCTCTGGCTGAGGCACAAGCGGGTACGTTTGGGAACGAAGCTGCACGACGGCCGCCCGTTTTCCGCAGCCGTGGCCCTCACGCTGCGGGAGGCCATCCTGCGGCAGCCGGACGAGGGCTTGCTCGCCCTGGCCGAAGAGCTGACGAGGTCGGCTTCTTTCCTTTTCGTCATCCCCTATCTGACGGGCATGCTGCTCTTGCGCCCGGCGGCCGAAGCCTATGAAGCGGCAAAGCGCCTGCTTGCCCCGCACGGCTTTGCGCGCAGCCAGCTGAAGGGGAAAGGCAAGCAGATCCTCCACGATGCCTTCATGGAGATCGAGGTCAGCTATCCTCGTTATGAACTGGCGTACGGTTATGTTACGCCGTTGTACGGAGAGAAGGGATATTATGATCTTGATGGCGTCTTCCAGCCGATAACGGCGGAAACATGGATCGAGCACCTCGAGCGGCGCGGCTGCCGGGGATTCCGGCCATCCTGGAGCAGCGACGTCACGAAAAGGAGCGAGGTCGAGTCCCGTCCCTTTGCCGAGCCGCTGGACTTTCGCTGGCTGGAGGCCATGACGGCCTCGGGCAAGTCCCTTCCGGCCGACGGCATGTGTCGTCTTGCCTTTCTGCTGCTTGATCTGGGCGATCCGCAACACTGCGAACGCATGGCCCAGATCTTTGCGACGTGGATGGAGCGGACGGATGGCAACCTCATTCTCATTCCCCACACAATACTGATCTGGCTCGCCTGTTGCGGGAAGCGGGACATGCGCGGTCTGCTGCAAAAGTTTTTCCGCAGGCACGGCATCGACGAGGATGATATAGGCCGCATGTCGCTCTATATGCGGTATATCGCGCCTGACATCTTTCTTGAAGAGATGGAGGCCTGTCTTGATCTGCTGCGCCGGGGAGAGCTTCGGCTGAAACACAGCAGTGACGAGAAGACCATTTATGCGGATGTGGAGAAAACGCTGGACGAGTTTCGGCGTTTTGTCGCCGCCCGTTCCCGCAAGGCCGCGTCCGACCGGGCATAGAGCATCTTGCCGTTGAAAAAGGCAAAATGCGAGGCGGCGGCGCAGCGCCGCCCGGCCCAAACCAAGCGGAAAAACCGCGTTTTTTTCCGCGAAACGCCAGGCCGTATGGTTTGGAACGCGACGCGTTTCAAACGGAAAATGCGCTAAGTGAAAAGGAGCAAACGATGCAACAGCCTTCCGATGTGCAACGGCTTCCGGCCGAGCAGATGTTCCGGGCCGAACTGGAGGCGCTGACGGCCGCCGAGACCCGCCCCGTCCCCACGGGCTGGCGCATGTCGCCGTGGTCGGTGCGCACCTACATCTGCGGCGGCAGAGTGGGGGATGTGGAGATCACGCCCAAGTACATGGGCAATGAGCGGCTGGTGGAGATAGCCATCGCCACCCTGCTCACGGACAGGGCCCTCCTGCTGGCGGGGGAACCGGGCACGGCCAAGAGCTGGCTGTCCGAACACCTTTGCGCCGCCATCAACGGCGATTCCACACGGGTCATACAGGGGACGGCCGGGACGACGGAAGAGCAGATACGTTATTCCTGGAATTATGCCCTGCTCATCGCCGAGGGGCCGTCCGAGCGCGCTATGCTCAAAAGTCCGGTCTACCGGGCAATGGAAGACGGGGCCGTGGCCCGCTTCGAGGAGATATCCCGCTGCGCCGGCGAAGTGCAGGATGCGCTCATTTCCCTGCTGTCGGAAAAGCGCGTCAGCGTCCCGGAGCTGCACCTTGACGTTCCGGCCCGCAAGGGATTCTCCCTCATCGCCACGGCCAACACGCGGGACAAGGGCGTCAATGACATGTCCTCCGCCCTGAAGCGGCGCTTCAATATCGTGGTGCTGCCCGCTCCGGCCAGTCTGGAAGCGGAGATGCGCATCGTGCAAAGCCGTGTGGCCCAGCTCACCAGCCATCTGGATCTCAATGCCGCGCTGCCCGCCGAGGACATCGTGCGCAAGGTCTGCACCATCTTCCGCGAACTGCGCGCGGGGCGGACGCTGGACGGCAGCCAGAAGCTCAAGCCCACTTCCGGCGTGCTGTCCACGGCCGAGGCCATTTCCCTGCTGGCCGGTTCCATGTCGCTGGCGGGCAGCTTCGGCGACGGCACGGTGGGGGACATCGATCTGGCCGCCGCGCTGCAAGGGGCCGTGATCAAGGAGGATGACAAGGATAGCCTCGCCTGGAAGGAATATCTGGAAAACGTCATGAAAAAGCGGGGCGAGGGCTGGTTCGGGCTTTACGCCGCCTGTCGGGAACTGCTGCCGTGAGCGGGGAACCTGTTTTTTTCGGGGTGCGCCATCTGTCCCCGGCCGGCGCTTTCCATCTGCGGCGGCTGCTGGATGACGTGCGCCCGCAGCTCGTGCTGGTGGAGGCCCCCGCCGATCTGGAGCCCCTGCTGCCGGATATCGTCCGCTCCGGCACGCAGCCGCCCATAGCCATGCTGGCCTATACGCGCGAGCCTCCCGTCCGTTCCCTGCTGTATCCGCTGGCGGAATATTCTCCGGAATATCAGGCCATGCTCTGGGCGCGAGAGCATAACGTGCCCTGCCGCTTTATGGATCTGCCTTCCGACGTCTTCCTGGCCCTTTCGACGGGTGACGGCATCGAGGAAGAGCCGGGTGACGAAGCGGGGGAGGAGGACTGCGCGGAGGAGGCTGCCGGGGAAAGGAAGACGCCGGACGAGACCGGGCCGGACGGCGAAAGCGGGGCGGATACGGCCGGGACAACCGGGAACAGGCCGGACGGCAAGGATGAGCGCGAGGCGCATGAGCTCTTCTGGGAGCGCGTGTTGGAACATGCCGCCGATGGTGAGAGCTACCGGCTGGGCGCGGCGGCCTACGGCAAACAGCTCCGCCTGCGGGAGGAGACCGAAAACCGGGGCGCGCGCCACGAACATGCCGAGGCGCGCATCCGTGAGGCCCATATGCGGCGGGTCATAGGGCAGGCCCTGGCGGCGGGCGTACCCGCCGAACGCATGGTAGTGGTGACCGGAGCCTATCATCTGGAAGGACTGCGGAACGTGCCTCCCCTGACGGATGCGGAGCTGAAGGCCCTGCCGCGCCGCGCCGCGGCCTGCACGCTCATGCCCTATACCTCGTACCGTCTTTCCTCCCGTTCCGGCTACGGGGCCGGCGCCAAGGCCCCGGCGTACTCGTCGCTGATCTGGCAGGGGCTGCACCGGCAGGAACCGCGCTGGCACGCCCGCGCCTATCTGGCCCGCGTCGCTCGCTTTCAGCGCCAGGAGGGGCATCCCGTCTCGACGGCCGACGTCATCGAGGCGGTACGGCTGGCCGATGCGCTGGCCCTGCTGCGAGGCTCCGCCGTACCGGCTCTGCCGGATCTGCGCGACGCCGCGATCACCTGTCTGGGCGGCGGGAGCCTTGCCCGCATCAGCCGGGCCGTGGCCGATACGGAGATCGGCACGCTGATGGGCACGCTGCCCGAACGGGTCAGCCGGACCAGCCTGCAGGACGACTTTGACCGCAGCCTCCGGGACCTGAAGCTGGAACGCTTCCGCACGCCGGTCGAGCAGGGACTGACCCTCGATCTACGGGAAAATCGCCGGGTCAAGTCCGCAAAGTCCGCCTTTCTCGGTCTGCGGCGTTCCTTTTTCCTGCATCGGCTGCGGGTGCTGGGCATTTCCTTCGCCATGCTGCGGGACGGTTCCACGGGTCGGGACGAGGGCTGGAACCTCCGCTGGACGCCGGAAACGGAGATCGAGCTGGTGGAGCGGTCGCTCACGGGCAACAGCATCCGGCAGGCCGTGGCCGCCCACTTCCGGCAGACGCTGGACGAGGCCGGATCGCCGGCCGCCGTGGCGGCGGTCATCGAGGAGGCCTTTTCCTGCGGCATGAGCACGGAACTGCACCGTGCCGCCGCCGCACTTCAGGCCGTGAGCATCGAGGCTACGGAACTTGGCGATCTGGCGGCCACGGCAGACCGTTTGTCCTTCGTGTTGCGTTTCGGCGATGTGCGGCGCATGGATACGCGGCCTTTGGAGCCTTTGCTGCAACAGATCTTCCTGCGCTGCTGCCTGCTGCTCTCCGCCGCCTGCGACTGTGACGACAAGGCGGCCGAACCTATCCTGTCCGCGATGGACAGCCTCGACGGCGTGGCGCGGGCCCATGCGTTCCTCCCTGAGGAATTCTGGCTGCGGGCGCTGGACGACGAGGCGGAACGGGACGAGGGCAACGCCTGCCTGTCCGGTCTCGCCGCGGCCATCCTGCTGGAGCGCGGCAAGATGCCGGACGACCGCCTGCAACGCCTCGTCCGCCGCCGCCTCTCGCCGGGCATGCCGGTGGACAGGGGCGCGGGCTGGTTTGCCGGACTGGTCAGGCGCAACCGTCATGCGCTCATGGGATGTCTTTCTCTCTGGGAAGATCTCGCGCAGTATGTCGACAGTCTGGATGACGAAGAGTTCAAACGGGCGTTGCTGGTGCTGCGGCGGGCCCTGGCCGATTTTTCCGCCGGGGAAAAGAACGGCATCGCGGAAAATCTGGCGGAGATCTGGGGACTTGGCGGCGCGCAGACCAGCGAGGTCCTCAATGCCGCGCTGAGCGGCGAAGCGGAAGAGATGCTGCAGGATATCGAGTCCTTCAACTTTGACGACCTGTAGGCAGGAGGTGGCGCATGGATGACGCGACACGGCTGCTGCGCTGGCGGCTCATTCTGGGGCCGGAAAGCCGGCAGAGCTTCGAAGGCATGGGCTGCTGCGCGCTACAAGGGGAAGCGGACCTCATGGACCAGGCGCTGGACGCCATCTACCAGCGCAGACCCGCTTCCACCGGCAGCAAGAGCGGCGCACGCGGCGCGGGACGGGAGATGTCCAGCCCAAGGCTCGTCCGCTGGCTGGGGGACATCCGCAGCCTTTTCAACAGGGATCTCGTCACCATCCTCCAGGAGGATGCCGTGGAGCGTTGCGGCCTGAAGCAACTGCTGCTGGAGCCGGAACTGCTGGACGATCTGGAGCCGGACATGGGCCTGGCGAGCATGCTGCTCAACCTTATGGAACAGGTACCCGAGCGCAGCAAGGAGAACGTCCGGGCCTTCATCCGTCGCATCGTGGAAGAGATCGACCGCCTGCTGGCGGATGCTGTCCGCCGCGCCGTGACGGCGGGCCTGGACAGGCGGCAGCATTCCCCCATTCCTTCGGCGGCGGCGCTGGACTACCGCACCACCATTGCCCGCGGCCTCAAGAACTATCAGCCGGAGCTGGGCATCATCATCCCCGAACGCTTCTACTTTTTTGCGCGCAACCAGATCGCCGCCCATCGCCGTACCGTCATCCTGGACATCGACCAGAGCGGCTCCATGAGCGAGTCCATCATCTATGCCTCGGTGGTGGCCTGCGTGCTGGCGAGCATGGCCGCGCTGAAGACCCATGTGGTGGCCTTCGACACCAGCGTCGTGGATCTGACCGAACGCTGCGAGGACCCGGTGGACATGCTGTTCGGCTTCCAGCTCGGCGGCGGCACGGATATCGAACGTTCGCTGGCCTATTGCGGACAACTGGTGGAAGAGCCTTCCCGCACGCTGCTTTTCCTCATCTCCGATCTGGACGAGGGCGGCAATCAGGCGGGCATGCTGCGGCGGCTGGAGGAGTTCAGGCGCTCCGGGGTGACGGTCGTCTGCCTGCTGGCGGTGACCAATGGAGGCAAGCCCTACTACAATGCCGATATGGCGAAGCGGGTGGCCGCCCTGGGCATCCCCTGCCTTGCCTGCCATCCCGAGCGCTTGCCGCAGCTGCTGGAGGCCGCCCTGCGCGGGCGGGACATCGCTTCCCTGTTTGCCGAAAAAGGGGGGAGCGGCCGGGCGGGCTGAGCCGGATGTCGGAAAAATGCGGCGCACCAGCCGACGCCTGTTTGATACAATATTTTTGAAGGATGCTCTTCTGAGCATCCTTTTCTTTTAATGTGCTGATATGTAAATGTATTATTTTTTGTAAAACCGGGAAAAAAGCAGGACGGAGCGTGAGAAAGATGCCGGGAGGTCTTGAAGATATAGATTTTTACAGATAAGGTAATTTTGAAAGCCTCACCCGAGGACCACGTGCCTTCCCCCGAAGCAGAGGAGGCGTTCCACGCAGATCTTTCCCGCTCTTCCCCCCAACATGAGCCGGGCTTGCCCCGTATGCTGACGGAGACAGTATATGTCGGACGTGCAACAGCCTTTCAGTGATCCCAACCATGCAATGAATGTGGAAACAGCAGCCGTTCCCGCCGTAGGGGCTGCCGCCACGGACCCTGAACCGTCTGCCGCCCAGAGCCCGGCTGGCGTATCGGCTAGGGTCAGGACTCATTATTTCCATACGCTTCAAAAAAGAGTAGGTATGGAGACGGAGGTTACCATGTCTACTCTTT
>NZ_CALUWS010000052.1 GCF_944324525.1 uncultured Desulfovibrio sp.
ATCCAAGGGGAATGCTCCCCGCCAATCATGCGGGAACTTTCCTGCCGGGACGACGCTCACCGCCGCTCAACGCGCAGACCGGGAGACATCCCGCCAGCCCAGCGAGCCGGGGCGCGGAGGCGATCCCCGCAATGCGGGAGCGCCGCAGCAGGCGCGCATATCGCCCGCGAAGCGGGAAGATCCGCGCCGACCGCCCCCTGCGGCGAGCGGCGAACTGGGTACACGTGATACGACAGCGACGCCCGCCGCCACACGGACAAGGGGGAGTACGGGGGCGTAGGGGGTGTAGAGGGGCACGCCCCTCTCACCCCCTGCCCCTCGCCGGGAGGCGACCATACCCAGATGCCGGGCAGCAGCCGCAAGCCGACGGCGGAAATAAGAAAGAAAAAAGATGCCGCCGCGCAGGCGACCAAGCCCCGATGCCGGGCAACATCCGCAAGCCAGCGGAAAAAAAGAGAAAAAGAAAGAACGAAACGCCGCCCCGCTCTATTCCAGACCGAAGAAGCGGCGGGCATTGTCGCCGCAGAGCTGCCAAAGCTCTTCCGGGGCCACACCGCGAGCCTCGGCCATCTGCCGCACGGTGAAGACGGTGAAAGCCGGTTCGTTGCGCTTGCCGCGCCACGGCACCGGGGAAAGATAGGGACTGTCGGTCTCCAGCAGCAGACGGTCGTCGGGGATGACGGCCACGGCCTCGCGCAGGGCCGCATTGGCCGGATAGCTCACCGGGCCGGGGATGGAAATGTGCCAGCCATTGCGCACGATGCGCCGCGCCAGGGCCGGAGCGCCGCCGAAGCAGTGCCAGAGCAGCGGATAGTCCGCAAAGCCGCGCCCTTCCAGCAGGGCAAGGGTCTCTTCTTCGGCGTTGCGGCAATGGATGACCACGGGCTTTGCCAGTTCGCGGGCCAGATCGAGTTGCTGGAGAAAGGCCTGATACTGCAATTCCTTCGGACAATCGTCCCAATAGAAATCAAGACCGATCTCCCCCACGGCGCGCAGGCGCGGCTCGCCGGCAAAGGCCTGCCGCATGTGTTCCAGCGCGGCCTTGTCGCAAGTCTGCCCCTCGCAGGGATGGATGCCCAGCACGAAAAAGACTTCGGGATGAGCGTCGAACAGGCGCTTTTGTTCGGCAAAGGCCGCCGGTTCCAGAAAGATGTTGCCGATGCGGGCCACCCCGCAGGCGGCCGCGCGGGCAAGGACCTCCTCGCGGTCGGCGTCAAACTCGCTGCCGGCAAGGTGAGCATGGCTGTCCACCCCCACGGGCGGCAGACTCTGGGTGAGCGGATCCGTACGCTGTACTTTCTTGTGGGACATGACATCTCTCCCTTTGCGGTGTCGCCCTGTGGTAGCAGGGCCCGGCACGACTGGCAAGCAGGCAAAAACAGCGGAAAATCCCCGCTGCCGAACATTGCATGCGGCGGGCATTCGGCGTATGGTGTGCGCGCCGTTTGCAGGGCGCGCATCGGGGCCTCCTTTCCGCGCCGGCAACGGCAAAGAGCGTTTTTTCCGGCCCGGCATTTTTTCGCGGACTTGCCGGGGGACGTGCGCGCGGCGAACGATCCCCGGCCCCGTCGCCGGCCGGCATGGACCGGAAAAAGATTTTTCGGAAGGGAGAGGGGGCGCACCCCGCCCCAACGCCGCAACGGCGGGCCGCCGGCGGCATGGCCTCTCCACGGAGTGTGGGCATGTCCTTGTTTGTTCTGGCAATAGTTCTTCTGGGCGTTGCGGCCGTCGCGCTCCTGGCGCTGGCCGGACTGCCGCCGTCGATACGGGTGGCGCGGCTGGCCAACGTGCTGGGGCCGGGCTGCGTGGTGGCGGCCTGCGGCCTGGGGCTGGCCGGCGTCTTCAGCGGGCCGTGGGAGCTGATCCTCCAGTTCAGCCTGTCCTGGGGCCTGCCGCTGGGCGAGTTCTCCCTTGGGCTTGATCCGCTCACCCGCCTGTTCCTGCTGCCGGTCTTCGGGCTGGGGGCCGTCTGCGCCCTGTCCGGCGGGCTTTCCCTGCGCAAGACCCGGCCGGAGGAACACAATCTGGCGGCGCACTGGTTCTTCTACGTGCTGCTGGTGGCGGGCATGGCCGTGGTGCTGGCCGCGCGGGATGCGGTGCTTTTCCTCATCGCCTGGGAAGTGATGTCCCTTGCCCCCTTCTTCCTCATCGACTTTGACGACAGCGACCGCAAGGTGCGGGACGCCGCCTGGATCTATCTGGTGGCCGCGCATCTGGGGGCGGTGCTGCTCATCGCCTATTTCGCCCTGCTCTGGCAGGTGGGCGGCAGCACGGACTTCGCGGTGCTGGCCGCGCAGGAGCATTCCAGCTACACGTCCGCCCTCTTCCTGCTGGGCCTGCTGGGCTTCGGGGCCAAGTCCGGCATAGCGCCCATGCATGTCTGGATGCCGGAAGCCTATCCGGCGGCCCCCGGCCATGTGGCGGGCCTGCAGTCCGGGGCCATGATCAACGCGGGCCTCTACGGCATCCTGCGGGGATTCGACTTCCTGGGCCAGCCGGTGGACGCGCCCCTCTGGTGGGGCTGGTGCATCCTGGTGCTGGGGCTGGCCACGGCGCTCATGGGCATCCTCAAGGCCCTGGCGCAAAGCAACCTCAAGCGCCTGCTGGCCTATTCCAGCGTGGAGAACGTGGGCATCATGCTGGTGGGCATCGGCGCTGGCGTGCTGGGCGCGGCCAGCGGTCATCCGTGGATCGCCACGCTGGGCTTTGCGGGCATGCTCTTCCACATGCTCAACCATTCGGCTTTCAAGGGCCTGCTCTTCCTCTGCGCGGGCGAAGTGCAGCAGGCCACGGGCACCGTGGCCATGAACCGCCTGGGCGGCCTGCAGAAACGCCTGCCGCTGGTGGGTGGGTTGTTCTTGCTGGGGGCGGCCTCCATCGCTTGTCTGCCGCCCTTCAACGGCTTTGCCGGAGAATTCGTGCTGGCGCTCTCCCTGCTGGACGGGGCCAGCCTGCCCACGGTGGAGCTGCAGCTCGGCCTGCTGCTCTCGCTGGTCATCCTGGGACTGGTGAGCGGACTGGCGCTGGCCGCCTATACCAAGGCCTACGGCATCACCTTCCTGGGCGATGCGCGCAGCGAGGCGGCCCAGCATCCGCATGCGGCGGGCTGGCGCACCCTCTGGCCGCTCCTCTTCCCGGCGGCGGCCTGCGTGTGCGGCGGCCTGCTGGCCGGACGCTGTTTCGAACTGGTGGCCCCCACGGCCCAGATCGCGGCCCATCTGCCGCCGCTGGCCGAATTGTCCGGGGCGCGCGCCGTCGATGAGGTGGGGCACATCCTGGACATCATCGCCGCCGTCGGCGGCGCCGTCGTCCTGCTGACGGCCCTCCTGCTGTTCGTGCGCTGCCGTCTGCTGCGACGCCGGCCCGTGGAATGCCGGGAGACCTGGGGCTGCGGCTACCAGTTCGGCACGCCGCGCATCCAGTATACCGAGGCCTCCTATTCCGAGCCGCTGGGCCGCCTGTTCGGCTCCGTCATGGGCCTCAAGATCACGGAAAAGGGCGGGGAGGGCCTCTTCCCGGGCAAGGCCTCGCTGACCATCGCCGCGCCGGACCGCGTGCGCACCAGCCTGTTCACGCCGCTTTTCGAGGCCATCGAACGGCTGTGCAATGCGCTGAAGATCGTGCAGCACGGCAAGATCTACCTGTATATTCTGTATATCCTCGTCACTCTTGTGGCCCTGCTGATCTGGGGGATGCACGCATGAGCCCGCTCACCGCCTATCTTGTCCAGTTCGTGCTGGCGCTGCTGCTGGCTCCGCTGCTGCCGGGCATCATCAATCGCGTCAAGGCCAAGTTCGCCGGCCGGCACGGCAAGCCGCTGCTCCAGCTCTACTTCGACATCTTCAAACTGCTGCGCAAGGGCGAGGTGGTGAGCCGCAGCGCGAGTTTCGTGCTCTCGCTCGGCCCGGCGGTCTCGCTGGCTACGGCGCTCTGCGCGCTGGCCCTGCTGCCGCTGGGCGGCGTCACCTCGCCGCTGGCCTTCCAGGGGGATTTCCTGCTGGCCGCCTATCTGCTGGGACTGGGACGCTTTGCCGTCATCCTCGCGGCGCTGGATACGGGTTCCTCCTTCGAGGGCATGGGCGCGAGCCGCGAGGCCACCTTTTCCGCGCTGGCCGAGCCGGTGCTCTTCAGTTGTCTGCTGGCTCTGGCCTGTGTGGGCGGGGCGCTGGATCTGGAGACGCATCTCTCCCTCTCCGGCATGCTGGGCGGACGCCCCGGCACGGAATGGCTGCTGGGCCGCTCCGAACTGCTCTTCGTGCCGGTGGTGCTCTTCGTGCTGCTGCTGGTGGAGAACTGCCGCATCCCGGTGGACGACCCCAACACGCACCTTGAGCTGACCATGATCCATGAGGTCATGATCCTCGACCATTCCGGCCCCAACCTCGCTTACATCCTGTACGGCTCCGCGCTCAAGCTCTGGTTTTTCGCGGCCCTGCCCGCGGGCATACTGGTGCCTGACTTCCCCGCCTGGTGGGCGCAGGCCCTTTGCTGGCTGGCGACCATCCTGCTCATGGCCGTGCTGGTGGGCGTGGTGGAGTCGGTCATGGCCCGCCTGCGCATGTATTCGGTCCCCCGGCTGCTGGGCGGCGCGGGCGTCCTGGCCGCCCTGGCCCTGATCCTGACCCAGATCCGCTGACGAGGCTGTGCCATGACCAGTTTTCTGCAACTGCTGCTTCTTGTGCTGACGCTGAACAATCTCGCCCTGCTGGGCGTGGACCGCCTGCGCAGCCTCATCCGGCTCATCACCCTGCAGGGCGTGCTGCTGGCCGGCGTGCTGCTGGCGCTGGATCACATGCTGCTCGCGCCCGCCGTCCTGATCATCAAGGGGGGCATCCTGCCCTATCTGCTCAACCGCACCCGGCGGCGCATCGGGGCGGAGCCGCACTTGCGGCCCCGTTTCGGCTACGGCTGGGCCGTGCTGGCGGGCATGGGCGGACTGCTCTTCTCCTTCTGGCTGGAAGGCCGCCTGCCCATGCCGCCCGGCCTCTTCCCGCCGCTGCTGCTGCCGGCGGCGCTGACCACGCTGTTCTGCGGGCTGGTGCTGGTGGTGGGGCGCGTCACCGCGCTTTCGCAGGTCATGGGCTATCTGGTGGCGGAAAACGGCATCTTCCTGCTGGGCATCCCCCTCATGAGCGCCGGCGCCATCTGGTTCGAGCTGACCCTGCTGCTGGACATCTTTGTGGCGGTCTTCGTGATGGGCATCGCCATCAATCATATCAGCGACACCTTTGAGTCCATCGACGTCAACCGCTTCCACAACCTCCGGGACTAGTGCCGCCGGACGGAGATCGCCATGTTAGAGGTCCTCTTTCTTTTTCCGCTGTGCGCGGGCCTGCTGACCCTGCTGCTGCCGTCCCGTACCGTGCGGCGCGGCCTGCTCCTGCTGGTGGCCGTCACGCACCTTGTCCTGAGTCTGCTCACCCTGCTGGCCGTGGGACGCGGCGAGACGCCTTCCGCCTTCTTCGGCCTGCTGGAGCCGGATGCCGTGGGCGTGCTCTTCCTGACGCTGGCCAGCACGCTGTTCTGCGCGGCGAGCTGGTACGGCGTGGGCTATCTGCGTGACGAGGCCCTCAAGGGCGAACGCACGGGCTTTCTGGACGGACGCCGCTTCACCAACGCCCCGGAACGACGCTTCACGGCCTGCCTCTGCTTCTTTCTGGCGGCCATGACGCTGGTCACCACCACCCGCCATCTGGGCGCGCTCTGGATGGGCATCGAAGGCACGACCCTGGCCAGCGCGCCGCTCATCTATTTCCACCGGCATCAGCAGTCGCTGGAAGCCACCTGGAAATACCTCATCATCTGTTCCGTGGGCATCGCGCTGGCCCTGATCGGCAATCTGCTGCTCTCCATCGGTTTTTACCGGCCCGGTCTGGTCATGGAAGAAGGGCTGGATCAGGTAAGCATCTTCGTGAACATGGCGCGGGAGGTGCGGGCGAGCGGCTTCTACGGCGTGCAGTCGCCCTGGCTGCAGGCGGCCTTCATCTTCCTGCTGGTGGGCTACGGCACGAAAATGGGCCTCGCGCCCCTGCACAACTGGCTGCCGGACGCCCACAGTCAGGCCCCGTCCCTGGTTTCCGGCCTGCTGTCCGGGGCCCTGCTCAACTGCGCCCTGCTGGGCATCCTGCGCGGGCATCAGATCATGCTGGCGGCCGGGCTGGGCGATTTCAGCGGCGGGCTGCTGGTCTTCTTCGGCATCGTTTCCCTGTTCACGGCGGCCATCTTCATCGTGGGGCAGGGGCACTACAAGCGCCTGCTGGCCTATTCCAGCGTGGAGCATATGGGCATCCTTGCCCTGGGCATCGGGCTGGGCGGTTCGGCGGTCTTCGGGGCCATGTTCCATGCGGTGGGCCATTCGCTGACCAAGTGCATGCTCTTCCTGCTGGCCGGCAACATCCTTGCCCGTTACCACACCCTGTCCAGCTACGACGTGCGCGGTCTGCGCTGGACCATGCCCATGACCGGCGCGCTCTGGACGGCGGGTTTTCTGGCCATCGTCGGCTCCCCGCCGTTCGGCCTGTTCGTCAGTGAATTCCTCATCCTCAAGGGCATCCTCAGTCAGGGGCGCTGGCTGGTGGCCACCTGCTATCTGCTGGCGCTGGCCGTCATCTTTGTGGGCATGTCCATCCCGGTGCTGCGCATGGTGCAGGGCACGCGCCCGCGCGACATGCAGCGCGCCGAGCCGGAAAGCGCCTGCAGCGTGCTGCCGCCGCTCTGCCTGGGCATGCTGGTGCTCTGCCTCGGCGTCTATACGCCCGCCTGGCTCGAAAACATCCTGCGCCGCGCGGCCGCGCTCATAGGAGGCTAAAATCATGGTCTTTGACTACGAGCAATCCGTTGCCCTGGCCGACGTGCCCGTCCTGCCCGTGGAGGACCTGCGGCGGGACGTGCTGGAACAGATACGCGGCGGCGGGCGGCTGCTGGCGCTCTTCGGCCTGCCCGGGGACGGCGGCACGGGCCTTTGCGCCATCGTCGCCCACAGCGGGGAGCGTTTCCTGCGGGCGATGCGCACCGCGCCCCTGACGCGGTATGTCTCCCTGACGCCCGACTGTCCGCAGGCGCATCTTTTTGAACGCGAGCTCTGGGAACAGTGGGACATCCGCCCGGAAGGGCATCCCTGGCTCAAGCCCGTGCGCTTCGTGCCGCACGGCTGCCTGACCGCCACGCCCGGCGAGCGGCCCGGCCCGGCCCAGCTCACCCATTACCGCGTGGACGGCGAGGAAGTGCACGAGGTGGCCGTGGGCCCGGTGCACGCCGGGGTCATCGAGCCCGGGCATTTCCGCTTCCAGTGCTACGGCGAGAACGTCATGCATCTGGAGATCAGCCTCGGTTTCCAGCACCGGGACGTGGAGCGCCGCCTGCTGAGCGGCCCGCATCCCGTTCATGCGCGCCTCATGGAATGCGTGGCCGGGGATACCAGCATAGGGCACGCCACGGCCCACGCCACCCTGCTGGAGCGGCTGGCGGGCGTCACCGTGCCGGAGCGTGCCAACCGCCTGCGCCGCCTGGGGCTGGAGCTGGAACGGCTGGCCAACCATACCGGCGATCTGGGGGCCATTGCCGGGGATACGGGCTTTTTGCCCACCTCGGCCTGGAACGGCCGCATCCGCGGGGATTTCCTCAACCTGACGGCGGAGGTCTGCGGCAACCGCTTCGGGCGCAACTGGGTCTGCCCCGGCGGCGTGTCGGTGGATGTGGATGCCGAGTTGTGCGCCCGCCTTTTTGATCGTCTGCGCCACTGCTGGCGAGACGTACGGGAAGCGGTGAAAGTCATGTTCGCCTCGGCCAGCGTCATGGACAGACTGGAGGAGACCGGCGAGATCAGCGCCGAAACGGCCCGCACGCTGGGCCTTGTAGGCGTGGCGGCGCGAGCCTGCGGCCTGGCCCGCGACGCGCGTTTCGACGCGCCTCTTTCCTGCCTGCCGCTCTGCGAGACGCAGATCCGGGTGGAAAAGGGCGGCGACGTGCTTTCCCGCGCCCGCGTGCGCAGCCGGGAACTGGCCGATTCGGTGGATCTGGCCTGTACGGACATACAAGCGCTCTCCCATTCCGAAGGAGCCATTTGTCAGCCGCTGCCGGACCGCCTGCCCGCCGGGCGGCTGGCCGTGGCGCAGGTGGAAGGCTGGCGCGGCGAGATCTGCCATGTGGGGATCACCGATGCCCAGGGCCGGCTGGCCTGCTACAAGATCTATGACCCCTCGTTCCACAACTGGGCCGGTCTGGAAGCGGCCCTGCGCGGCCAGCAGATCTCGGACTTCCCCCTGTGCAACAAGAGTTTCAACCTCTCCTACTGCGGCCATGACCTGTAGGAGCCGTCAGGGGGGTATGCTGGTTATTTTTGGGGGGAAGGGGAACCCCTCCGCCAGCGCGGGAGGGGTTCCCCTTCCCCCCAAGCCCCCCATCCCTTCCCCAGCGCGCTTTTATCAAGGGAAGATACGGGAGATGAGGCGACCCCGCCCCCAAAGACAAGCGGAGCGTGTACAACTTATTTATTCTATCTATTAAAATTATTTGTAAATTTTTCGTCAACACGCACCCGGCAGTCCCGCAAGGGGAATGCGGCTCCGCCGTTTTTTTCCAACATCTTTCACCCCCCACGTTCTTCAAGGCGGTAAGCCATGCTGCATATCATTAAAGAACGCCTGCATCAGAAATACCGCACGCTGGACTATCCCCGCGTGCAGCCGGGCCTGCCCGCCCGCTATCCGGGACGGCCGGAGATCCTTGCCGTGTCCTGCGGCGACTGCCGCGCCTGTGCGGAGGCCTGCCCCACCGGGGCCATCCGCCTGCTCTCGCCGGACGCCCCCGGCCCCGGCGGCGCGGCCAGCGGCCCGGCCCTGGACATGGGACGCTGCCTTTTCTGCGGTGCCTGTGCGCGGGCCTGCCCGCAGGGCGGCATCCGCTTCACCGGCGATCATCATCTGGCGACCTTCTGCCGTGAGGATCTGATCCTGACCCGCGAACCGCGGCCGCTGACGCCGCCGCGCCGCTCCGGCCGTCTTTTTTCCCGCTCGCTCAAACTGCGTCAGGTCAGCGCCGGCGGCTGCAATGCCTGTGAGGCGGACATCAACGTGCTGGGGACCCTCGTCTATGACCTGGGCAAGTTCGGCATCGACATGGTGGCCTCGCCCCGCCATGCCGACGGACTTGCGGTGACCGGGCCCGTCACCCGCAACATGCGTGAAGCCCTGCTGGCCACCCTGGGCGCGACGCCGCAGCCGCGTATCGTGGTGGCCGTGGGCAGTTGCGCCATCTCCGGCGGCCTTTTCCGGGACAATGCGGAATGCGCCAACGGTCTTGAGGAATTGATGCCTGTGGACGTCTTCGTGCCGGGCTGTCCGCCCCATCCGTGGAGCATCCTGGACGGTCTCTTGCGGGCCCGGACGGATACGGCGAGCTGGACGGCCTGAGAAGACGCGGCATGTCGGGAGACTGACGCCGCGAAGAGACGGCGGCGGAGGCATCCCCGTGCATCCGCCGGCCACGCCGTCAGACAAGCGTCGGTTTTGAGCGTTTTGTCATTGAACATGGCAAAACGCGAGGCGGCGGGTGCAGCGCCGCCCGGCCCCACGAGAACGAAAAAACCACCTTTTTTCCGCGAAACGACAGGCCGCATGGTTGGAGAGGCAAAGCGCTTCCAACGGAATATGCGGTAAAAAAAACATGCACAGATAAGCAAAAAGGCTGCGGAGGACGCTCCGCAGCCTTTTTGCTTGGTGAAAACCTCTCAAGGCGTTCTGAAAATGCTTTCTCCCCACGTTCGGTCTCGGTTCATACCGCCGGATGGGCATCCGCCCCTTACAGAAAGGGCTGCCGCCGGGGATGATCCCGATAAGGAACGCCTTGCCTAAACGAGGTAATCGCCCCGGTTGAACTTGATCTTTTCCGTGGTGGTCAGGATCTCCAGCTCGTTGAGCAGGGAATCGAAGCCGGGATTCTGGCCGCGCAGGCTCGAAGTGTCCTTGCGCAGGTTGGAGACCGTCGTGTCTATGCCTTCAAGCAGGGCATAGGCATCACGCAGGGAGGACTCGGCACGGGAGGAACCAAGTGCCTGCGTGTAGGAGTCCCAGAGATCCAGCGCGCCGGAAGCCTGGGAAAAAGCTTCCTCGAAAACGGCTTCATCCGGGGTCAGAGCGGAAGATTCTTCCGTGTCGCCCAGCAGCATCCGGCTGATGAGACCGGCACGGTTGGCCCCCGGCATGGGGGGCATGGCGGCGCTGCCGGCAGCTTCGCTCATGCCCATTTCCTGGGCCAGAGCCGCTTCAAACGCGCTACTGTCGCCGCTCGCGCGGCGGATCGCCGTTTGTTCCTGCTGCTGCAGCAACGCTTCTATGGATGTATTGTCTACCTTCATGTTCGCCTCCAGGGTTGGCGTTCGCCTAGAAATCATGCAACAACCGTTCCAGTGGAAAAAGCGGCGTTTTTTTCCCGGTGCTGGCCGGCTGACCGCAGGACTTGTCTAACGCCGGAAAAGACTCTACTATAAAACCACAAGAAGATGAAGCCGTCACGACCGGTTCCGGCACGGCCGGGACGGCTCTCCCCAGTAAGAGCCGGAAAGGCACTGGAGCATATCATGAAGGAAATCAAGAAGATTCTCTGCGCTGTCGACCTCTCCGACCACAGCAGGTCCGTGGCCGAATACGCCACCATGCTTGCCAAGGGCCTTGGCGCCAGCATCATCGTCGTGTACACGGCCCCCTCGCTGAGTCAGTATGTGGGCTTCCATGTGCCGCCGAACACTATCGAGAACTTCGTGGGTGAGATTGTTTCCGGGGCCGAAAAGTCCATGGAAGCCTTCGTGGCGGAAAACTTCGCGGGCGTGGACGCCAAGGGCCATGTGCTCATCGGCTATGCCGCCGAAGAGATCCTGAGCCGCGCCGAAGAGGAAAAGGTGGACCTCATCGTCATGGGGACGCACGGCCGCAAGGGCATCGACCGCATCCTGTTCGGCTCCGTGGCCGAAAAGGTCGTCAAGAACGCTTCCATGCCGGTGCTGACCATCCGTCCTACCTACGAAGAAGAATAGTCCCTGCCTTTACGGGCGCGACCTTGGGGTCGCGCCCTTTTTTTGTCCGCTTTTTCCGGCTGCATGGGAGCCACAATGTACACATCCCCCGTTCGTGAGGCCATCCTGGGCCTCAAGGCCTACGTCCCCGGCAAGTCCATTGCCGAAATCAAGGAAAAATACGGTCTCACGCAGGTCATCAAGATGGCCAGCAACGAAAACCCGCTGGGGACCTCCCCGATGGTCTGCGAGGCCCTGCAGCGCGCCGCCGCGCTGAGTTTCCGCTATCCGCAGGGCGGCAACCCGCGCCTCACGGCCGCTCTCGGCCGCCGGCACAAGGTGGCGCCGGAGCGCATCGTGGTCGGGAACGGTTCGGATGAGATCATCGACCTGCTGCTGCGCGTGCTGCTCGTGCCGGGCAAGCATTCCCTGGTCTGCTTTTCGCCCTGCTTCTCCATCTATCCCATACAGGGCCGGATCTGCGGCGTCGAGGTGCGCCGCCAGCCGCTGCGCGAGGACTTCAGTTTCGACTTCGAGGCCCTGCTCGCCCTTGTGGACGAGAGCACCCGCCTCGTCTTCGTGACCACGCCGGACAATCCCTCCGGCTACTGTCCGCCCCGCGCGGACGTGGAACGCCTGGCCGCCGAACTGGCCCGGCGCGCCCCGGACTGCCTGCTGGTGGTGGACGAAGCCTACATGGACTTCGTGGGCGACAGCGAGGACGACGAGCGTCAGGCCTCCCTGCTGGCCGGGGGCTGCCTGCCGGACAATGTGGCCATACTGCGTACCTTCTCCAAAAGCTGGGGACTGGCCGGGCTGCGGCTCGGCTATGCCATACTGCCGGAAGCGCTGGCCCAGTACTGCTGGCGGGCCCGCCTGCCCTTTTCCGTCAACCTGCTGGCCGAGGAAGCCGGACTGGCCGCCCTTGAGGATGCGGCCTTTCGGGAAGCCACCCTGCGCACGGTGCGGGAAGGGCGGCAGTACCTCAGCCGGGAACTGGCCGCCGCCGGATGCGCCGTCTGGCCCAGCGCGGCCAACTTCGTCATGTTCCGCCTGCCGGACGGGGCCGATGCCGCGGCCTGCGTGGACCATCTGCTGCGCGGCGGCCTGATCATCCGGCCGCTCAACAGCTATGACCTGCCGCAGCATCTGCGCGTCAGCGTCGGCACGCCGGAAGAGAATGCCCGCTTCCTTTCTCTGCTGCAGGCCTTTCTGGAGGAATGTCGATGACGTCCGCCCCGCTGCCTGTAGTGACCCTTGACGGACCGGCCGGCGTCGGCAAGACGACACTGGCCCGCCGCATGGCCGAGAGCCTCGGCATCGCCTATCTGGATACCGGGGCCATGTTCCGCTGTCTCGCCCTGCGGCTGGGGGCCGGAGCCGATGCCTGGGGGGAGGAGCGCCTGCGGGAGGCCTGCGCCGCTCATGTCTTTTCGCTGGAAGGCAACGGCGCCGGCACGCGCATCTGCTGCAACGGCGTGCCGGTCCGCGGCGAGATCCGCACCGAGGAGGTCGGCATGCTGGCCGCCAAACTGGGACAGGTTCCCGTGGTGCGCGGCTTCCTCTGCGAAGCGCAGCGCCGGCTTGCCGGACAGCGGCCGCTGGTGGTGGAAGGCCGGGACATGGGGACGGTGGTCTTTCCCACCGCCCGTTTCAAGTTTTTTCTGGATGCCAGCCCCGAAGTCCGGGCGCTGCGCCGCTTGCGCGATCTGGAAGCCCGCGGCCAGTCGGCGGATCTGGCCGAACTGACGGAGCAGATCCGCAAACGGGACGCCATGGACAGGAACCGCCCCATCGCCCCGCTGCGCGCCGCGCCGGACGCCGTGGTGGTGGATACCTCCTCCCTGGATATCGAAGGTGTCCTGGGTGCGCTGCTCCATGTCGTGAGCGTGCATGGCGGGGCCGCTCTGCTGCATGCCTGCGGCGAACGGCCCTAAGCGGCACATTTTGTTCCCGGGCCGGCATATGCCGGTCGTGATGGAGGGGAGTCCCGGCCGGGCCGGGGCTCCCTTTTTGTTTGCCCGGCCTCGCCTCACGCCAACGCAGGCGGGTGGCTGCCCCTGCTGGGCAGAAGGTGCCGCCATCGCGGGGGCATGCCGGCGGAACGTTGCGGCCGCTTCATTTTTTTTCAAGAAATTCAGCGGGTTCCCGTAGGAATTTTTTACCTTGCGGCAAAAAGTTCCTGGCCTGAGCCCCCGAAAAAGGGGCAACTGTCAAAAAAATGGACGGCATTTTTTTCCCAAAAAACGACGCCGGCTTTCAGGCCCCCCGGAATAGCGGGATAAATTTTTTTTGGCACGAGACATGCATTGAAAGGGCGTTCGTAACGAATCAGACGCAACAAGCCTTTCAGGACGAGGAGCACATGGAAAATCAGCTTGATTACGAAATCAACAAGGAACTGGGCGAATGCTACCTGTTCATGGGAAACTATGACGAAGCGGAGAAATACTACCGCAAGGCGCTGACCGAAAATCCGCAGATTTCCGCTCCTTTCATGGGCTTGGCGACCATCGCCGTGCAGCGCGGCGAGCTGGACAACGCTCTGGTGCTGTACAAAAAGGCGGCTTCCGTCGAGCCGGACAGCAAGGCGTACTGCGGCATGGGCCTCGTGCTCATGGAGCAGGGCAAGGCGCAGGAAGCCTTCGACGCCTTCGCCAAATCGCTGGACATGGCCAGTGACGGCATCGTGGCCCTCAATGGCATGGTGCGTACGGCCTATGCCGCCGGTTGCGTGGAAAAAGCCATTCCCTACCTGCAGGCGGCCATTGATGCGGACATGCAGGCCGAGGCCATGCGCGTGACCCTGGCCGGCTGCTTCATCTCCCTTGACCGCAAGGACGAAGCGCGTGAGCTCCTGCAGCAGGTGCTGGCCGCCAATCCTGAACACGAGAGCGCCCGCGCCCTTCTTGAGACACTGAGCGCCTAGCATCCGTGTGATGCCGAGCGCCGTACATACTCCCCTCCCCACACGATTTCCCGGCCTTTGGATTGGCTGAAGGCCGGGAAATCTCTTTTTTTTCGGCAGACGGGCGTGCATGCCGGCCGGCGGCGATCCCCGGGCTGCCGTACCCGCGCAGTGTTTCGACACCCCCGCGGCACGAACGCGGCGCGTAAAGGATCACCTATGCCCCGCAAAGTCTTTGCCCTGGGCAATCGCTGGCTTATCGCCTATCTTGCCTTCCTCAGCGCCTTTGCACCTCTCTCCACCGACATGTATCTTCCGGCCCTGCCCAGCATGGCGGCCACGCTCCACACCACCGACGCCCTGTCCAGCCTCAGCATCAGCTGCTTCCTCCTGCTGTTCGCCCTCTCCATGCTGTTCTGGGGGCCGTACAGCGACAAGGCCGGCCGGCGGCCCGTGCTGCTGCTCGGGGCCGTGCTCTATGTCGTCTCCAGCGTGGCCATCGTCCTGTCCACATCCATCGAAAGCCTGCTGTTCTGGCGCGGCGTGCAGGCAGTGGGCAGCGGCGGCATCAGCGCCATGTCCCTGGCCATCGTCAAGGACGTGCTGCGCGGGCCGGTCATGGCGCGGGTCATCACCTGGATCCAGACCATCACCATCCTTGCGCCCATGCTGGCCCCGGTCATCGGCGGCCTGCTGCTGACCTTCACCTCCTGGCGCGGCATCTTCGTTTGCCTTGCCTTCTGCGGCCTGTTGGCCGGAGGCGGGGCTCTGCTGCTGCGGGAAACGCTCCTGGTACGGACGGAAGGCGGCCTCGGCCGGATGATGGGCCGCATCGGCTATGTTTTGCGTCAGCGCGGCTTCCGCAGCCTGTTGCTGATCTTTTCCGCCGTCTGCATGCCCTTCATGGCCTTTCTGGCGGTCTCTTCGTACATCTATCAGGGGATATTCGGCCTTTCGCCCCAGACGTACAGTCTCTTTTTCGCCATCAACGCCGGCATGAGCCTGCTGGGCCCCCTCTGCTACGGGCGCTGGTTCGCCACATGGCCTCTGCGCCGCTTCTTCACCGTCTTCCTGGCCGCCATCGTCCTCTCCGGCGTGGGCCTGCTGTGCATGGGGGACTGGCATCCCGTCATCTTCGCGCTCTGGTGCGCGCCCATCAGCTTCTGTTCCAGCGCCACCCGGCCGCCCTCCACCGTGCTCATGCTCAACCAGCTTTCCACGGATACCGGCACCATGACGGCCCTCATCAACAGCGGCGGCCTGCTGTTCGGCAGCACCTCCATGTTCCTCTGCGGGCTCTCCTTCTGGCCGGACAGCGTGACGGCCATGGGCGGCATGGCCTGCCTTGCCGGTCTGGCCACGCTGCTCGGCTGGCTCTGGGTGGACGACCGCAGCCTCTACCGAAAAGTCGCCTGACGGACATCATCCCCGTTGACGCCCCAGCCGGACAGCCCTCCCTGCCCGGCTGGCGTTTTTTCTGAAGGCCGACGAAAAACCGCGTTTTTTCCCGAAACGACAGGCCGTATGGTTGAGAACGCAAAACGTTTCAAACGGAGAACGCTCTATGACCAAGCGTGCCGCGCGGGAAGGGACCGCCCGGCGACAAAAAAAGCGTGCCGTCCGTATGGACGGCACGCCTTCCATTTTCTACGAGGCCTCATGGCAGCCCGCAGGCTCACGTCCGCCTTGCGCTGCGCAAGCGACGGCCTTGCGGCCATCAGAGTCCCTGACCGACGCTCAGAGCCGCTAAATGTCCACAGGTGCGGTCTTCCCCTCGGCGGGCTTCCTGTCTCCGCCGGGCTGCTGCGTCCTGGCGGGCGCGGCCGTACCCAGCGCGTACTTGCGGGCCGTATCTTCCATGACGGCCTGGCCCACCACCTGCCAGTTCTCGCCCTGCTTGCGCAGCGCGAGCCAGGAGGTCATGCCCGCCGGAGTAGTGACGGAGGCCACCGCCGCCGTCTCGTTGAGCTTCACGACCTTCGCCTTCTTGAGGGACTCAGGCACCCACGGGCAGTCCGGCGTCGTGGCCTGACGGCAGTCGGCCATGAGCTCGCCCGTGCTGACGCCCCGCTGGAAGTGCTGGCGCAGGTCGTTCTCCACATCCACGATGCTGTTGAGCATCTTGTCCACCCCGCCGATGCCCAGACGACGGCCCAGCGAGTCCAGCATGTTCAGGCCCCGGCTCTCCTGCGTCATATTGCTTATCTCGTTGTCGGCAAAGCGTTTCAGATCCATATTGGCCATGAAGGCGGCGCTGTCGTTGGCGCTCAGGGCATCGGCCATCTCGCCGAGCGTCTTTTCCGGGCCGGAAGTCATGCAGGCGGTCAGCAGCACGGCGCTCAGAGCCGGGGTCAGCCATCCGGCGGAACGATGAAAGAAGGACATGTCGCACTCCTTGGGTATGTCCCCCCTCCTCGTGAGGGGAGACGCTTGCCCGCAGGCTAGCACAGGGCGCAGGGATTGCAAGGCCCGGCGCGGGGACGCCTCCCGGCCGGACCCTGCGGGCGGGGCTTTTTTTCCCCGCCGCTCTCTGCTACAAGGGGGGCATGCCGACAGCCCGCCTGTCGCGGGCATGGGACGGCACACAACGGAGGCACAATGAAAGTCATCATTATGTGCGGCGGCAAGGGAACGCGCCTGCGCGAAGAAACGGCCATCAAACCCAAGCCCATGGTGGAGATCGGCGGACGCCCGGTGCTCTGGCACATCATGTCCATCTACGCCCGCTTCGGCTACAAGGACTTCATCCTGCCGCTCGGCTACAAGGGTGAGGTCATCAAACAGTATTTCCATGATTACAACATCCGCAACACGGATTTCACCGTGGACCTGAAAAACGGCGATATCACGGCCCATCCCACCGAGATCGTGGACTGGCGGGTGACCCTCTGCGATACCGGACAGGAGACCCTCAAGGGCGGCCGGCTCAAGCGTGTGGCACGCTATATCGACACTGACCGCTTCATGGTGACCTATGGAGACGGCGTGGCGGATATCGACCTTGACAAGCTTGTGGAATTCCACAAAAAATCCGGCACCATCGGCACCTTTACCGGCGTACGCATGCCGTCGCGCTTCGGCACGGTGCGCACGGACGCCGAGGGCAAGATCCTCTCCTGGGAGGAAAAGCCCGTGCTGGACGAATACATCAACTGCGGCTTCTTTGTCTTCAAGCGGGAATTCCTCGACTATCTCAGCGAGGACGAGTCCTGCGATCTGGAAAAGGAACCCCTGCAGCGCCTGGCGGCCGAAGGGCAGCTCTCCATGTATCCGCATCCCGGACAGTGGCAGTGCATGGACACGCTGCGCGATTCCCTCAAGCTGAACGAGCTCTGGGATACGGGCAAGGCGTTCTGGATCTAGGGGCAGCACGCATGACGCTTCCCGCCGCATGGCCTTTCCCCCCTTGCGGCTCCGCCGCCTCACCGGCTGCCGCCGCGGAAGCCTCATGCGTCCCGGGCCCTCCCGCCCTCCCCTTCCCGAACTTTTTTCCGACCTGCCGCGTGCCGTCCGGTGCGCGGCAGGCCGTTGCGCATTATAACACAAGGGATTGACATGTTTGCCGATTGCTACAAGGGGCGTCGCGTTTTCGTTACCGGACATACCGGCTTCAAGGGTTCATGGCTTGCCGCCTGGCTGGTGAGCCTTGGTGCGGAAGTGGCGGGCTTTTCCGACAGCGTGCCCACCTCCCCCTCCCATTTCGAGGCCATCGGGCTTGCCGATCACCTGCGGGACTACCGCGGCGACATCCGCGACCGTGACGCCGTTTGCCGCGCCCTGCGGGAATTCCGGCCCGACATGGTGTTCCATCTGGCGGCCCAGCCGCTGGTGCGCCTCTCCTACGACAAGCCCGCCCTGACCTTTGAAGCCAACATGATAGGCACGCTCAACGTGCTGGAAGGCCTGCGGCAATGCCCGTCCGTGGCCGCGGCGGTCTTCATCACCTCGGACAAGTGCTACCGCAACGACGAATGGGTCTGGGGCTACCGCGAGACCGACCACCTCGGCGGCGCGGATCCCTATTCGGCCTCCAAGGGCTGCGCGGAGATCATTGCCCACTCCTACTTCCAGAGCTTTTTCGGCAGCGACGGCCCGGCCTGCGTCACCACGCGGGCAGGCAACGTCATCGGCGGCGGGGACTGGGCGCTGGACCGCATCGTGCCGGACTGCGCGCGCGCCTGGGCCGCGGGACAGCCCGTGCGCATCCGCAGCCCCTGGGCCACCCGGCCGTGGCAACTCGTGCTGGAGCCGCTTTCCGGCTATCTGTGGCTGGGCGCACACCTGCTGGGCATGCGTCAGGGCCCCTTTGCCGTGCGCGGCGAAGCCTACAACTTCGGCCCGGCGGCGGACGTCGACAATACCGTGGCCGAGGTGGTGGCGGCGCTGGCGACCCACTGGCCGGGCTTCGTGAGCGAGGCGGACCCCAACGCGCAGGCCGGCGTCAAGGAGTGCACCCTGCTCAAACTCTGTTGCGACAAGGCCCTTGCCCATCTGGGCTGGAAAGCCACTCTGGACTTCGAGGAGACCATCCGCTTCACCGCCGAATGGTATCACCGCTTCTACCGCGGCGAGGGCGGCAAGCAGGCCGGCAAGTCCCTGCTGGATTTCAGCCTCGGGCAGATCGCGGCTTACTGCAATGCCGCCGAACAGCGGCAACAGCTCTGGATAAGGTAGGACGTCATGCCCCCGGTCATCACCCTTTCCACCTCGGCTCCGGCCGATGACACCCCTCGCGGTACGGGCATCGACGGCGCGTGGCTGCTGCCGCTGCGCCTCATCGATACCGAGGGCGGCGCCGTCCTGCACATGCTCAAGACGACGGCCCCCCTGCGCCCCGGCTGCCCCTGCCCGGACGCGCCGGCAGCGGACGGACGCCTGCACCTGGGGGAAGTCTACTTCTCCGAGGTGCTGCCCAGGCACGTCAAAGGCTGGAAGCGCCACCGCCGCCAGACGCAGCACTTTGCCGTGCCCAGCGGACGCATGGCCCTGGTGCTCTATGACGACCGGCCCCAGTCCCCAACGCAGGGCGTCCTCTGCCGTCTGGAGCTCGGCCGTCCCGACGCCTACGCCCTGCTGCGCATCCCCACGGGCGTCTGGTACGCCTTTGCCGCCGTGGGCGACAAACCCGCCCTGCTCTGCAACGGAGCAGACATCCCCCACGACCCCGATGAAGGCGAAACCCTTCCCCTGGATAGCCCGCGCATCCCCTACAGCTGGGAACGCTGAATATCGTTCTGGCAGGGAGAATGGCTTTTGTTTTCGGGGAGGGGGACCTTTTGTGGACAAAAGGTCCCCCTCCCCGAACCCCTCCCCTCCCAAAAACTTTGCTTGTCCAGATGCCGGGCGGCGTGACATCGAAAAGCTTCGCACGACCGCAAGCCAGCCAAACGCCGCACAAAAAGGCTCTAACCAAATGTTGGTGGGGGCATCGGGACGCGGCTTTTCTTTTCGGGGAGGGGAACCTTTTGTGAACAAAAGGTTCCCC
>NZ_CALUWS010000053.1 GCF_944324525.1 uncultured Desulfovibrio sp.
TGTCGATGTCCGTAAGGCTCCTTCGTCGCCTAACGGACACGGCCCTGCGGGCCGCCCGTTGGATCGCCGCCAGCGCGGGAGGGCCCAGCCTTTTCGCAGCGAAGCGAGAAAAGGCGTTCTTGTCATCCTTCCCCCCAAGCCCCCCATCCCTTCCCCAGCGCGCTTTTATCAGGGGAAAAAGCTGGGACAAGGGGCGTATCGCCCGTCAGGGTAGGCGGAGTATGTATATCTTATTTCATGTGTATATTGAAATAATTAGTAAAATTTGTGTTAACAGGCCCTAGAGCGGATCCGCAGGGAAATCGTGTCCAATTTTCCTGCTGACGCTCTTTCACACTACGAAAAAAGCGTGGTTTTTCCGTGTGTTCGCTTGCGGGTAGTCGCTTTTGCGACGACCAGA
Organism: uncultured Desulfovibrio sp.; assembly: GCF_944324525.1. Classification (GTDB taxonomy): domain Bacteria; phylum Desulfobacterota; class Desulfovibrionia; order Desulfovibrionales; family Desulfovibrionaceae; genus Desulfovibrio. The sequence goes on from NZ_CALUWS010000053.1 coordinate 401, forward strand.
GCGATCCCCATTTGCAATGGGGAATTGCTCTAGAGCAATTCCAGTTTGAAACGCTTTGCGTTTCAAACCATACGGCCTGGCGTTTCGCGGAAAAAACGCGGTTTTTCCGCTCACTTTGGGCCGGGCGGCGCTGTGCTGCCGCCTCGCGTTTCACCCTTTTCAAAGGTGAAACGCTCTAATCACGAGCACGGGCGGCGGCCCGTCGTCCGTGTCGTCCGCGCAGGGCCTGCCAGCCTTCCCAGACCAGCACGAGGGAGAGCAGGAGCAGCAGAGCGGCGATGGCGGCCTGCATGCCGGCCACAAAGCCGCCCGTGCCGGCCAGCAGCTTGCCGCCTTGTTCCCGGATGGTCAGCACCAGCGAGGTCAGCGTCACCAGCAGCATGAAGAGCATGGGCAGGAGGAACATGCCGTTGCGGCGGGCGAGATCCTGCAGCCAGCAGGCTACGGCCAGCAGGGCCAGAGCGGCCAGCAGCTGATTGGCCGCGCCGAAGAGGGGCCATATCTTCGCGTAGCCGCCGAAGCCGAGGCTCATGCCCAGCACCACGGTGATGAGCGTGGCCACATATTTGTTGGTGAGCACGGCGCGCCAGCCGCGTACGTCCTTGCCGCTCTGGCCCGGGGCGAGCCAGAGTTCCTGGAACATGTAGCGTCCCAGCCGGGTGGCCGTATCCAGCGAGGTCATGCAGAAGGTGGACACCGCAAGGATGATCAGGCCGTAGGTGGTGCGCCGGGCTTCGGCGCTGTCCAGTCCGACGCTGGCCAGCATCTGCGAAAGACCGTCGGCCAGCACCTGGGTAGGCGTCTGGCTGGTGAAGCTGTTGCCGTTCTGGGTGAAGATGTAGCCTACGGCGATGAGCGAGGCGATGCCCAGCGCGCTTTCGATGAGCATGGAGCCGAAGCCCACGGGCCGGGCGTCGCGTTCGTTGTCGAGCTGTTTGGAAGTGGTGCCGGAGGCCACCAGCGAATGGAAGCCGGAAATGGCCCCGCAGGCCACGGTCACGAAGAGGGCGGGGAAGAGGTATTGCCCGTTGACTTCAAAGCCCGTGAAGGCGGGGAGTTCGATGACCGGGCTGGCGGCCACGATGCCGACGACGGCCGCCAGCATCATGGCGTAGAGCAGGAAGGAGCTGAGATAGTCCCGCGGCTGGAGCAGTATCCAGACCGGGGCCACCGAGGCCAGCAGGATGTAGACGCCGATGAAGATCATCCAGTGGTCATAGCGCAGGTAGAGGGGGAAGCGCAGGCCAAGGGCGATGACGGCCACGATGCCGATGATGCCCAGCACGGTGGCCCGGCCCAGCGGCATTTCCCAGCGGTAGACCAGCAGGCCGAAGAGTACGGCCAGCACCATGAAGAGCAGGGAGATGGAAGCGGTCGCGCCGTTGACTTCGTTGCGGACGAGCGCGCCGCCGCCGTCCGGGGTGAAGCCGTTGTAGGTCCCGGCCACGATGGAAGCAAAGGCCCCCACCACGAGGATGAGCGTCAGAAAGGAAAAGATGACGAACAGACGCTTGGCGCGCAGGCCGATGCTGCCGGCGATGACCTCGCCGATGGAGCGTCCCTTGTTGCGCAGCGAGGCGAAGAGCGCGCCGAAATCATGCACCGCGCCGAAGAAGATGCCGCCGATGACCACCCAGAGGAAGCAGGGCAGCCAGCCGAAGATCGCCGCCTGGATGGGGCCGTTGATAGGCCCGGCCCCGGCGATGGAGGAAAAATGGTGGCCCAGCACCACCGGCGCTTTGGACGGCACATAGTCGATGCCGTCGCGCAGCTCGTGGGCCGGGGTGCGCCGGGAAGGATCGATGCCCCAGACCTTTTCCAGCCATTTCCCGTACAGGCAGTAGCCTGCCGCAAGCAGGGCAAAACCGCCGGCCAGCAGATAAAGCGCGTTCATCGTGGATACTCCGACAAGGCAAAAAGGGGATGCAGGGCCGTCCGCACGAGGGAGAGCAGCGTGCCGCGCGCCGCCGCATTGACGGCATAGAGCGCTTCTCCTCGTTCCGCCATCCCGGGCGGAAGGCGCAGCGCCAGCGCGCGGAAGCGCATCCAGCCGCGCAGGCCCCACCAGAAACTCTTGCTGTACCGGGTGCGCCGTACGGCCCCGGCGGCCCCGGCGTCCAGCTCGTCGCACAGGACAAGGGCGCTCACATAGGAGACCATATGTTCGTCATGCGGGCGTATGCGCTCCCTGCCCCGCGCCAGCGCGTCCTGAAGGATGGCCTGCCACTGCGGGACGTCCAGCCGGGCCGTCCTGTAGAGGAAAAGATGCTCGTGGCTTTCCGCCGCCCAGAGGGTGACCTTTCGGGAGAGCAAGTAGCCCTCGCCGCGCTGGTGGAAGGCGGCGCTGGCGCACAGGGGGCCGTCTCCGTTCTCTTGGCGGACGTCAAAACCGGCCCGCTCGCAGGTCAGCAGCAGGGCGGGTAGCGGGTCGCCGCCGGGCCGGCTGGCCGGGGACGGCGGCAGCCGCGCCGGGGAAAGCTCCACCGTTAGATCCCCCCGAATCGCGGGAGCTCCGTCAGGGGCGGCAGATCGTTCAGGGCCAGACAGCGTATGCCCATGTTGCGCATGTCGCGGATGTTGGCCTGCTCCACATCGGGCGACTGGGCCGAGCAGGCGTCGGTCACCACGATGACGTCATAGTCCAGGCTCATGCCGTCCACGGCGGTGCCGCGTACGCAGTTGGGATACTGGGTGCCGGTCACGAGCAGGGTGTCCACGCCCAGACGGCGCAGCAGCATGTCGAGCTCCGTTTGGAAAAAGGCGCTGAAACGCCGTTTGTGGACGATGTACTCTCCCTCTTCCGGCGCCAGGGCAGGCACGATCTGCGCGCCTTCCGTACCGGGCACGCAGACGCCGGGCCCTTCCTGGAAAAGCTCCTGCCGTGATTTTTCCACGTCGCTGCCGTCGCGATTGTGCTGGCGGATGATGTGGATCACGGGCAGCCCCTGCGCCCGCGCCTGCAGCAGCAGACGGCGAATGACGGGGACGCTGGGGGCCGCGCCCCGCACGCAAAGAGGCGCGCCGGGCAGGACGAAATCGTTTTGCATGTCGATGATGAGCAGGGCTGCGCGCATGACGACCTCCGGGATTGCGGAAATGACAGGCCGTCAGCCTATACCCAAGCCGGGCAAAGGACAAGCGGGGCCGGCATGAGCATTTTCCGTCTTTTTCGGTCGTGTGGCGCTGTGCCGCCGCCTCGCGTTTATCTTTTTCAAAGATAAAACGAATAGGCTGTACACACTCCCCTTCCCCCCAAACAAGCAGCGAATAGTGTTGACAGGCTCTAGCGGACAGGCCAGCGGACGGTCAGTTGTCCTTCCACATCGGTGCGGCGCAGCGGGATGCGGCGTTCGGCCAGCCATTCCCGGAGCTTGCGGGCGGGATAGCGGAAACGGTTCATGAAGCCGCAGCTGACCAGCACCTCACGCGGCTGCACCGCTTCGTAAAAGGCGGGCAGGAAGCTTCCGGCGGAGCCGTGGTGCGGCGCGACGAGCACCTCGGCCCGCAAGTCCTGGCCGCTGGCCAGCAATTCGCGCAGGGCGGGCTTCTCCGCATCGCCGGGCAGCAGCAGGAGGCCGTGTCCGTGCCGGGTAAGGCGCAGCACCAGGGAGGCGTCGTTGCCTGTCCATCGTTCTGGCTCGGTGCACGGCGGATGCAGCACCTCCAGCACGAGGCCGTCCTCGGGATCGCCCAGCGGCAGGCGGTCGCCGCGGGCCAGCGGACGGGCGGCAAGCTGTTGCCGCAGCGCATTCCAGCCATCCGCCTGTCCGCCTCTGGCGGGGCGGCCGTTGTCGTAAAATCGCTCCACGCGGAAGTGGCGCAGGATGAAGGGCAGGCCGCCCATGTGGTCGAGGTCGGGATGGCTGTTGATGACGGCATGCAGGCGGGGCAGGGCCGTATACAGCAGGATGGGGGCCACAAGTTGCTTCCCGGCATCGAAATGGGCGGAAAAGGAGCCCGCGCCGTCGATGAGCAGACGCAGGGGCGCATCCCCGGCATGCGGGCCGGGCACGCGCAGTACGACGGCCTGCGCCTGCCCCACATCCAGCACGTCCACACGGATCTCCGGAAAGAGCCGCGCCGCAAGCGGCGGCAGCAGACTGCCCGCCAGCAGGAGCAGACCGGCCGTCAGCAGACGGCCCGTACCGTGCAGCCGGAGGCGGCCTTTCGCGTGGGAAAGGATGCGGGCCAGCGCCGTCATGCAGAGCAGCATGCCCGGTATGGCAGCCCAGTGCGGACGGGGCAGGAGGGGAGGAGACAGCAGCCCCTGCGCGGCCAGAACGTCCAGTCCGTCCAGCAGCCACTGGGCCGGCAGGGCGGCCAGGGAGAGCAGCGCGTGCGCCACGCCGGTCAGCCCGCACAGGGAAAGTACAAGGCCGCAGGCTGCGGCGGGCAGGACAAAACAGCCCAGGACCGGCAGCCAGAGCAGATTGAGGAAAAACCAGTGTCCGGCATTGCCGAACAGGAGGACATTGAGCGGCAGCAGCACGAGCTGGATGGCAAAGGAGAGGAAGAACAGCTGGGCCGCCCGGTGGAACAGGCGGCGGCCGAGGGCGCGACAGCGGGCGGGCCGGTCGCAGGCAGACGGAGCATCGTCCGTCTCGTGCGGGGCGGGCAGCAGACGCCGCATGACCGGCAGGGCCAGACCGATGGCCAGCAGGCAGAGGACGGAGAGCTGCAGGCCCGTATCGAATACGGCCGTGGGGGAGACGAGGCAGATGCCCGTCAGAGCCGCCAGCAGACAGTCCAATGTGGTATGCGGCAGATAGGGCGCCAGCCGGGCGAAGGGGCCGGCCGTGCGTCCGGTGAGGAAGAGCAGGCTCAGGGTCAGGCAGAAGAGCATGCAGGCGGCCCGCACGAGGGAGGGCGGCGCGTTGCCCAGCCAGAGGTAGAGCAGAGCCGGCGGACAGGAGGCCAGCAGGGAAAGGCTGAGCCGGGGCCGCAGCAGATAGAGGGACGGGCGAAGGCGGGCTGCCGCCAGCACGCAACCGAGCCCCAGCAGGCCGGCCAGCGCCAGATGCTGCCCGGAAAGGGCGAGACTGTGCAGCAGGCTGGCCGCGGCGAGGTCGTCGAGCGTATCGCGGCTGAGGTACGGCCGGTCGCCGAACAGCAGAGCCGGCAGAGCGGCCTGCCCCTGCCGGGCGGCAAGCCAGGCGGTCTGTTCCGCCGGGTCGCCGGCCCGGAGCGACGGCGGCAGCAGGGCCAGCACAAACGTGTCCAGCGCCGCCTGCCGCCAGCGTCCCGAGCGGGAACCGTCGCCCTCAAGCCTGACGTCGGCCCGTTCTCCCCGGCTCCACAATCGCCAGTGCACGCCCTGGGCGCGCCACCAGAGGCTCCAGTCCTGCATGCCCTCGTTCCGCTGGCCGTGCACGGGACGCAGGGGCGCGCGCAGGCAGACCGTCTGTCCGGCAAGGGGTCGTTGCGCAGGCTCGTCCCAGGTCCAGGCCACAAGGCCCGGCAGGGGCGCGGCCTCGGGGGAACCTTCGGGCCGCACGTCCTCGAGCAGCAGGCGCAGCCGGTCATCCGGCAGGCCGTTCACGCTGCGGATATGACCGCACAGGCGGGGCCGGTCCCGCGCCGGGGCATCGGCCAGGGCGGCCGTGTGCCATGCGGGGGCGGGCGGCGGCGTCAGGTGCTGCCGGGCAGGCAGCCAGCCCGCGGCAAAAAGCAGGAGGGCAAGCAGGGTCCGGGCCGGATGACGCCACGGGCAAAGGCGCGGATCAAGCCCGAGGAGGACGGCAAGCAGGAGGAGGCAGGGCGGAGGCCATGCCCCTGCCAGCAGTCCCAGCAGCCAGCAGAGCGCGTATGTCTGGCGGACGGGGGGCGCCGGCAGCGGCGGACGGCGCATGGCGGTCAGGCAAGTTCGCGGGCGGCGTCCCGCTCTTCGGCGCGGCGCTTGAGGCTCTCCCGGTGGTCAAAGAGCTTTTTGCCGCGGCCAAGGGCGATCTCCATCTTGATCTTGCCGTGCTTGAAGTAGAGGCTCACCGGCACGACCGTAAGACCTTTCTGTTCCACGCGGGCGGCATACTGCCGGATTTCGGCGGCATGCATGAGCAGGCGGCGCGGCCGGTCCGGGTCCTGCGGCACATAGCCCGCATTGGCGTAGGGGGCGATATGCAGGGAGAGCACGAAGGCCTCGCCGTCGCGGAAGTCCACATAGCTGTCCAGAAAGTTCACGCGTCCGGCGCGCAGGCTCTTCACCTCCGGCCCGGTGAGGCTGAGGCCCACTTCCAGGAAGTCGGAGAGTTCGTAAAGGTGCCGTGCCTTCTTGTTGACGGCGATGGAGGCGGGGGAGGTCTTCTTGCTCATGGGCGGCTCTCGGTAAGGATGCTTGTGGTATGAAAGGAGAGTTCCGGGCCGAGAACGGCCTGCAGGCGCTCGCGCAGGATGCGCTGCGAGACGGAGACGTCCGTGCTCATGAGGACGCTGTGCGCGAGCTCGTCGCAGAAACGCGCGTCCAGACGGCGGATCATGTGCTTCATGCCGGAGATGAAGCGCGGCGATGCGGAGACCGAGTCCACGCCCATGCCCAGCAGGATGGCCAGGCCGTAGGGGTCGGCCGCCAGTTCGCCGCAGACGGACACGCCGATGCCCTCGCGGTGGGCGGCGTCGATGACGCGCTTGAGGGAGCGGACCACGGCCGGGTGCAGGGCTTCGGCCAGATGGGCCACATGGGCGTTGTTGCGGTCGATGGCGATGAGGTAGTGGATGAGGTCGTTGGTGCCGATGCTGAAAAAGTCGCACTCCCGGGCCAGGGTGTCCGCGATGAGCACGGCGGAAGGCGTTTCCACCATGATGCCCAGCGGCAGCTTGTCCGCGTGGGGCAGGCCTTCGGCCTGCAACTGCTGGTGCAGCTCCTGCATGATGCGGCGCACGGCAAGGATCTCCTCCCGACCGGAGATCATGGGCAGCATGATGGCGATGTTGCCCGTCACCCCCGCCCGCATGAGCGCCCGCAGCTGGGTGCGGAAGATGCCCTGGTGGCGCAGGCAGAAGCGGATGCCCCGCAGGCCCAGGGCGGGATTGGGTTCGCGCAGGGCCTCCTGCGCGGGCAGCATCTTGTCCGCGCCGCAGTCCAGCGTGCGGAAGACCACCCGCTCGGGCGCGATCTTGCGCGCCACGCCCAGATATTCCGTGAAAAGGGCTTCCTCGTCGGGCAGGTCTTCCCGCAGGAAGGAGAATTCGGTACGGTACAGGCCGACCCCGTCCGCCCCGGTGGCCGCCAGTTCGTCCACCTCTTCGGGCCGTTCCAGATTGGCCTGCACGGCGGTCCGCACGCCGTCGGTCATCTCGGCGGGCCAGCGGGCCTCCTTGCGGGTGCGTTCCTCCCAGGCGCGGTATTCGGCGCGGCGGCTCTCATACTGCTTGACGTCCTTTTCGTCGGGATCGAGCAGGATGCAGCCCTTGAGGCCGTCCACGATGACGCGATCCCCGTGCAGGGCGGTATTGAGCAGGCCGGTCACGCCCACCAGGGCCGGGATGTGCAGGCCGCGCGAGAGGATGGCCGTGTGGGAGGTGGGGCCGCCCTCGGCCGTGACCACGGCCTGTATGCCCTTGAAGTCCATCTCCATGACGTCGGCCGGAGAGAGGTCCTCGGCGGCCAGTATGGCGGCCTCCATCTCTTCGGTCTCCGTGCCGGCAAGGCAGGCCCGCAGGCGCAGCCCCACGGCCCGGATGTCCTGCGCGCGGTCCCGCAGGTAGGGATTGTCCATGCGGCGGAAGATGTCGCACAGCTCTTCCACCGTGTTCTCCAGCGCCCAGGAGGCGCAGATCAGGTCTTTTTCGATGGCCTTGCCGGCCTTGTCCAGCAGTTTGGGGTCGCGGGCAAGCTCGATCTGGGCGGCGATGACCTCCCGGTATTCGGCCATGTCCTCGGGCACCTTGTCCATGGCTTCGCGCAGGGCCTCGCGCACGCTGGAGGCCGCATCGCGCAGCATGGACTGCTCCTTGGCGATCTCGCGCGGGCTGATGCGGCGGCGTTCGATGAGTCGGGTATTATGCTTGAAGCGCAGTTCGCCGATGGCGATGCCGGGAGAGACCGGGGTTCCGAAAAGGAGAGCGCGCGGCATGATCAGTCTCGCAAGCCGTCAAGGCAGCTGGCCAGGGCTTCCAGCGCCTGCCGGGCATCGTCCCCGCTGGCCAGCAGGGTGATGCGGGACTCTTCCGGCAGGGCCAGGGAAAGGATGTCCAGCATGCTTTTGGCATCGGCGCTGGCGTCGTCGCTGCGCAGGCTGATATCGGACGTGAAGCGCTGGGCCTCCTGCGCCAGTCTGGCCGCGGGCCGGGCATGCAGTCCCCCCCGCAGGCGCAGGGTAAGGGGAAGGACAAGGCCTTCCGGGGTTTCCTCGATGCTCATGCTCATGGTGTCACCGTCCTGTGGCGTCCTCCTCGCAGGAGGGGCAACCGTATCTTATACGCCCAAAAGGCGTTCGTCCATGAAAATCAGCGTGCAGAGCAACGCCAGCCAGAGAATGATGCGCGGCAGCCGCCAGCGGCCCACGATCCAGGCGGCGGCCAGGACCGCCGTAACGCTCAGTATGCCGAAATCCCACGGCGAGAGCGGCGCCTCCCGCGGGGCGAGCTGCCAGAGGATGACCGCGATGAGGACCGCGTTGCAGAACTTGATGCGCCCCGCCCAGTTGATGAGATCGAGCCGCTTGAGCCCCGCAAGGCCCGCCATGCCGTGATTGAGGGCATAGAAGAAGGAACAGCAGCGGAAGGCCAGCAGCGCCAGGAAGAGCAGGACGGTCGTCAGCAGGGCCAGCGTGATGCAGTCCCCCACCAGCAGGGCCACGCAGAGCAGGGACCAGCAGGGCAAGAGCGCGCCCTCGAAAAAGCCGTCGCCGATGGCCGAAAGCGTGCTGCCCAGGGTCTGCCGCACCACCGGTACCGTGGAGCCGGGCAGGGCGCCGGCCGCGATGAGGTTTTCCAGCGAAAGGACCGTCCCCACATAGAAAGGCAGCATATAGGGATGGGTATTGCTGTGCACCAGGTAGCGGGACATGGCCTCCGCGCGCTTCTCCTGATCGGGGTAGAGGTGGCGCAGGGCGGGCTCCAGCACATAGAGCTGTCCCACAAGCTGCATGCCGCGGGCCGTGACGCCTGCGTTGACAAGCAGGGTCCGGGCAAGGCAGGCAAGGGCGGTTCGTCTGGGCAGCATGGCTTCTCCGGCAGCCGGGCGGCGGATGGCGGCAGGCGGGCATGTCCCGTCCCCGCATGCGGGCCGTAGGGTTCGTTTTGAGGAAATCGATGTCTGTCGCCATGAAAGGGGCGAGCGCTCCGCCGGGGGGCTGATCCCGCCGGGCGCGGTCCACGCCTCTCTGACGGCGCTGTGGCCCTTGCGGGCATGACCGGCGGCGCGTGCAGGCCCCCCTGAGAGGGCTTGCCCTGCGCTCACGCGCCCTGATCGTCTCCGGCGCCGCCGTCCGTCAGCAGCTCGTAAAGCTCCTTGACGCTCCAGCCCGGCAGCAGGCCATGCGCCTGCCGGGCCAGCTCCTTCGGACGAAGCCGCCGTCCGGCCGCATCGGCCAGACGCCGCAGGCAGGCACGGGCCTCTTCCGGGGCGGCGCGGAGCTCGTCTTCCGGCGGGCCGAGGATGACCGTCACCTCGCCCAGCAGATCGGCGGCAAGCTCGCCGTGATTTTCCAGCCGGAAAAGTATAAATTCCTCGTGCGTCTTGGTCAATTCCCGGCAAATGGCCGCCTCGCGCGGGCCCAGCAGGGCGGCCGCCACGGCAAGGCTGGCCTGCAGTCTGTCCTTGCGCTCAAAAAACACCAGCGATCCCGGGGTACGGGCAAAGGCGGCGAGGGTCTGGCGGCGGCCCGCATCGTCCCGGGGCAAGAAGCCCAGGAAGGTATAGGGCAGGGGCGGCAGACCGGCCGCGCTCAGGGCCGCCACGGGCGCGGACGGCCCGGGCACGGGCGAAACGGCGATGCCTTCGGCCCGGCAGGCCCGCACCAGCCGGTAGCCGGGATCGGCCACCAGCGGCGTGCCCGCGTCGGAGACAAGCGCCAGCTCCGCCCCCTCGCGCAGCCGCCGCAGGGCGTCTTCCTGCCGGGTCTGCTCGTTGCGGTCATGGAAGCTCACCAGCCGCCGCGCCGTCAGGCCGCACTGGCTGAACAGCAGGCCCGTACGGCGCGTGTCTTCGCAGAGCACGGCGTCCGCGCGCTGCACGATCTCCCGCGCGCGGGGAGAAAAGTCACCAGGGTTGCCAAGAGGCGTGGCCACGATCCACAGCCGTCCCGGGCTCGTCGAGGGCAAAGGCATGGGGGATATGCTCCAGATGCAGAGAGTTCGGCCCGCAGGCCGTTACGGTCACCACGTCAAAGCGGCAGGGGCTGGACCAGTCTTCTTCCGCCGCCAGCCAGGCCCGTGCGGCCCGCACGAGAGTATGACGCTTGCGCGGCGTCATGGCTTCGTCAGGCCGGGTCAGGCCGTCGCCGCTGCGGCTCTTGACCTCCACAAAGACCAGCGTGTCGCCGTCCCGGCAGACGATATCCAGCTCCAGTCTGCCTTGCCGCCAGTTCCGGGCCAGGATGACGAACCCCTTGGACGCCAGCAGGCGGGCGGCGGCCTCCTCGCCCTGCCGTCCCAGGCGGGCGCGTCCGGCGGCCACGGTCTCCGAAGAAGCGGCGGGCGCTGCCGGGTCAGGCGCGGTCAGCCGGCGGCACAGGCGGTGCAGCAGGGCCTTCATGGTCGCGGCGGCTCCTGTCCGCCGTCTTTTTCCGGCAGCGCTGCGGCAGCGCCGGCCGGGGACGGCGCGTCAGCGGGCGCGGCAGGGGCGGCTTCCGCCGCGCGCCGGGCGGCCATGCGGGCTTCACAGGCGTCCAGCAGTTCTTCCAGCGGCACGGCCACGCCGTCCCACGGGGGCAGCGGTTCGCGCCCGTCAAAGGCAAATTCGTTTTCCGTGAATTCGCTGTCCGAAAATTCGTGAGAGAGGCGAGGACGCGCCACGGCGCGCGGCCGCCGCAGCAGACGGCCCAGACCGCCGAAGATGCCGCCGGGGCGGGGTGCGCCGGGCCTCACAGCAGGCTCCCCTGTACGGCGGCCTGTCCCGACCGTCCGGCATCAGCCGCGTCCGGCAGGACGCCGCGAAAGGTCAGGCGGTGCAGCGGGCAGGGGCCGTGCGCCCGCAGGGCGGCGTAATGATCGGCCGTGCCGTAGCCCTTGTGCCGGGCAAAACCGTAGAGCGGCCAGCGCCGGTCCAGCGCGGTCATGAGCTTGTCCCGCTGGGTCTTGGCCAGGATGGAGGCCGCCGAGATGGCCGCTTCCGTGGCGTCGCCATGCACGATGGCCCGCTGCCGGGGCAGGCCGGAGGGCGCAAACCCCTGTCTGGACAGGGCATGGCGCAGCACTTCCGGGGGAAGGGTCTTGTTGCCGTCGATGAGCAGCAGTTCCGGCAGGGCACGATGACGCCCCAGGCAGGCCACGGCGCGAGACATGGCCTCGAAGGTGGCTTGCAGGATGTTGATGCCGTCGATGCGGCGCGGCCAGACCATGCCCAGTCCCCAGGCCAGCGCCGTACGGCGGATGAGCGGGGCCAGCGCATCGCGCTGCCGTTCGCTGAGCGCCTTGGAGTCGTCCAGGCCCGGCAGGGAGGCGCTTTCCGGCAGGATGACGGCCGCCGCCACCACAGGCCCGGCCAGACAGCCGCGCCCGGCTTCATCCACCCCGGCGGTGACGGCTGCCGCCGGCGGGGATGCGGTCAGCCCCGGCAGCAGGCCCGACAGCGGGGCCGAGGCCGGACGATCCGCCGGATGGCCAGGTACGCCGGAGGTCGCGGGATGGGGGGCATCAGTGCGGGGCATGCGGTGTTCTCCCTGACGGACGCGGCATAGAGCCTTTTCCGTTTGAACCGCTTTGCGTTTCAAACCATGCAGTCTGGCGTTTCGCGAAAAAAACGCGGTTTTTCCGCCTGGTGTCGGCTTGGCGGTTCTGTGCCGCCGCCTCGCATTTTGCCATTTTCAAAAGCAAAATGCGTTAAAAAGCGCCTGCGGCTGCCTGTGCGGGGCACGACGGCAACGCTCCGGCCTCTGACGGAAACCTGTTCGTACAAGAGCCGGCGAAAAAAGGAAGACTCCTCTCCGGCGCAAACACAAGAACCTCACCCGGTCTTCCGCGGCGGAAATCCGGGTGAGGTGGATGGTCGGCATCTCCCGAAACGGGAAGCGTCCGCGATCAGAAGCGGCCGCGGGGCTTGATGCGGGCCGCCTTGCCCTTGAGGGCGCGCAGGTAGTACAGGCGGCTGCGGCGCACGCGGCCCTGCGTGACCACTTCCACATGGTCGATGAAGGGGGAGTGCAGGGGGAAGATGCGTTCCACGCCCACGCCGTCGGACACTTTGCGCACCGTGAAGGTCGCGCCGGTGGTGCCGCGCTGCAGACGGATCACATTGCCCTGGAACACCTGGATGCGTTCCTTTTCGCCTTCGACGATACGCAGGTGCACCTTGACCGTGTCGCCGGAGCGAAACGCGGGCATATCCATGCGCATATTTTCCATTTCGATCTTCTTGATGATATCCATGCCTCTACTCCTTAGATATCCGCAGCCGCGCCGGCCGCCGGTAAAAAACTGAGGGCTAGTCGTAGTCGCCCAGAATCCTGTCGGCCAGTATGGCGGCCGCGCTTCGCACCGAAAGGTGGTTGTCGCTCAAAAAACGCACGGGGCGCACCATGCCGTCACTGCGGGCCAGCACTTCAGGGGCCAGACCGCGCGCCGTCCCCAGACAGAGCATGACCGGGCCGCGGCGGCAGAGGTCGAGCACCTGACGCGGGGTCAGCAGGGGGAGGCGGCTTTTTTTGTCCGGCCAGGCTGCCGAGCTCGTCAGCAGCAGCGGCCGTATGCCGCATTCCTCTTCCCGCTGGTGCAGGGCCTCGTCCAGCGAGGCGGCAGGCCGCACCATGTCCAGGGCACGCGCCCTGTCGCTATGGCATTTGCGCCCCTGTTCGTCCGTCCAGTGGCGCAGGATGGCCCGCAGCAGCTCCCGCTGTTCCTCCAGCGGCGTGACCGCAAAGAACGGTCCCATTGCATAGCTGCGCGAAATCCGGGCTATATCGTGAATGTCCAGATTTGTCAAAGAAGAAGTTCCGGAATTTTTCGCATCCAGCATGACCGGATGATGCAGCAGGCAGAAGGAGAGGTTGCGTCCGGCCCGCTCGCGCGGCAACCTGCCCAGAAAGGCCGCATCCTCGCGGGTCAGCGACGCTTCCGCCAGCAGGTCGGGACGCTGGCGCAGAGTGGCCTTCAGGGATTCCTCACGCCGCCAGCGGGCGATGCGGACGTGATCCCCGCTGCGCAGCACCTCCGGCACGCTCAGGCCTTCCAGCATCTCCGGGCGGGTATAGTGCGGGTACTCCAGCAGCCCGTGGGAAAAGCTCTCGTCCTCGCCGGATTCCTCCTTGCCCATATACCCGGGCATGAGGCGGGCAACAGCTTCCAGCACGGCCAGCGCCGCGCACTCCCCGCCGTTGAGCACGGCCTCGCCCACGCTGACCGCCTCAAGGGGAAAAAGTTCGTTCAGGCGGGCATCCAGCCCTTCGTAACGGCCGCAAATAAGGGTGATGTCCTCTTCCCGCGCCAGTTCCCGCGCCAGCGCCTGCGTAAGGGGCCGTCCCCCCGGCGACATGAGCAGCAGACGCCCCGGCGAGGGGATGGAGCGCAGCGCGGCGGCCACAGGCTCGCCCTGCATGACCATGCCGGGACCGCCGCCATAGGGGCGGTCGTCCACATGGCGGTGCTTGTCCGTACTGAAATCGCGCGGATCATGCAGGGTACAGGTCACGAGCCCCGCCTGACGGGCGCGGCCCATGAGCCCGGCCTCCAGCGGCGAGCGGAAAAATTCGGGAAAGAGCGTCACGAGATGGAAGCGCGGCATGCGCGCAGAGTGCCGCAAATACGCTCCGCTGGCAAGGGGGCGCAGCCGATTAGCGAAGATCCCGGCTTGCGTGGGGCCGCCCCAGACAGGCCGTCGGGATGATGCGGAAAATGGGCCGCAGCGGTCGCGTGCCTGTCAGGGCGAGCCAGTGCCCCGGAACAGGCAGCGTCCGCCAGAAAAACGTTCGTTCCCGCCAGTACAGAGCGCCCCGGCGCTGACCGTGGCGGCCGCAGGGGATGCGGTCGGGCGGACAGTCCAGCCCCGTACCTGCCGCCTTGGCGAGGCTTTCCTTGAGCGTCCAGCAGCGCAGGGCTTCCGCGGCGGGCAGGGGAACGCCTCGTCCCCGTCCGTCAGGCGCGAAGGCCGTTTCCGCTGGCGGCGGGCTGGACAGGCTTTCGGCATCCAGCCCAAGGCAGGCGTTTTCGCCCGCAGCGGGCAGCAGGGCGGCAAAGGCCGCCTGTTCGCTGTGGCTGAAGGAAACGGCTCCCCCCGGCAAGCAGGGAAGGCCGTTGCTCCGGCGCTGGAGCTGCGGCAGCCAGATGCCCGGATCCGCCCCGGCGCCCGTCAGGCAGGCGGCCAGCGCCAGCCGTGACAGCCAGCGCGAGCAGGCGGCCCGCGTCCGCCGGAAAGCCGCAAGATGCGCACGCTGGGCGGACGAGAGCAGCGGGGAAAGCTCCGCCGACAGCATGACCGTCAGTTCCCGGCAGGCGCTGTCCGTCGCGGGCAGCGGGCAGCAGACGATGTGGACGGTCACCTCCGCGTCGGGAGCGCGGGCAGGCAAGAGGGGAGCGGTGTGGACGGTCGGCTGGGGGGAGGGGACCCCCCTCGCCTCGCGCGGGAGGGGGTTCCCTTCCCCCCAGGCCCCCCACCCTTCCCCCAGCGCGCTTTTCTCGGGAGAAGACAAGGCGGTGGGTGAGGCAGCCGCTTTCTCTCGGCCGCGTACCTCCGGGGGCAGGAAAGACAAAAGCTGAGAAGAAAGTGTTTTGATCATCAGGCAGTATTTACCATGTCATCCGTTTGGGGGAATGGTTTGTCTGCAGCTTACGCATTATTTCAAATGGATAACACATCATGGCGCACAGTTTTTGAGCCGCATGGCATATTTCGCGGCGTGCTCATTTCCCCGATAAGAGCGCGCTGGGGAAGGGATGGGGGGCTTGGGGGGAAGGATGACGAGAACGCCTTTTCTCGCTTCGCAGCGAAAAGGCTGGGCCCTCCCGCGCCGGCGGCGACCGAAAAGGCGGACGCAGGCCGTGTCCGTTAGGGGTGTTAACAGGAATTTTATAAAAGCTGTGCGTACTCCGCGTGTTTTGGGGGAATGGGTTTGCCTCGTGTTCCTGACTCTTCCTCTGGTAAAAGCGCGCTGGGGAAGGGATGGGGGGCTTGGGGGGAAGGGGAACCCCTCCCGCGCTGGCGGCGATCCAACGGGCGGCCCGGAGGGCCGTGTCCGTTAGGCGACGAAGGAGCCTTACGGACATCGACAGCAGAGCGAGGGGTTCCCCTTCCCCCCAAAAGTAAAAGAGAGCGTCAGCAGGTTCCGCTCTCGTCCTGTGCCCTCAGTTTTTCGCGCAGGCGTTGCAGGGCGTTTTCGTGGGCCTGGCGGGAGGCATCGGAAAAGCAGACGAGCCGTATTTCTTGCGGCAGACTGTCCTCCGGGCGTTCGGCCAGGAATTCGGCGATGGTCCGTACGGCCACAGTGGCCGCCATGTCGGCGGGGTAGCCGTAGACGCCTGTGGAGATGGCCGGGAAGGCCACCACCCGGCAGGCGTTGTCCGCCGCCAGCAGCAGGGATGAGCGGTAGGCCGAGGCCAGAAGTTGCGGTTCGCCTTCAAAGCCGCCGTGCCAGACGGGCCCCACCGTATGGATGACGTAGCGTGCGGGCAGGCGAAAGCCGGGGGTGATGCAGGCCCCGCCGGTGGGGCAGCCGCCCAGCGGGCGGCAGGCTTCGAGCAGTTCCGGCCCGGCGGCGGCATGGATGGCCCCGTCCACGCCGCCCCCGCCCAGCAGGCTGCTGTTGGCGGCATTGACGATGGCATCGACGGCTTCACGGGTGATGTCGCCCTGAACGACGTGGATATGGTGCAGGACGTTGCGCATAGGGAGCCTCCTTTTTCCGTGCGGGACGCGTGAGCCCCGGACTGCCGGGACCGTACGCCTTGAGATGGGGGCAGCATAGCGCCGGCAGGCTCGGCCTTCAAGCGTCCTGCCCGAGGGGTATGGGAAGCGGCGCACGGTCGGACGAAAAAGGGAAAGGACGCCGGGGGCGGCGTCCTTTCCGGGGAGTGAGGGAGTCGTGTAGCCCTTATCCGATGAGGAAATTGGCGGCGAAGTAGCCTCCCGTCGCCAGCCAGACGGCGAGGATGCCGGCCAGCAGGAAGGGCTTGGGACCGACCTTGCGCACTTTTTCCAGACTGGTTTCCATGCCGAGGGCGCACATGGCCATGGTCAGGAGGAAGACGTCAAAGGCGTTGATGGCGTTGACCATGCCGGCGGGGATGATGCCCAGCGAGTTGATGCCGATGGTCGCCACGAAGAGCACGGCGAACCAGGGGAAGCTCTTCATATGGGAGGCGTTGCCGTCCGCCGTCTGTTCGCCGTTGCGCATGGCGGCGCGGCGCAGCCAGAAACCGAGGGCGACCAGCAGGGGAGCCAGCATGATCACACGCATCATCTTCACGATGACAGCCGTATTGCCCGCTTCGGGAGAGATGGCCTGACCGGCGGCAACGGCGTGGGCGACTTCATGCAGGGTGGCGCCGGCAAAGGCCCCGTAGACTTCGGCGGACATGGGCAGCAGACCGTGGCTGTACAGCAGGGGGTAGAGGAGCATGGCCAGCGTGCCGAAGACGACCACCGTCCCTACGGCGATGCTGCTTTCATGATTCTCGGCCTTGACCACGGGCTCGACGGCCAGCACGGCGGCCGCGCCGCAGACGGAGCTCCCCGCGGCCGTCAGCAGGGCCAGACGGCGGGGCAGGCGGAACACCTTGATGCCCAGCCACGAGCCCATAAGGAAGGTCGTGCCCAGCATGAAGGCCGCCAGCGCCACGCCCTTGAAGCCCACCTGCGCCAGATCCTGGAAGGTCAGGCGGAAGCCGTAGAGGACGATGGCCAGGCGCAGCAGCGACTTGGAGGAAAAGAGGATGCCCGGCTTGAGGTAGACGGGCATATGCACATGCAGGGTGTTGCCGTAACACATGCCGACCACGATACCCACGATGAGCGGGCTGATGCCGAGAGCGGTGAGGAAGGGCAGATCCACGAGATGGAAGGCAACGCTGGCAAAAAGCGCCACAAAAACCAGTCCGTTGAGCAGCTGCACATTGCGGTCATTGCGGAAAGCCTGTACGACGAATTTCATGGTATCTACCTCTTTGAGCCTGTTGGTGAATGACATGGCCTTGTGGTAGCACCGCGGCGCATCCGGGACAAACGGATTAAATTTTTCAGTTCGACAACTTTTTCTTATTGATCGGGAAAACAGCATGACCCTGCGGCATATCGAGGTATTCCTGGCGCTGGCGCGCAATCCCAACATGCGGGAGGTGGCTGAACTGCTCTGCGTCTCTCAGGCGGCCGTCTCCTCGGCGCTGCGCGGCTTCGAGGATGAGTTGGGCAGCCGCCTCTTCGTGCGCGTGGGGCGGGGACTGGTGCTCAACGAGAAGGGCAAGCTGCTGGAAAAGCGCCTTGCGCCCCTCTATGCCGAGCTCAAGGGCGTGCTGGATCTGACGACTTACGCCACCCTGGCCGGGAGCCTCAAGATCGGCGCGTCCACCACGCTGGCGGACTTCGTGCTGCCGGTCATCCTCTACGACTTCCACAGCAGCCATCCCAATGTCCATATCAGCTGCGAGTCCGGCAATACGCACGACATCCTGCATGGCGTGGAGGCCGGGGTGCTGGACGTGGGATTTGTGGAAGGGCAGGTGCAGAGCCTTGTGCTCAATGTGCGGGCGCTGGCCGAGGAAACGTTGCTCGTGGTGTCCGGCGACAGGGAGAGCGCCGCCGGTCCGCCGGTCTCCATCCATGAGCTCATGCGGCGGCGCTGGCTCCTGCGCGAACAGGGCTCAGGCGCGCGCGAGGCCTTCCTTGCGGCCATCACGCCGCTGGGACTGCGGCCCACGGACTTTCTGGAGTTCAACCACTACGACCCCATCAAGATCCTGCTGCACAAGCCCGGCACGCTGGCCTGCGTCTCGCGGCATATCGTGCGCCGCGAACTGGAGGCCGGCGAGCTTTGGGAAGTGCCGCTGGCCGACATCCGCTTTACCCGTACCTTTTACCGGGTGGAACACAAGGACAGGCAAGCCTCCCCGCTGGTGGAAGTGCTTTCCGACCGTATCCAGGCCTATCTGGAGCAAAAGTAGCGGGATGCGGCGTAAAAAAAGCGTTTTGCCTTTGAAAAAGGGAAAACGCGAGGCGGCGGCACAGCGCCGCCCGGCCCCGACCAAGCGGAAAAAACCGCGTTTTTTCCGCGAAACGTCAGGCCGTATGGTTTGAAACGCGAAGCGTTTCAAACGGAAAATGCTCTAGGGCCTGTTAAGGTCAGGACTCATTATCAGGCAATATGTTCTGACTGAGATATTTTTATAACTTGTTGTAAAATAAATACTTA
>NZ_CALUWS010000054.1 GCF_944324525.1 uncultured Desulfovibrio sp.
GCGGAAAAACCGCGTTTTTTCCGCGAAACGCCAGGCCGTAAGGTTTGGAACGCGAAGCGTTGCAAACGGAAAATGCTTGAGGTCAAGATGCGGCCATGTGCCGCGCGCCGGGACGGCAAGCCCTGCGGCGTCATATGTCATGAACGCGGCGCATCCGCGCCGGTGAACCTTTTTTGCGTGGAGGAGATCATGTCCAATCCTGCCGACCTGCTGTACAGCGCCAGTCATGAATGGGTGAAGATCCAGGGTGAGGAAGCCGTGGTGGGCATCACCCATTTCGCTCAGGAAAGCCTCGGCGACATCACCTATGTGGATCTGCCCGCCGTGGGGGACAGCGTGAGCGCCGAGAGCGACTTCGGTTCCGTGGAGTCGGTGAAGGCCGCCAGCGATCTCATCTCGCCGGTCAGCGGCGAGGTGGTGGCCGTCAATGAGGCGCTGGCCGATGCTCCGGAAAAGATCAATGCCGACGCCTTCGGGGACGGCTGGCTCATCAAGGTGAAACTTTCCGGCAAGCCGGAAGGGCTCATGGATGCGGCCGCCTACGAAGAACACTGCAAGAACGAACAGCACTAGCCGGCCCCGGGCCGCCTGTCGCAGGACGGGCGGCCTGCCGCGTTTTCAGGAGGTCCACCATGCCTTTCATCCCCCACACCCCGGACGAGACGGCGGAGATGCTGTCCGTCATCGGTGTGCGCACGCTGGATGACCTGTTTGCGGACATCCCGCAGCAGATGCGTCCCGCGCACTTCAACCTGCCCAAAGGGCTGAGCGAGGCCGCCGTCTGCGGCTACTTCGAGAACCTTGCCGCCAAAAACCGGACGGAGATGGTCTCCTTCCTGGGGGCGGGCTTCTACGCGCACAAGATCCCCGCCGCCGTGGACGCCCTGAGCGGCCGCAGCGAGTTCTACACCGCCTACACGCCCTATCAGGCCGAATGTTCGCAGGGGACCCTGCAGGCCATCTTTGAATACCAGACGGCGGTCTGCCGCCTGCTGGACATGGATTGCGCCAATGCCTCGGTCTACGACGGCGGGTCGGCCCTTTTCGAAGCCTGCATGACGGCCGTGCGGGCGAGTCGCCGCAAGCTCATCGTGGTGGATGAATGCGTCAATCCCATCTGGCGCGTGCAGCTCGGCACCTATACCTCCGATCTGGACGTGGACGTGCGTGTGGTGCCGCAGCGCAACGGCACCAGCGACAAGCAGGCCCTCATGGCCGCCATCACCGATCAGTGCGCGGCCGTGGTGGTGCAGAACCCCAACTTCTTCGGCGTGGTGGACGATTTCAGCGAGCTGTTCGCCCATGCCCGCGGCAAGAAGGCGCTGGGCATCATCTCCGTTTACCCGATCATGCAGTCCGTGCTCAAGACGCCGGGCGAGATGGGGGCGGACATCGCCGTGGCCGAAGGGCAGAGCCTCGGGCAGCCGCTGGGCTTCGGCGGCCCCTATCTGGGCATCATGGCCTGCCGCAAGGAGCATATCCGCCAGTTCCCCGGCCGCATCGCCGGGCGTACGCAGGATGTGGACGGCAAGACCGGCTATGTGCTGACCCTGCAGGCCCGCGAGCAGCACATCCGCCGCGCCAAGGCCACGTCCAACATCTGCTCCAATCAGGCGCTGTGCGCCCTGCGTTCGCTCATCTATCTTTCCCTCATGGGCCCGCAGGGGCTGGCGCAGGTGGCCGAGCACAATATGGCCCTTGCCCGCTACGCCGTGGAACGTCTCACCGCCCTGCGCGGCGTGACCCTGCTCAATACGGCCCCCTACGGCAACGAGGTGGCCCTGCGGCTGCCCATCCCGGCGGAAAAGGTCGTCAACACGCTCATCTCCTATAACTGCGTGCCCGGCTTCCCCGTGAGCCGCTACTACAACTTCATGGACGACGTGCTGCTGCTGGCCTGCACGGAGAACAACACCCGCCAGCAGATCGGCTTCCTTGCCGAAACCATCGGAGGCCTGCTGTGAAGACCATCTTTGCCAAATCCGTCAGCGGCCGGCATGCGGAGAACCTCGTGCTGGAACCCGCGGAGAACGCCCCCCGCGCGGCGGACATGCTGCCCGCCGAGCTGCTGCGCAAGCAGGCTCCGCGCCTGCCGGAATGCTCCGAGCTCGACGTGGTGCGCCACTTTACCGCGCTTTCGCGCCGCAACTACAGCGTGGACGCCAATTTCTATCCGCTCGGCTCCTGCACCATGAAATATAACCCCAAGTTCACGGAGCAGGTGGCCGGTCTGCCCGGCTTCACGCGCCTGCATCCCATGCTGGCTCAGCTCGGCCGCGGCGCGGCCTGCACGCAGGGGGCCCTGCAGGTGCTCTACGATGCCGAGCGCTGGCTCTGCGAGCTGACCGGCATGAAGGCCTTCACCCTGCAGCCCATGGCCGGGGCCAACGGCGAATTCACGGGCGTCAAGCTCATCGCGGCCTACCACAAGGCCAGGGGCCGCAAGCGCACCAAGATGCTCATCCCCGATTCGGCGCACGGCACCAATCCCGCTTCGGCCGTGCTGGCGGGCTTCGACATCGTGAACATCGAATCCCGTGACGGCATGGTGGACCCGCAGGCCCTGGCCCGCGCCATTGCCGAGCATCCCGACGACGTGGCCGGCCTCATGATGACCTGCCCCAACACGCTGGGCCTCATGGAGACCCATCTTGCCGAGATCGTCGAGGAACTGCGCAAGGTGGACGCGCTGCTCTACTATGACGGCGCGAACATGAACGCCATCATGGGCAAGATGCGCGTGGGCGACGTGGGCTTTGACGTGGTGCACCTCAATGTCCACAAGACCCTTTCCACGCCGCATGGCGGCGGCGGCCCCGGCGCGGGGCCGGTGGGCGTGAGCGAACGCCTCGTGCCCTATCTGCCCGCGCCGCGTGTGGAGCGCCGTGATGACGACAGCTACCGCGTCAATTTCGACCTGCCCCAGTCCATCGGCTATATCGGGCCGTTCTACGGCAGCTTCGGCGTGCTGGCCAAGGCGCTGGCCTACATGATGCGTCTGGGCGGCAACGGGCTCACCCGCGCTTCCGAATACGCGGTGCTCAACGCCAACTATCTGCGCAAGCGGCTGGAAGATGTGCTGGACATCCCCTTTGACCGCATCTGCGCGCATGAGTTCGTGGCCTCCGCGCCCGAAGGCCTGCGGGCGCTGGACATCGCCAAGGGCCTGCTGGATCGCGGCATCCATGCCCCGACCATCTACTTCCCGCTCATCGTCAAGGAATGCCTCATGGCCGAGCCCACGGAGACCGAAAGCAAGGAAACGCTGGACGAATACGTGGACGCTCTGCGCGAGATCGTGGCCGAAGGCAGGGAACATCCTGAAAAGCTGGCTGCCGCGCCGCAGTCCCTGCCCGTGCGGCGGCTGGACGAAACGGCAGCTGCCCGCCATATGATCCTGACGGAAGACATGGCCTGATTCGGGCTTCTCCTCCGCCGCCTGTTGCCGACGGCTGCCCTTCGGGGCAGCCGTCTTGCGTTTTGGACAGGCGGAAAAGGCCGGCAAAACAGGCGCGCCGGGACAAACAGGCCGGGAAAGACCTTTGGCGCCCGTCCGGCGACGGCTTGACGTCTTCGTGATGACGCGTAAAGTATCCGGTTGCAGCTCCGTCCCTTCCTGCCCGGCGCCGGCGGAGCAGAAGATGGGCCGCCTGCCTGCGCTGTGGCGTTCGGACGCTTTGCTGACGCCCGGCGACATAGGGTGACGGCACATCCACTGCAGGCAGGGCCGGTTTGCCCCGACGGCAACGGCGAGGAGGAAGACATCATGCTGAGCTATCTTTTCGGACAGCCGCGACGCGCCATGCTGACGGTCATGGCCTATATCTTCGTGCTGATGTGCGGCATCGGCTGGAGCATCTTCTCCTTCATCCAGGAACGGGAGGAGGTGATGCTGCACAACATCAGCCTCTTCCTCAAGCGTGGCGTGCTGGATCAGGCCCATGAGGTCGCCTCCCACTTCCAGTACCGGCTGCTGGGCATGCACATGATCGCTCAGGATATCGCCCAGGCGGACGGCGGGGAGCTCAGCCGGGAGAGCCTGCATTTTTGCGAAGGCCGCATCATGGCCGACAATTTTTTTGTGGCCGACATCAATGGCCGGGTCTGGGGGCATTCCGCTCTGCCTCCTGATATTTTGGCGCATCCCTATTTTCAGCATGTCATGAACGGACGGGCCATCGTCTCGCATCTGCTTGAAGACGCAAGCGGCGAAGCCTATGTGGTGCTGGCCGCGCCCATCATGGAAGGGAACCGGATCATCGGTTGTCTCGGGGCCGTCTACCGCCGGGCGCACTTCACGGCTTTTTTCCAGCTGACGAGCTTCCTCTCCAATGAGGGGATCATCCTCCTCAATGAGGACGGCAAGCTCATCGGCGCGCCTCCGGGCGGGCCTGACGTCACGAGTTATTTTCTGGAACTGTACCGGCAGCATATGCCCGAGGATCATACGGCCCTTCTGGAGGAAAAGGCCTGGGTGGCGCCGGTCACCGATTCGGCGGGGCACAAGGTCTACCTGTGCGTGGGCAATCTTCCTTTCAACGGCTGGCGCGTGGCCACGGCCATTTCCGGCAAGGACCTGCCGCTGGACTTTTCCGGCGGCGCGCAGGCCATGCGCAATCTCTTTGTCCGGCTGGGGATCTTCTTCACCCTGAGCATGCTGTTCACGGTGATCTCCATGCGGGGGATCTTTGCCCGGCGCATGGACGATCTGGCGCGCGAGGCCAGCACGGACCGGCTGACCGGCCTGCTGAACCGTACCGCGTTCGAGAGTCAGGTGGACGCCGAACTTGCCGCCAACGGCAAGGGCATGCTGGCCGTATTCGACCTCGACAATTTCAAGCACGTCAACGACGAGTTCGGCCATCCCGCAGGGGACAGCGTCATTGCTCAGGTCGGCGGCATCCTGCGCGACGCCCTGCCGGAAAACGCCCTCTGCGCCCGGCTTGGCGGTGACGAGTTCCTGGTTTTCCTGCCCGGCGTCTCCCCGGCGGAAGCGGGGCTTCCCCACATGGAAAAGCTGATGGAAGCCATCCGTTCCAATACGCTGCTGCATGGCTACGGCGTGACGGCCAGCATGGGCATATGCGCCGCGCCGCCTGACGGCGGGGTGTTCCGCAAGCTCTACAGCTGCGCGGACATCGCCCTGTACGCCTCCAAGCGCTGCGGGCGTGACCGCATCAGCAGCTACGGTCAGGTGCAGGCCACGCCCCTGCCGCCGCTCATGCCCTGAGCCGCGTCCCGCCAAGGGATGTTCCGCCCCGGGGCAGGGGATGCCGCCGCGCGGGCGGCTCCCGTCTTTCTCCGTCCTCTCCCAGCCGCCCCGTCGCACGTCATGCCGCGGGGCGGCGCTTTTCCGTTCAGGCCTTGTTCGCGAAGGCGGCTTCGGCCATACGGCCGGCAGGCGTGCCCTGCGGATCGGGCCAGACCTTGACCACATTGCACAGGCGCATGAGATCCAGCGGCCGGATCTTGAGGGTATGCAGCACGTCGCCCGTCTTGCCGTACACATAATCGTGGCGCAGCAGCACCTCGTCGAAGATGACGGGCAGGCCATGACCCACCAGCGGCACGCGTCCCGGCGCGCAGCCGGTGCGGATCAGCAGGTCCTCCTCCGGCGCGGGGCGCAGCGAGGCATAGCCCACATCCTGCCGCAGGGCCTTGAGGTCTATGCGGCCCCGGGCGGCGCTGGCCAGCAGGGCGACCAGCTCGCCGTCGGCTTCAAGGATGAAGACCGGCGCGGCCTTGACCAGATCGAAGACACGGGCGGCGTCATCCTTGGAGATCAGGGGGCGGTTGTGCGAGAGGATCTCGTAATCGGCCTTGTGCTGCTCCAGCATGGAGCGCAGGATATCGAGCAGGGGTTGCATGGGAGGTCTCCGGCGCATGGGCGCGCCAGCCGGTAAGGGACGGCTCCGCAGCCGGGCGGGGGCGTCCCGGTAGTAAGGGCATCTCACGGCCGAGGCCGTGCCCGCGCACTGGCGGACAGGGCGGGTACTGGCATAAGCATGCCAGACTCCCGGCCGAAGGTCGAGCGAAAAAGGCCAGGGCACGCCTGCCTGATGCCGGTTCTCTCCGGCAAAAAAAGGGAGCCTCCCGTGGGAAGGCTCCCGTAACGTACGTCATGTCGTCTTTCCTTGGGACGTGGGCCTTATGTCCCAGCCCCCCAAACAAACAGCAAATGGCGTGGCAGGCCCTAATCCGGGAACTGCATGACGACCTGCTCCCCGTCGCCGTTGCGCATGGCGATGACCCCGATATCCCAGGCCTTGAGGCCCTGCTTGCCGGCCCGGATGCGGCTGATGGTCTCTTCGGTCTGATCCGGCGGCAGGATGAGGACATAGCCGATGCCGGCGTTGAAGATCTGGAGGATCTCCGGCCACGACAGGCCGCCCGCTTCATGCAGCCAGGTGAAGACCGGGGGCATGTCCCAGGAGCCGAAGGTGATGCGGGCTTCCACCTGCGTGGGCAGCACGCGGGGGATGTTGTCGTAGAAGCCGCCGCCCGTGATATGGGCCATGCCGCGTACGTCGATATCCCGCAGCAGCTGCCGCACCGTGTCCACATAGATGACGGTGGGCGTCATGAGCACGTCCCGCACCAGAGCGCCGTCGGCCCCGGGGAAGGGATCGTCCGCCTTGAGGCCGCTTTGTTCCAGCACCTTGCGGGCCAGAGAAAAGCCGTTGGAGTGGAGACCGGAAGAGGAGATGCCCACGATGCGGTCGCCCACCCGAATGCTCGAACCGTCCACCAGTTTGGCGTTGTCCACGATGCCCACGCAGAAGCCGGCAAGGTCGTACTCGCCGTCGCCGTACATGCCGGGCATTTCGGCCGTTTCCCCGCCGAGGAGGGCGCAACCCGCCTGACGGCAGCCTTCGGCGATGCCGCTGATGACCGTATGGGCCGTCTCCACGTCCAGCTTGCCGGTGGCGAAGTAGTCGAGGAAAAAGAGCGGCTGGGCGCCCTGCACCAGGATGTCGTTGACGCTCATGGCGACGAGATCGATGCCCACGGTGTCGTGCTTGTCGAAGGCGAAGGCCAGTTTGAGCTTCGTGCCCACGCCGTCCGTGCCCGAGACAAGGACAGGATCGCTCATGCCGCTGAGTTCGGGGCGAAACAGGCCGCCGAAACCGCCGATGTCGGAAATGACGCCCTTGGTGTGGGTGCTGGAAACGAGATGCTTGATGCGGCTTACGAGATCATTGCCCGCCTCGATGTCGACGCCGGCTTCCCTGTAGGCTTTGGAGCGTTCCGTGGTCATAAAGTGCCTCCTTGCGACGCTCGTTGATAGCATAGTTTTTCATAAATCCCAAGCGGCTTTCCTCCGCATTTTTTCGTAGACCCCCGCTGACGGCGCTGCTATACTGAGAGCATGAAGAAAATACCTTTCATATCCGGGCAGGCGGCGTCATCCCCCTCGCGTACAGCGGGCGGGATGCGCGGGTTCAGGACAGGCGGCAGGCTGGGGCTGGCCGCGGGACTGGCGCTGTGCATGCTGGGGCTTGGCGGCGTCCAGGCGGTGCTGGCGGCCTCGTCCCCGCAGGAGGGAGCCATGCGTCAGGACGAGCAGTGGGGGACGTCCCAGCTGCCTTCCACGACGCCCAATGGCGGCCAGCTCTCCATTGATCGCGACGAAAAGACCGGCGATGTGGAGATGAAGGCCATCGCGCCGCGTCAGAATACGGATCCCAACGCCTGGCAGCAGGCGCCCATGTATCTTGCGCCGCAGGTGTACCCCAATTCGGGCTCCTCGGGCGGGGGACAGTCCGGCTATCCGGGCTATCAACCGGGTTACCCCGGCTACCAGCCCGGCTATCCCGGGTATCAGCCGGGCTATCCGCCCAACCGTCCCGGCTTCCGTCCGCCGTATTACCCCGGCTATCCGGGCTATCCCGACCGTTATCCCAGCGGGCAGACGGGCTGGCCGGGCGCGCCTTCCCGTCCGTGGCCGCCCACCTCCGGTCAGAAGCCGGTCTATCCCGGCTATCCGGGCTATCCCGGTCAGAGGCCGGGGTATCCGGCTACGCCGAGCTATCCGTCCATACCCAGTTTCCCGCTCACGCCGAGTTATCCGACCACGCCGAGTTATCCGAGCACCCCCGGGCAGAACACGGGCCAGTACCCGAACCCGAATCCGGGCGGCCTCTACCCGCCGCCCACGGACGGCTGGCACTGGTATCCGGGCTATCAGGGCGATCCTGGCCCCTATCCGCCCGGCGTCATGCCCCTCAATGAAGGCATGCGCTCCGTGCAGCGCAATGGCGCCATGATGCCGCGCAACGGAGGCATGATGCCGCGCGGCGGCGCGATGCCGCAAGGCCGCATGCCGCATCCCGGGAGGCGCTGACATGCCCGCCGCCTTTGGGGAAAGCCGCGACGACGGTACGGTGGACTGCCTGCTGTGCGCGCATCGCTGCCGTATACCGTCGGGGCAGCGCGGCCGCTGCGGCGTGCGGGCCAACCTGCGCGGGACGCTGGTCAGCATGGTGGAAAAGGTCATCACGGGCACGGCCCTTGACCCGATGGAGAAAAAGCCGCTCTATCATTTCCTGCCCGGGACGCGCACCTTTTCCGTGGGCAGCGCGGGCTGCAATTTCTCCTGCCTGTTCTGTCAGAACCACGAGATATCGCGCGGGCCCGCCGAGGACGGCAAGGTGACGGGCCGGCAGGTGGACGCCGACATCCTGGTGGATCTGGCGCGCCGCAACTGCGCCGAAAGCATGGCCTTCACCTACAATGAGCCCACGGTCTTCTTTGAGCTCGTGTTCTCCACGGCCGGCCTGGCCCGCAAGCAGGGGCTGCGTACCATCCTCGTGACCAACGGCTTCATGAGCGAGGACTGCCTCGTGTCGCTCCAGCGGCGCATCAATGCGGCCAATGTGGATCTCAAGGGCTTCAGCGAAAGCTTTTACCGCAAGTATTGCGGCGGGCGTCTGCAGCCGGTGCTCGACAATCTCAAGCGCATGAAAGCCCTCGGCTGGTGGGTGGAGGTGACGACGCTGATCATCCCCGGCGTCAACGACGGTTCGGACGAACTGCGCGAGGCGGCCCGCTTCATCCGGGACGAGCTGGGGCCGGACACGCCCTGGCATCTGACGGCCTTCCGCAAGGCCTACCACATGACCGATCACCCCGAGACTCCGGTGGGACAGCTGGAAGACTGCTGGGCGCTGGCCCGCGGCGAAGGCCTGCATTTCGTCTATGTCGGCAATGTCATCAGCGCGGTGGGCGGCAATACCTACTGCCCGCAGTGCAACGCCGTTTGCATCGAGCGGCAGGGCTGGCATGTGCGCTTCAAGGGAGCTTCCGCCGGGATATGCCCGGCCTGTGGATATGTTTTGCCGGGGGTATGGCGCTGATGATCCTCATCTACACGGGAAACGGCAAGGGCAAGACCAGCGCCTGCGTGGGACAGGCGCTGCGGGCGCTGGGACAGGACCTGCGCGTGGGCTTCGGACAGTTCATGAAAAAGGATGTGCACGCCGGCGAGCAGGTGATGCTGCAGCGTCTGCTTGGGGAGAACTACCGGGCCGGCGGCCGCGGCTTCTTCCGGAAGGAAGAAGAGCGGGAAGAACACCGTGCCGCCGCCCTGACGCTTCTGGAGTGGGCCCGGGAACGCCTGCCGCGGCTGGACATGCTGCTGCTGGACGAAAGCCTCTATGCCCTGCGCGCCGGTCTGCTGGAGCGTGCCGAGGTGGAGGACCTCCTGCGGCGGGCGCGTGCGGCGGACTGCCACCTGGTGCTGTCCGGCCGTGATGCGCCGCAATGGCTCATGGACATGGCCGATCTGGTGACGGAGATGGGCGAGATCAAGCATCCGGCCCAAAGCGGCGTCAAGGCCCAGCGAGGCATCGAGTTCTAGGGCCTGTCGGCAGGATTCGTTTCCTCCCACGTCCCCCATTTCTTCCTCAGCGCGCTTTGACCGGGGGAAGAGTCAGGGGCCGAGGCAAGCCCGCCCGTCAAGGCAGGCGGAGCGTGCGCGGTCTTTTCCCGGTCGCTCCGGGACGATACGGCCTCCGCGCTGACGGGGGCAATGGCGCGCGCCGTCTGGACGATGCGCTCCGCGTCAGGGGAGGCGTCTTTCCCCGCCGCCCATCCGGCAAGGAAGGCGGGAGGGCGGGCTGTCCGTGGTAGCGGACGCTATCCACCGCGCCTTCCGCAACAGGTATGACGAGCATGGATATCTATATCGCCGGTTCCTTCCGGCACAAGCACGGCGTGCGCCTGCTGGGGAACGCCCTGCGGGCCTTGGGCTGCCGTATCCTTGACTGGACGGAAAAAGCCGCGCCGCCGCCGGGGCTGACGCCCGCCCAGCGCCGCGCCTGGATGGATACCGATCAGGCGGGCGGGCAGGTGTTCGATTTCTGCCGCCAGGCCTGCCTGACGGCGGATATGGTGATCTACTACGGCGCTTCCGGGCAGGATGCCGGGGTGGAAGTGGGCTTTGCCGCCGGAGCGGGCGTGCCGCTGCTGGGCATTCGCGGGCCGCTGGAAGCGCCGGGCCTCATGCTGCATGGCGCCATGACCTGCTGGGTGGACGAGGTGGAGGATGCCGTGACGCTGGTGCGGACGCTGCTTGAGCGGCTGCGCGCGGATACGCCGCCAGATCCGGCGGCCCCGGCCGATCCGGCAGGTCTGCTGCTGGCAGCCCTGCGCCGCCGGAAAGCGGACGCGGGAACCTGCTGAGCGGCAGGCGGAAAGCGGTCTGTCCCGGCCCGTCAGCGTCCGGCAACGGCTTGCTTCCGACGGGCCGGACTGCTAAAAATGCCTGCATGGCCCGTGCGGCCGGAGCTGTCCGTGTCCTGCGGGCGGACGTGCCGGCACGGCTCCTTTTGTGATGGCCCGGTACCACAAGCACCAGTTTCAGGATGTGATCATGCAGCACCTCGTTTCCCTGCTCCTGCTGAGCCTTTGCCTGCTGCTGCCGCAGCGTGGCCTTGCGTCTCCGTCCCCCGCCGAGGAAGAGGCGGAACCGCCGACCTTGAGCGTACAAAACCTTACCGAGCAGGAGCTGCTGAGCGTGCGTTTCAGCACGGCGCGGCAGGAAAGCTTCGCCAGACTGGATCTGCCGCCGTCCGGGGAGGACGCGTTGGAGAATCCGGGCGGCACGCAGGATATCCGTCTGGATATGGGCTTTGCCCTCTGGACGTTCCCCGGCATCGCCCTGGGGGAGCTCAAGGGCTTTGCCGCCTGCGGCGAACATAAGGAAAGCTGCCTGCAGCTCTTTTACCGGAACGGCAAGACGGAGCACCGGCAGGGGAAGGTCTGGAGCCTGCTGCCGGAGCCGGGCAGCCGTCCCGTCTGCGCGCTGACCCGCTTCCGCACCGGCATGAAGATGCAGGAAGCTTGCGCCATACTGGAAAAGGAGGCTCCCCACGATGAGAACGGCGCCGTGCTGACCAGCCTCGGCTTTGCCGACCGCATCTGGGCGGCGCGATTGACGCCCGGCCCCGGCGATCCCGCCACGGCCACGCTGGAACATCTGGAATTGCGGCAGGTGCTGACGCGTGACCATCTGCACGCGCTGCTCCAGACCCTCTACACACAGGGGTATTGCCTCTGGCAGGCGGAATTTCCGGGCATGGACGTGGATTTTACGGAAATGGCCTCCATCGGTGAGGAGCAGCGCCACCGCATCCTTGAGCAGGGCATAGACCTCATCTTTGCCGCCGGGACGGGGGACGCCTCCATCATGCTGGCCCCGCGCTCGCAGGTGGTGGCCTTGCGCGAAGCTGACGCGCCCGAGGAGGATGTGCAGCTCTTTACGGTCAGCCTGTACCCGGCCTCCCGGACGTTGCTTGTGGATATCGCCGCCTACCGTGCCGATGAGGGCGGCGACGCCCGCGGCAGCGCCACGAAGGGCGGGAAGTCCTGACAGCGGAACGTCCTGCAGGGGATCTTTTTCGTGCGGCCGCCGGCGGGAAGCCGGCGGCCGTTCGCATCTGCGGGGCCGGACATGACGCGCCGACCGGGGCCGGAGGGCCAGCCCCTGTATCCCGGCCGTGTCATGTCCATCGTGCATCAGGTGCGCTTGGCTCGCGGATCGGGGGGCCTCCATGCACTCGTTTCCGGCACAAAAAACGCGCCGCCCAGAGGGCGGCGCGTTCGTGGCAAGAGGTCATATCCAGCCGTTGAATCCCGGCCAGGCCGGCGGCGGAGGGGGCGGTGGCGGCGGGACAGGGCGGGGATGCCGGTACGGCTTCCAGTTCCGTCTGTGCGGGCGTTCATACCCGTCATAGCCGTCAAAGCGCGGCCGGGGACGCGGATCGTAACCGAAGGGGTAATTGGGCAGCGGCCGCCGCGGGTCGTAGCCAAAGGGATAGTTGGGGACATAGGGTGGCGGCCCGTAGCCGTACGGCGCGCCCGGATAGGGCGGCGGAGGCGGCGGGGGCGGGGCGTAATGATACGGGGGACGCGGCCGCCGGCGATCGCCGTGGTAACGGTTGTCCCAGTGAGGGCGTTCCGGCCGCCGGCGCTCCACAAGCTGGGAACGGACGCCGTCCTCCTGATCCGCCAGCAGGGGCCGGCAGGAGGGCGCGGCCTGTACCGCTCCGCCGGACAGGCCTCCGGCGAGGAGCAGGGCGGCGAGCATTTTGCCCAGATGGTTCATGCAGGTTCCTCCCGGCGGCGGTCGCCGCCGTGCAAGACAGGTGAAAGAAAGGGCGTGTTTGGGGCAGATCAGCGCTCGGGGCGGGTCAGCCGCCCTTCGAGCTTGGCCTGACGCATGGCGCGCAGCCAGTCGTACCAGCCGGTCAGCCCCTGACCGTTGCGGCAGGAGACTTCAAAGATGGCCAGCTCCCGGTTCAGCCGTGTGGCGAAGTTACGGGCGCGCTGCACGTCGAAATCCACATGGGGCAGCAGGTCGATCTTGTTGAGCAGCATGGCGCGGGCAAGGTTGAACAGCAGGGGATATTTTTCCGGCTTGTCGTCGCCTTCGGCCACGCTGAGCAGGGCGATCTTGGCGTCCTCGCCGCAGTCGAACTCCACGGGGCAAACAAGGTTGCCCACATTTTCGATGAACAGGATATCCAGTCCGTCCAGGGAGATATTGTCCAGCGCCTGCAGGATCATGCTGCTGTTGAGGTGACAGCCGCCTTCGGTATTGATCTGCACAGCCTGCGCGCCCGTGGCGGCCACACGGCGGGCATCGTTATCCGTCTGCAGGTCGCCCTCGATGACCGCCATGCGGAACTCGCCGGACAGGTCGGCAAGGGTGCGCTCCAGCAGGGTGGTCTTGCCCGCGCCGGGCGAGGAGATGAGGTTGAGCGCCAGGATCTTGCCGGCATCCAGCCGCGCACGCACCTGATCGGCAAGTTTTTCGTTGGCTTCAAGGACGTTGCGAACAACGGGTATCTGCATGGGTCCTCCTGTAGGGCCTGGGGGCTGTTAACACATTGTAATTGTTTAAATATTACGCTGAATGAGCAGCAATAGCGTCAACACGCTCTATGAGGCCTCCAAATGGGAAATGCGCAGCTCCTTGCCCTGTTCCACCGTGTGGCCGAACTGTTCCCCGCACCGCGGGCAGGGCTGCCAGAGGGCGTCCTGCCCGGACTCGCCGCCGAACACCGTGCCGCAGCTGAAGCAGCGCAGCCGCAGGGGGATGACCCGCAGTTCAAGGCCGGCCTCCGCCCAGGGGCCGCCGTCAAGCAGGGCCTCAAGGCTGAGGCGCAGGGATTCCGGTTCCACGCCGGACAGGGCCCCGCATTCCAGGCCGATGCGGACAAGGCGCGTGCATTGTCGCGCCGCCATCTCTTCCCGGACGATGTCGAGGATGTTCTGAGCTATGACCATTTCGTGCATGGGCGGCATGCTAGCCCAAAGCGCCCGCCGCGTAAAGGCATGGAGAGGAATCTTGCCATTCGGCCCAAATGATGTAGAGTCGGGGCATGAGAAATCCCAAGTTCATCGGCGTATATTCTGTTGCGGCGGCGCAGTCCTCCGGACAGCGCAAGACCCTGTACTTCGTCTGGGAAGCCGAGACCGGCAGCTTTGTTGTGCAGCGGCTCAACAACGCCTTCCAGCCGGTGGCCGACCCGGAAAGGATGACGGCGGACATCTTCAGCCAGCGCTTCACGGCGGAGCCCGCCATACTGGCCATGCCGGTACGGTCGCTGGACATGTCCAAGGTCGTGGGGCGGTTCGTCCCGCCGCCCCAGAGCGAACCGGGGGATATCTTCGGGGAGGCCTCCTCGGCCGAGCAGCAGCGCAGGGCCCGGCTGGTGGAGACCGGCATGCGGGAGACCTTCCGCAAGGCGGTGGCCCGGCTCAAGCGGCCCAAGGAACGGCAAACGGCCTTCACCGCGCTTGAGCAGCTGGCGTCCGTGCGTGAGGGCATCCAGCCGCAGCACAAGCACATGTTTCGTGATTTCGGGGCGCGCTTGCGTCAGCTCTCCTACCCTTCGGCCGCGCTGGCCTTCAGCCGCCGCGTGCTGGACCTTGCGCCGGATGATGACCATGCCCACTTCAACATGGCGCGCATCCTTCACGCCATGGGCGAGGATGAGGCCGCCATCAAACACCTGCAGCGGGCCATGCTGCTGGATGCGAGCGAACCTGTCTATGGGCGTATGCTGCGGTATATCCGCAACCAGCAGCGGCGTTCCACCAAGAACAGCCTTTAGGCAAGAGGAGCCAAGGCCATGAACAAAGCCTTTATCGGCATACTGATCGCCGTCTGCATACTGGGGATGGCGCTGATTATGCTGAACGAATGGAAGTCGTCCAAAAACGATCCCGAACCGGCGTCTCCGGCCCTGGAGGCGTCGCCCGCCACGCCGGGCGAGCTGCCGCCCCATACCGGCAGCAGCCTCACCCCGCCCGTGCCGGGGCAGACGCCCGCTCCCGCCCCGGCCGAGACGGCCCCCGCGGCTGAAGCCCCCGCTGCGACGCCATCCAGCGAGGCGCTGGAACGCGGTTTTGCCTTCAACGATACGGAGGCCGTGCCGCCTCAGGACATGCCGCTGCCCGTGACGGAAGGCGCGGGCCGTCCCGCTCAGGATGTGCCGCCGCAGCCCGCGCTGGGCAGCGGTGCGGCAAGCGAGCCTCCGGCTGCCCCGTCCGTGCCCGCCGCGACGGAAACGCGCCAGCCTCCCGCGGCTGAAGCGGAGCCCGCCGCCCCGGAAAAGAAGGAAGAGAAGAAGGCCGAAAAGCCCGCGCCGGCGGCCAAGGCCCGTACGGTCACCCGTTTTGTGGTCTTTGCCCGGGAGACGGGCGCAACGGTCCGCATCGAGGGCTCCAGCCCCATCGAGTACAAGTACCTGCCGTTGGAGAATCCGCCCCGCGTGGCCGTGGACCTCATGGGCGAATGGACGGTCAAGGCTCCGGGCGTGCCGAAGAATCCGGCGGTCACCAATGTTCGCCTCGGCAAGCTGGACGGCCGGACGCGGGTGGTCATCGACCTTACCGGCCCGGGCAAGATACGGCATATCCTTTCCAAGGATCGT
The DNA here is from genome assembly GCF_944324525.1 of uncultured Desulfovibrio sp. Taxonomy (GTDB): domain Bacteria; phylum Desulfobacterota; class Desulfovibrionia; order Desulfovibrionales; family Desulfovibrionaceae; genus Desulfovibrio. Next base: position 15,444 of record NZ_CALUWS010000054.1, read on the forward strand.
AAGCGGCTGGATGTGCGCATCGACCGGTGATCCCCACCATACCCTGCGATAAAAAAAGGACGCGTGAGCGTCCTTTTTTTGTGGGCGGCGGCACAGCGCCACCCGGCCCAAGCGGAAAGCCGCGTGTTTTCCGCGAAACGGCAGGCCGTATGGTTTGGAACGGTACGCCTTTCAAACGGAAAATGTTCAAGGGAAAAGCGGCCCAGCGGCCAGTTCCGCAGCGGACTTTGACGTAGAGTGTTCATGAGGGGCATATCCTGTGTGCCGGATAGTCGGGGAAAATGTGTTGAAGGGGAGGCGGACAAGGCCCGTGCGGCTGAGCGTGTCCGTCTGTTCGGCGGACGCGCCGAGGAGAGACAGGGAGCAAGGCGGCAACAGGAACAGGGGGAGCAAAAGGGCGAGTTTTTTTCATGCGGGGGCTCCGTGCGTCGGTCGTAGAGTTTCCGGCTATTGTCTTTCGGCGGGCGTTCCGGCGGTCAGCCGCTTGCCGAAGGCGGCCCGGACTTCCGGCAGGCGGGCGCGGGCTTTGGCGTAGAGTTCTTCTCTTTCTCGGCGCTCTTGCATGTAACTGGCCCGTCCTTCCTCGTACAAGCGGCGACTTTCGCTGATGCCCGCTTCGCGGACCCGCGCATCCGGGCATTTCTCCCGCACGTTTTGCTCGGTGGATGAACCGTGATATGCGTCAGCATAGCCGTTGGATTTCAACGCGAAGGCCAGCGGCGCATAGGTGCTGAGGCGTTCGCACATAGTTTTGTGTGCATCATCACCGTTGAAAGCGCCTTCAGAGAGCCTGGACGCCGCGACGTACGAGCCGCCACGGGCGGCACGCTGGAGATACTGTTCCGCTCTGGCGTAGTCCGCTTTGCCCTTGTCCTGAGGGGACAAATAGCGTTGGGCCATCAGGATGCAGGCCTTCCAATAGCCTTCATTCGCGGCGCGAGTCAGCCAGTATCTCCCTTCCCCGCTGGGGTCGTCCGCGTAAAAGCGTGCCGGGATGGGCGTCACGGCGGGGGATGCGGGAGGGGTAAAAGGATGCTCCTTCCGGTATGGCGCTGTCCTTGCCGCGCCAAGCATCCCGGCGGGGTGCCCCGCCAGCGCGCTGCGCAGGAAGAACTCGCCGGCTTTTTGTGCCGCGTGCAGCGTGCCCGCTTCCGTATAATTGGTCATCATGGCGTACTGCGCGCCGAGTATGTAACCGCCTTCCCCTACGCCCAGCAGGTCGATGAGCCAGTTTTCCCAGAATTCCGGCGGGACGGGCCATTGCAGCTCGGGATGTACGCGGCTCACCGCGGGCAGGGTGGCCATGGCGAAAAGGTCGCCGTGCAGGGCCAGTTCGAGCCAGCCGTCATAGGCTTCACGGAACTGCCCGCATCTGTAGAGGTTCAGTATCCAATGAAAATCCGGCGTGAAAAGGCCGTCGTCAGCGTATAGATCCTTAAGGTCGTCGTCGATGTCGTCCCTGTCGAATTGCAGGGGGGCGTCGTTTTTGGCGACGGCTGCGTAATCGGCCTGTACTTCCGGCAGGCGGGCGCGGGCTTTGGCATAAAGCCTTACCTGCTGGAGGATCTCCTCGGCATGGCGTTTCCGCCATGCGGCATAGAGCCGCTTGCCCTCTTCGATGCCGGCGACCAACGTGGCCTCGTCCTGAGGAAAGCCCAGTTGCTTTGTCAATGATATCATATTGGCTTCATCAGCAAATTTTCCAAAGTCACCCAGCATACACTCAAGGGTATAGTATGTATACATTTCCTTGTACGAAATTATTTCTGAAAATTCTTTGGAATAGAGTATATCCAGTTCCGCTGTGCTTCCACGAAACACCTGTTCAAATTTATCTTGAAATTTGTTGCCCGCTTTAGCTGATACAATAGCCTGCGCAGCACATTGAACACCATTTTGGGCGGCGAGCATGTAATACTGCTTTGCTTTTTCATAGTTCGGCTTTGCTATCTCTGGGAGACTGTAAAGTACGGCCAATATCAGGCAGGCCTTCCAGTAACCCTCGTCCGCAGCGCGCGTCAGCCAGTATCGCACTGCTTCCGAGGCCTCCGGGTAGTATTCGGCAGGTATTGGCTGTACTGCGGGCTGTACGGGCGGCGTGGAGGATGAGACTGTCCGGTCGTCTGCCATGCTCTCGACGCCCATCATGCCGGCGTGATTCCCGGCCAGAGCGCTGCGCAAGAAGAACTCACTGCTTTTCTGTCTTACCTGTTCGCTGCTCTCTGCGGAAAAGGTTTGCGCGCCGAGGAGATAGCAGCCTTCCCCCTCACCCAATAACTTGATGACCCAGTTTTCCCAGAATTCCGGCGGGACGGGCCATTGCAACTCGGGATGCTGCCGGATGAGCGCGGGGAGTGCAGCCATGCAAAAGACGTCGCCCTGCACGGCGTACTTGAGCCAGCTCTGATAGGCAGCCATGGGCCTGCTGCGATCTACGCGCAGGAAGTTATTCGAGACGTCGTGGGAATCATCATACAGGTTGACTGAGTCCTCATGCCAACGACTGCCGATGGGGGACTCCGGCTCTGTTTGTGGAGGGATCGGCTCGCGGACAAGGCCCATGAGACTGCGCGTGTCCGTCAGTTCGGCGGACGCGATGGGGGCAGGCAGCGAAAAAAGCGGCAACAGGAACAGAAGGAGCAAAGGCGTGAGTTTTTTCATGCGGGTCTCCGTGCTTCGGTTGTGGAGTTTCCGGCGAACAACGCACATATTGGATTTTTCCCTTTAGGCATGCGGTTAGTGAAGGGAGGGCCGGTCAGCGGGGGCGGGCTCCGCCGCCAGCTCTTGCTCGGCCTCGCGGATAAGATCGCGGAAATCCTGTTCCATCTGCGGGGTCCAGTTGGCCCACAGGACAAAGTTGGGCTTTACTTCCCCGGGTTTGGG
>NZ_CALUWS010000055.1 GCF_944324525.1 uncultured Desulfovibrio sp.
AGCCTCCGTGCCGAGGAAAAGCCCCCGCAGGGCAGGGGAAAGCCTTTGTGCCGGGGGAAACCTGCATCCGAAAGGGGGAAGCTTCCTGTGGGGCAGGGCGCAGGCCGGGAGGATTTTTGTAACGCCAGCGAGCCGGGGCGCGGAGGCGATCCCCGCAGCGCGGGAGCGCCGATTTGCCCCCAGCGGCGAGCGGCGGACAGGGTACACGTCATGCGACAGTGACGCCGTTCGCCACGCGGACAGGGGAGTAGGGGGTCGTAGGGGGTGTAGAGGGGCCGGCCCCTCTCACCCCCTGCCCCCCGCCGGGAGGCGACCACGCCCGGATGCCGGGCAGCATCCGTCATCCAGCGAGAAAAGAAATAAGAAGGAAACAACGCCTCTCCCCGCCGGGAGGCGACCACGCCCAGATGCCGGGCAGCATCCGTCATCCAGCGAGAAAAGAAATAAGAAGGAAACAACGCCTCTCCCCGCCGGGAGGCGACCACGCCCGGATGCCGGGCAGCATCCGTCATCCAGCGAGAAAAGAAAAAGAAGGAACCAAGCCCCAACGCCGGGCAGTAGCCGCCAGCCAGCAAGAGAAAAGAAAAAAAGAGAAAAGACGACACCCGACACCCCACCGAGGCCCCTGCCATATGTCCGACAGTCCAGAACAAGCGGTCCGGCCCACAGCGGCCCAGCCTACCGGAAAGTACGGAGCGGGTATCCTGTCCATCCTGCTGCTGGCGGGGGGCTTCCTGCTTTTGTACATCCCCGCCATGTGGATGCTTGCGGCTTTGAAATGGGCGGATAAGCCGCTGCTGGTGGCCGTGGCTCTGCTGACGCTGGCGGCCGTGGCCCTGCTGACGCTGACGGGCTGGTGTCTGGCCCGGCGGCGGGGCTGGGACGACCAGAAGCGGCACGCCTGCTTGCTGGGACAGTCCCTGTTGTACTGCCTCGCCATCACGCTGCTGGAAGCCTTTCTGATCGCGTGTTGCATTTGCGGCTATTGTGTTTGTGGCTTCAGTGCGCGCGACGTGTTTTGGTACAACCTGTCTCAATGCATCCGGCTGCTGCAATTCCTTCTTTCGGCGGTGAGCGTATATCTGCTGTACCGGTCGTTCGCCTTGCTGCCCGGACGCCTCCGTACGATCCGCGGGCGCAGCGAAAAGGTCGCCTTGACGCCATCGGGCGGCGCTCTGCCGGCAAAAAAGCGTCCCGTGCCCGACGGGCCTGATCAAGCGACCTGGCCCGCCGGGAAGGGCGGTTCCTGGGTCATATCCTGTCTGTTGTTGACGGCATATGCCCTTCTTTTATATGTCCTTCCTTTCTATGTCCTCCCCCTGAGCATAAGCATGTCCTGGGAAGGGGCCTTCCAGCTGCTTGTGATCGCGATGCTGCTGACGCTGGCGGGCTGGTGGCTGGCCCGGCAACGAGGATACGCCCGGCAGGAAGAGCAGGCCCGTTTTCACCAGCTGACCTTGCTGTGCGGCCTCGCCATTCCTCTGTCGCAGTCCTTTTGGCCGGAGATCAGGCTGGCCGGCGGCGGCTTGGGCCGCGTGGTCGACGCCCTGCTGCATCTGGATATGTATGCGCTTCGTCTGGGCATCCAGGCGCTGCAATTGGGGATAGCCGTGCTGGTCTGCGTGCGCCTGTGGCGGAGCATAGGCGACGTGCTGCCCCGGCGGCCCCTCAGCGGATGCCGGGACTGCGGCAAGGTGAGGCTTATAGCGTATCTAAGCTTTCAGTTGCTGGTTGTCGGGGTGCTGCTGGGCAGCATCATATATTTTTTCCGCTTCCGTTGAGGATAGGAGGTCGTATGGTGGCCTTTTACCGGCATTTCAAGGGAAAATATTATCAGGTGGTGGGCGAGGGACTGGATACCCGCGACGATTCGCCCATCGTCATTTATCGGACGCTCTATCCGTCGGAGCACGCGCTCTTTTCGCGACCGAGGGCGGAATTCCTGGGCATGGCCCGCCTGCCGGACGGCCGGGAGGTGCGGCGCTTCACGCCGGTAGAGGTGGACGACCTGCCGGAAGAGGCCCGCGCCCGCCTGTGCGCGAGCTTGCCCGTGGCGGACGAGCCGCTGGTGTAGAGGAGTGAGCGCGGGCTTTTTGAAGAGACATTCTGCCCGGCGAGGCGAACGAAAATCCGTTGTGCGGCCGGAGAGCGAAAGGGGGAACTGTATGGAACTTCACAAGCAGGACATGGCCGCCTCCCGGCCGGGGAACGTGGAACAGACAGCCGGAGCAGAGGAAGAGTTCGCTTGGACTGTGTTTTATACGGCGATAGCCGACAAGCTCCTGACTTTTCGGAAAAGGCGCGGGGAACTGATCGAGGGCATCCACGCGATCGCATCTGATGTCGATTGCCTTTCCATCCTGCAGGACAAGCTGGCGGATGGGACGTCCGTCCCCTTGCGGGACATTTGTCCCTTCACGACGATCGGTATTTTCAATCGAGGCATAACATCGGCTAATCGGCGTCTTCTGGCGGGACGGCTTGCCCGGCTACTGGGCGTTTCCGAGGAGGTCCCGCATAATTTCGACGGGATTCCTCTTCTCAATAATCAGAGGTCGTGGTTTTTTGCCTACAGCAGGGAGCGCGGGGAGGACGACATAGACGTGCTGTGGGACGTGTTCGCCAAGGCCATCGCCCTTGCCGACTCCGGCGAGGAAGCGGCGAGGGCGGACTTTTGCGCTGCCTATGATGAGGCGATCTCCCGGCCCTATGTCAAGTGGAACCTCAGCATCGGGCTGTACTGGACGCGCCCCTGGTTCTTTCCGCCCCTGGATAGTTCGTCCCGGGACTATATCGAAAAATACTGTGGCATCCACATAGAATATCCCTCCTCGGGGTGCTGCAACGCGGAAAAATATTTGGAAGTGCGGAACAAGCTTGCGGAGCAATTCCATAAACCGGACTCCTCCATCAATTCCTTTCCGGCCTTGTCATTTGCCGCTTATGACGGGGCGCAGGCGATCCCCACTCAGAAAGCGGCCCCGGTAGTTCCGGATACGCAGCCTGCCGTCTCCGCCATGCCGGCGGCTGATGCGTCCGGCAGCTATGACGTGGAGCGCATCCTGAAGGAGGGGTGCTTTGTTCCGCGGGAAAAACTGGAGATGATGCTTGCCCGCTGGCGCGACAAGAAAAACCTGATCTTGCAGGGGCCTCCCGGCACGGGGAAAACCTGGCTGGCCCGGCGGCTGGCCTATGCTCTGATGGGAGAGCGCGACGCCGACCGCCTGCGTGCCGTACAGTTTCATCCGAACCTTTCCTACGAGGATTTTATCCGCGGCTGGCGTCCGGCGGGCGAGGGCAGGCTCACATTGTGTGACGGGCCGTTCCTCGAGATGGCGGACATGGCCGGGAAGTCCCCCGACAAGGTGCATGTCGTCCTGATCGAAGAGATCAACCGCGGCAATCCGGCCCAGATATTCGGGGAGATGCTGACCCTGCTGGAAGCGGACAAGCGGACGCCCGATGCGGCGCTGGAGCTTGCGTACCGCCGCACGGACGGTGAGCGTGTCTACCTTCCTCCGAATCTCTACATCATCGGGACCATGAACATCGCGGATCGTTCCCTTGCGCTGGTGGATCTGGCGTTGCGCCGCCGTTTTGCCTTCATGGAGCTTGAGCCGGTCTTTTCGGATGCATGGCGGGACTGGGTCCATGCGCATTGCGGCGTGCCGAAGGATGAACTCGATAGGATAGGTCAAAATCTTAAGACGCTGAATGACAAGATAGCCCTTGAGGCTGGCCTTGGGCCGCAATACCGGGTGGGGCACAGTTATGTCACGCCACCTGCCGACAGCAAGATCGAAAATGTCGGGGAGTGGTTTCGTCAAATCGTGGCAACGGAGATCGGTTCGTTGCTTGACGAATATTGGTTCGATGCGCCGGACAAGGCCGACGAGGCCAAAAAATTGCTGTTGAAAGGATATTGATATGCAGTCCTCGGGCAGACGGGAGGTCATCCCTGGCGAATGCGAGAAAATCGGCGCCATTCCTGTACGCAATCTCTGGCTGCTCATGCTCTACGCCTCGCCGCTGTTCCGGGAACTCGACAGCGCCCATGTGGCAGTGGAGGACATGCCCGATGAGCTCCCGGACATATTGGCGGAACTGCTGTGCCGCCGTGTGGAAAAGCGCATCCGGCACAGTCTGCGTCCGGGCTATCGGCATCGCGAAGAGGTGCTGTGCCGTCTGCGGGGACGCGTCGATCTGCTGCGGACGGAGCGAAAGCATCTGTTGGAGCGCGGCAAGGTGGCCTGCCGCTATGACGAGCTGACCGTGGACACGGTGCGCAACCGTTTTGTGCTGGCAGCTTTGGAAAAAGCCGCCGGGCTTGTCCGCAGGGAAGAGCTGGCGTGTCGCTGCCGTTCACTGGGCCGCGCGTTGCGGCACATGGGCGTACGCGGGGAACGCCCGACACGTCAGGAGGTATCCCGTGAGCGTATCGGCCGGCATGACGCGGAAGATGGCGCCATGCTTGCGGCGGCGCGCCTGATCTTCGACTTTGCCCTGCCGTCGGAATCGGCGGGAGATGTCCTCCTTTCCCGCCCGGACAGGGAGAATATGCACTGGCTACGAAAGCTGTTTGAAACGGGCGTGGCGGGATTTTATGATGTGGCGCTTTCCCCTGACGGCTGGCGGATCGATCCCAATAAGCCGCTGGAATGGCAGCAGCGGTCGGACCTCTGCGAGGGGATGAACGAGATATTTCCCGGTATGCGTGCCGACATCATCCTGACGCATCGAGGCAAGGGGAGGCGTATCGTGGTCGATACCAAGTTCACGGTCATGTTGGAGGACGGCCATTATCGGGAAAAGACGCTGCGCAGCAGCCATATTTATCAGATGTACGTCTACTTGCGCTCTCAGGAGGGAGGGGAGGAAACGCTTGCCGATACCGCCACCGGGGTGCTCCTCTATCCGTCAGTGGGGGAGCGGAGACAGGGAGCCGTCGTCATCCAGGGGCACGAACTTCGCTTTGCCGCGGTGGATCTGGCGGCATCGGCACGCGAGATACGGGAACAGCTCCTGCAGGCCGTGGGCGAAACTTTCCACTTCCTTGCCGCCTGCGCCCCATAGAGCATTTCCCGTTTGAAACGCAAAGTGTGTCAAACGGAAAATGCCCTAAACAGAGGGGCCGTGTTGCGGCAGAGGCCGTTCCGCCGGGCGGGCATATCGCCTCCGCAGGTCTGCATGAAAAAAAGCCCTCGCGGGGATACCGCAAGGGCTGTTTTTCTCTGGTGGGCCATCAGGGACTCGAACCCCGAACCAACTGATTAAGAGTCAGCTGCTCTACCAATTGAGCTAATGACCCGCTGTGCGTGAGTTGTCTTCTACGCGTCGAGGCTCTGCTTGTCAACGCTTTTTTTGGTGAGGAAAAAATTTTTTTTTTGTGGTAGGGAGGGGCAACGTCTGGAAGATGGCGCAATTCCCTGCCGCGCGGCATGCCGGATGGCGGCGGCCGGCGGGAGGACAGGGAGCGCGGAGATCGCCGCGATGCGCCCGGGACAGAGAGGGGAGAGGGAGCGTATCCCTGAAAAAAATATGAAGAAAAGCTTGTTTTTCCGGCAGGCGCGGCTGGCGTCGTTCCTGCTTGTCTTTTTGCTGCTGGGGCTGACCGCTGCCGGCAGCGCGCCCGTCCTCGCGCAGGATGTCGGCGTGCGGGTGGAGGCGGCGCAGGATAACGGCAGACGTTTGCTTGTCGTGAGCCTGAGCGTTCCGTCCGGCTACCATGCCTATGCGCACAGGGCGGGGGACGCGGGCCGTCCCACCACCCTGCGGCTGTCGGTCAACGGCGGCAGGCCGCTCCCGGTCTGGTATCCTGACGGGGCCATGCAGCGCGATATCTATGATCCCGACGCCACCGTCTTCGTCTATGAAGATACGGTGCGGCTCTTTGCGGAACTCCCGGACGGGGAGGACGCCCGTTCCGGCGAGGCGGCGGAGCCGGGCGCGGGCCTTCCGTCCGGGGCGGCCGTGTCCCTGTCGGACGGCGCGTCCCGGTCGGGCGGCAGCGTGCCCCTGCCCGGCGGCGCGGGACAGGCCCGGCAGGGCGATGCCCCGGCTGCGGGCCAGCTTTCCTATTCGCTGAACATCAGCCTGTTGCTGTGTTCCTCGCGTCATTGTCTGCCTGTCGATCAGGAACTGCGCGGCGAACTGCCCGCGTCGCCGTGGCCGGAGGCCGCGCAACAGTCCTGGTACGGGCAGTGGCGGGAGCTTTCCCGGCAACAGCCTGTGGAAGCCGGCGCCGCCTACGAGGGCGGGACGCGGTTTTCCTCCGGCGGGGGCGACTCCATGGCGAAATCGGTGGAGGCCTTTCTCGGCCGCAGCCGTCAGAAGGAAGCCTTGCCGGCCCCGGCGGACTTCGACTTTGCGCTGGAGCCGCGTTATGAAGCCGAAGCCTTCGAGATCTCCGGTTTCGGCATGGCGGTGCTGGTGGGCCTGCTGGCCGGCCTGCTGCTTAATGCCATGCCCTGCGTGCTGCCGGTGCTGACCTTCAAGGTCAGCGGCTTGCTGCTCATGGGCGGCACGGCGGACAAGGAAGGCCTGCGCCGCTTCCGGGAGCACAACCTGTTCTTTTCCGCCGGGGTGCTGACCCTGTTTACGGCGCTGGGATTGCTGTTCGGCGCGGCGGACATGATGTGGGGGCAGCTCTACCAGCATGAGAGCATCCTGCTCGTGCTGCTGGTGCTGGTCTTCCTCATGGGGCTTTCCATGCTGGGCGTGTTCACGCTGCCCGTCATCGACCTCAAGGCCGGAACGGACAGCCGCAATCCCCGCCTGCAATCCTATTTGACAGGGCTGGTCTCCACCTTTCTGGCCACGCCGTGCAGCGGCCCCATGCTGGGCGGCGTGCTGGGCTGGGCCTTCACCCAGTCGCTGGTGGTGCTGGTCGTCATCTTCTGGGCCGTGGGCGTGGGCATGGCGCTGCCCTACATCGTCTTCAGCATCTGGCCGCAGTTCGCGCGCGTCCTGCCGCGACCCGGCGCGTGGATGAAGGTCTTCGAGCGCTTCCTCGGCTTCTGCCTGCTGGGCACGGCGCTCTATCTCCTCTCCATCCTGCCGGTGGCCAAGCACATGCAAGTGCTCATGGTCCTGCTGCTGGTCTCGCTGGGGGCCTGGCTCTGGGGGCAGTTCTGCGGCCCGGCGGCCCCGGTCCTGCGGCGGCGGCTGGTGGGCATGCTCTGCCTGGGCATCCTCATCGGCGGCGTGGTCTGGGTGCTGCGTCCCGTATCCCCGCTGCCGCACTGGCGGGAGTTCTCCTCCGAGGCTTTCGTGGCGGAACTGGGCAAAAAGCCGCTGCTGCTGGAATTCACGGCGGATTACTGCCCCAACTGCAAATTCCTTGAGGCTACCGTCCTCACCGACGAACGCCTGCGCAGCCTGCGCGCCCGCTACGGCATGGAACTCGTGCGCGTCGACCTGACCGATCCCGACGCTTTCGCCATGCGCCTGCTGGATGCGCTGGGCAGCCGCAGCATTCCGCTGACGGCGCTCTTCCCGGCAGGGGAGGGGGCGCGGAATCCCGTCGTCCTGCGGGATGTCTATACCGCCGGTCAGCTTGAGGACGCCGCGGAACGCGCCTTCTCCGGCTCCTGATGCGGAGCGCGCAACAAGCTGCCGGCAGCCGCCGCGCGTCTGGCCGGTCTGTCGGAGCGAAGGCCGCCGGGACATGCTTCCCGGCGCTCGTGGTGCAAAAAGGCCGTTTGCGGCCCTTTTCGCATGGACATAAAGCTGACGTCTTGACCTCTCGAACACGTCGTGCGGAAGAGGGGAGCGCGGCCTTGCCGTCCCCGGGCATGCTGTGAGCCTGACGGCAGGCTTTCTTGATCCGCCAGCCGGGGGAAGCTGGCTGTACGGGGCGGGAGTTTTCTGCCCGTCGCCGGACAATGGCGGGCCTAGGGCATTCTGCCTTTGAAAAAGGCAAAATGCGAGGCGGCGGCACAGCGACAAAGTCGGGGCCGCCCGGCCCAAAGTGAGCGGAAAAACCGCATTTTTTCGCAAACGCCAGGCCGTATGCTTTGGAACGCGCAGCGTTTCAAACGGGAAATGCTCTATTGGAAGGCACGGGGCAGCCGTCTCCGCTCTGGCATCCCGGCAAGTGCAGGGGCTCCGTCCTCCCCCTTTGGATGTATTGTAGCGCGTGGAGAAAGTTGTTAAAAAGCTGCCTGCCGTACCGTTCCGTCTGCCACACGAACAGTCATGACGTCCATATGGCGGTAAACAGCGAAGGGAACTTTTTGAAATGCGTAAAAATATTCTGTATTACATAGAAAAATTTTTTGCAGAGCTTAAAGATGGAGGTGTGGAAGGTACCTTCTATAAAACGCGCTCTTTTTGTGAAAATAAAATATTTTCACGCATGAATCTGCCCGCCCCCCTCCCCCGGCGCATATCGCTTTTACGCAGACTTTCCCTTTCTCCCTCCCAGGCCCGCCGCAAGGCGCTCAGCCTTGTTGGCGACTGTCTGGATGGCTCTTGTTCGCTGGATGGCGCATATGTCATCCAGCACGGCGGCGAACAGGATTTCAGCAGGGAAGCCGTCGTGCTGCTGGCTCATGGGGATCCTGAAAATATCGTCGATCCCTATGTCCTGCATATGGCGGAGCAGCTCAGGCAGCTGGGGAAAAAAATCGTCCTCTGTTCCGCGGCTCCGCTGGCGACACTGCCGCAAGAAGTGGAGCGTTTTGCCGCCATCGTCTGCCGCACCTGCGCGGGGGATGATTTCACCAGCTGGAAAGCCGCCTTTGAGGCCTTTCCTTCATTGTATGAGGCCAGGGAAATCACGCTATGCCATGACAGGGTATTTGCGCCGGTGGGCTCCTATGCCCCGGCATACCAGAAAATGGCGTCCATTTCGTGCGATTTCTGGGGCATGAAGTCATGCCCCATATGCAGAGCTTTCACCTCGTGCTCAGGGAAAGGACGCTGCGGCATCCGGCCTTCAAGCGATTCATGGCGGCTGTTGCGGCAAATGACTCGCGGCACATCGCTTCCGGTTATGAAGTCAGATTTTCGCTCTGGCTTGAACTGCATGGACTGCGCGCGGGCTGCTACCGCCCCTATACGCTGCTCGCTCCAAAGATCATTGATCCTCTTTTCAGATGGAAAAAATGCCTTCGTGACGGCATTCCGCTGGTAAAGCGCGACTTCTTCATGGAGGAAGGCCGTAGGGTCGCTCTCCCCGCCTGGCAAGATGAAATGGAGAAGTACAACTATCCTGCCCGGCTCATCAACGACTATTTTCACCGGATCGGTCTGGATACTTCCTCCGTCCTCTGCCCCGGGCAACGCAGTGCGGCATGGCCGCCCAGCGTCTTTGCCCGCTACAGGCCGTTGCGCCTGCCGCAGGAAGAAGCGGGGGAAGAAGCGTTGCGGACCGCCGCCATCGTCCATTGCTACTATCCGGAGGTGTTCCCTGTCCTGCAGGAATATCTGCGCAACCTGCCTTCCACGACCCATATCTACATATCGACGGATACCGGGGAAAAGCGTAAGCTCATCCAGCAGCAGCTGGGAGCCATGCATTTTTCCCGGGCAGAGGTCAGGATCTGTCCCAACAAGGGCTGGGACATCGCTCCCTTTCTGGCAGGCTTTGGCGATATCATCCCGCAGTATGACCTCATATGCAAAGTCCACGCAAAAGTATCGTCCCATGTGGTCAAAGACCGCTCGGCGTACTGGCGGGGGTTGCTTTATGGTTCGCTTCTGGGGGACGGACGGCATGTCCGGCAGATCCTCAGGCTCTTTGCGGACAGCCCGGAGCTGGGCATGCTCGTTCCTCCCAGCCTGCCGTATTATCCCGTCGGGATGGGAGAAAATGCCGGGATCCTCCTGCCGCTGCTCCAGAAGATGGGCATACGGCTTCCCCCAAAGGAAGCTTTCGACTTTCCTGTAGGGTCCATGTTCTGGGCACGCAGCGCGGCTCTGCAGCCCCTGCTCGACCTGCGGCTTGGCTTTGCGGATTTCGGCGATACCAATCCCAAGCGGAGAGACAGAACGTTGGCCCATGCTATCGAACGCGCATTTCTATTCAGCTGCTGCAAGGCAGGCTACGTTTGGGGGCGCATCTCGCCTGGTAAGTTAAATGTGCCGTTGGCAGCAACAGATTAAATGGTGCTGCATTTTTTACCGGCATCAAGCTGTGAAAGAGGTTTTTGAAATGTGTAAGGTTAGTGTCATTATCCCATGTTACAACTGTGGAAATGTTATATTTGATGCAATATATTCTGTAAAAGAACAAACTTTTTCAGGCTGGGAGATAGTTGTTGTTGATGACGGATCAACAGATAAAGAAACAATAAATATTCTAAATCAACTTGAGAGTGAAAAAATAAGATTGATTCGACAGGATAATCGAGGCCCTGCCCATGCTCGTAATATGGGAATCTCACAGGCGCGGGGAGAATTTATACTTCCTCTTGATGCCGACGATACAATATCGCCATACTATATGGCAGAAGCAGTCCCTCTGTTTGAGTGTAATCCTAATCTAGGGATTGTATATTGTCGTGCCCAAAAATTTGGTAAAGAAACAGGGGAGTGGAAATTGCCTGAGTATACGAGCCAGAGAATGGCCTTTGATAATGTGATTTTTGTTTCTGCTTTTTTTAGGAAGTCTGATTGGTGTCTAGTTGGTGGATTTCCAGCGTATACACGCCTTGGGATGGAAGACTATGCTTTTTGGCTGCGTATTCTTAGTTTAGGTCGAGAAGTATATAGAATAAATAAGATTCTTTTTAACTATAGGATACAAGATACCAGTAGATCAACGATATTTAATAATGACGAGAATAAAATGGTTGAGACATATGCTGCCATTTTTCGGGATAATTTTGATTTCTTCTGTAATAATATTGAAGGATTGTATCGAGGGGTATATGAGTATAGAAATAGGTTGGAAGATCTTGAGAAATATGACATAAGAAATATCATAAAGAGAATTCCAATTATGCATGGTGTTGCTAAAGCAATTTGGAAATTTTTAAAAAAATAACTAGATACAAGTTTAAAATGTTTATAAAGATGATAAGGGGCTAGTGTTTCTCCACAGTGATGCAGACGGCTTGCCGTTCCGACGCTTTCCGCCGCAGCGAGCCGCCCTCCCGATCTCCGGGCCGCCGTCCTGCCGGACGGATGTTCCCGTCGGGGAGCATGGTACACGCAAGGTAGCCCTCGCCTCACCTGCTTCAGGTCAGGGAACTGACGCAGACCAGCCCCGCCGGATCGCGACGGAAAACCGTTCGCTCCCGCCGGAGAGGGGAGGGGACAGGGCGTCAAAATATGAACGCTGACAGCGGGATAGCCAAAGGGTAAAAAAATATTTTAATGATTATAGTATGTTGTGATAACGGCACGTGAATTGCATAAAGGGGGCGTCTGCGGTCCGCGACCGCCTAACGTAGGAGTAAGGAAGTTCGTTATGCCGATGCCAGCCCCCCTTAACAATGCCGTGAATCGTTTCAGAGACTCGTGGTCCAGCATGAGCACCGCCCAGCGCGTGCTTTCCGCCGGCGGCGCCGTGATGCTGCTGGCGGCCATCATTGGTCTGTCCATTTATGCCACGCGTCCTGACTACCGCGTCCTGTACTCCAATCTGAGCGGCGAGGATGCCAACCGCGTCGTCAAGATGCTGCAGACGGACAAGATCCCGTACAAACTTGCCGACAACGGCACCACCATCATGGTGCCGCAGGAAGTGGTCTATGACCAGCGCATCAAGATCGCCGGCGAAGGCGGACTGGTGGGGCAGGGCATAGGCTTCGAGATCTTCGACAAGGTCAAGGTCGGTCAGACGGACTTTGTGCAGAAGATCAATTATGCCCGCGCGCTGCAGGGCGAACTGGCCCGCACCATCAGCGAGTTCCCCAGCGTGGAGAGCGCCCGCGTGCACCTGGTCATCCCCAAGCGCAGCCTGTTCGTGGAAGAGCGTGAAGAGCCTTCGGCCTCGGTGGTGCTCAAGCTGAACAACCCCAACGCCAAGCCGGACCAGAAGGAGATCACCGCCATCCTCAACATGATGGTCATGTCCGTGGAAGGCCTCGACAAGCAGCACGTGTCCATCACGGACAACGGCGGCAAGGTGCTCTATCAGCCCGAAGAAGACAGCCTCGCCGGCGCGTCCAGCACGCAGATGGAGCATCGTCTGCAGGTGCAGCGCAACCTTGAGCGCCGCATCGAGGAAATGTTGCAGCCGCTCTTCGGCCCCGGCCGCGTCATCGCCAAGGTCAATGCCGACATGGACTTCAGCCAGAAGACCATCCGCCGCGAACTTTATGATCCGGAAAAGACGGCCGTCCGCAGCGAGCAGCGCAGCGAAGAAGCCCAGCAGGGCCAGGCCAACCTGGAAGCCGGCGCGCCGGACACCAACTTCCGCGGGGACGGCATCACCGGTTCCGTGTCCAACCAGAACGGCAGCCGCGAGACCCGCACCACGAACTACGAGATCAACAAGGAAGAACAGCAGATCGTGTCCAACGTGGGCGACCTGCGCCGCCTGACCGTGGCGGTCATCATCGACGGCACCTATCAGAAGGTGGACGGCGCGTGGTCCTTCATCCCGCGTACGGCCGAAGAACTGGCGCAGGTCCGTCAGCTGGTGTCCAATGCCGTCGGCCTGGACAGCGCCCGCGGCGACTCTCTGGAAGTGAGCTCCATTCCCTTCTCCGGCTCCGAGCCGCCGGCGGAACCCAACTTCGGCGACCTGCTGTCCGACTACGCCGAGCGTCTGGGCAAGCCGCTGCTCAATGCCCTGCTGGCCTTCCTCTTCCTGATGCTGGTGGTGCGGCCCGTGGTGCTGGCCCTCATCCGTCCGAAGGTCGAAGCCGGCGAGATGGTGGAAGGTCTGGAAGGCCTGCCCGCCGCCGAAGAACAGCTTGCCCTCTATGAAGCTCTGGAAGAGGCCGCCAAGGGCGAGGAAAAAGCCCTGGAAGCCGGCGAAGAGGACGACGAACTGGTATTCAAGGATATCGAAGCTCTCAAGGCGCACATTTTCTCCCTGTCTGACCAGCATATGGAACAGGTGGTGACCCTTGTGCGCGGGTGGATGAAGAATGAAGCCAAAGCAGCCTAATGTGCAGCCTGCCGCCAGTGAGGGCCATGTGCCCTCGCTGGCGGAATTGCGGGCTTACCGCCACGCGCAGAAGGAGACCAACCGGCGCGTGGAGGAATTGCGGTTACGGCTGTTTCGCATGACGGAACAGCACATGGATCAGGCCATCCGAATCATCAAACGCTGGATGGACGCCGCCGATAGCGACACCTCAAAAAAACGCTAGACAGCGCAAAATGGACGGAAAACCCCGTCATCCGCTGCATGAGAGGGAGGCCGGGCCTCCGTCCGCCGCTCCGGCGGGGTAGACAGCGGCGTATAAGTACATTATCAGATTCAGGCTGAATTTGTTCCAAGGAGACGTCCGGGATGGTTCTGACAGGTCAACAGCGCATAGCCGTATTGCTGCTCGCCATGGGCGACAAGTTCACGGCGGATGTTTTCAAGCGGATGGAGCGGCAGGAGATCGCCAACATTTCCAAGGCCATCGTGGAGCTGCCCTCCGTGCCCAAGGAAACCGTGGAGGAAGTGCTGCGCGAGTTCCACGAGTCCCTCGTGGAAGGCGTGGACATGATTTCCGGCGGCAGCGACATCTTGAAGCGCCTGCTGGTCAAGAACCTTGACCCCGAGACCGCCAAGTACATCATGGACGCCCTGAACCTCGATACCGGCCCGGCGCCCTTCCGCGAGCTGGAACAGGTCAGCCCGCGTCTGCTCTCGCAGATTCTGCGTAACGAACACCCGCAGACCCTTGCCCTCATCATGGGCCACCTCAACCCCGATCAGGCCGCCAATCTTTTGACGAGCCTGCCCGCCGGCGTGCGCGCCGAAGTGCTCATGCGCCTGGCCCGCCTGGAGACCGTGCCGGAAGACATGCTCCTGGAAGTGGACAAGGTGGTCACCAGCCAGCTCATCGCCATGGGCGGCAAGGAAGGCAAGAAGGTGGGCGGCGTGCAGTCCGTGGCCGAGATCCTCAACGCCGTGGACCGTGCCACCGAAGAGGAAGTCCTCTCCGAGATCGAAGAAGACTCCGCCCAGATGGCCGAAGATATCCGCAACCTCATGTTCGTGTTCGAGGACTGCAAGAATATCGACGACCGCGGCGTGCGCGAGATGCTCAAGGAAATTTCCAACGAAGACCTCACCCTTGCCCTGCGTGGGGCCAGCGACGAGCTCAAGGAAAAGTTCTTCCGCAACATGTCCGAACGTGCGGGCAACATGATCCGCGAAGAACTGGAGTACATGGGGCCGACCAAGCTGTCGGACGTGGAAGCCGCACAGCAGAACATCGTCAAGATCGTGCGCCGGCTGGAGGCCGAGAACAAGCTTGTGGTCAGCCGCGGCGGCGGGGACATCTTTGTCTAGCGGCTGAAGACGGCAGGGCGGAGAACGGGACATGTCTATGGATCTGCGAAAGAAATGGGGCACCATCTTCATGGGCGATCGCGAGGCTTCGATGGCGCAGCTGGAAGCCATGCAGGAGCCTATCCTCAGGGAACAGGAGCGGCAGCAGAACCAGGAAGACTACCTGGAGCGCGTCAAGGCGCGTGCCGTGGAGCGTGCCCGTCAGATCCTTGGCGAAGCCTATGCCGAGCGCCAGCGCGTGCTGGAGGAAGCCAAGCGGGAAGCGCAGGAGCATTATCAGCGCATCATCTCCGAGGCCGAAAGCATCCGGCAGTCCACGCGTGACGGTTACGAGACCATGCAGCAGGAGCGCGGCAAGACCAGCAAGGAACTGGCTGAAGCCGAGCGCATCCGCGCCTCAGCTCATGAAGAGGGCTACAAGGCCGGCATGGATCAGGTGGCCGGGGATCTCCAGCAGATCCGCTTCGAGCTGGCGCAGTACGTCGGCTGGATGATGCAGTCCGTCCAGGCGCAGACGCACGACATCTGCCGGCAATGGCGCGAGTCCCTGGTGGAGCTCACCAAGGCCGCCGTCAGCGCGGGCACCGGCTATGTGCTCAGCACCCAGCATGAGGACGTGCTGCGTTCGCTCCTGCTGGCCGCCGTGCGGCAGCTGGAAAACAGGACGACCATCACCGTGCGCGTCCACCCCGAAGACGAAGAGGCCGTCACCGATATGTTTGCCGCGGCGCGCGAACGCGTGCCCGAGCTCCAGCAGTGGATCGTCAATACCGACGACAAGATGGAGCCCGGCGGCTTTGTGGCCGAGAGCTGCAGCGGCAGCGTGGACTGCCGCCGGGAGCACTTCCGGGAACTGGTGGAAAACATCCTGGTGCACCTCGGCCTGCCGACCACGGATGAAGACCGTGCCAACGACGAGAAGGAAGCGCGGCTTCTGGACATGCTGCTGGAGCGCGCCGGCCGGCTCGGCCCCGAGCCGGTGAAGGCGGCGGAAGCCGAACTGCCCCCCGCCGCCGATGCGGCCGCCGAGGAGGAAGCCCCGGCCGATGCTGACGCCGCGGCGGAGGTCGAGCCCGTTGCCGGCGATGTGGCCGCGCAGGCTCCCGGCGAAGACGGCGAAGCGCCCGCGGACATGGCGGAGGAGACCTTGCCGCCCGCCACGGAGGACGAGAACCTGCCGGCCCCTGTGGAAGACGATGAAGAGGATCTCCTGCCCAATGATCTGGAGATCGACAGTCTTCCCGACAATTTTGATGAAGACCCCCTCCTGCCCGAACCCGACGGCATGGACGTGGCGGCGGGGCAGGGGGACGTCATCCCCGAAGCGTATTTGCCGCCGCTGGGCGACGATGACGGCAGGCGGCCCACGCCCCCGCCCACGGTCGCCCGCAGCAAGAAGGCGGATCCCACGCTTGAGGAGCTGGAAGAGGAGCTTTTCCCGCTGGAAGATGATATGGATGAAGCCCTGTTGCAGGGGGGCTTCCTTGCGCCGGAAGACGAGAAGAAGGGGTAGCCCGCCATGCTGCTTGATCCCCAGGCCTGCAGCCGTCTGCTGCGGGCCAGCAATCCTGTCCGTTCCTACGGCAAGGTGACCAAGGTGGTCGGCCTCGTGGCCGAAGGCAGCGGCCTGCGCGCGCCGCTGGGCGCTGTCTGCCACATGCTGCCCGATGACGACGCCCACGGCATCGCCGCCGAAGTGGTCGGCTTCCGTGAGGGCAACCTGCTGTTCATGCCTTACGGCGACATGCGCGGCATCCGCCCCGGCAGCCGTATCCGCAATACCAGCCTGCCGCCTGTCTTTCCCGTGGGCCCGGATTCGCTGGGCCGTGCCTTTGACGCCTTCGGCACGCCGCTGGACTCCGGGCCGCCGGTCAGCACCGAGCTTTGTGATTCGCCCCTCGGCAACGCCGATCACGGCAAGGCCGATTTTGACGCCCAGATGGCCGCGCAGGCTTCCTTCAAGCCCGCCTGGCTCAAGGAGGCGCGTACCAAGTGGCAGGCCGAGCTCGTGCCCATCTACGCCGATCCGCCAAGCCCTCTCATGCGTCCCCGCATCACCGACATCCTGGATGTGGGCGTGCGGGCCATCAACAGTCTCATCACCCTGGGCAAGGGGCAGCGCGTGGGCATCATGGCCGGTTCCGGCGTGGGCAAGTCCACCCTCATGGGCATGATGGCCCGTTACACGAAAGCTGACGTCAACGTCATCGCCCTTATCGGCGAACGTGGCCGCGAAGTGCTGGAATTCATGGAGCGCGACCTCGGCCCCGAGGGCATGGCCCGTTCCGTGCTGGTCATCGCCACGTCCGATCAGTCGCCGCTGGTGCGTATGCGCGCGGCCTATTCCGCCACCGCTGTGGCCGAATATTTCCGTGACAAGGGGATGGACGTCCTGCTCATGATGGACTCCGTGACGCGCTTTGCCATGGCCGCGCGCGAAGTGGGGCTTGCCGTGGGCGAGCCGCCGACCACCAAGGGCTACACGCCTACGGTCTTCGCCCAGCTGCCCAAGCTGCTCGAACGCGCCGGGCGTTCGTCCACCGGCACCATCACCGGCATTTACACCGTTCTGGTGGACGGCGACGACTTCAACGAGCCCATCGCCGACGCCGTGCGTTCCATCCTCGACGGCCATATCGTGCTCACGCGCGAGCTGGCCGACCAGGGACATTTCCCGGCCATCGACGTGCTGCGTTCCATCAGCCGTCTGCGCTCGGATATCTGCACCCGCGAGGACGTGCTCGCCGGACGCGTGGTGACGCGCCATATGAGTACCTACCGTCGCGTGGAGGACATGATCAATATCGGGGCCTATGCCCGCGGCAGCAACCCAGAGATCGACGAGGCCATCGCCAAGATGCCGGCCATCAATGCCTTTCTGCGGCAGGATGTGGCCGAGCCCGAATTCCTCGAGGGCTGCATGCAGAAACTCCGCGACCTCGCCGCCTCCGGTCAGGGGGCGCCGGGACAGCCCGGCCTGCCGGGCAAGCCGCCCGTACAGCCGGGGTTGCCCATCAACATGCCCCCCAAAGGCTGATACCACCCACAAAACGCTCCCAACGGAGCGTTTTTCTTTTTTCTTTTTTCCTTTTCTTTCCGGTCGCTGGCTTGCGGCTTCGGCCCGGCATCTGGGCGTGGTCGCCTGCGCGGCGGCATTTTTTCTTTCTTATTTCCGCCGCTGGCTTGCGGCTGTTGCCCAGCATTGATGCGTGGTCGCCTCCCGGCGAGGGGCAGGGGGTGAGAGGGGCATGCCCCTCTACACCCCCTACGACCCCCGTACTCCCCTTGTCCGGGGGGTGGAAGGCGTTTCTATCGCATGTCGTAT
>NZ_CALUWS010000056.1 GCF_944324525.1 uncultured Desulfovibrio sp.
TTTTCCGAACCCTTCGTCAGCCCGTCGTCACGGCGCTCTCTCTGTGCTTGTCAAACTCTCGCCCGGCGTTCGCTTTCCGCAACCGCCCGGCGCGAGAAGCGTTTATGGACTCTTTCCCGACAAAGGTCAAGAAGTTTTTTCAAGATTCTCAAAAAAAGTTGGCCCCCGCCTGTGGGCAGGGGCCGTATCGTCCACGCGCCCGACAGGCTGCGAGGATCAGAAAGCGTTTTCCGTCATTTCCTGATGCGCCTGGATCTGCTTCTGAAAATGCCGCCCGTCCCACTGATAGCTGACGTCATAGGTCAACGGCACATGCACCATGCCCGAGGCGTTCCAGAAAATGGGCCGCGCCACCAGCCCGCCCCGCCCGAGGCAGATGCTCACCGAGGGGTTGATATCCTTGGGCGGAACGGCGTCCCTGGCAAAAAACTCCCGCACGGCCGGCTCCTGCGGGGTGTCCACGGGGATGGTCCGTCCGTTGCGATCCATGCGCCAGAGCTCGACGGTGCACATCTCGCCGCCCAGCGTGCCGATGGCCGCCAGCACCGACCCGTCCTGCTCGTTACGGAACAGCCGCACGGCCACGCCGCTGTCCCGGAACGGCAGCGCGGTAAAGACGATGACGTCATCCGTTTCTCCGGCCAGCTCCCAGAAGTCGGTCTTGCCGTTGACGAGCAGCTCCTGCTTCTGGTTTTCATCAAGCCCTTCCGCCGTGGTCTCAAAAATGCCTGTGGGCAGGGTGGCAAAAAAGTGGCGCGCCGTCAGCCGTTCCGTCTGATAGGCCGAAGGGGCGCTGGCGGCATTGGACGGGGTGGGTGCCGGCGTGGGGGCCGGGCTGACATTTTGCGGCAGGGCCGACGCAGGAACCGGGCCGCTGTCCCCCTTGTCCTCCGTGGACGCGGGCTGGGCGGCCGGGCTGCCCTCCCCCGTCTGCGCGGATGCCGCCTGGACAGCAGCGTTCGGAGACGCCGCATCCTGTCTGCCGGCCTCGGAGGGTCGCTGGGACGGGGCGGACTCGGGCATGCGTACGATGACCGGTCCGCCCGGCGACGCCTCCTTCGCCCCTTCCGTCGAGGCGGCCCAGACAGCCGAGGCGCTTCCGCCTCCCAAACATACGGACAGTATGGCCAGCATGGCCAGAGCATGACGCATAAAAGCCCCCTCGGTGAACGCTACCGCTTGCGGACAAAGCTTCCACGCACGGCGTAAAAAAATTTATACCGCCTTTGGCCGCTTTTGTCCATGCTCCGACAGACGGCGGCCTTCGGGCGCTCATGCGGCCTTGGGCCGCATTGCGGCAATGCTGGCTGCTCACAACGTGTGCCGGGCCCTTCCCGGTCTCCTCCCCTGCCCAAAACCGGGCACATCGCGTGCGGTCGGCCTGCTGCCGGCTCTCCCTTAGCGGAGAACGGCTTGCCAAGGGGAAAGGCGCTGCTTACATAGTCCGTATGAAACACTCTCACTGCATACACATCGAGCATGCCCGGCAGCACAACCTGCGGGACATCAGTCTGGATATCCCCCGTGATGAGCTGGTGGTGGTCTGCGGCCCTTCGGGGTCGGGCAAGTCCACCCTGGCTTTCGACATCGTTTACGCCGAAGGGCAGCGGCGCTATGTGGAGTCGCTCTCGGCCTATGCCCGGCAGTTCCTGCCGCAGATGGACAAGCCGGACGTGGAGAAGATCGAGGGCCTTTCCCCGGCCATTTCTCTTGAACAGCAGAGCACGTCCCGCAATCCGCGCTCCACGGTGGGCACGGTGACGGAGATCTACGACTTTCTGCGCGTCTTCTACGCCCGGTTGGGGCGCATGTACTGTCCGCGCTGCGGCCGTCCCATCGAGGCGCGGGCGGCGGACGAGATCATCGCCGACATTTTGCGCCTGCCCGAGGGTACCCGCTTCATGGTGCTCGCGCCGCTGGTGGAGCTGCAGAAAGGCACGCAACAGGACAAGCTCAAGAAGCTCAAGGCCGAGGGCTTTGCCCGCGTGCGCGTGGACGGCGAGTTCCATACGCTGGACGACGTGCCCCCGCTGGACAAGAACCGCAAGCACAGCCTCGATCTGGTGGTGGACCGGCTGGTCTGCAAGGAAGGCATCCGGGGACGATTGGCCGATTCCGTGGAGCTGGCCCTGCGCTACGGGGAGGGGCGGCTCGTGCTGCATCTGCCCGACGCGCCGGAAGATCAGCGGGACAGCATCCATTCCACCACGTCCGTCTGCCCGACCTGCCGCATCTCCCTGCCCGCGCCCAGCCCGCAGCTCTTTTCCTTCAACAGCCCGCAGGGCGCGTGCCCGCGCTGTGTGGGGCTGGGCACGGTGGACTATTTCGAGCCGCGCCTCATCGCTCCCAACCGCGGCCTTTCCCTCAAGGGCGGGGCCCTGCTCCCCTGGGCCGCGGAAAAGCACTTTGCCCGCTACGCGCCGGCCCTGACCGCACTGGGCAAACGGCAGGGCTTCACGCTGGACAGCCCGCTGGAGAGCTTCTCGGACGAGGCGCTGGCCACGCTCTTTTATGGCGAGGACGAACAGGGCCGCCCCGCTGCCGCCGGATCCGGCCTGCGCCGCAACTGGATGGGCGGCAGCGTGGCCCTTGGCGCCACGGGAGACTATCAGAGCGAACACTTCACCGGCCTGCAGGGGCAGGCCGACCTGCCCGTCAGCGAACAGCGCTGGCCCGGCGTCATCCCGCTGCTGGAAAAGGGCATGCAGTACGGCGACGCCTGGCGGGAGATGCTGGCCCGTTTCCGCCAGTCGGCCGACTGCCCGGACTGCGGCGGCAGGCGGCTCAATGCGGACGCCCTGTCCGTGCGGGTGGACGACCTGAACATCGCCCAGTTCTGCGCCCTTTCCGTGGAACGGGCGCTGGAATGGCTGGAGGCGCGCACCTTTGACGGCCGTCACGCCCTCATCGCCGAACCGCTCATGAAGGAACTGCGCCACCGGCTCTCCTTCATGCGCAATGTGGGGCTGGAATACCTCTCTCTGGGGCGCTCCATGTCCACCCTGTCCGGCGGCGAGGCCCAGCGCATCCGGCTGGCCTCCCAGCTCGGTTCGGGGCTGGTGGGCGTCACCTATGTCCTCGACGAGCCTTCCATCGGCCTGCATCCCCGCGACAACGAACGCCTGCTGGGAACCCTGCGCTCTCTCCAGCGGCGCGGCAACACCGTGCTGGTGGTGGAGCATGACGAGGCCACCATCTGCGCGGCGGACACGGTCATCGAGCTGGGCCCGGGCTCGGGGATACACGGCGGCGAGCTCATGTTCCAGGGCAGCGTGCCGGAACTGCTGAAGGCGGACACCCTCACGGCCCGCTATCTGCGGGGGGACGCCGCCATCAGCCTGCCCGACGAGCGTCGCGAGCCCAAAGGCTGGCTGACCCTGCACAAGGTCACGACAAACAATCTGAGCGGCATCGACTGCCGCATCCCGCTGGGCGTGCTCACCTGCGTCACCGGCGTGTCGGGATCGGGCAAGAGTTCGCTGGTGGTGGACACCCTCTACAAACATCTGGCCATCATGCTGGGCCAGCGTGTGGACCAGCCCGGCAGCATCGGCGGCCTGAGCTTCAGCGAGGACGCCCAGCCCATCGAGCGCATCGTGGCCATCGACCAGACGCCCATCGGGCGCACGCCGCGCTCCAATCCGGCCACCTACACCAAGGTCTTTGACGAGATCCGCAATATCTTCGCCATGACGCCGGACGCCCGCAAGCGCGGCCACAAGCCGGGCCGCTTCAGCTTCAACGTCAAGGGCGGCCGCTGCGAGGCCTGCGGCGGGGACGGCCAGATCCGGGTGGAGATGCACTTCCTGCCCGACGTCTACGTGACCTGCGATGTCTGCAAGGGGCGGCGCTACAATCACGAGACGCTGGACGTACGCTACAAGGGCCTCAACATCGCCGAGGTGCTCGACCTGCCGGTGAGCCAGGCGCGACAGTTCTTTGAGAACTACCCGGTGCTGGAACGCCGTCTGGCCGTGCTGGAAGACGTGGGGCTGGACTATCTGCGTCTGGGCCAGCCCGCCACCACGCTTTCCGGCGGCGAGGCCCAGCGCATCAAGATCTCGCGCGAGCTGGGCAAGCGCTCCCTGCCGGGCACCATCTACATCCTGGACGAGCCCACCACCGGCCTGCACATGCACGAGGTGGGCAAGCTCATCAGCGTGCTGCACACGCTGGTGGACAAGGGGGCCAGCGTCGTCGTCATCGAACACAATACGGACATGATCCTGGCGGCCGACCATGTGCTGGACATGGGCCCGGGCGGCGGGGAGAACGGGGGGACCATCGTCTCGCAGGGGACGCCGGAAGCCATCGTGGCCGATCCCGACTCCGTGACCGGGCGCTTCCTCATGCAGGAACGGCGTGACCGCCTGCGGCGGCGCGGTTGAACGGCCGCCCGCGCCTGACCTGAAGCGGCGGGGCCGCTCTCTTTCCCGGACGCCGTTGACGCCTCGGGAAGGGAGCGGCCCCTTTTCCTGTCTCCTGTGTGAGACGGAGCTGTGCCGCCACCTCACGTTTTGTCTATTTTTTCAAAGTCAGAGCGCTCTAACGCGTCTTCGCCCCGTTGGCCGGCAGACGGCCGGAGGAGGTCATCATGACGCGGTGGGAGATCCTGCCGTCCCGCGGCTCCGCATCAAGAGCGCCGTCGTTGTCACGGATGATGAAGAAGGCGATATAGGTCCTGTCCATTTCGAGGACGCTGTTCCGGGGCAGCGCCGTGGCGGGATCGTCCAGCGTGGCCACCCACCACTGACCGGAAGTCTGCGTCATGTCGCCGGCCGAAGGTTCCTGGTAGGTGTAGGGCGTGGGCTTGCCGCCGTTCAGACCATACAGGGCAAGCTTTTCCAGAGAATCGCCATTGCCCAGGAAATCCATCTGGAAGATGGTGCTCTCCTTCCGCGGCACGGTTGCGGCAAAGGCGCAGGCGCCGAGGCAGGTCTCGGAGGCCGCGGGCTGCGCCTCTACGGCCTGTACGCCGCTCAGGGCGGCCGTGGTGTCAAATCGCGGCTGCGCATAGCTGATGCGGACAGGCGTCATGAAGTGCGTCGCGTCAGGCAACACCCCGTGCACGACCCTGTCCCCCACGATGGTGGCGGCCACGCGCATCCCGGCGATGCGCATGGGGTCGGCGGCGGCCACATCCAAAATATCTTCGTCCATGATGACGAAGTCGGCAAACATGCCTTCCCGGAGGGAGCCGATGCGGTCTTCCACCTTATTCTGGTAGGCAGGCGCCACGGTCACGGCGTGGAGCGCCTGCAGAGCGTTGATGCGATGGTCGTACGTCCAGAAAGTGCTGGTCTCCGTAGCATTGATGCGCGCCTTGTATTCCGCCGTGGCGTCGATGTCATGCCCGGAGCCGTTGACCAGCAGGTTCTTCTGCCCGGCTTCGGCGCGGGCATCGCCGGAGAAGCGGGTGACCGCCGACTGGATGCTGCGCAGGGGCGAGATGGGCGTGATGGTGGTGTCGTTGTGGAAGCTGTAGCGCTGTCCGTAGTGCTCGCTCCAGCCTGTGGGGCTCATGTTGAAGGCCCGCCCCGGTCCGAAGAACTGATTGGTGTGGCGGTAGCCGTAAAAATAGGTGTGATTGTTGAAGTACGAATTGAAGAGATGCTGTTCCTTCATCAGTTCGGGAAGATTGCCCTTGGGCAGGCGTCCGCCCATGGTGAGATCCAGCTTGCCCCCGGCAAAGGCGCCGCGCAGTTCGGCATACATGCCGGCCGTCTTTTCCAGATCGGCGTAATTGCCGGTCATGCGCTCGATGTGCTGGCGTTCCATGGTCTGGGCATGGATAGAGGTGTGGCGCGTATCCCGAATATGCGGATAGCTGGCCACGGCTTCCTCGATGGCGGCGATGAAGACTTCCGCCGCCGCCGGCCCGTTGGTATGCACCTCGACCCCCTGTCCGGCCGCATGGTAGATCTTTATGCCTTCCAGAAACGCGTCGTACGGGATGTTCACCGTACCGGGCAGACCCACGAAAGAGTCGGACTCGATGAAGCTGTCCTTGGGCGTGTAGTTGCGCCAGTCATAATAGCCGGGAGCCTTCATCCACGCCGTGTAGCCCTGCGGCGAGCCGTCGTAGACGAACTTGTGCGCGCCGAGCAGCAGGTAGTCCTGAGGCAGACCGGCGGGGACGGGCTTGCCGCCCGGGATCTGCCAGCGGGTGATGTCGGCCCCGATGCCTGGCGCCTGCGAGGCATCCGTATACTTGCCGTCCCCCGTATCCTTCCAGCCCAGCGCCTTGCGGTTGGGCAGACCGTGCGCGTCGCCCTTGCTGCCCTTGGCGATGCGGTAGCCGTACGGATGCACGAGCACGCGCAGCCCCAGTTGTTCCCGGCTCAGGGCGCTTTGCAGCTGCGGCAGCTGCTGCAGGATGATCGCGCCCCCCAGATCGGCCGTGGTGACCCCGGACGCGGCGTAGACCTGCGTGGCCCGCGCCGTGCCAAAGCCCGCATTGGTCTTGAGCTCATCCAGCAGCGGCATGAGCGAGCGGGCCTTCAGCTCGAACAGCACCCCCGTTATCTTGCCGTCGGCATCCTTCTCCAGTCCCGGCGTATCATTGCTGTCCGGCACCTTGTACTTTTCGATGGTGGCGGAATTGACCGCCGCGATATGGCCGGAGATGTGCATGATCATGATGGGATGCCTGGTGCTGGCCTTGTCGAGATCATGGCGGGTGGGATGCCGCTGCTCGGCTATCTGCGTATCATCATAGCGCCAGCCGATGATGGGCATGCCCTCAGGAACGGTCCTGGCCTTCTGGGCAAGCTTGGCCACCAGCTTGTCCATGGTATCCACCGTGCCCCCGAGCAGCGGACTGGAAAGGTTCACCTGATAGAGATCATAAGCGCCCTGACGGGGAAAATGCCCATGCCCGTCCACAAAGCCGGGATACATGGTCTTGCCCCGCAAATCCACGCGGCGCCCGACCCGCCCTGACTCAAAGTAGCCGGCCTTGCGCGCTTCCTCCCGGGATCCCACAAAAACGATCCTGCCGTCCCTGGCGGCCACCACCTCCGCCGTATGGGCGTTCTCCGTCTTTCTGGCTTCTTCCGGCGTCTCCGTCATGGTGTATATCTTGCCATTATAATAGACGGTATCGGCCAGCAGATCCTTCGCGCCGGCGGACGCCGCTCCCAGCATGAGCGACGGGATGAGCGCAGCGGCGGTCAAAAACGACTTTCCCCAATGATGACACATAAAAACCTCCCTACAGATTGCGTACCGAGCCTGGCGGCGCTGCCTGCTCCCCCTGCTCTCCTCCTGCGGAACGCTCTTCCCGGGGGATGCCTTTGTTTCAGACAGTGCACAGTATCTTCCCCTCGGGACAGCAAAACCCATTCCAGTGAAATCTAAAGCCATAATAATGTGTAATCATACAAAAAAATAAAAATGCGACCATACGCCGCTCTTGCAAATCGTTTCACTTTGCGAAACACTGAAACAGTTTTCTGAAACAGTTGACGCAGGGAGGCCTCGTGAAACGCATCTTTATCCTCTCGGCAAACCCCCGGACCATCGCCGTCTGTGCCGGCATGCTGAAACATCGCAACATGCGGGATGTGCAGCTTGTCCGCTGCGGCGGTCTGGACAGTGTGGACGAACTGCTGCAAGCCGCTCCCTGCATCAAGGATGTGGTGGCCATCGCCAATGGCGAACGCCGCAAGCACCTTTCCCGCATGCTGCCCGACCTGCCGGTCGTCGACCTTACCACCTCGCCTCTTGACGTCATGAAGGCTCTGACAACGGCTCGGGCCCGGGGAAGCCATGTGGCGATCGTGGGGGACAGTGCCATGCTGGAAGATTCGCAACAGTATTCTCGTCTGCTGGACATATGCCTGAGCCCCTATGAACTCACCCGCTTCGCCAATGCGGTAGAGGCCGTCAGGCAGGCGAGAAAGGACGGCGCGCAAGTGCTGGTGGCGGGCTACTCTCTCATCAGCTCTCTCGGACAGGAGGCCGAGCTGCCTGTCGTCCCCCTGAGCGTGGGCGCCAGCAGCCTGCGCGCCGCCATAGGCCACGCCAGGAAGATCGTGGAATTCATGGATCAGCTGAAACAGAAGCAAAGCCTCATCCAGACCTTTCTGCGGCATACCGTGCACGGCATCGTCGCCATCGACACGACGGCGCGCATCCGCCTCTTCAGCCCTGCCGCCCAGCACATGCTGCATATCCCCGAATGCCGGGCCCTGGGCCGGCCCGTGGACGAGGTCTGTCCGCAGCTTTCCCTGGGCGCCGTGCTGGCCTCGGGCCGGGAGGAGCGCAACGAGCTCATTGCGCTTGCCCACGGCACTCTGCTCTGCGACAAGATCCCGCTCATGACCGGCGAAGTTCCCAGCGGGGCGCTGGCCATCCTCCAGGACACCAGCGAGATCCACCGCTCGGAAGCCGCGGCCCGCAGCAAGGCGGCCAGCCGGGGCCTGGTGGCCGAAGGGCACTTCGATCATATCTTAGGCAGGGGGACGGCGCTGACCGCGGCAGTGGAAAAGGCCAAGATCTACGCCATCACGGACTCCACCATCCTGCTGTACGGGGAGTCCGGCACGGGCAAGGAGCTGTTCGCCCAGAGCATCCATAATCACAGCCGGCGCTGCAAGGGGCCGTTCATTGCCCTCAACTGCGCCGCCATGCCGGCCAGTCTTCTGGAAAGCGAGCTGTTCGGCTATGAGGCCGGAGCCTTCACCGGCGCGGACGCCCGGGGCAAGCCGGGACTCTTCGAGCTGGCCCATCAGGGCACGCTCTTTCTGGATGAGATCGGGGAAATGGAGCTCTCCCTCCAGGGCAAGCTGCTCCGCGCCCTGCAGGAACGCAAGATCATCCGGCTGGGCGGACAGACCTTCATCCCCGTCGATCTGCGCCTCATAGCGGCGACCAACCGCAATCTGCACGAGTATGTCCGGCAGGGCAGCTTCCGGGCGGACCTTTACTACCGCCTCGGCGTGCTCAAGCTGCTGCTGCCGCCCCTGCGCGACTGCCGCGAGGACATCCCCGTGCTGGCGCGGAACATTCTGGC
Organism: uncultured Desulfovibrio sp.; assembly: GCF_944324525.1. Classification (GTDB taxonomy): domain Bacteria; phylum Desulfobacterota; class Desulfovibrionia; order Desulfovibrionales; family Desulfovibrionaceae; genus Desulfovibrio. The sequence continues at coordinate 9,017 of NZ_CALUWS010000056.1, forward strand.
CCGTCTCACCGGCAGGGTCGGCGCGAGCATGAGTCTTGCTCCGGGCGCGCTGCGCCTGCTGCAGGCATACGACTGGCCGGGCAACGTCCGGGAACTCATGAACATGATGGAGCGCCTCGTGGCCCTTTACGGACAGCAGGGCAGCATCGACGAGCGGATCATCAGGGAGGTCTTTACGGAAGAGGAGCGCATACGCTGCTTCGACGCGCCGACGCCCGCCATCTCGCCCGCGGACGATGACGGCGAGCTACGCCGCGCCCTGGCCCTCACGGGCGGCAACCGCACGCAGGCGGCACGGCTGCTGGGCATCAGCCGCGTCACGCTCTGGCGCCGGTACAGGCAGCTCCGTGGCGACGACTGAACAACCGGGGAACGCGCCCGCGGCACGACACGGCACGGCACGTGGGGCCGTGCCCGTCAGGCCCTGGCGATGCTATTCGCTGCTTGCTGGAAGCGGGGGCAGAGACAGGGACGCGCGGCGCTTCCCGCCCCAAGGGCAGACGCAGTATGGACGGCTGATTGGGCTTATCGATTTGAGAGGAAGGAGGCCTTCGCGGACATTATCAGCAGAAAAACACGCTGTGAAGCGTTACCGGGCCCCAGGGCGTGACAACACAAATTTTACAAACGAAAGGCGGCCGCAGGCCGTGTCCGTTAGGCGACGCAGGAGCCTTACGGACATCGACAGCAGAGCGCGACCGAAAGGCGGCCGCAGGCCGTGTCCGTTAGGCGACGCAGGAGCCTTACGGACATCGACAGCAGAGCGAGGGTTTTCCCTTCTCCCAAACAGACAACGAATGGCGTCAACAGGCCCTAACGGACCTCCGGACAGCGTTCGCCATTGACGATGGCACCGCAAAAGATGCCCAGATAGCACATGGCCAGCCCCAGCCACCAGGTGCGGTAGAAGTCGTGCCCGAATATGCCGTTGACCAGCCAGCCCATGTAGCCGCACCAGAACCAGCCCGTCAGCTGCCAGTAGAGGCGCTGCGGCGTCCCCACGGCCCAGCCGGCCAGTTGCGGCCGTATGCGCCGGTAGCCCCAGATGGCGAAGCCCAGCAGGAAGGTCATGCCCAGCGTGAAGCCCACCAGACCGTGCGCGTAGAGGATGTCCAGATAGAGGTTGTGCGGATGGCTGATGGTGATGGCATCCCGCTCGGGGACCAGCCCCAGCGCTCTGAAAGCGGCATTGTACTGCCCCGCCCCGGCGCCGAAGACAGGATGCCGGCAGAAGACCGCCCAGCCCAGACGCCACAGGCTCCAGCGCCCGTCGCCCGCCACCACGGAAAGCCCCAGCCGGGACTGCTGCCACACCACGAAGCCTGCCGCCAGGACCAGCAACGTGAGCAGCAGACGCCAGGAGACAGGGGGGCGCGCGATGGCCCACCAGAACACGAACGAGGCCCCCACAGCCAGGAAGGCGCTGCGGCTGCTGGCCCCTTCCAGCAGGAAGAAGGCCGGGAAAAGCAGCACGGCCAGCAGCAGTGACGATGCCTGCACGGAAAGGCGCTCCCGCAGCAGATGCCAGCAGGCAAAGGCAGGGATGAGGGCCAGGGCGATGTAGTTGCCCACGGAATAGTCTCCGAGGCTCCCGGTGAGGCGTCCGCCGTTGAGCGTATAGCCCATGATGAAGTCGAAGCCCGTCCAGGCCTGCCAGATGCCGTCCAGCCCTTCCCAGACGCAGGCCACGACGCAGGCCGCCACGAGCCGGCGCAGATCCCTGCCGTCCCGGACGCATTCCATGCCGATGATGGGCAGGATGAAGCCCTTGTTGAGCCCTGTCCCGGCATGCAGGAGCGAGGCGAACATATCCCCCGAGCAGAGCACGCCCAGCACGATCATGGCCCACAGGCAGTAAAACAGCGGCCGCACGAGCAGACGCCGCCATACCGACCGCGCCCAGGCATGACGGTAGTAGCAGAAGAGGAAGACGGCGCACAGCGGCGGCAGCACCTCCCGCGCGCCGTAGCCGATGGGGAAGCTCGCCAGCGACAGCCAGAAGGTCCAGAACAGAGCGCCATACCAGAATCCGGCGCGGTCGTCACGCCAGAGATCACGCAGCGCACGCGACGACATGCGCGGAAAAATATCGATGACAAGGTTCCACATAGGCAATCTACCGCGCTACGCTAGCCGACACGCCCGTCAAATTCAAGTCCGCGAACCGGCTTGCCATCTGGACAGCAGCGCCCCGGCTGTGTACAACGCTGTGAAGGGGGATCGTCCGGATTTTCCCCGGTTTCGACATTTTTCTTTTCTTTGGGGACGGAATATGGCTCGTTTCAGTGGCTTTGATGAAGTGTTCAGTGCCTTGTATGTGGATTTCGACAATATCTACACGCGCTTCCTGGAGGCGGATCCGGAAGCGGCCCGCGCTTTCGGCAGCACCCCGTACCGCTGGGTCCGCTGGCTGGAAAACCATGCCCTGCGCATCCTTTATGGCGACGGCGTGCGCCGGCGCATCCTCAAACGCATGTGCTACCTCAATCCGCAGCGCTATCAGGAATTCCGGCATCAGTTCACCCGCAGCGCCTTTCAGGTGGTGGACTGCCCTCCGCTGACCTCGCGCGGCAAGACCAGCACCGACATCCATCTGGTCATGGACTGCATGGATGACCTCTCCCATCCCACCAAGTTCGACGAATTCATCATCCTGTCCGGCGATGCCGATTTCACGCCCCTGCTCATCCGCCTGCAGGAGCATGCCCGGCGGACGCTCGTTTTGTCCGTGGGCTACTCCTCCCCCGCCTACACGGCGGCGGCGTCCTGGCGCATCCGTGAGGACTGGTTCGTGCAGCAGGCCCTCAAGGACGACCGGGACGATGCGGAGGGCGAGACCTCGGGCCGCATGTCCGCGCCGGCGGCGATACTGGCCCCGGCCGAGGACAAGGATCCCAACCCCGGCAACTCATGGTAAGGGCTTGACGCCTCCGGCCCCCGCAGCTACATACGAAGAACTTTTTGCGACACGGCTGATGCCCGCGGCATCCCGACCCTTCGGCCGGGCCCCGCGGGAGCATGGCCGTGCGCGCATGTCCGGTCTTCTGTCAGGCCGGACAGGTCCGTATTCATCACTTCTGGAGGATGCACAATGCTGCGCAAATTTGCCCTGGCCCTGCTGGCCCTGACCCTCTGGTGCAGCCCCGCGGCTGCCGAAACCTACATCGTCGCCGGCGACTGCACCTGGCCGCCCATGGAAACGCTCGACAAGGACAAGACCCCCGTCGGCTATTCCTTTGACTACATCCGCGCCGTGGCCGAAGCCGCCGGCTTCGAGGTGGAGATCCGCAACATCGCCTGGGACGGCATCTTCGCCGGCGTGGCGGCGGGCAACTACGACATCGTGGCCTCCTCCACCACCATCACCCCCGAACGCCAGAAGGCTTTCGACTTCTCCGATCCCTACTATGAAGTGCGTCAGGCCGTGATCATGCCTGCCGGCAAGTCCATCGCCAAGCTCGAAGACCTCAAGGGCAAGAGCGTGGGCGGCCAGATCGGCACCACCGGCATCTTCGTCATGCAGAAGGCCAACGTGGGCGCCACCATCCGCGAATATGACGACGTGGGTCTGGCCATCCAGGATATGGTGGCCGGCCGCATCGACGCCGTCATCTGCGACGATCCGGTCGCCATGTACTACATGAACAAGAAGGCCGAATACGCCAAGAAGCTCAACATCCCGCTGGTCACCGACGATGCCGAATACTACGGCTTCACCGTCAAGAAGGGCCGCAAGGACCTGGTGGAAAAGCTCAACAAGGGCATCAAGATCGTGCGTGAGAACGGCACCGAAGCCAAGCTCAAGGAAAAGTGGATGGGCGCCGCCAACTAGGGCCCGCATATGGTGCGGGGGCCGCGTGCCCCCGCACGCTGACGTCTTACCTACGCAGGAAAACCGGCAATGCAGGACAAGATCGACGGCCAGAGCAAGGGCAACATCGTCATGGTGACCAAGGAAAGCGCCATGCCGGACAGCCGCGACGGCCAGAGCAAGAACACCATCATCATGGTCACCGAGGGCCCTTCCATCCCCGATCCCCGGGAATGGCGCATCGTCAACGCCTGGTCCATCGCGCTGGCCGGCGCCATCATGACCCTCTGCTGGCTGGCATGGTTCAGGCCCGACCCCTATCTCCAAATCCTTCGTTTCGTGCCCGACGGTCTTGCGGCCACATTCCAGGTAACCGTCCTCTCCATCTGCTGCGCCGTGCCGCTGGGCCTGCTGACAGGGCTCGGGCGCATCTCTCAGAACCGGATCATCAATCTTGTGGCCTCCACCTATGTGGAAGTCATCCGCGGCATCCCGCTGCTGGTGCAGATCTTCTATTTCTACTACGCCCTGTCCGGCATGCTGCAGTTGAGCCGCACGGCCGCGGCAGTCATCTCCATCAGCTTCTGTTACGGCGCGTACATGGGCGAAGTGTTCCGCGCGGGCATCCTGGCCATCTCCAAGGGGCAGACCGAAGCCGCCCGCTCGCTGGGCTTCAACCGCTTCCAGACCATGTTCTACGTCATCCTGCCGCAGGCCTGGCGCACCATCCTGCCGCCCATCGGCAACGAGTGCATCGCCATGCTCAAGGATACGGCGCTTGTCTCCGTGGTCTCCCTGCCCGACCTCATGCAGCGGGCCCGCAGCTTCGCCAACAACAGCTATCTTTACTTTGAGACCTACACGGTCATCGCCCTCATCTACCTGATCATCACGCTGCTGCTTTCCAAGGTGGTCAGCATAATGGAATCCCGGCTGAACTACTATGATGGAAAACGATAACACCACCCCGATCATCAGCATCAGGAACGTCTGGAAGTATTTCGGCAAGAATGCCGCCCTTCAGGACGTCAGTCTGGACATCGCCCCCGGCGAACGCGTCGTCGTCATCGGCCCTTCCGGCTCCGGCAAATCCACGCTCCTGCGCTCCATCAACCGGCTGGAGGAGATCGACCGCGGCAGCATCGTCGTCCAGGGGCAGGACATCACCGACCACCACAACAACATCAACGTGATGCGGCGCAACCTCGGCATGGTCTTCCAGCAGTTCAATCTTTTCCCGCACAAAACCGTGCTGCAGAACGTCACCCTTGCGCCCATCAAGCTGCTCAAGCTGCCCCGCAAGGACGCCGAAGACCGCGCCTTCGCCCTGCTCAAGCGCGTGGGCATCAGCGACAAGGCCAATGTCTACCCGGCCCAGCTTTCCGGGGGACAGCAGCAGCGTGTGGCCATCGCCCGCGCCCTGGCCATGCAGCCGGCCATCATGCTTTTTGACGAACCCACCTCCGCCCTTGACCCCGAGATGGTCGGCGAAGTGCTGGACGTCATGGTCAATCTGGCTGAAGACGGCATGACCATGGTCTGCGTCACCCATGAAATGGGCTTTGCCCGCACGGTCGCCGACCGCATCATCTTCATGGATCAGGGGCAGATCCTGGAAATGGGCGCGCCGGACAGGCTCTTCACCGCGCCCCGTCATCCCCGGCTGCGCCAGTTCCTGAACCAGATCCTCTGATGGCCCGCATCGCCGTAGCCGTCAGCGGCGGCGTGGACAGCCTCTGTGCCCTCTGCCGCCTTCGGGAAGAAGGGCACGATCCGCTGGCCCTGCACGGGCTCTTCCTCCCTTCCGTCGATACAGAAACGACCGCCGGCGGCGTCCTGCCGTCCGGCGGTCTTCCGCTTTCCGCAGCCGCGGATGCGCCGCGCCTCTGGCATGTCCCCACGGCTGGAGAGAGCACGCCCACCCCTCTTGCGCCGGATATGCCGCCGGGCCTCACCGATGCCGGACTGGCGGCCGTCTCCCCCGCTTTGCCCGGTCTGCGCGCAGCCTGCCGCCGCCTCGGCGTGCCCCTCTATCTGCTGGATGCCCGCCAACGCTTCGCCCAGGCGGTCGTTGCCCCTTTCGTCCGGGCCTACGCGCAGGGCCGGACGCCGAACCCCTGCGCCCTGTGCAATGCGTCCATCAAGTTCGGCGTCCTGCTCGACGCCGCCCGGCAGCTCTCCGCCGTGACGCTGGCCACCGGACATTACGCCCGCTGCGCCGTCCATCCCTCGACGGGACAGCGGCTGCTCGTTCCCGCCACGGACGCCCAGAAGGATCAGGCCTATTTCCTCGCGCTCGTGCCGCCGGACGCCCTGCAGCACGTCCTTTTCCCCCTGGCCGAGCTGACCAAGCAGGACTGCCGGGCCCTTGTCGCCGCCGCCGGACTGGACGTCCCCGTGCCCGGCGAGAGCCAGGAGATCTGCTTCATCCCCGCCGGGGAGGACGCCTACCGCGACTTCCTCGGGCGACGCTGGGCCGCCGAGGGCATCCCGCCGCCGCCCGGCGGGCCCGTCCTCCTGCGCACGCCCGACGGGGAACGCCCCATCGCCCGGCATGACGGGCTCTGGCGCTATACGGAAGGGCAACGCCGCGGGCTCGGCATAGCCCACAGCGAGCCGCTCTACGTCCTCGGCAAGGATGTGGCGCGCCAGGCCCTGCTGGTGGGCGGCCGCGCTTTGCTTGGCATGCGCGCCTGCCGCACCGGCCCGGCTAACCTCTTTCTTCCGGACATGGCGGCCCGGCTTTCCTCCTCCGGCGACGGGGCCCCCCTGTTCGTCCGCCTCCGTTACCGCCAGCGGCCTGTTCCGGCGAACGTACGCCTCCTGCCCGACGGAGGTCTGCACATCCGGCTCGATGCGGCGCATGGCCCGCACTTTCCCAGCGCTCCCGGGCAGATCGCGGCCGTCTATGACGCGGCGGGGCGTCTGCTTGCCGGGGCCGTCATCGAGGCGGTCGTCTGACCGCCCCCCTCACCCTTCCTTTTGACCGACGGGCGGGCCTCATGTAGGCTGATGCCGTTTGACGCATGCCGCGTGCGGAAGCGTCCCGCACGCCTGTCCCCTTCCGCCAGCCCGCCGGTCGCATCATGAACATCACGGAATATCGTACTCTTTGTGCCCAGTACCCTTCGCTGCGTTCGCTGTTCTCCGTCATGGAAGCCCTGCATGACAACATAGCCATTGTGGGCAAGGACGGCGTCATCCTCTGGGTCAGCTCCTGCTTTGAGCGCAATTACGGCATTTCCCGGGACGAAGTGGTGGGCCGCACCACCTATGAGCTGGAAGCGGAGCGCGTCTTCACGCCCTCCGTGGCCGCGCTGGTGCTCAAGACCCGCCGCGTCGTCACGCTGACCGAGACCGCCCAGTCCGGGCAGCTCAATATCGTGACCGGCGTCCCCGTCTATGACCAGAACGGGGACATCTCGCTGGTGGTTAGTTATACGGTCGATCCGGCCTATTCGCTGCGTCTGTACGACGAATACCAGAACATCCTTTCCGCTGGGACCCCGCACGAGGAAAAGACGCCGCCCCTGCCCTACGGCGGCGTGGTCTACGCCAGCTCGGCCATGCAGGAAGTGCTGGAGAATGTGCGCAAGGTGGCCGACCTCGATACGGGCATCCTCATTACCGGCGAGTCCGGCGTGGGCAAGAACGTGGTGGCCCGGCTCCTGCACCATGCCGGGCAGCGCTCCTCCGGACCGCTGGTGGAGACCAATTGCGCGGGCATCCCCGACAGTCTGCTGGAGTCGGAACTTTTCGGCTATGAATCCGGCAGCTTCACCGGCGCGCGGCAGCGCGGCAAACCCGGCCGCATCGAGCAGGCGCACGGCGGCACCCTCTTTCTCGATGAAGTGGGGGAGATCCCCCTCCCCCTTCAGGCGAAACTGCTGGAAGTCATCCAGGAAAAACGCTTCTTCAAACTAGGGTCAGGACTCATTATTTCCATACGCTTCAAAAAAGAGTAGGTATGGAGACGGAGGTTACCATGTCTACTCT
>NZ_CALUWS010000057.1 GCF_944324525.1 uncultured Desulfovibrio sp.
TTAAAGGCAAAAATTCCAGTTAAGGTGCGCCTTATATCCCCGCCCTGAAGGGCGAGGCTTTACGGCGCGCTGGGTAACGGTTATGCCGAGCTGGGCGCAGCGTTCCAGCAGATACTGGCTGCAGGCGACATGGCCGAAACAGGCGATGGACTGCAGGGTATGCAGGGGGATCTTCCCCAGTTTTTCCCCTTCCAGAGAAAGGACGACGCACTCCCCCTCCTTGGACAGCCAGGTATCCTGCGTGGTGACAAACAGGGTGTTCAAATGCTGCTTCATCCCTCATCCTCGCATAACTTCCTGACATAGCGGGAAGCGGAATCCTCCGAAACGCCCGGCAGGCAACGATCCTTTAAGGAACAGGCGGCACAGGCCGCCTTTTCCCGGGCGGGCGGGATGACTCCTGTCTCGAGCAGCGCCCGCACCGCCTGGATGACGGCGGCCGTGCGTTCCCGCAAGGCCGCCGTGAACGTCACACGCTGCCGGCGGCGGGTACTGCCGTAATACAGTGCCCCTTCGGCAAGGGAAACGCCCAGCATCTCTTCCAGACAAAGAGCCTGGGCGCAGAGCTGCACGGCGTCCGCGTCATGATCGGGATGCGGGCGGCCCTTTTTGTATTCCACCGGGCAGGGAAGCCATGTGCCGCCTTCCTGCCGGAATTCCACCACATCCGCCCTGCCGTAGATCCCCCAGTATGCCGAGGCCAGTTCAAGATTGGTGACGGACTTCATACCGCCGCGCATCCGGCCGCCGGACGCATGCGCCGTTTCATGCAACAGCCTTCCCTCGGTCGTGTGGGCATTTTCCTGCCACACCTGCTCGATGTGGATCAGGGCGCACTGACGCGGACAAAAGGCATAGTGCTGGAGCGCGGACAGCATGACCTCCCTCATCTTAGAGCTTTTCCTCCACGCTGACGCCTTCGGGGCAGGGGCCAGACAGGCCGACGGCATAATCCGCAAAGGCGCGTGCCGGCCCTTCGCCGACGCGGCGGCACTGCACGAGGTCAAAGAGGGTCTGCGCCGGGGCATTGCCCATGCGGTTCTCATGCCGGAAGACAAAGAGTTTGCGGCTGCTCATCTTGCCGCGGGCGGCGGAGCGGTCGTTTTCAAACATCCGCGTCAGGGCCTCCCAGAGCAGGTTGACGTCCTCATCGGAAAAGCCCGTCTTTTCCGCCAGCGGCGCGGAGATGAAGCCTTCCATGCGGTACAGGCCGTAGGGCACGATGAACTTGCGCCCCATCGTCCGCTCATTGTCCCGGTCCTTGGCATTGGTGACGGCCATGCGCGTGATGCTCACCTCGGCGGGCACGATGGCTTCCACGCTGCGGGCAAAGGTGAACTGCACCGGGCCGCGCACCTGTCCGCAGTTGACTTCCGTCGTCATGACCGCGCCGAAGGTACGCACGTCATAGAAGTTGTCGCACATCCAGCGGGTGAGGGCGCGCGCCTCTTCTTCCTTCTTGGGCAGCTTTTTGGCCTCGGATTTCAGAGAGAGGGCCGTATAGGCTTCGGCATGACGTTCGTTCAGCACGGCCTTTTCCTGCACATAGATGCGGAAACGCTCCTTTTCGCCCTGCGCCAGCTCCACATAATTGCGCACCTTGCGCTTGAGGCAGACGTCCGTCACCAGGCCGTGCCCGGTCTCGGGGTCGAGGCGGGGCATGTTGCCCGCATCGGGATCGCCGTTGGGATTGCCGTTCTCCACATCAAAAAACAGGACAAAATCATAACGATGGGCAATGGCGGTCATTGTTTTTCCCTCCTATTCCTCGCCCGCGTCAGGCTGCGCGGTGTCGTTCTTGCGATAATTGGCATTGTTCTGGTGATAATAGCCCAGCATGAAGCGCCCCTGATCCTCCAGCGAGAGAGTGGCGGGAAAATCGCTCATGCCGGCGAGTATGTCGCCGACCTGCCGGCTGAATCGGACATCGTAGCCGTCGAACTGATTCTTTTTGGCCTTGGTGACGTGGTGCTGCGCCAGACGCAGCAGCATGGGAAAGACCAGACGCGGCGTGGCCGAGGCCGATCCGATGTAGCGTTCCCGCAGAGGGGCATTGACCTCCCTCCCCAGAGCGTCGCGCTGCGCCTTTTCCAGTAGGGCAAAGACTCTGCCCAGCCGGTAACCGATGTTGTCTTCATCCGTATTTAGTGTCGTCATGTCCTTTTCCTCATGTTTGTTGCGGCAGAGCCAGGCCTTGATCAGAGCCGCCCGAAAATAGTCCGGCCGCCGTTCGGCATGGATGCGGGCAAGCACCACGCCGAGCAGGCTTTCCGGCAGTCTGCCCCCGCTCAGGATGACGCGGCCGAGCTGTCCCGCCAGCGCGGGCGGCACTATCTTGTTCCTGCCCGGGGTGCTTATGCGGTCCAGCAGCAGCCAGAGCGGCGGGAATTCCGGTTCCTTTTCCGGGAACTGCCGTTCCAGCGCCAGATCCGCGTACCAGCGGCCGCAGTGGCGCAGCATGTCCCCCAGGGTGGAGGACAGCCAGAAGCGCACGCTCAGGCGGGCGGCATTGGGGGCCAGCCCCAGCGCAAAGAAGCGTACGTCCGGCGACAAGGCGGCGTCCGCCTCATTGAGCGGGCTGCCCCGCCGCAGGGCCAGCAAAATGGCCTTGAGCCGCTCCACCTGCGTTCTGTCCTGCGGGGAATCGTCGGAAGAGGTGAGATCAAAGAGATCCCCGAGGCAGCTTTCTTCCGGCACGGGCGCATCCGCCCAGAAGACCAGGCTGGTATCCGCGATGCGCACCATCTGCCGGTGTTCCCGCGCCAGCAGATAGTTCAGGGCAGAGGTGTAGGCCGCCGCGGCCTCTTCGCTGACCGGCGCGTTGAAGCTCTGCTCCTTGCCATAGGACTCAAACGCCGGGCAGTTGAAGGAAACCAGGGCGGCCCCGGAACTTTGCGCCCCCACGACGCCCTTGACCGAGGGATGGATCCGCGCGATGGGGCCGGCCTCGCCGCTGACGAGGCAGATGCCCCGGCCCGCCCCGGCATCGTCCGCCCGCCGCGCGGCCCGCCAGATCTCCCGCAGGGCCGGGACATCATGCAAGAAGCCCTCTTCGCCCGTCAGGCGGAAGACCACATTGCTGTCGAGCAGCGCCTCGCGCACGTCCAGCGCGGCAAAATGCGCCGGCTGCCAGCGTTCCAGAAAGGCCAGCAGAGCCACGGCATGCGTATCCGTGCAGCCGGCAAGCAAACGCTGGTGCAATTCGCGAAAGGCCGCCGCCGTCTGCCGGGTACGCTGTTCCTTGCCTTTGCCGTCCACCCCCAGCGCATAGCCGGTGTTGTCCCACAGGAAATTGGCGGCAACATTGCTTGCGCGCGGCACTCGCGCCGGGACGAAGAGCCGCTGTCCTCTGCCCTTGCCGTCACGCAGGTCCGCCACGGCGATCAGATCGCCCGCCGTGTCGATCTCCAGGGCAAAGGAGATGTTTTCCGCGGTCATGCCGTCCGGGGGCATGCCGGAATCCGCGCTCCGCGTCATGCGCTCATAAAAGCGGCAAAGCTCGTTCAGATACGACATAGCGTCTCCCTCTTCCAGCGGGCCACATCGATGATGCCCTGCTCCAGGCGCGGCCGGTAGAACATGGGCCGCATGCCGTGCGCAAAATCCAGGTCATAGAGCATCAGGCCCAGATCGCGCGGAGCGTCCGCCCGCAGGGCCGACTCCGGCAGGTCTTCCTCCTCGCCGAGCAGAGAAAAGTAGGCCGGGAATTCCCGGCAGCCGAGACAGGGCTGCTGGAAGCAGGCCCCGCGCGCGGCCCGACGGCGAAAGATGTCGATATGCTTGCCTTCGTTATCTTCAGGCCCGGCCTTGTCCGTCAGCTCAAAGGACGCTTCGATGACATAGGCCACATGGCGCAGCACCAGGGATGCCCGCTGCTGCCGCGTATCCTCCACGCTCAGGGAAAGATTTTTCCCCTTTGTCGCCGCCTCCCTGATCTCTCTGGGGGCAGGCCCCTTCTTCCCGACTTCATTGCGGCGAATGCTGTCAAAGACGATGGGATTGAGCACATGGATGCGCTCCACTTCCCACCTGATGGCGGGCTTCCAGTGGATGGCTTCCAGTATGCCGCGCGCCGCCGAAGGGGTCGGCACGTCGTAGCTCATGCGTTCCGCCTTGTTTTCCGGGCGTGTGAACAGGGCATGTTCTCCCCAGACTTTCAGCCGTACGCCTCTCATGCGGGCCTCCTTGCCTAATAAGGATATATAGCTAAAGTTGATACCAGATTTCATATATGAAGAAAAGGGGGAAACGCCTCCTCCCCCTTTCCCTCGAAAACTACGTTAGACCGGATTCGCATTGAAATTGTGCCCGATTTCCATGCTGACGCTGCCCTCACACTACGGAAAAAGCGTGGTTTTTCCGTGTGTTCGCTTGTGGGTAGTCGCTCTCGCGACTACCAGAGCAATCCACATTTTCAATGTGGAATTGCTCTAAAAAAGCAGATCCGCCACGGGCAGGCCCTGCTCCAGGGCGACGTCGAGGCCGAGGCGTTCGTTGTAGCCCTGCCCGCCGCGCAGGACATGCAGGAATCCCTTCACGCTGTCGATGCGGCCGTCCCGCCGCATCAGTTCCAGCTCATGCGGATAGACCTGCACCGTATGGCGCTGCAGCCTGCGCAGGATGGCGGGCGAGAGCATGCCGTCCTCCACCTGCCGGATGAGTTCCGCCGCTTCCCCCCGCTCCACGATGACGCTCTCCGTCTGCTCGTCGATGAAGCGGAAACGGCGCGCCGTCGTCTCGAAGCGAAAATGCTCCGGCACTCTGCCGGGAGGATTGTCCGCCCGCAGATCCGCAAGTATGCCTTCTTCATCCAGACTGGGGCAGGCGGCGTACAAGGCCTGAAAATAATCGCGCACGCTGTCGGGAGCAAAGGGATCCTCCTTCCCGGCCACGGCATCGAAGGCCTGACGGCGGCGGGCCAGCTCGGCGGCGCGTTTCGGCAGGGGTTTGTCCGACGTGAAGCAGTATACGCGTCCCGCGGCGGCCTCCCCTTCCCTGTTGCAGCGCCCGGCGGACTGAGCCAGCACGTCAAGTCCGTTCTTCTCCCGCCAGACCACCGGGAAGCTGATATCCACCCCGCACTCGATGAGCGAAGTGCTGATGACGCGGCACGGCAACCCGGCCGCCAGCCGTTCCCGCATGATGCGCACGGTCCGGCTCCGGTGGTGCGGGGTCATGCGCGCGCTGAGATGCAGGTTTGCCTCGCTCTCTTCCAGAAGGAGGAAGAGTTCCCGGGCATGCCGGCGGGAATTGACGATGCAAAGCACCTGCCGCTCTCCGGACAGGCGTCGCGCCAGGGTCTCGTCATCCAGCACGCCGGTCTGTTCCAGCCGTGTGCGTTGGAAGATGCGGAACAGGGGCGGCAAAGCCGCGGGGGGGATGATGTGCGTGATCTCCTCCTCACGGAACCCGTCCGCAAGGCAGGCCGACCGCATGAGCGCCGGTTGCGTGGCCGTACACAGCAGCACGGAACAGCCGTAGTGCCGCGTCAGCAGGCGCAGGGCCGCGACGCAGGGCTGCACCAGGGGGATGGGCAGCATCTGCACTTCATCCAGGATGATCACGCTGCCCGCCACATTATGCAGTTTGCGGCAACGGGAGGGACGATCGGCAAAAAGCGATTCGAAGAACTGCACCGATGTCGTCACGATGACATGGGCATCCCAATTCTCCGTACTCAACTTGTAAGCAAGGGCGGCACGCGCATCACCGTCTTCCCGCTCCTCTTCCGGGTGCAGGAAATTGCTGTGATGCTCCAGCACGGCGTCATCCCCCAGCACCTGCCGGAAGACCTCGGCATTCTGCTCGATGATGCTCGTATAGGGGACGACGAGGATGATGCGCCGCAAGCGGTGCGCGCGAGCATGGCGCAGGGCAAAGGCCAGCGAGGAAAGCGTCTTGCCGCCGCCCGTGGGCATGGTGAGGGAGAATGCCCCGGGAGGCGCTTCCGCCGCCCGGCAGCAGCATTGCAACATGTAGCGCCGCGCCGTGGCGATGGCCGCGCGCCGCTCCTCACTGCCGCAAGCCGTTGCCGCCCCGGCATGCAGATGCTCTTCCGTCACCTCGGGGCCGCTCAGAAAGCCGCGCTCGCTCATGGCTGCCGCAAAGCGTTGCGCCAGCTCCGCCAATGACGGCCATGCAGGGCGCAGCGCGGCCCGGTCCGCCGCACAAAAGGCTTCGGTATCCAGAAAATCCGCATCCACCAGACAGGAATAGAGCATGCGCAGGAGGAAGCTGACGGCAAAGGGGTCGGGCTTTCTGCCCTCAAGGCACATGAGGGCTTGCAGTTCCCGCCAAAAGGTCATGGACGGAGGAAGCGCCGCACAGCCCTCGGCCCGCCAGTCCGGCACGTCACGCGCCCGCGCTCCGTACAGGCGCCAGGCCAATGTCCCTTCGGCGGCTTCCGCGCCGTGATCGGGCATGCCGCCATGATGCCCCAGCAGGGGATATGCCAGCAGACGGGCCAGCAGCCTGCCCGCGTCGGGACGGGCCTCCTCCCCCCACTGGCGCATGAGGTACAGACAGGCCGCCGAACTGTGATCCACACGGCCGGGCCTGCCGCGCAGACGTTGCTGGAAGGCGTCCGACCGCTTGCCGGTATCATGGATCTTGCCGAGCAGAGAGGCCGTTTCCGGCGTTCCCCAGACAGCGGCAAAGTCCGCCGCCAGACGGGAAACGCCCGCATGGTGGGCTTCCAGCGTCTGCCAGTCGGTTTCCGGGTGATCCGGCAGAGAATGGGCGTACAGCATAGTGCTCTCCCCTGTTGCCCGCGACGGTTGCCGCCTCTGTACAGTACAGCGGCGTTTGTTTTCGCCGGCATGGCTGCGATTGGCGGAAGCAGCCAGAACGGCACGCGGGCCTGCCTCCATGACCGGGCTGCTTCTTTCCCCAGATCGCTCCCTTTTCCTGATCTGTTTTTTGCTGGCCTTGTCGCATCTTCTTTCAAGCATGTCAAACTTCCCCTCGCTGGTCGAGAAGGAATGATTTTGCAATGGAACGGCACGCCCGCCGCTGTTGTGTCACAGGTTTAAATGCAAGCCGCGCACTGCCAGAAAAGAGAAAACGCGAGGCAGAGGCGCAGAACTTCCCGGCCGAAACCAAGCGAAAAACCACGCTTTTCCACGAAACGACAGGCTGTTACAAGAATGCCACAATCGTACCTTGACTAATCAACTCTGGCAAGAAACACAGCGCATCGCTTAAAGCAGTCCCTCGGCGGCATATGCTTCGCGTCGCAATGTAGCGAAAAAGAGTAAAGTATATACCTATAAAGTTAAAACTTTTCCCCCGGCGTTTCATGCCGTCGCCAGCGGTTGATCCGCATACGGCATCGCGGACAAAATTGTCCTCGCGCTCATAACGTATTGTTTTTATTAGGCGACAAAACTGTCCATCGTATTTTATCGTTATTTTTCAACGAGTTATGTAAAAATCCTCTGCATGGCCCGCAAGCGCGGCGGACAGATTTGTCCGCCATTCTTTTTATGTTATTTCAAAATGTTAGTGGAAATATTGCCCTGACTCCCTTTTGGCGCGGGACAAAACTGTCCGTCCGGCTGGAAAATCGCCATCTTAACCACCTGAAATATATAGATGAATATTTGGCATGTTCATTGCTTAAAGGAAAACTGATATTCACCTTTTACCGCAGGAGCATCGCATATGCCCGTACCCGCATACCTTTCCGTGACTGGAGAACATCAGGGTCTCATCACCGCCGGCAACTTCACCGAGTCTTCCGTCGGCAACATCTATCAGGAAGGCCATGAAGACGAATGCCTTGTCGAGGCGTTCAGCCATACCATCATGCTGCCCCGCGACCCCCAGTCCGGCCAGCCTTCCGGTCAGCGCGTCCACAAGGCGCTGAAGATCACCAAGGTCATTGACAAGTCCTCCCCCCTGCTCTTCCGCGCCCTGACCGCGGGCGAGCGCCTGCCCAAGGTGGAGATGAAGTTCTACCGCACGTCCGCCGCCGGCACGATGGAGCACTATTTCACCATCGCGCTTGAGGACGCCATCATCGTGGACATCACCTCCTACATGCCCAACTGTCAGGACCCCGCGCAGGAGCATTTCACGCACCTCGAGGATGTTTCCTTCACCTACCGCAAGATCGTCAAAACGCACGAGATCGCCAGCACGTCGGAAAGCGACGACTGGCGCGCCATGTCTTCCAAGGGCTAGCGTGCCGGGCGCTCTCCGCAAGGGGAGCGCCCCCCTTTCCGGCGCGGCCGCGCACTGCCCGGAGGCCGTGCATGCGGCTGGGGCCTGCGTCTTTTCATGGCGGCGATCAGCCGGACACATCTTTTCGCTGAAAGGCTGCCGGTGCGCGCCTCCCGATCCGGACGCCGTGACGGCAAAGCCCGGTGCGGCAGGCCCCCGCGCCGTACGGGCCGATCCCTTCAGCCTGTGCGGTGCGCGCCTTTGCCGTTTCCCGGCCCGTCGTTGTAGAGCGCTTTCTTTTTTTCAAAGAGAAAACGCGAGGCGGCGGCACAGCGCCGTCCGGCCAAAACCAAGCGGAGAAAGCGCGCGTTTTCCGCGAAACGCCAGGCCGGACAAAAAATGCTCTACGGCGCGCAGACTTGCCGCTGCCTGCCGCGGCAGGTCCTGAACCCGGCAGGCGTTGCCGAAAGGAGTCTCCATGTCATTCCCAAAAGCCAACGACGCATGGTTCCGTTTCTTTGTTTCCGGCAGGCCGGACCTTGCGGTGTACGCCTTTTCAGGGGTGGAGCGGATCAGCAGACCGTACAGCTTCAGCATCGATCTGGTAAGCCTGTTCGAGCGCGAACCCCTTGCCGCCCTGGTCGGGAAGGAGGCCTGCCTGTCCATTGCCGACCGTTCGGGGGCGTCGCGCCTTGTGCATGGCGTCATTCTGGAAATGGAGCAGCTGCATACCGCCAACCTCCGCACGCTCTACCGCTGCCGGCTAGTGCCACGCCTCTGGTTTCTCGGCCTGCGGCGCAATTATCGCATCTTCCAGAACAAGACCGTGCCGGAGATCATCACCAGCATTCTGGAAGAACAGAAATTCACGCAGGAAACCTTTGCCTTCAAATGCCGCGAGACCTATCCGCCCCGCGAATACTGCGTGCAGTACGGGGAGTCCGACCTGCACTTCATCTCCCGCCTCTGCGAGGAGGAAGGCATCTATTACTATTTCGAGCATGCCCTGAACCGGCATTGCCTCTGCTTTTCGGACGCGCAGGGCGGCCCGAGCATCGGCGGACAGTCCCGCATCCGCTATGTGCCCGGGTCAGGCCAGACGCCCGATACCGCCGTCGTTTCCCGCGCGGCGCTTCGCGCCCGGAGCGTCAGCGATCAGGCCACCCTGCGCGACTGGAGCTTTCTTACGCCGTCCACCGTTCTGGAGGACTCCGAGCTGGAGTCGGACGCCTCCAAAGCGCCCATTGCGCCGGGAGTGCGCGCCGAGACCTACGCGTATCCCCATATCTTCCAGACGGCCGCCGAGGCGCAACGCTATACCGGCATCCAGCTGTTGCGGCAGCTGACGTTTCAGACGTGGCTGGAGGCCGAATCCGACGTATCCCGCTTTTTGCCCGGCTTCACCTTCACGCTATACGGGCATGAATCGGCGCGCTGCAATGGCGTCTGGTGGATAAGCGGGGTCACGCATCGCGGCGAACAGCCGCAGGTGCTGGAGCATGAAGCGCCGGATCGCGGCATGAGCTATGCCGCCACGCTGCTGGCCATCCCGGAGAAGACCCGCTACGTCCCGGAGCTGGCGCATCCGGCACAGCGCATCCTGGGGACGCAGACGGCCGTCGTCACCGGCCCGGACAGCGAAGAGGTTCACCCCGACGAATACGGCCGGGTGAAGGTGCAATTTTTCTGGGATCGGAAAGGGAAATGGGACGAAAAGACCAGCTGCTGGGTTCGCGTCGCGCAGGGCTGGGCCGGAACGGAATTCGGCGGCATGGCCCTGCCCCGCATCGGGCACGAGGTCGTCGTGTCCTTTCTGGAGGGCAACCCGGACAGGCCGCTCATCACGGGGCTGGTCTACAATGCCGCCAGCATCCCCCCTACGCGCTGCCGGCGCACAAGACGCGGACCATCTTCAAAAGCATGTCCACCCCCGGCGGCAAGGGGAAGCGCGGCTTCAACGAGCTGAGCATAGAGGACAAAAGCGGCGCCGAGGCCGTCGTGGTCCACGCGGAAAAGGATGTGAACATCCATGTCAAAAATGACTGGAAAGAGCATATCCTGCACGACCGGCATCAGGTGACGGATCGCCACACCAGCGTCGAGACGCACGGAGAGACGCACGAACTCCTGCGCGGCCAGCGCAAGACGGAGCTGGACTCCGCCGATCACCTGACCGTCCGCGCGGACAGCCATACCCGTGTGGACACGCAGTGGCTGCTGAAGGCCGGCACGGAAATCCACATTGCCGCGGGCGAGCGGATGGTGCTTGAGGCCGGTAGCGAGCTGACGGTCAAGACGGACGATTCCTGGCTGAAGCTGGATGCCTCCGGCGTCCGCATCCAGGGCCCGGCCATTCGCCTGGGCGGCGGCGGTTCGGCGGCTGAAGGCACGCCCGCGAAACCGCTTCTGCCGCAGTCCGGCGAAGGGCCTGACGTGCCCGCACCCCCGGAATTCGTGCCGCCGCCCAGAGACTGCCTGTGCCGTGCCGCGCAGGGCAAGAATCCCTGTGTCGCCTTTTCCCAGTAGTCCGGCAAGGAGCCATGCCCCATGAACGATACCACGCTCACCATCGAAGCCTGCGGCCCCAGCGCGAACCGCCAGCTCATCGCGCGTCTGCTGGCTGCGGAGGGCCACATCCACGTCCTTATCGACAATGCGCTGGAAGCCGCTGCCCGTGTGATCCGGGACCGCTTCTCCGGCTTGCCGCAACTCGCGGTCTATGCCGGCACGGAGCTGGCCGGGGTGGCGGATGTCGGGCCGCAGCTCATCACCCTGCCCAAAGACAAACGCTTTCTCTATCACGCCCTGCGCGGCAACTGGCGGGACTGCCCTTATGCGCTGCTGACGTCGCCGCGGACAAAGGAGGAGCTGGCGCGATTTTTTTCCTTTCGTACGCAGGTCCGGCTGGAGAACTACGACATCTTTCTCTTCAGATTCCAGGACGTCGCCCTGCTGCGGCCCTTGCTGCGCTCCCTTCCCGCGCAACGGGCCATGCGCTTCTTCGGCCCGGTGGAAAACCTGTTCTGGCCGGAGACCGACATGCGCTATCAAACGCAGTGGTACGGCTGTCACTTCCCGTCCATGTCGCACGACGCCTTCCAGCTTCTCCTGCAGATCGAGGCCGGGCGGCTCCCTCCCTGCTGGCACGCCGGCGATGAGGAATGGAAAGCCTTCAAGGACTGTTACCTTGAGGATGTCGCGCTCGTCGATCTGTGCCGTTCGCTGCTCAAAAGACGTTGCAGGCTGCTCCTGCCGCTTTCCGATGCCGAGATACGGGAACGGGTGGGCAAAACGGTGGCCATTGCCCAGTCCTTCGGCCTGGAATCGCAGGCGGATATTGACAGCTTCTGCCATCTGGAGCTGGACGACTTCCCCGGGATGCACCAGCACCCGGCGGTGGCGGAGA
The DNA here is from genome assembly GCF_944324525.1 of uncultured Desulfovibrio sp. Classification (GTDB taxonomy): domain Bacteria; phylum Desulfobacterota; class Desulfovibrionia; order Desulfovibrionales; family Desulfovibrionaceae; genus Desulfovibrio. The sequence continues at coordinate 11,570 of NZ_CALUWS010000057.1, forward strand.
TCCTGCGGCAGCCGGCCCGCTTTCCGGGACATAAGATGTATGACCTTGTCGAGCTGGGTCTGAAAGGCTGGGACGAGGTGAGCCTGTTTGCGGAAGAATGCCAGGACGAGGAGGAAGGAAAATGAGCCCGCATGGCTTTTCAACAGTTTGCCAAAAAACAGCAGTCCCTTTTGTCAGGGCCATGAACAATATACTCAATGCTGACAGCATGGCCGCAAAAGCCGCTTATGACAAGACAACGCCTCTGCAATGCTCCTCGCAAAAACGACCGGAAAAGGGCACGCCGGAAGAGGCGGCACAAAATAACGCGCAGGCCGATCCCGAGAAGGAAAAAGAACTCAGGCAGGCAATGGAAGACAAGATGCTCTGCGAGGTCATGTGCTGCTGCGACCGGCATCCCGCGAAAAGCTCCAACCCAAATACAAAGAGAAATCTTCATCAGACATGCGTGAAAGATGTCTTCGATCGTGTCAATGGGATACGCGATGATAATTACAAACGCCATGAACATTTGCCCAACTCACGCTATGCGGCCGAACTGTCCATAAACACGGGGAAAAACAATAAATCCGGAAAGAACGTGAGTGCGTATGTGGGACGCGGCATAATGAATCCCAAAGGGCCAAAGAAAAACTCCGGGGAACGCCTTGTCCGCCCCGATATGGCCATGCTGAGCGGCAATTTTGCCCAGAAGGGAGAAATAAAGATTGATGATATAGAGCGATTCGTGGAAATGAAGTTTCCCACGGAAGATGGAGATATTACTGAAACAGTTAAACAGATTTTTGAATATCATGAGTTTGGACGCCCTGTGCATCTCATGCAACGATGTGAAAATAATAGTACAGAAAATATGTTTATTGATGAAGCTTTTGAAGTGTACAAAGAAAAAGAAATTAAAAAGATAAAAGAAAAATATGAAAAAAATACAGTAGGAAACAGAAATACAGAAGAAATAAAGAATAAAGAGATTTCATCTCTAGAAAATACTAGTTATAATAAGAAGAAAAAAATTATACAAGAAGAGCTCAAGATCGAGCTAAAATGTTGCAACTGCCTGAAAGGGCAGGCTGCCAAGGCAGGGGCGAGGCAAGCAAACCAGGTGGTAGACACGCCCGCAAGCGAGAGTGCAGGCAATCCGGCCAAGGAGGCCCAAAAGGCAATCGACGAGGTCAAGAGCAAGCTATCTGATTTTGAGACGAAGCATGGCGAGGCTGCGCAACAGATTCAGGAGATGAAAAATCTAGTACAGTCAACCCAATCAGCTTCTTCTAAGCTTGCGCAACAGTACCAAAAAAACTATTCTGAACTCCAAGAGTGTCTGGACGAGACTTTTGGTGCGGCTCTGGCCGCAGAGGCTGCTTTCGGCCAAGCGGAGAAGGAGCTGGAAAAAGTGGATAAGGCATTGCAAAAAGCTGCAACGCAAGACAAGGCCTCCCAGGAAAAAATAAACACAGAGCTAGAAAATACGCTTGAAGGCTTAAAATCGAAATTTAACAAAAAAGGAGTTCCGATGCAAAATATCGCAAAATTGCGTTTCAAGGCTGCGATTACCATGACTAAATTCCTCTCCAAAAGTAAACAGCTTCCCTAAGGTTAGCCTGCTTGAGTGGCCGGATGGTTTTCGGCGATCATTGAATAAGGCCGTGTGTAAAAATTTTTTCGATATAGCACAGAGGAGCCAATGATATGAGCATGGAACAGGACAAGGAACGTCTTCGCGAGGCGCTGGACAATTTTCTTCTGATCTCGCCGGCCTTTGACAAGTTGCCCGCAGGGAGAGTCGCCCTGACCTGCACCCTCTACTTCAAGAATGCGCACCTGCCGGAAGTGCAGGAGACCGTCTGCAAGTGCGCCAAGGAATACATTGCCCTCATCGGCCCGGAGGCAAAAAGTTCCATCAGCGGCTCGCCCGCCCGCTTTCATCTGGCAAAGAACGGCAAGGTCACGCCCCCGAGGGTCTCCACCTTCCGTAAAGCGCAGGAAAGCGGCAGACGCCCGGCGGCACGATATTGCGTATTCTCCCATGCCTCCGGCGAGGAATTTGACAGACTGCCGCCCAAGTTCTCTCTGCATATCCTCTTGCAGCTTAGAGAGGATAACCTCCCGCTGGAACGCGCGACAAGTCTTTTCAGCGCGGTCTTTGCGCCCTCTTTTTTTCTGTTGGACAGGAACATCGAAGATTTCACGGCCCTGGTGCACAAGTGGTGCGATGCCCTCCGTCCCCATAGCGGCGCTGCCGGCTGGGGGATCAGTCAACAATGGGAAGAATTGAGTTTTATTTCTACACATAACCTGTGTACGCGGGAGCTGCTGCGGTATCCCGGCCTGGACTCTCCGGTACGCCCGCTTTTTCCTAGTAGGTTAGATCGTTTTGAAAACAATATCGCCAGCATCAATTGGCTGACCATCCTCTGTGACGATCTGGCGGAGCGCATCGGCGGGGAAGCGAGCCTGCGCGCCTTGGGTGAGGGCTACCCTCTCAGCCGCTATGACGGCGGCTACATCATCCAGGCCGGCCCCGAACCGGAATTGGGCGATCGCGACGAGGGCGACTTCCTCCCCCAGTACGGCAAGGTACACGATCTGCTGCGCCCGCTGTATCTGCCGCTGGAGAGTCTGACCTATCTCGCAAACAATGTTTATGATACTAATCCCCATACACTAGAAGTGAATTCCTCTTCAAACAGCATGCGGAACAGTTTTTTTGAAAGCTGGATGAACCGTTACTCTCCCGACAACGTGATCATCCCTCCGCTTTTCCGTGACGCCGGCCCTGAAGAGGATGAGGAATAAAGAAAATTGCGGAGGAGATATGAGCTACACCTTTCCCGACCCGAACGACCTTCTGGAAAGCTGCCGCCAGGAACTCGCGGCCGAAGCCGAGCCGCCCCAGCCCCCGCAGGGCGATGAAGAGGCCATGCGACGGCTCGAAGAGGAATGGCGACAAAAATCCGTTGCCCAATATGAAACCTTCCGGGCCGCGCTTGCCGCTGTGCAACACTGCCACGCGAGCGGCAACAGGCCGGCCTGACCCCTTAGCGCGCCGGCAGCCACATGCCGGCGCGCCGCTTTTTCCTCGCACGCCTGCCGCCCCGCGCGACTTCCCCGCCATATCGCCTCTCCCTTGCCGTCCTGGTCGGGAAGGAGGCCTGCCTGTCGACTGAGGGGGCAACCCTCTCAGCCTGCCCGTTTTCACGAATGCCACCTGTCGGTTTGCCCGTGCGGATGGGACGCTTTTCCGCTTCGTTTTTGAGCGGTTACAAAAAATAAATAAATTTATATATATTTCACCTCGACATATAGACAAGTCGGTTTTATGCTGTCGGCACAGGGCCCGACGCGGGCAATCCTCTACCATACGGGAGACGCGCTGTGCGACATGAAGCGAACACTGCCTGGTTTACCCTGACGCTCAATGGTCGTAAGGATTTTGCGGTATATTCCTTTTCAGGCCAGGAGGCCGTGTGCACGCCCTACGAATTTCGTGTCGAGCTGGTGCATCCCTCAGCCGATGAAAACCTCTGCGCCTTCATCGGTTCGCCCGCGCTGCTGCGCATAGCGGATCGCTCCGGCAAGGCTCGCCATGTCCACGGTCTGGTGCGCGAAATGCACCGCCTGCGGCGGGGCAATCACCTCACGCACTACGAGTGCCTCATCGTCCCCCGCCTCTGGTTTCTTGGTCAGACGCGCAATCATCGCATATTCCAGAACAAGAGCGTACCGGAGATCATTACTCTCCTTCTGGAAGGCCACCTTTTCACGGGCGAAACCTTCGCCTTCAAATGCCGCAAGACCTACCCGCCGCGCGAATACTGCGTGCAGTACGGGGAGTCCGATCTGCATTTCCTCTCCCGCCTTTGCGAGGAAGAAGGCATCTATTACTACTTCGAGCAGAGCGAAAGCCGGCATTGTCTCTGCTTTTCGGACATGCCGGGCGGTCCCCCCATCAGCGGGGAGTCCGATATTCGCTTTTTCCCCGGATCTGGGCAGCCGGCGGATACCGCCGTCGTATCCCGGCTGATGCTTTGTTCCCGGAGCGTCAGCGGTCAGGCCACCCTGCGCGACTGGAATTTTCTCCCCCGCGTGGCCGTATGGGAACAAAACGTCCAGCCCGGGGACTCCGCAAAGGCTCCCGGCGCGCCGGGCATCGCCTGCGAAACCTATCGCTATCCCGTCTTCTGCACGAGCGCGAAAGAGGTGCGGCGCTATGCCGGCATCCAGCTCGCACGGCAGCTCTCGCTCCAGACGAGCATCGAGGCCCAGTCGGATGTTGCCCGTTTTCTGCCGGGGCATACGTTTGCGCTGCATGGCCACGACCGGGAAGACATCAACGCCAAATGGTGGGTCGTCAGCGTTTCCTGCCGGGGGGAGCAGCCGCAGGTGCTGGGCCGCGAAGCGCCCGACCGCGGCATGGCCTATGCGGCCGGCCTGACGGCCATCCCGGAGACGACCCGCTTTGTCCCCGAGGTCGTC
>NZ_CALUWS010000058.1 GCF_944324525.1 uncultured Desulfovibrio sp.
AACCCGCCTATGGCGCGGCTCGTTAGAGCCGCTACCGATAGGAATCCCCCGACTTTAGGCGGGGGAGGATGTCAACGGGGAGGATGACGAACGGCGGCAACATGCTGGCCGTCACTTCGCGTGCGGGTCTCCCGGTGGTGTGCTTTCAGGCGGCGGCACCGTACCGCCGCCTCGCCTTTTGCCTTAAAAAGGCAAAAGGCTCTGAGGAAGCTCCCTTATGGTGCATCCTCTTCAAAAAAGCTGGCTTCGTTGCCGCCAAGGAAACTGCCTTACGCCGTCCAGCGTGCAGGCCATGAGACATTCCACGATACCAGCGAGCCGTGGCGGAGACAGGTCAAAGAGCCACATCAGAAGTTTGCTTGCCTGGCGCATTCCCTTCAAGGAAGCTGTCTTCGCTGCCGCCAAGGAAACTGCCTTACGCCGGTCGGCGTGCAGACTGGGAGAAATTCCACAGTACCAGCGAGCCGGGGCGCGGAGGCGATCCCCGCAAGGCGGGAGCGCCGGAGCAGGTGCGCATATCGCCCGCGCAAGGCGCGGGAAGATGCGCACCGGTTGCCCCCAGCGGCGAGCGGCAGAGTGGGATACATCATCCGATAGAGATGCCCTTCACCTTCTGGACAAGGGGAGTAGGGGGTCGTAGGGGGTGTAGAGGGGCTTGCCCCTCTCACCCCCTGCCCCTCGCCGGGAGGCGACCCAACCTCGATGCCGGGCCGTATCCGCTGGCCGGCGGCAGAAAAAATTGGCGCAGCCTGCAGAGTAGGCCCTTCGATCCCTCGCCGGGAGGCGACCCAACCTCGATGCCGGGCCGTATCCGCCGGCTGGCGGCAGAAAAAATTGGCGCAACCTGTAGGTTAGGACCTCTGGTCCCTCGCCGGGAGGCGACCCAGCCTCGATGTCAGGCAGTATCCGCCGGCCGGCGGCAGCAAAAATAATCCCGTTTTTCATAAAGCATTTTCAGTTTGAAACGCTTCACGTTCCAAACTGAAAATATTCTAGAAGTACGTGACGCCGGGCGGGGAAATGGCCCGTTCGCCCCATGTGATCAGGAGCAGGACAGTGGCGACCAGCGCAAGCAGCGATGGAACAAGCCGTCGAAGGGGTGTCACGGCAGCTTTTCCGAAGCGTCGGCGTCCGGCGCGTCATTAGCGTCTTTTGCGTCATTCAGGGCGCTGTCCGTACTTTCCGCGCGTCCGGCTTCGGCGGGCGGCGTTGCCGTGCGCGCGGCGTCCGGCGCAGGGTAGAGCCGTTGGGCCACCCGTCGCGTGCCGCGGATGCCCAGCAGTGCACAGATGACGTTGTACGGGAAGGACAGCAGCACGATCAACCAGCCGAGCTCGGCGCCTTCGAGTGCGCCGTCCAGCAGCAGTTTCTGCTGCCAGCTGTTGGGAAAATAGCCCTCCAGCATGTCGTGCAGGTGCCAGAGCATGCCGCCCAGCGGCGAGGCAAGCAGGGGCGTGGCCAAAACGATCCAGATGGCCAGCGACGGCCGCCGGGCGATGCGCGGGGCAAAGGCGGCAGCCGGCAGAGCGTAGATCAGGCAGACAAGCGCGATATAGTGATTGGGATATATCCAATGGTAGAGGAACATGCGCGGCAGGGCGCCGAAGATGAATACCCCGTTCGTCAGCAGGGCCAGCGCATGATAGATGAGGCTGGCAATGCCGAAGGAGCAGCCGAAGAAGATGAAAAAGGCAAGCAGGCGTTTTTTCATGGGCTGTTTTCCTGAGTCGGTGCGGGCGTGTTTCCTGTGCTGGATGCCGCGACAGGTCGCTCCGCTCGTTGGGCTGAAAGAGAGGAGAGGTGTCCCGCCAGCCGTCGCGTGCCCGCCAGCGCCATCACGTAGGCGCAACAGGACAGGGGGAGAAACAGGAGGGCGAAGATCCCCCCGTACGCCAGCCCGTTGCCTGCGGCCTGAAACGTGTGCCATAGCGGTTCGGCGGAAAAGTGACCGTAATGTAGTTGATCCTGCCACGCAAAAAGTATTCCCGCAAGAGAAAAGGTCATGAGCAGCGTTCCCGCCATGACCAGATGGGCCAGCGCCGGACGGCGAGGGATGCGCGGCCCCACGGCGGCAGCCAGCAGAGCATACGTCAGGGAGGCGGCAAGGCTGACGGCAATGAGCCAGAGCGTAAGCCAGGCCCGGAGCTCGACCAGGTGGAAGAAGAGCAGGAGACAGAGCGCCGCCACATACACGGCGTGGAGAAAAAAGCGCTGGAACATATTGCCCCGTGTGAGAGTGTCCGCCCCCGGCACGCAAGGCGCGCGCAATGCGGACTGATCAGGTGAGGGATGTGCTTTCATGGGTTGCCGTCAGCGAGGGGGACTGCCGATTTCCATAACTCGTTACCTCCAGCAAAAAAAAGCAAAGATGATGCCAGGCAAGCAGAGCAGAGTGGGACGAGCGTTTTTTCCGGGCGGACGGCAGGCATAAAAAAGGCTCCCGCCGAAGCGGGAGCCATATGAGGCAGTTGGAGGAAGCGGGTCGGCTTAGTACATGCCGCCCATGCCGCCCATGCCGTCCATGCCGCCGGGCATGGCGGGGACATCCTTCTTGGGCTCGGGCTTTTCGCTGATGGCGCACTCGGTGGTGAGCAGCAGGGAAGCCACGGAAGCGGCGTTCTGCAGGGCGGTGCGGGTCACCTTCTTGGGGTCGATGACGCCGGCCTTGAGCAGGTCTTCATATTCGCCGGTGGCGGCGTTGAAGCCGAAGCCGTCCTTGCCCTGACGCACCTTTTCCACGATGATGGAACCTTCGAAACCGGCGTTGTGGGCGATCTGGCGCAGCGGGGCTTCGATGGCGCGGCGGATGATGTTCACGCCGGCCAGTTCGTCGTCGTCAGCGGGCTTGATGGAGTCGAGCACCTTGGCGACGCGGATGAGGGCCGTGCCGCCGCCGGGGACGATACCTTCTTCCACGGCAGCGCGGGTGGCGTTCAGGGCGTCTTCCACGCGGTCCTTCTTTTCCTTCATTTCCACTTCGGTGGCGGCGCCCACATGGACGACGGCCACGCCGCCCACCAGCTTGGCGAGGCGTTCCTGCAGCTTTTCACGGTCATAGTCGGAAGTGGATTCTTCCACCTGAGCGCGGATCTGCTTCACGCGGGCGGTGATCTCATCCTTCTTGCCGGCGCCGTCCACGATGGTGGTGTTTTCCTTGTCGATCACCACGCGCTTGGCCGTGCCGAGGTCGGTGAGGGCCATGTTTTCCAGCTTGGTGCCGGTGTCGTCGGAAGCCACCTGGCCGCCGGTGAGGATGGCGATGTCCTGCAGCATGGCCTTGCGGCGGTCACCGAAGCCGGGAGCCTTCACAGCCACCACCTGCAGGGCGCCGCGCAGCTTGTTCACCACGAGGGTGGCAAGGGCTTCGCCTTCCACGTCTTCAGCCAGGATGAGCAGCGGACGGTTGACCTTGGCCACCTGTTCCAGCACGGGCAGCATGTCCTTCATGCTGGAGATCTTCTTTTCAGAGCAGAGGATGTAGGGGTTGTCCAGCTCGCACTGCATCTTTTCGGCGTTGGTCACGAAGTAGGGGGAGAGGTAGCCGCGGTCGAAGCGCATGCCTTCCACCACGTCCATGGTGGTCTCAAGGCCCTTGGCTTCCTCAACGGTGATCACGCCTTCCTTGCCCACCTTGGCCATGGCTTCGGCGATGATGTTGCCGATGGTGGCGTCGGAGTTGGCGGAAATGGTGCCGATCTGGGCGATTTCCTTCTGGTCGCGGGTGGGCTTGGCCAGGTTGGCCAGTTCGCCGATGAGGGCTTCCACAGCCTTGTCCACGCCACGCTTGATGGCCATGGGGTTGCGGCCGGCGGCCACGAGCTTCACGCCTTCATGGTAGATGGCCTGAGCCAGGATGGTGGCGGTGGTGGTGCCGTCGCCGGCGGCGTCGGAAGTCTTGGAGGCCACTTCCTTCACCAGCTGAGCGCCCATGTTCTCGAACTTGTCGTCCAGCTCGATTTCCTTGGCCACGGTCACGCCGTCCTTGGTGATGACGGGAGCGCCGTAGGACTTTTCAATGGCCACGTTGCGGCCCTTGGGGCCGAGGGTCACCTTCACGGCGTTGGCGAGCTTGTCCACGCCACGGGCCAGTTTTTCGCGAGCTTTGACGTCAAAGAGAACTTCTTTAGCAGCCATGATATTTTCTCCTTAAGGGATGATGCGATGTAAGTGGGAGGATTAGTTGAGGATGGCGAGGATGTCGTCTTCGCGCATCACAAGGTGTTCCACGCCGTCCAGCTTCACTTCGGTGCCGGCGTACTTGTTGAACAGCACGATGTCGCCCGCCTTGACGGACATTTCGATGCGGTTGCCGTTTTCCACCTTGCCGGGACCCACGGCGATCACTTCACCCTTGGAGGGCTTTTCCTTGGCGGTATCGGGAATGAAAAGACCGCCGGCGGTCTTTTCTTCGGATTCAACGCGCTTGACCAGCACACGGTCGTGGAGAGGTTTCAGGTTCATGGTATTTCCTCCAAAAGAATTTTTTATCTCGGGGCAGCGCGCAGGCTGCTGGATTGTCGAGCGGGAGGCAGGCGATTCAACCATCTTCCCCGCGTCGGCATAGTAAATAAGGCAGCTTGCCGGATTGAAAAGGGGCAGAAGGCATTTTTTTTCGACTTTTTTCCATTTTTCAAAAAAATATTAGTAAAAATAACATGTTATATCGATACGTTTTTGTCCCCTTTTTTCCGGGAAAGGCTTGGGAAGGGGGCACGGCAGGGGAGGCGGCCGTGCCGGACGGCGGGAAGAGCCTTCCGGCAAGATGCGCTTTTGCCGCGCAGGCGGGGCAGGCGGCAGCCTGTGGCCTTCGCAGCCCGCCGACGTCCGCCGCCATACGGGAGAGATGGCCCTGACGGAGCGGTACCGGCTGTGCCCGTCTGAGGGAGAGCGCAAGCATCCCGTGCGGCAAGTTGTCGGGAAGAGATGTCCGGGACAGCCTGACGCGGGAATGCGGATGTGCCCGTCATGTCCCGCGTCTGCCCGTGAGAAAAAAAGGAAGAGGGAGAGGATACGGCGACGGGCGGCGGAAATGCCGGCTTGACAGGACGGACGATACAGGGCATAGGCAGGACGTCGCCGCATATTGCGGCCCCAAAAAGGAGTCATCATGTCGTCCGAGAGTACCGGCCCTGCCCCTGCCCTTCCATTTCAGCGCTGACGACACTCCTGCTTGTCTTCCCGCAGGCGTGCCGCCCTGCGGAGGAGATATGCGCGTTTTCTTCCCTTCCCTGCGGATGCTTTCCGCTCTTTTGACGGGCTTCTTGCCGAAAGCCCTGCCGTGCGTCCTGTCCGACGGACGGCGGACGCCTCAGCGTTTCTTTCCTCTTCAGCCGCCGTCGTGCGGTCATCCCGCTTGAGCGCTTTCCCTTTGAAACGCTCGCTCCCAACCCTGCGTCCTGTCGTTTTGCGGATAAAACGGAGTTTTTCCGCTCACTGCGGGAAGGGCGGCGCTATGCCGCCTCGTGCTTGAGCGCTTTCAACGGCAAAGCGCTTGTGACGCCGGGACGTTCCTTAAGTCCTGTTGATGTAAATTTTACAAATAATTTCAACGTTTAAGATGAATAGGCTGAACGCGCTTCGTTTGCTCTAAGGAGCAGGCTTGCCTCGTGTCCCTGACTTTTCCCGGCAAAAGCGCGCTGGAGAAGGGATGGGGGGCTTGGGGGGAAGGGGAACCCCGCCAGCGCCGGCGGCGATCCAACGGGCGGCCCGCAGGCCGTGCCCGTTAGGCGACGCAGGAGCCTTACGGGCATCGACAGCAGAGCGCGACCGAATGGCGGCCGTAGGCCGTGCCCGTTAGGCGACGCAGGAGCCTTACGGGCATCGACAGCAGAGCGCGACCGAATGGCGGCCGTAGGCCGTGCCCGTTAGGCGACGCAGGAGCCTTACGGGCATCGACAGCAGAGCGAGGGGTTCCCCTTCCCCCCAAACAGGAAACAAAGAGTGCCAACAGCCCTGACGGAAGCGCCGTCCGGTCTCGCGCAGAGCATGCGCGCGATGCCGGGCCGCCTGCCGGCCCGGGCACGGGCAGTCCCGGCGTACGGCGTTTGCGCGCTTTCGGCTTTCTTCTTTGTTTGCGGTCGACGGGCATGCCGCCCGTCATGCATCATGTTCACATCATCCCAAGGAGAGTGTCGTATGGACAGTCACAGTCACGCGGAAACATCGATCGGGTATGTTTGTCTGTTTTCTCTGAAAGACAAGGAGCAAAGCCATGTTCGGCCGCTGGAAATGCCCGCGCCGCCGGGCGGACGTTCTTGATCGCGCCATCTGGGCGCATGCCGCCGTACTTGTCCGGCGAAGTCGCGTTTCCCTTTTGTTCGTGTTTGCCGCCCGAGGGGCGGGCCGTGCGCGGCAGTGTCCTGCCGCTCTTTTCCCCAACGCCTGACAAAAAGGAGACGTGTCATGTATCGTGAACTGCTGTGCGCCACGCTTGTGGATTGCCTTGCCCATCCCCGTACCGCCGATCTGGCGGCCGTCCTGCGTTCCGTCCATCCCTCCGATCTGGCCGAGGCCCTGCAGACCCTGCAGGCCGGACAGGTCGGGCAGATCTTCGCCGAGATGGAAGAACAGGAACGCGCGGAAGTTTTCGTCTATTTTTCTCCGGAATGGCAGAATGCGCTCCTGCCGCTCCTGCCGCGGGACATGGCGGTCCGGCTTTTTGAAAGCATGGCCGCCGACGAACGGGCGGACCTGTACCGCCATCTGGATGAGGATGCCCGCCAGAAGCTGCTGCCCGCCCTTGCCCGCGTCGAACGGGAGGATATCCTGCGGCTGGCCGCCTATGCCGAAGGGACCACCGGTTCGGTGACCACGTCGGATTATGTGGCCGTGACGCCGCAAATGCGCGTGGCCGAGACGCTGGCCCATGTCCGGGCAACGGCGCCGGACAAGGAGACCATTTATATATTGTATGCGCTGGATGCGGAAGGCCGCCTGTGCGGTACGGTCTCCCTGCGGGAACTGCTGCTGGCCGACGACGGGCGGACCATCGGGGACATCATGCGCCGGCATCCGGTAGCCGTCCGGGCGGACAGTCCCCGCGAAGAGGCGGCGGAATACATCCGGCGGTATGACCTGCTGGCCTTGCCGGTCATCAACGGTGGCGACAGGATGATCGGCATCATCACCGTGGATGACGCCATGGACATAGAAAAGGAGCTGGATGCCGGTCAGCTGGCCCGCTTCGGCGGCACGGCCTCCGATGACGGCACGGATCTGGACATCCTGGCCACGCCCCTGCGCACCATGTTTCGCGTCAGGGTGTTCTGGCTCGTCCTGCTGACGCTTTTTGGCATGGTGACCAGCACGTTCGTGGCCGCGCAGGAGGAGATGCTCTCGCGGGCCATCGTGCTGGCCGCCTTCATCGCGCCCATCGTCGATATGGGAGGCAACGCGGGCAGCCAGTCGGCCACGCTGGTCATCCGGGCCATGGCCCTGGGAGATGTGGCCCTGCGCTGGCAGGACGTATGGCGCGTGCTGCGGCGGGAGCTGCCCGTGGCGGCGGCCCTCGGCGTGGTGGTGGCCCTGCTGGAGGCGGTCATGGCCTTCTTTTCCAAGGGGATCGGTGGTGATGTCCTGCTGGTGGTGGGCCTGAGCATGCTGCTCTGCACCGCGCTGGGCGGCGTGGTGGGCGCGCTGCTGCCCTTCATGGCCCGCCGGCTGGGGACGGACCCGGCCACGCTGTCCTCGCCGCTGATCACGTCGGTGATGGATCTGGCGGGCGTGTTCGTCTACTTCTCGCTGGCCTACCTCTTCCTGGGTCACATGCTGGGGTAGGGGAGAGGGACGGCAAGGACGAGACGGAGCGTCCCGTCCTGTGCGGCGGGTGACGATCCCGCAGTCTGAAGGAAGCGCACGACGCGCAGGGGGAATGTCCCCCTGCGCGTCCGCTGACGGAACGATCGGTCAAGCTTTGTTTAGATGCTGATCTGCGCGCCCAGCAGCTTGACGAAGGCGGCGATCCAGGCCGGATGCGCGGGCCAGGCCGGGGCCGTGACCAGATGGCCGGACACCACGGCGTTGGAAGCCGTTTCGTTGCTGTCGGCCCAGGTGGCGCCCGCATCGACCACGTCAGGCTTGACGGCGGCGTAGCAGGTGCAGGTCTTGCCCTTGAGCACGCCGGCGGACACGAGGATCTGCGGGCCGTGGCAGATGGCGGCAATGGGCTTCTTGGCGGCGTCGAACTCGCGCACGATGTCCAGCACGCGGGCATTGAGGCGCAGGTATTCGGGGGCGCGGCCGCCGGGGACGACGAGGCCCACATAATCGGCCACGTTCACCTTGTCGAAGTCGTAATTGATGGCAAAGTTATGGCCGCGTTTTTCGGAATAGGTCTGGTCGCCCTCGAAGTCATGGATGGCGGTCTTCACCACATCGCCGGCCTTCTTGCCGGGGCAGACGGCGTGCACTTCATAGCCCAGCATGAGCAGCATTTGAAAGGGCACCATCACTTCATAATCTTCCACGAAATCGCCGGCCAGCAAAAGGATTTTTTTGCTCATTGTTCATGCTCCTGAAAAAAAGATCCAAAGGGGCTTTTGCGTCCCGGGAGATGCGTTGCGGCCCTCCGCTACGGAAAGACGGGACGGATTGCGACTTGCCTTGCCCCTTACCGTGGTTATATAAGCATCAACATGGCGGCCGCAAGGCCGGAAAGAGAAATTTTTCCCGAGAGGCTCATTACCCATGCCCATGTTTGATTTTTACTGTCCCCAGTGCAAGAACACGTTTGAAGAGCTGGTCTTTGGCGAGGAAGTGCCGCCCTGTCCCAACTGCGGCGCCGAGCGGACCGAACGGCAGGTGAGCGCCCCCAGCCCGCTCAAGACCGGAGCTTTCCCCTTCAAGGTCGGGCCGGTGCATCCTCTGGCCTCCAAAATGGGCAAGGGGCTCGCGGGCTGCGGCGGGGCCTGCGGTTCGGGGGGCTGCCCCTCGGCTCAGGGCGGGAACGCCTGAGGCCGGCATACGGCCGGGCCGCTGACGATCCGGTATCGTGAGGTCCTGCGGGGAGGCTCCTGTGCCGGGCCGCACGATTGCAAACGACCCGGGCATGGCCTATGCTGACGCGGGCCATGAGGCCCTGCAACATGTTCGTTGCCTGCCTGGGGGAAGAGTCAGGGACACGAAGCGACCCCGCCCAAAGGCAAGCGGAGCGTGCTTCATTTATTTGTTTTATCTGCTGAAACTGTTTGCAAATTTGTAATGACCGGCCCGGGGCGCTCATCGCCGGATGCTCCTTGCGGCGGCGAAGGTCCTTTTTCCTTGGGAGACATACATGGTATTCAGCATGACCGGTTTCGGCCGCTGTCTTGTGGAGAATGGCGGCGTGACCCAGCAGTGGGAGATCAAGAGCGTCAACAGCCGTCATCTTGATCTGAAATGGCGGCTGCCCGCTTGCGCCCGCAGCCTGGAGCCCCGCTTGGAAAAGGTGGTCCGCCGGCACGCCTCCCGCGGGCGGGTGGACATCAGCCTGCAACTGCAGTTCGCTCCGGACTGTCTGCCGCCGCTGAACTTCGACATGGCGGCGGCCTCGTCCATGCTGGACAGCCTGCAGGCGCTTGCCCTGCAGCGGGGCGACGTCTACCGTCCCGATTACAATGCCCTGCTGGCGCTGACGTCCCTGTGGGGCGAGAGCGGCGACGATACGGACGAAGAGCTGGTCGATCAGTTGGAAAACGGGCTGGAGCTGGCCCTGCAGGACTGGAACGAGGCCCGCAGCAAGGAAGGACATGCCCTTGCCGTGGACATGCAGTCCCGCATCCTGCGCATGGAGGAGTGGACGGGACGCATCATGGAGCGCGCGCCGCAGATCAAGGAAGAGCGGGCGGCCCAGATGCGGGAGCGCATCGGCGAGGCGCTGGCGGCCCACGCGCTGGAGCTGGAAGAAGGGCGCTTTTTGCAGGAAGTGACCGTGCTTGCCGACCGGCTGGACGTGAGCGAGGAGCTGACCCGCCTGCAGACCCATCTGGAGCGTCTGCACGAGCTGCTGGATGACGGCAGGGACGCGGGGCGGCGGCTGGACTTCACCCTTCAGGAATGTTTCCGGGAGATCAATACCTGCGGCAACAAGCTGCCCGATGTGCAGCTTTCGCGCATGGTGGTGGATTTCAAGAACGAGCTGGAAAAATGCCGGGAACAGGTGCAGAATCTGGAATAGGGCATGGCCAGGGAAAAACTGATCAACATAGGCTTCGGCAATTATGTGCTGGCCGGGCGGGTGGTGAGCATCGTCAGTCCCGCCTCTTCGCCCATGCGGCGTCTGCGGGAGGATGCCCGCGCCGAGGGGCGGCTCGTGGATGCGACGCAGGGACGCCGTACGCGTTCCATCATCGTGACGGATTCCAACCACATCATCCTCTCGTCCATCCAGCCGGAAACCATCAGCCAGCGTTTTGCGCAGGAAGGGAATGAATCATGAAGCGACACGGCATTGCGCTGGTCATCAGCGCGCCTTCCGGCGCGGGCAAAACGACGCTCATCAACCGTCTGCGGGAGGAGTTCCCGCATTTCGGCTACTCCGTCTCCTGTACGACGCGCGCCCCGCGCGCGGGCGAGCGTGACGGGCAGGATTACCATTTCTGGACGCGCGCCCGTTTTGAGGAGCAGCGCGAGGCCGGGTACTTTGCCGAATGGGCCGAAGTGCACGGCAACCTGTACGGCACGCCGCTGGAACCCCTGCGCCGCATGCTGGAGCAGGGACAGGACGTGCTTTTCGACATCGACGTGCAGGGGGCGCGGCAGATGAAGGAAAGCCTGCGGGAAGCGGTCTTCCTGTTCATCCTGCCGCCCAGCATGGCGGAGCTGGAAAAGCGCCTGCACGGCCGCGGTCTGGACAGCGAGGAGACCATTGCCCGCCGTCTGCGCAATGCCTGTACGGAGCTGCGCGATGCGCCGTGGTATGATTATCTAGTGGTCAATGACGATGTGGAGGCGGCCTATGCCCGCTTGCGCGCCGCCTACATTGCCGCGACCTTGCGCCCGCTCTGTCGCCCGGATCTTGTGCGGGCGCTGGAGCGGGGGCGTCTGGACTAGGGCCTGTTGACACTGTTCGCTGTTTGTTTGGGGGGAAGGGGAACCCCTCCCGCGCTGGCGGAGGGGTTCCCCTTCCCCCAAAGCCCCCCATCCCCTCGCCAGCGCGCTTTTATCAGGGGAAAAAGCGGGGACGCGGGGCACACGCCCTCATGGCAGACGAGGCATGTACAGACAATTTCTGTATATACTGAAATAATTGCAAAATTTGTGTTAACAGGCCCTAATGGATAAGCTAAATACGCTGCATGCGCCGCGTGCCCTTTGGGGCGGATCTGCCTTGTGTTCCCGGCTCTTCCCCCGGTAAGAGCGCTGGGGAAGGGATGGGGGGCCTTCCCCCCAAACAGGCAGCAAGACTGTTGACACTCTACACCTGAGCACGGACAAGGGAGGAACGCATGGCCGAACTGGTGGTCGCTCTGGATTTTCCCGATGCCGGCAGCGCGCTCGCGCTGGCGCGGCGGCTGCGCGGCGTGGCGCCGTGGTGCAAGGTGGGCATGGAGCTCTTCTGCCTGGCCGGGCCCGCTGTGCTGACGCAGTTGCGGGAGATGGACTTTCATGTTTTTCTGGATCTGAAGTTTTACGACATCCCGAATACCGTGGCGCAGGCCGTCAGGGCCGCGGCGCAGGGCGGGGCGGAACTGCTGACCATCCATACCCAGGGTGGGGAGCGCATGTGCCGCGAAGCCGTGGCGGCCGCCGCCGCCTGCCGGCGACCGCCGCTGGTCTTCGGCGTTACCGTGCTGACGAGTTTCGGCCCGGGAGAGATGCCGGGCATACCACAGGCTCCGGCGGATTTTGCCGGCGAGCTTGCCGGCATGGCCGACAGCTGGCAGCTGGACGGCATCGTCTGTTCCGGGCAGGAGGCGGCCGCCGTCAAGGCGCGGCATCCGCGGCTGCGCTGCCTGTGTCCGGGCATCCGTCCGGCGTCCGCCAGCGCGGACGATCAGTGCCGCATCATGACGCCTGCCGCCGCCGTGGCGGCCGGCGCGGACTATCTTGTGGTGGGCCGGCCCATTACCCGCGCGGCTGATCCGCTGGCGGCCGCCCACGCCATCCTCGACGAAATGCATACCTGCTAGACGGAGTTTCCATGTCCCAACCCACAGCTCCCCAGGCCGGCGGCCCGCGTCCGCAGCAGCAGCCGGAAGTACGCGGCGTCTTTTCCACGCAGGAGATCCGCAAGGTCGGTACCGGCACCACCACCCGCAAGACCGTGCAAAAAACGTTCTGGTTCGTGGAACAGCACGGCAGCGAGATCGAGTGCCAGCCGCTCAACACCAACTATGTGCCCAGCGGCCCCAAGCGCAAGATCAGCATGGAGGACCTGATCAACAAATTTTCGCCGGAGCCGGAATTCTACATGAATTCCGTCTATCCCAAGATGCAGGAACTCCAATACTCCGTCCGCCAGGGGGACAGATACCGCGAAAGCGGCGAGACATTTGCCGCCGAATACGAGTACTCCCGCGCCCTCAAGGTGGATGAGGACAATGTGCGGGCCAACTTCGGCATCGGCCTCACCTACCTCGAGCGTGGCGACGCCAACAAGGCGCAGGACATCTTTGAGCGCCTCGTCAAGCTCGATGCGGCCTTCGAGCCGCAGCACAAGCATCTTTTCAACGAGTTCGGCATCAATCTGCGCAAGAACAAGATGCTTGCCGAATCCCGCGAGTACTACGCCCGTGCCCTGCAGCTCTCGCCCAAGGATGAGAACCTGAACATGAACATGGCGCGTGTGCTGCTGGAATCCAAGGATATGGACGGCTGCGTGGACTATCTGCTGGAAGCCCTGCGCCTTGCGCCGCGCCATGAGCAGTCGCTGAAGTTCATGAGCTGGCTCATCCAGAAGAATCTGATCCCGGCCGGCAAGATGGACGACGTCAAGCAGGCCATCGCCGCGTCCAAGGCTGCCGCTCCGGCGGCTGCCGCGGCCCCTGCCGCCGCGCCTGCCGACGGCGGAGGGAGCAGTGCCGCCCCGGCGGACGTGCCGGACGACCTCCCGCCGGTAGTGGATGAACCGGTAGCGGCTGCCGCCGCCCCGGCGTCCGCGCCCGCTGCGCCGGCGTCCGCGCCGGACCCTTTCATTGACACGACGGCATGAAGAACTGGCTTTTCCGTCAGCCGCCGGAAAGCCCGTGCCCCGACTGGGCCGAGGCGCTCTCCATCTCGCCGCTGCTGCTGGACGTGCTCTGGCGGCGCGGCTTTACCTGTCGTGAAAGCATCGACGCCTTTCTTTCGTCGCGTCTGCAGCAGCTGACGCCGCCGCAGGACTGGCCGCAGCTGCCCGAAGCCGCCGCGCTCCTGAGCGACGCCCTGCTGGCCGGGAAAAAGCTGGCCGTCTGGGGGGATTACGATGTGGACGGCATCACGTCCACCGCGCTTGTGCTGGATGTGCTGGAACAGCATGGCGTGGAGGCCGTCAGCCACATCCCCGACCGGCGCAGCGAGGGCTACGGCCTCAACACGGCCGGCATCGAGGCGCTGGCCGCCGCAGGCTGCGGCGTGCTGCTGACCGTGGACTGCGGCATTTCCGATACGGGACCCATCGCCCGCGCTCGGGAATTGGGGATGACGGTCATCATCTCCGATCATCATCTGCCGCCGGATGAGCTGCCCGCGGCGGACGCCATCTGCAATCCGCGCCTTATGGAAGAAAGCGCATGTCCCTGTCCGCATCTGGCGGGCGTGGGCGTGGCCTTCTTCCTCATGGCGGCGGTCAATGCTCGGCTGGCGGCCCATACGGGCAAACGCTTCCGCATGGATGAGGTGCTGGATCTGGTGGCGCTGGGCACTCTGGCCGACGTCATGCGCCTTACCGGGCAGAACCGCATCCTCGTGCGGGGCGGCCTGCAGCGTCTGGCCATGACCACGCGACCGGGCATGGCGGCCCTCAAGGTCGTCAGCAAGTTTGACGCCGCGGCCCGGCTCACCGCCGGACAGGTGGTGTTTCGTCTCGCGCCGCGCATCAACGCCGCCGGACGCATGGGACACGGGCGCGTGGCGCTTGATCTGCTGCGCAGCCGGGATCATCTGGAAGCCGCGTCGCTGGCGCGCGAGCTGGACGCCCTCAACAGCGAACGGCAGCAGGAAGAGGAACGCATGGTGCAGGAGGCCCGGCAGCAGGTGCAGGAACTGCTGGACGAGCGTCCCCGGGCCGGGCTCGTCCTCTACGGGGCGGACTGGCATCCGGGCATCGTGGGCATCGTGGCCTCCAAGATCGTGGAGGAATTCTACCGGCCCACCATCATCCTTTGTGAGGATCAGGGGGCGGTCAAGGGCTCCGGGCGTTCCATCCGGGAGTTCGACCTTTACGAAGGCCTCGGCCAAGCCTCGGCCCATCTGCTGCGCTTCGGCGGGCATAAGCTGGCGGCGGGCGTCCGTCTGGAGTTGGAACATCTGGAAGACTTCCGCCGGGACTTTGAGCAGGCCGCGGAAAAGGTGCTGGGGCCGGAACCGCTCATCCCCAGTCTCATGCTGGAGCGGGAGCTGGATTTCGCCACTGCCGGCGACCTCTGTTTCCTCAAGGAGCTGGAGCTGCTCCAGCCCTTCGGCCCCGGCAACGCGGAACCGGTGTTCGCTTCGCCGGAACTGGTCATCAAGGAGCGCCGTCCGCTGGGCATGAACCGGGAGCACGTCCTGCTCAAGGTGCAGGATACCCTGTCCGGGGTGACGCTGACGGCCAAGGCCTGGCGCATGGGAGAGCAGTTCCCGCCCTCCTGCGTGGGCAGCCGCGTGCGGCTGGCCTACACCCCGCGCATCGACACCTACAACGGCATAGCCTCGGTGGATATCTCCATCAAGGACTGGAAGCCCGTCGCCTGAGTTCCCCCCAACAAAACAATCAGCGAGTAGCGTCAACAGCCTTTAGCGCGGATTCGCAGGGAAGTTGTGTCCAATTTCCCTGCTGACGCTGCCCTCACACTACGGAAAAAGCTTTGTTTTTCCGTGTGTTCGTTTGCGGCTACCCGGGCAAGCCACATTTTCAATGCGGAATTGCTCTAGGTGTTGTGTTCCGATAGGTTGTTCACCCTTTCCTCATTCGGTAAGTTGGAAGTTACCAGACAAACC
>NZ_CALUWS010000059.1 GCF_944324525.1 uncultured Desulfovibrio sp.
GGTTTGTCTGGTAACTTCCAACTTACCGAATGAGGAAAGGGTGAACAACCTATCGGAACACAACACCTAGAGCAATTTCAGTACCATACGGCCCGTCGTTTCGCGGCGTTCACTTTTGGCCGGGCGGCGCAGTGCCGTCGCCTCGCGTTTCACCTTTTTCAAGGGTGAAGCGCCCTAAGGAGCGACCGGCGCGAGCTTCAGGTCGGCGGGGGCCGTGATCTCGACCTCCTGGCGGACATCGCTGCTGCCGCGGGCGGGCACCTTCACTTCCCAGAAGAGGATTCCCTCGTCCTGATCCGTTGTCGGGGCGGGTGTGCCCTCCAGCTTGAGGGTCACGCGCTCATCCACGCTGCGCGGCAGGGGCCGTTCAAGCCGTACCTGCACTTCCTCCGGCCGTTCGTTGCGGATGGCGTAGCGCCAGCTCCAGCGCCAGAAACGACGGGCGTTGATGATGCCGCTCTCGTTTTCCTTGCGGGTCTCGTTGATGGTCTTGACCGTCACGCGCGGATCAGCCCCGAAAAAGAGCTTCACCTTGCCGGCTTCGGGGCGGAAGGAGCCCGTGCCCACATACTGCCCGTCGATGCGGCATTCCATGAGGCCGGCCGGCCAGGAGGGACGGTCGGCAAAGGCGTATTCCGCCGTCATCCACACGCGACTCTCGCCCGCCGAGGGACGGGCCAGCCACTGCATGGGGGCGGCCCATTCTTCGCTCGTGACGTTAAGTATGGACTTGCCCTGCGCCAGGCCCGTCGTGGGGATCTCCCAGCGGACGAAGGCGCCTTCTTCCGCGGCGGAGATGCCGCTGTTGTCGGCGGCCGCCATGAGCGGGACGGCCTTGGCGTGCCGGGGCAGCGCGGCCACGCGGGCGGCTTCCGGCGAAGAGGGTTCGATGATCCAGTCCGGCAGCGCATCCGGGCCGAGCGCGCCGGGCGCACGGGTGACCAGCGCCAGCCGGGCCTTGTCCCAGTCCTGCCCGGAATACTGCCAGATTTCGGCGGACAGGGCGATATCCACCTTGCCCGTACCGGGGCGGGCATTGACGCTGTAGCGCGGCTGCCAGCCGCAATCATGCAGCATGTAGGAGCACCGGACCTGCACAGGGGCTTCCGGCATGGCGGCAAGACGGATCTCCAGCAGCTTCCCCTGCTCCGAAAGCGCGGGGATGGCGTTCACGAGCTTGCGGAGCTGCTCCATCTCGCGCGTGAGCTTCTGCCGTTCGGCCATGAGCCCGGGCACGGTCCGCTCCGCCAGCGCATCCAGGCTTTCCACAGCCGCGCTGTCCGCTCCGCCGGGCAGCTGCTTGTGCAGCTCCATGCGGGCATTGAGGGCCGCTATGCGGCCTTCCAGCGCGTCGAGCCGGGCCAGCAGGTCCCGCCGGCGTTCGGCGGCCTCGCCCTGCGGCCGGGAGGCAACGGGCGTCAGCGTCCAGCCCAGCACGTTCTGGCCGGGCACATCGGGCACGATGCCGGCGGCGCCATCCGGCAGGAGCAGGCGCAGGACGGCCTGTCCCTCACGCGAGGAGGCCGTCAGCCGTTCGCTGACCGTGATCTGCGCGCCGGAGGGGAAGAGTTCCACCTGTTGGGGCTGGGCGAAACGCAGGTCTTCGTGCACGGCGGGGATCTCCTGTTTTGCGGGGGCCTGCGGCGGCTGCGCCGCGGGCGTCCGTTCCGCGGTGTCCGGCACGGTCGTGCCCGGCATCGCGGCATCCGCCGCAGCGGCCCAAGCGGGCAGCGGATTGCCGCCGAACAGCACGCCGCACAAGGCCAGGGCGGCCAGCGACAGGCCGCGTCCGTACCGGCGCGCGTTATGCCGCCGCGGCATCTCATAGTTGATGTGGTACATGAAATTCACCTTGTCCCTTAACGGGTAAGACGGCGGAATTTCAGACGATGCGGCGTATCGGCATCCTTGCCGAGGCGCTTCTTGCGGTCTTCCTCGTATTCCGTGAAGTTCCCCTCGAAGAAATCCACCTTGGAGTCGCCTTCAAAGGCCATGATGTGGGTGGCGATGCGGTCGAGGAACCAGCGGTCATGGCTCACCACCAGCACGCAGCCCGCGAAGTTGTCCAACGCGTCCTCAAGGGCCCGCATGGTGTTCACGTCAATGTCGTTGGTGGGTTCGTCCAGGAGGAGGACGTTGGCCCCGGACTTGAGCATACGGGCCAGATGCAGGCGGTTGCGCTCGCCGCCGGAGAGCACGTCCACCTTTTTCTGCTGGTCCGCGCCGTGGAAGTTGAAGCGCGTGCAGTAGGCACGGGCGTTCACTTCCCTGCTGCCCAGCTTGATGGTCTCGTGGCCGTCGCTGATGAGTTCATACACGGTCTTGCCGGGCGTGAGGGATTCGCGCCCCTGATCCACATAGGCGAACTTGACGGTATCGCCGATGGTGATGGTGCCCGCATCCGGCTGTTCCTGTCCGGTGAGGAGCTTGAACAGCGTGGTCTTGCCCGCGCCGTTGGGGCCGATGATGCCCACGATGGCCCCGGCGGGCACGAGGGCGTCCACATTCTCCATGAGCAGCTTGTCGCCCATGCTCTTGCTCACGCCCTTGAGCTCGATGACGCTCTTGCCGAGGCGCGGTCCCGGCGGGATGTAGATCTCCAGATCCGGCGCGCGCTTCTCGCTCTCGTGGGAAAGCATGGCCTCATAGGCGTTGATGCGGGCCTTGCCCTTGGCGTGGCGGCCCTTGGGGGACATGCGGATCCACTCCAGTTCGCGGGCGAGCGTCTTCTGACGGTCGGCCTCGGCCTTGTCTTCCTGAGCCAGGCGCTTCTGCTTCTGTTCGAGCCAGGAGGAATAGTTGCCCTTCCACGGGATGCCGCGGCCGCGGTCCAGTTCCAGGATCCAGCCCGCCACGTTGTCGAGGAAGTAGCGGTCGTGGGTGACGGCGATGACCGTGCCGGGGAAGGTGGAGAGGTAGCGCTCCAGCCAGGCCACGGATTCGGCGTCCAGATGGTTGGTGGGTTCGTCCAGCAGCAGGATGTCGGGATTCTGGAGCAGCAGACGGCAGAGGGCCACGCGGCGGCGTTCGCCGCCCGAGATGTGGGCCACGCTCATGTCCCCGGGCGGGCAGCGCAGGGCATCCATGGCCATTTCCAGCTTGGAATCCAGATCCCACACGCCCTTGTGGTCCATCAGCTCTTGCACTTCCGCCTGCCGGGCGATGAGGGCGTCCATCTCTTCCGGCTCCATGGGCTCGGCGAACTTGGCGTTGATGGCTTCAAATTCGCGGGCGATGGCCATGAGCTCGGCCACGCCCTCTTCCACCACCTCGCGTACGGTGCGGGTCTCGCCCTGCAGGGGCTCCTGCTCCAGATAGCCGATGGTATAGCCGGGCGCGAGCACGGTCTTGCCGTCAAAGGATTGGTCCACGCCCGCCAGGATCTTGAGCAGGCTGGATTTGCCCGCGCCGTTCAGGCCGAGCACGCCGATCTTCGCTCCGTAGAAGTAGGAGAGCGAAATATCCTTGAGCACTTCCTTCTGTCCGTGCCGCTTGGACACGCGAATCATGGAATAAATAATCTTGTCCGGTTCGTTGCTCATGCTTTCCTCAAAGGTCGGATTAGGCGGCCGCATGGTCGCCAAGGTTGACCAATATATACGGCATCGCGCGGATTTTCAAGCGCACGGCATCGCCCCCTTGATTTGCCCTCCCCTCTCTGCCAAGATGCAGTGCCGCCCCAATCTGGCGGCAAAGAGGAGGAAAAACAACGTATGCGCTCTCTTTTTGGCCCGGGTTTTCAGAAAGTCATGGGCGGCTCCATGGTCGTGGCCGGCACGGCCATCGGCGCCGGGATGCTCGGCCTGCCCATGATCTCGGCGGGCATGTGGTTCAACTGGTCGCTGGTGGTCATCTTTGTCTCCTGGTTCTGCATGCTGCGCGCCAGCCAGGCCATCCTGGAGGTCAACCTCTGCTTTGAGCCCGGCGACAGCCTGCATACCATGGTCAACCGGACCCTGGGCCCGGCGTGGAGCCTCATCAACGGGCTGGCCGTGGCCTTCGTGCTCTATACGCTGGTCTATGCCTATGTGAGCGGCGGCGGTTCGGTGGTGCAGCAGGCCATGCAGTCCAGCTGGGGCTATACGCCGCCGCGGGTGCTGACGAGCCTCATCTTTTCGTTGCTGCTCACGGCCTGCGTCTGGTGGAGCTCGCAGGTGGTGGACCGTCTTTCCGTGGTGCTCATGGGCGGGATGATCATCACCTTCTTCCTTTCCGTGGGCGGCATGATCGGCAATGCCGATATGGGGCATATTTGGGGCGAACAGGCCGACAGCGGCGAATTCATTTTCCTGTTCGGCGCGGTCTCCACCTATCTGACGTCCTTCTGCTTCCATGCCTCGGTGCCCAGCCTCATCAAGTATCTGGGCAAGGAGCCCCGCATCATCAATGCCTGTCTGCGCAACGGCACCTTCATCGCCCTGCTCTGCTATCTCGTCTGGATCATCGCCGCCGACGGCATCCTGGACCGCGAGGCCTTCCGCGCCGTCATCGCGGCGGGCGGCAACGTGGGGGATCTCGTGCAGGCTTCCGGTTCCTCGCTGGGCTACATCATCCAGAAGATGCTGGAGTTTTTCGCCCTGTTCGCCATCGCCACGTCCTTCCTGGGCGCGGGGCTCGGTCTGTTCGACTACATGGCGGACCTGTGCAACTTTGACAATTCCCGGCGTGGGCGTACACTGACCATGCTGGTCACCTTCCTTCCCCCCATGCTGGGCGGCCTCATCTGGCCGGACGGCTTCCTGGCGGCCATCGGCTGGGCCGGTCTTGCCGCGGCCATCTGGTCGGTCATCGTCCCGGCCATGCTGCTGCATGTCAGCCGCCGCAAGGGGGGCGAGGCGCTGTACCGCATGCCCGGCGCAAGCTGGGCCATCCCTCTGCTGCTGGTGTACGGCATCGGCGCGGCGGTGTGCCATACCCTGACCGTACTGAACTATCTGCCTGCCTTCAAATAGGAGAAGCGCACATGAGCAAGGAACTGATCAATTCTTCCAAGGCCCCGTCCGCCGTCGGTCCGTACAGCCAGGGCATCCGCTCCGGCGAGACCTGCTATTTTTCCGGCCAGATCGGTCTTGTGCCCGAGACCGGCAAAATGGTGGAAGGCGATGTGGCGGCCCAGGCCGAACAGGCTCTGAAGAACCTTTCCGCCGTGCTGGCCGAAGCCGGCCTCGGCACGGAAAACGTGGTGAAGACGGTCGTCTTCATTACTGATATGGCCAACTTCCCCGCCGTCAATGAAGTGTACAAGAAGTATTTCGCCGCGCCCTATCCGGCCCGTTCCTGCGTGGCCGTGGCCGGTCTGCCGCTGGGGGCGCTGGTGGAAGTGGAGGCCATCGCTACCCGCTAGAGCAATTCCACATTGAAAATGTGGATCGCTCTGGTAGTCGCGAGGGCGACTACTCGCACCAGAACACACGACAGAACACACGGAAAAACCACGCTTTTTCCGTAGTGTGAGGGCAGTGTCAGCATGGAAATTGGACACAATTTCAATGCGAATCCGTTCTAAGGCGTTTTGCCGGAAGACACACTCTCTGGGGGAAGGGACGCTCTCGCCATGCGCGGGGAGCTCCCTTCCCCCTTCTGTTTCCCCGCCTGGCCCGTACCGTGGGCAGGCCGTGTCCGGCTCTCCGCCGCTTTCCCTTCGCGGCATGCCCGCTCCGGCAGCAGATACGGGGAAGGGTTAGGCAACGTCAGCAAGACGACGGGCCGCAACACAGCGGGAACAGGTCTCAGGGGCGCGGATGCGCCGTCCACCGGGCTGGCGTGGGAGGACAGGCAGATGGGAGGAGTTGCGGCTCCTTTCGTCTTTTTTTATATTCCGCAACATGCTGACCATCTTTTCCCTCTTCCTCACGCTGTATATCCTGGTGCGGGTGCTGTGGCGCGCGCGCCTGGGCCTTCCTCTGCGTTTGTCGCTAGCCGTGCTGACGACTGCCGGGGCCTGCAAGTTGCTGCTATTGCGTTTGTTTTTCGGGGCTTATGCGCCGGAGATGCCGCGCTGGCTGCAGGTCGGCACAGGCATCCCGCTGGGCATCGTCCTGCTGTTTGCCGCCCTGAGTCTGGGGAGGGATGCCCTGCTGTGCGTTTGCTGGCTGCTTGAGCGTGGCGGTGCGGGGCGATGCTGGAGCCGACTGCGGGCTCGGGATGGGCGCATATCGCTGGGGTTGGCGATCCTTGCCCTTGGGCTGACGCTGATCGCCGTGCCCGAGGCGCTGCGGATCCCCGAAGTGCGGGAACGGGAGATCGCCGTGGAAGGACTGCCGCCGGAGCTGGACGGCCTGCGGCTGGCGCAGATGACGGATCTGCACATCAGCACGACCTTCCCGCAGGCCTGGGTGCGGGAACTTGTCTCGCGCGTCAATGCCGCCCGCCCGGACATCATCCTGCTGACCGGCGACATCATGGACGGCTCCCCGGCGCAGCGCGCGGCCGATGTGGCCCCGCTGGCGGATCTGCATGCCCCGTTGGGCGTCTGGGGCTGTCCGGGCAACCATGAATACTATTCCGATTATCCGGCCTGGCGGCCTGTCCTGCGCAGGCTCGGCATCCGTATGCTGGACAACGAGCATGCCTTGCTGCGCCACCGGGGCAGGCCCTTCCTTCTGCTGGGCGTGACGGATCCGGCCTCCTCGCGTTTTGGCCTGCCCGGCCCGGATCTTGAGGGGACGCTGCGACAGGCCTTGTCAGTCCAGCCGGACGGCAAAGCGCATGGGGACGCGTCAGGACTGGTCCCGATGCTGCTGCTGGCCCATCGTCCCGCCCTGTTTTCCGCCATACGGGGGCGGGTGACGCTCCAGCTTTCCGGTCACACCCACGGCGGCATGCTGCTGGGGCCGGATCTTCTGGTGGCGGCCTTCAATGACGGATACGTGCGCGGAGCGTACGGGGATGCCCGTTCGCGTCTCGTGGTCTCGCCCGGGTGCGGGCTCTGGGGCGGCTTCCCTTACCGGCTCGGCGTTCCGGGGGAAGTGTCGCTCTGGGTGCTCAGACGGGCATGAGGTCCGGCGCGCCCCCCGCCTGCGACGGGGAGCGCGCGGAAAGCGATGGGGCTACGCCGTTTCCACGGCAAGGTAATAGGTCTGGTCTCCCCGTATCTGGGTAGTGGCTTTGCCGTCAGCCGCCAGCATTTCCAGATGCTTGAGCGCCTCGTTATGATGGATGCCCAGTCCGGCGGCTACGTCGTTGACCGTACAGGGCCGCCGGGCAATGGTCGCCAGCACGTCTTCCTCCTGCACCTGGGCGCGGAAGCTGGTGTGGGCCTCGTCATCCAGATGGGTGGCGATGATCTCCACCGGACAGGGAACCTCGGCGGCCATGCGCTCGCAAATGGCCCGCAGGCGCGCCGCCGGGACAGGCTGGGCGCTGCGCTCCGCCGGAGGCCGGCAGACGCTGTTGAGCTGCACCTTGTCCGGGGCGATGGCCGTGACGAGCCGGGCAAGGGCATCGATGGAAGCGTCATCATCGTTCATGCCGCCCAGCAGCATGATCTCCAGCCAGATCTGGCCATGAAATTCCTTGCGGAAACGGATGAGCCCATCCACGATCCCCTGGAATTTGAGCGAAGCTTCCGGCGCGTTGACGGCATCGAGCTGCGCGGCGCTGCCGCCGTCCAGCGAGGGGATGACCACGTCCGCCGCCGCCAGATCCGAGCGGACATCCGCCCGCCAGAGCAGAGAACCGTTGGTGATGACGACCACCGGAACATCCGTCAGGATCTTGATGTTGCGGATGATGTCGCCGAGCCGGCTGTGGAGGGTCGGTTCACCCGAACCGGCAAAGCTGATGTACTGCGGCGTGTCGGCGGCAAGCTTTCGCTTGATCTCGTCGAGGATCTCATCGACGGGCACATATTCCCTGCGCTCCACCGTGTGGTGGGTGGTATGGCCAAGCTGGCAATACACGCAGTCAAAGGAACAGGTCTTGAATGTCAGGGCGTCCACGCCCAGCGAGCGGCCAAGGCGGCGAGAAGGGACCGGGCCGTACACATGTTGAAAGGCTTTGCTCATGCACTCTTGCTCCTGTAACTGAAAAATGCACACGCATGGCTGCCGTCGGCAGAACTTGTCCGCAGCGCGCAGACCGGTCATGAGCTGTGCATGGCCCCAATGACTGAAAGGAAAACTATGCCTGGCCCTCGCTGCTGTCAAATCCCTTCATTGCCTGTTTGCCCTCCTGCATCTTGCGCAGGGCGCGGGCGATCTCCCGCACGAGGTTCAGCACCAGCTCTCGCCCATCGGGGGAAAGATCCCGCAGTTCCTCGGCAATGGCGGCGGCCCAGTCGTCCGATTCCGGGCTGGCCTCACGAAAGAGGTCAGCCACACGACAGTCCAGAAAGTAGGCCACCTCCGGCAGACGGGAAAACTTGGGAGCCATGACGCCCTTTTCCATGCGGGAGAGGGAGTCCTGCGTGATGCCGAGTTTTTCCGCCAGCATGGCCTGTGTCATCCCGCACACCTTGCGTCGCCGGGCTATGACGCGCCCGACCTGTGCGGCAAGCTTACTTGCATCCTTGGAATTCATGTTAACGCCTCCTTTCGTCTTTTTCGCAGGAACAGCGCCTTGGGAGAACAGCTTATTACGCGCAATATGTTGATTTATAAAATCTATCATGCATGTGCAGATGTTCAAAGGCAAGAAAGTGGGCGTGTCTACAGTGCTTTTTCATGCTTATTTATAAATATAACATGAAAAAAAATTTTTTAATTCATGTTTCATCTGCAGCATGAAATTGCTTTTGTTTCTGAAAAAAAGCGCCATTATTTAAAAAAATAAACATCATTGCGTATGTTGTACATTGTCTGTGACGGGATATATGAATGGTAATATTCTTTACTGGATAATCTTTTTACGTATCAGAAAAAGATTGCTGTTTGTTGTTCTTTGCGATATAATTATTTTTTTATATTTAATTTTAATTTATATCTGCCGGAAATTTATTTCCAGCTACTCTGGCGTGCAATATGCGTTCATTTTGTTTCATCGCAGGGAAAGCCTTGACGAAAAGTTTTTATCGAGTCCCACTGGCTTTTCGGGGCCTGCCTGCTGGGCAGGGATGCGCCGGCTCTGTTGGAAAGCTGGCTTGGCGAAAGCGGTACGCGCATCTTTTCCAAGATCCTCATCAGCGGCATCCGGCCGGGCGGCAGGCGGGCCGTCCAGCTGCTGCGGCGGCTGGAGAAAAATTTCCATGTCCTGCATTTTGCTGACGGCCTGCAGTGCGCGGCCTCCCTGCGGGACGGGCTGGAGGGCTTTTTGTCCCGCCGCTCGGCCAATCACCGGCAAAAGCTGGGCAAGGCCATGCGGCGGGCCCGGCAGGCGGGCATCGTGTTCGAGCGGCATGTGCCGCAAAGCGACGAAGAGGCCGCCCTGCTCTACGCGCGCATGCTGGATGTGGAAAAGACAAGCTGGAAGGGGATCGCCGCCTGCGGCATGACGGAGCAGCCCGCCCGGCAGCTCTATGCGGTGTTGATTCGTAATCTGGCCCGGCAGGGGCTGGCGCGCATCATGTTTGCCCGGCACGAGGGAACGGATATCGGCTTCATCTTCGGCGGCAAGGCCGGCAATATCTATCGTGGACAGCAGTTCAGCTACCGTGAGGCCTGGAAGCGCTGGGGCATCGGCAATCTCCTGCAGGTGGAGCAGGTGCGCTGGCTCTGCGAGGAAGGCGCGCGTCGCTACGACATGGGCCCGCTGGACGGCGGCCCCATGCGCTACAAGGAACATTGGACCGAAAAGCGTTTGCCCATCCAGTCCTGGCTGCTGCTGCGCCGTTAGAGCATTTTACCTTTGAAAAAGTAAAACACGAGGCGGCGGCACAGCGCCGTCCGGCCCGAAACAGACAGGAAAAGCGCTTTTGTCCGTATCTGGCGGATGGAGCGTGCAGGCGTCCCGCAGGCTGTCGCAGGCAGGGGAAGGCCGCGCCCGTCCCGCTCTTGCCGGGGCGTCTCCTTGACAGGGAGGCGATTTCGGGATTCCCTGACAGAGTTTGCCCTACCTTCCCCCATTTTTTAAGGAGATGACATGCGTACCCTTACCGCTCCCCTGCTTGCCGCTGCCCTGTTCCTTTCCGCGCCTTGCGCCGCGCTGGCGGAGACCGTCAGCCTGCCCGCGCCGGATACCACGGGCGGCCTGCCGCTCATGCAGACTCTGGCCCAGCGGCAGACGACCCGCAGTCTGTCTAAGGAGCCGCTGGATCAGGCCACGCTCGGCAACCTGCTCTGGGCTGCCTGGGGCCGGAACCGTCCTGACGGCAAGCGTACGGCGCCCAGCGCCCGCAACCGGCAGGCCCTGAAGCTCTACGTCAACAAGGCCGACGGGCTTTGGCTGTATGATGCCGCCGGGCACGGGCTCGAGCGCATCGCCGCGACGCCGCTGGGCAGTCCGCTGGACGATGCCGCCGTCGTGCTGATCTTTGCCGTGCCGGAAGATGACCCCTACGGCGGCATGCACATCGGCTCAGTCTACCAGAATGTGGGGCTGTTCTGCGCCTCCGCCGGGCTCGGGAATGTGGTCAAGGCCTCCACCACCCGCGATGCGAGCCGTTTTGCCTTCCTGCCGGACGGCTGGCGGGCGCTGGCCACGCAGTCCGTGGGCAAGCCGCGCTGAATGGCCGGGAAAGGCCGGCGACACCCGATATCCCGCGCTTGCCAAGCCCGGCACACTTGGGCAACATGCGGCCAACGCCATTCAAGGAGTTACTGTGTCGCATAAACGTTTTGCCGTCGTCGGCGGCGGGCTGGCAGGCTGCGAATGCGCCTTGCGCCTTGCCCGTGCCGGGCTGGAAGTGACCCTTTTCGAGCAGAAGCCGGCTGCCATGTCCGCCGCCCATGTGAGCGGACAACTGGCGGAGCTGGTCTGCTCCAATTCCCTGCGCTCCGACGAGACGACCTCGGGCATCGGCCTGCTCAAGGCGGAGATGCGCGCCCTGGGCAGCGAGTTCATGGCGGCCGCCGACGCGCACCGCGTACCGGCCGGCAAGGCGCTGGCCGTGGACCGCGAGGCCTTTGCCGCGGACATGACGCAGCGCATCGAGGCCGCCGGGAACATCCGCCGGGAACAGGCCCGCATCACCGGACTGGACGACGCCCGCCTGCAAGGGCACGACGTGATCATCCTGGCCAGCGGCCCCATGACGGACGCCGCCCTTTCCGCTTCGCTGGCGGAGGTCATCGGCACGAGCTACTGCTACTTTTATGACGCCATAGCGCCCATCGTCTGGACGCACTCCCTCGACATGTCCGTCGTCTTCCGCGCCTCACGCTACGGACAGGAAAAGGGAGAGGAAGGCGGCGACTATCTGAACTGTCCCTTTGAGCGGGACGAATACGAGGCCTTTTATGAAGCCCTGCTGGCTGCGGAAAAGGTGCAGCCGCACGGCTTCGAAAAGGAAAAGCATTTCGAGGGCTGCATGCCCATCGAGGCGCTGGCCCAGCGCGGGCCGCGCACGCTGACCTTTGGCCCGCTCAAGCCTGTGGGCTTTGTGGACCCGCGCACGGGCCGCCGGCCGTGGGCGGTGCTGCAGCTGCGGGCGGAGAGCCGCAATGGCGAGGCCTGCAATCTGGTGGGCTGTCAGACCAAGCTGACCTACGCCGAGCAGGCCCGCGTCTTCCGCATGGTGCCGGGCCTGCAGCAGGCGGAATTTGCCCGCTACGGCAGCATGCACCGCAATACCTACGTCAACGCTCCGGAAGTCCTTGCCCCTGACCTGTCCCTGCGGGCCCGTCCCGACGTCTTTCTGGCCGGGCAGATCACCGGGGTGGAAGGCTATGTGGAATCGGCGGCTTCCGGGCTTTGGCTGGCCCTCACGCTCATCGCCCGCGAACAGGGGAATCCCCTGCCCCAGCTTCCCGTGGAATGCGCCCTTGGCGCGCTGCTCAACCATTTGCGGACGCCGGTCAAGCATTTCCAGCCGTCCAACGCGCATTTCGGCCTCATGCCCGAACTGGACGAGAAGGCGAAAAAGAAGGACCGCAAGGCGCTCTACGCCCAGCGGGCCCAGGCGGCTTTCAGCCGCTGGTGCGCGGAAGCGGCGGAAGCTGGTTGCCGCCTCTTCCCCAGCGACGCCTTTTAGGCTATAGTTGCTCAAACGTCGTTCCTGCGACAAAAAAAGGAGCCGTCTATGGAATTGGAAGCCATCCAGGCCAGTATCAATGTGGCGTTGAGCCGCTCCATCATGGACATGCAGGCCAATATGGCCAGCCAGATCATCAACGGCAGTTCGGCCGGTCTGGCGACGCAGACCGATCCCGCGCGCGCCGCGGGACTGGCTGCCGAAGGCATCGGCACGCGGCTGGATACCGTGGCCTAGAGCGTTTTATCTTTGAAAAAGGTAAAACACGAGGCGGCGGCACAGCGCCGCCCGGCCCAGCGTGAGCGGAAAAACCGCGTTTTTTCCGCGAAACGCCAGGTCGTATGGTTTGAAGCGCAACGCGTTTCAACCTGAAAATGCTCTAGGAGAGGATGCGTTGGCGTGACCGCTCTTTCCCGTGCAGCTCGCGCCGGAAGGACGGTTTGCGTACGCTGTCCTTCTCTGTCCGCCGTTCGGCAAACATCTTCTGCAGGGCGCTCCGCCGAAACGGGGAGCGCCCTTTTTCCGCCGCTGTTCGTGTATCCCGCGGCAGGAGGCAACGCCCTTTCCGGGAGGTTTGTGTATGAAAGTTCTGGTGACGCCGCGTTCCTTCGGCAAGACCGATCCCGCCCTTTTCGACCGTCTGCGCGAGGCGGGGCTGACTGTCGTCCGCAACGAGACGGGCGGCATCCTTTCCGCCGGGCAGATGTGCAGCCTGTTGGCGGACTGTCGGGGACTCATCGTGGGGGTCGATCCGGTCAATGAGGAGGTGCTTGCCGCCGCCCCGCAGCTCAAGGCCGTGGCCAAGTACGGCGTGGGGCTGGACAACATCGATCTTGACGCCTGCGCGGCGCGGGGCATCGCGGTTTCCCGGACGCTGGGCGCGCCCACCGAAGCCGTGGCCGACTACGCGCTGGCGCTCATGCTGGCCGTGGCCCGCAAGGTGACGCTCATCGACAGCCGTTGCCGCCGTCGGGACTGGAGCAAGATCACCAGCATCGACCTTTTCGGCAAGACGCTGGGCATCGTGGGGCTGGGGGCCATCGGCCGGGCCGTGGCCCGGCGGGCAAAGGGCTTTTCCATGCGGATCCTGGCCCACGATATCCATTGGGACGCCGCCTATGCCGAGGCCAACGGCATCGAGCGCGCCTCGCTGGACGACATCTGCTCACAGGCCGACATCATCACCCTGCATACCCAGCTTGACGACAGCACCCGGCACTGCATCGACGCCCGTCGTCTGGCGGCCATGAAGCCGTCGGCCATCCTCATCAATACCGCCCGTGGCGAACTGGTGGATAATGCCGCCCTGCTGACCGCCCTGCAGGAAGGGCGCATCTACGGCGCGGGGCTGGATGTGTTCGAGCAGGAGCCACCCGCGGAAGACGCCTGGTACAGCCTGGACAATCTGGTCATGGGCTCGCACTGCTCTTCCTCCACCAGCGGCGCTACCCAGATCATGGGGCATATGGCCGTGGACAACCTGCTGCGGGATCTGGGGCTTGCTCCGGCGCAGGACGCCTAGTCCGGACACCCGGGCGCGGCATGGCCGCTCCGCGTTTTTCTTTTTCTCCCTTTTTTCGGGGCCTCAGCCTGAGGGCGAGGCCCCGAATGCTTTTGCATCCTGTTCGCGTGCTCTGCGTTGGGGGAGGGGTTCCCCTTCCCCCCAAACAGGCAGCGAAGAGTGGCGCCACGCCGTTAGCCTTTAGAGCAATTCCAGTTTGAAACGCTTTGCGTTTCAAACCATACGGCCTGGCGTTTCGCGGAAAAAACGCGGTTTTTCCGCTCACTTTGGGCCGGGAGGCGCTGTGCTGCCGCCTCGCGTTTCACCTTTTTCAAAGGTGAAACGCTCTAGGGCCTGTTGACCATTTTATAAACAATTTCAATTGATAAGTAGAACAAACTGTGTATGCCGCGCATGCCTTTGGGGGCGGGCTTGCCTCTTGTTCCCGACTCTTCCCACGATAAAAGCGCGCTGGGGAAGGGATGGGGGCTTGGGGGGAAGGGGAACACCTCCCGCGCTGGCGGAGGGGTTCCCCTTCCCCCCAAACAGGCAGCGAAGAGTGTCGCCACGCCGTTAGCTTTTAGAGCAATCCCAGTTTGAAACGCTTTGCGTTTCAAACCATACGGCCTGGCGTTTCGCGGAAAAAACGCGGTTTTTCCGCTCACTTTGGGCCGGGAGGCGCTGTGCTGCCGCCTCGCGTTTCACCTTTTTCAAAGGTGAAACGCTCTAGCTGTTGTGTTCCGATAGGTTGTTCACCCTTTCCTCATTCGGTAAGTTGGAAGTTACCAGACAAACCAACAAA
>NZ_CALUWS010000060.1 GCF_944324525.1 uncultured Desulfovibrio sp.
TTCTGATGACTTGCACAGACCTCTGAGTTTTGAGGGGTGATACGGCGCCACCAGACATCAAAGCTTGGGCTCGACTCTTGCACAGACCTCTGAGCTCGGAGGGGTTACGACCTTATCCTGTATTCCCTTATGCCTGCGTATGAGCTTGCACAGACCTCTGAGCTCGGAGGGGTTACGACTCTCCGTTGGAAAGATCTATATAGATAGCAGCACTTGCACAGACCTCTGAGCTCGGAGGGGTTACGACTCTTCTTATCGCATGCTACAATGATCCTTCTACTTGCACAGACCTCTGAGCTCGGAGGGGTTACGACATGTTGCAAAAGCTGCAATTGGCACTGGTTTCTTGCACAGACCTCTGAGCTCGGAGGGGTTACGACAATTTTTTAACCATCTTATCCTCCTTGATTTTCTTGCACAGACCTCTGAGCTCGGAGGGGTTACGACATCAGACGTCGCATCGCCGTGGCTGTTATCCCTTGCACATACCTCTGAGCTCGGGGGGGTTACGACCGACGGACATAAAAACGATTTTCGAATTGCATCTTGCACAGACCTCTGAGCTCGGAGGAGTGCCGCATCCTTCCCGGTCGACTGGGCATGTCTTCTTGACCTCCTTTCGCCCGGCGCATACGCTTGTCAGGCGTCCCCATTCCGGGAAGGAGACATGCGGGTTGTGCGGCGGCAATGGCCGCAGGCGAAACAGCGGCAGGAGGCGGTATGGCCAGACAGAAGCGACGCTCCATCATCGTCAGCTGGATCGGCGGGAAGGATATTGCCGCCATGACCGCGTGGCGGCAAAAAAACGGCCTTCCGGTGTCGGATACGGACAGGAAGTCCTTCTTTACGGGCGAGGAAGCTCCCGGACACAACGGGCCTGTGCGTACCCTGACGGATGGTCGGGAGGCGGAGCGCATCTACCTGCTGGTCAGCAAGGAATTTGAAGCGGATGCGGAAAATATGCGGGACTGGGTGGCGCGTGGCAACAAAGCCGCCTGCACACTGGTGATGACCGGCCTGGACGATCCCACATCCTATGAAGAAGTCTACGCGGCGGCGGAGGATTTTTTCCGCAAGCACTGGCACAACAACGACGCGGAGCGATTCTGCTTCAATCTGACGCCGGGTACCCCGGCCATACAAGCCATCATGCTGTACCTGAGTCAGGTACGCTATGCCGGCGGTCAGGCCTGGCGGGTGGTGGAGCCGAAGTACGCGCAGGACGGTTGTCAGTGTTTCGAGGTGCGCCTGCCGTTTCGTCTGCCGGTGGAAAGCTGGCGGCAGGGCGGCGGTTCTCTGGCCGACGAGGGGCAGCTTCAGGAGATACTGAGCGTGTATGCGCCGGTGCGTGCCGTCACCATCCTGCTTCTGGGAGAAAGCGGGGTGGGCAAGACCCATTTTGCCCGCCGGATACACGCCGGATGCGGCGGCAATGACGCCTGCTTTGTGGAAGTCAACTGTGCGGAGCTGGCCGCCGGGGACGGCAACATGTTTCGTGCCGAATTGTTCGGCGCGAAAAAGGGTTCCTACTCCGGCGCCTACAAGGACACGGTGGGCGCCTTTGTGCGCGCCCGGGGCGGCACGCTCTTTCTGGACGAGATCGGGGAGATACCTCTGGAAAGGCAGGCCATCCTGCTGCGAGCCCTGCAGGAAAAAAAGATAGAGAGGGTTGGCGGCGGCTCAGAGGACGTGACCGACGTACGCATCATTGCCGCCACCAACAGGAATCTGGCGGAGGAAGTGCGGGCCGGGCGCTTTCGACAAGACCTCTTTTATCGCATCGCCATGTGCCCGGTGTACCTTCCGCCGCTGCGCCGGCTTGCCTGCCATGATGAAGCCCGTTTTCGCCAGACGGTTGAGGACACCCTGGAATCGCTCGGGCGGGATACGCCGCAACTGAAGAGGAACTGGACGCTGGATGAGGATGTGTGGCCTCTCCTGTTGTCGTACGCCTGGCCCGGCAATATTCGAGAATTGCGGCATGTGCTGTTCCTGGCCTGCGTCAGAGTGGAATCCCGGGGAGGATGCATCCTCAAAAAGGGCGATGTGGAGCGCCATCTGGCCTTTGCGGAACAGTTCTCGGCGCTCGCCGCACCGGAAGGGCGGGCGGACGAAGAGGGGGAGGGGGATTTCCTGCCCGAGAACCTTGACGCCTGGCTGGAGCGGAAGCGTACGCTCTTCATCGAAAGGGCCATGCGGCAAGCCGGCAACAACCGTGCCGCCGCTGCCCGTCTCCTCGGCATCCCCTATCAGAAATTGACCTATCATATGGAGCGGCGCGGCAGGCCTGGGCCGTCAGGGCAGGACGCATAGGCTCCAGAGCGTTTTGCCGTTGAAAAAAGCAAAACGCGAGGCGGCCGCACAGCACCGCCCGCCCGGCCCAGACCAAGCGGAATGACCGCGTTTTTTCCGCGAAACGCCAGGCCGTATGCTTTGGAACGCGCAGCGTTTTGAAAATGCTCATGGTTTGAAACACAGGCGTTTCAAACTGAAAATACTCCCGAATGCCCCGCCGGGCGCGCAGGCACGCCACATGCCCGGCGGGGCATCTCTCCGCACATGGCGGCGCATCATCGACTGCCGTACACTTTCAGCGCCGACGGCAACAGCGCCTTGCTCTTGGCAAAGTTGGGCTGTCCGTATTTTTCTTCCAGCGGCATGGGAGCCGTTTTTTCCGCTCTCGGACACTGGTCAAAGTCCGTCATGGCCAGCAGGGTGCGTATGGACTCCAACTGCTCATAGGGCTTGCCCATGCGCTCGCCGACATAGCCCTGAAAGGCCGCTTTCAGTTCCTGACAGGCGGCGGGCGTCAGCGGGGCAGGCCCGCCCGCAAAGCGGTCGCGCAACGAGGCATAACGCTCCCGCCGGGGCTGCACCAGCACGTCCTCAACTTCCAGCCGTACCGATCCCAGCCCCAGCGCCTTGCCCAGCCCCAGTTTGTGCGCATGGCCTTGCGGCAGTTCCAGCGCCGTGAGCAGTGCGCCCAACTCCACGCCGCTGACGCCGTCCACACGGATGGTGAACCGCGCTTCAGATTCGGCGGCCAGCGGGTGCAGACGGGAAACGATCTTGCTCTTGCCCCTGAGATGTTTGGGACAGAGCCGAACACTCTTGCAATGCCAGTAATATTTGCGGCCCCGCAGACGTGCCCCGGGACTGTCGTAGGTTTCGAGCTCGTCCAGTTTGTTGCCGCAGTCCCTGGCTTTGGGTTGCTGCAGATAATGCAGCAAACAGGTCGGGTGCGGCTCCATGAGGATGGCCTCAATAGGGGAAGGGGAATGCCATGAATGCCTGGTGAACCGCGCCGCGCTGACCGCCACCCGTCCCTTGCGGATAATTCGTCCGAC
Organism: uncultured Desulfovibrio sp.; assembly: GCF_944324525.1. Taxonomy (GTDB): domain Bacteria; phylum Desulfobacterota; class Desulfovibrionia; order Desulfovibrionales; family Desulfovibrionaceae; genus Desulfovibrio. Next base: position 3,348 of record NZ_CALUWS010000060.1, read on the forward strand.
AGAGCCGAACAGCCCGGCGGCAAAGTCGTCGGCCGGACATTCGCCCACAAGATCCCTGACCGTATGACGATAGGCCACACGGAAATAGCGCGCCGTCCCCAGAGCCGCTATCTGCCCGTTTTTGTCCACGCAATAAAAAACGCGCGCCCCCTTGCCGTCATCCAGATGGGGCTTTTCCTTTCTACCCCAGCGGTTTTCCTGATCTTCCGTCATCTGATCAAAAAAAGTCTCCACGACTTCCGGGGGGACATCCCACGTCTTTCTGTCCTTCTCCTCCTTGACGCGATGGAAGATGTAGCCCTGCTCTTTTAAGTGCATCTTCCCGGTCTGGTAGGCTTCCGGGCCGATGCCGCGCGTGATGCGGCTTGCCGGTTCCAGAGTGTAGCGCGCCCCCTTGCGATGCAGAAAACCGCCCAGGATGTTATCATCCGGGGGAAACTTTTCCTTGTAGGCGGCACTCTTTGTGCCTGTCACATTGCGCCAGAACAGCTTGCCGCCATTGACCGGCGAAAGATGCGAATGGCTGATGATCTCCACAAAGGAACGCAACATGCCCTTGAGGCTGGTGCCCGGAATGACGGGCTTTCCATCGACCATGAAGAAACGACGGTCCTGTGCCTCCGCATCCTGCGTGTCTCGCCCCTTCGCTTCCTGCGGCCCGGCGACCAGCAACGGCGTCAGAGCACGCAGGCGGCAGTGGATGACGCCGGTATAGGCCGTACCGTCGTTCGGGGGGGAAGGCACTATCCCTCGAGGATCACAGGGGATGAAATTATAGGGCGCGGTAGCCGGGCCGACGCACGGCTTGCCGGTACGGGAACGGGCGTGATTGCCCCCCCCTTTGAAGCTCTGCGAATAGGTTTGCCTCATGCGTTTTCCTCCCGGTCAAGCGAACTGGATGCAATGCCGCTCAGGCGTTCGGCCCGCAGCACGGGCATACCGGAAACCTCGTCCGGCACAAAATATTCCGTATGCCGCAGACGCGGCAGCCTGCCCTGCACCCGCAGGGGGGCCGTCACCTCGTGCTTGCGCAGCAGATAGACGCGCCGCCGGGCATAGCCTGCAACACTCATGCTGCCCGGAAGTTCCCGGCCTTCGCACACGATTCGGCAGCAGAGGCCATCTTTGTCCGGCTCCATGCGCAGCTCCGCATCATCGGAAAAGATGGTGCAGCTCAGGAGGCTTTCGTGCCAGTCCGGGGGCAAGTCCGGCAGTCTGCCGCACAGGCAGTGCTGCGGCTGTTCCAGCAGAAACCAGGCCTCGCCGGAAAAGAGCTCCGGCCACAGCATCCGGGCGGCATCGGGCGTCAGTACCCGCGTATCTATTGAGAATTGCACGTTATTCATGGGCGGTCTCCTTCGATGTCCTCCAGCCAGCGCCGGCACATGGACGCATCATGACGGTCAAGGCGTTCTCCCTGCCGCATGGCATCGCATCGCACGTTTTCGAGCGCCTTCCGCCAGCCTTGTTCCATGCCCCTGAGGCGCAGAACGCCATTGCCGCGATTGACGCCATTCCCCACCGGCAATGCGCCTTCGGCAAGATCCAGCAGCGCATGGAGAAGGAGGCGGGCCTCCGTATCGGTGAGCTCACGCACTTCCAGCCGCAGCGGCACTTCCAGCCCGTCCTGCCAGAGCGGGCACTCATCGAACAGCGCCCCCGACAGCGCCCCGCCGGTAAAACGGTCGATGGCCACATGCTGGAGATGGGCCGGTGTCCCGGCCGTCAGCAGCACATCCTCCACGCACACCTTGCCGGCGGCTCCTTCCGCGCCGGATGCATGGCCGAATAGCCCGTTCACACAAACGGCGGCATCCATATCCAGGGCCTCGGCCACCCGGTAGACCCGATGCCGCAGCACCCCGCGCAGGGAACTGCCGGGCAGGGTATAGCGCGGCTCGACGCGCTTTTGCGCGTAGTCCAGGCAGGGGGTCATCAGGCAGATGATGTCCGCTTCATCGCGCACGTTGACACCACCCACGATAAGGGGGGCATCGCACGTCAGCGGCAATTCCAGATCGGCGGAAAGGCCCTCGCCCCTCCACTGCGGCGGCGCCGCATCCGGGAGAGCCACCTCCCGTCCGTCGCCGTTGGCAAAACGTGGGGCGGGGGCAAGGTTGAGCCAGGCGATCATGCCTTCTTCCGTATCCAGATCAAAGTGGCGGCAGGCGGCGTACAGGCTCCTTACCCTGCCATAGCCGCTGGCGCGTTTGCCGCCCAGACGGATATGCCCGCTGGCCAGCGCGGCGCAAAGACGGCAAAAGACCTCTCTTTCTTCAGAGGTTGCGGCCTTTTCCCAGGCATCCAGACGCAGTTCCAGCGCAAAGCGCGCTCCCGGGGGGACGATCTCCTCATCAAACTTGCCGCCTTCCTCAGCGACTTCGGTTCCCAATCCCAGGCGGACATGATCGCGAATGTACGGACCTTGCGGGATGGCGACCTCCTGCCCGCCCATCACCTTTTCGACGACCGGGACCTCGTCGAAATCCAGCAGCCGGGCATCTTCGCACCAGATGAGGGAGGCAAGGCAGTTTACGCCTTCCTGCTTGCCGAACAGGCGGCTCTCCACCCCCCGGATGTCGGTCTGATCCCGCATCCAGCCGCGCAAGATGCCGGCCACGGAACTTCCGGGGATCCGCCAGAAGCCGAAAGCATCGCGGCTGACCGGCTGATCCTGCGTCACATCCTCACCACCCCCGCAATGCAGCGGGGTCTGCAACTCCAGAATAAAGCGGGCGACGTACATCAGTGCTTCTCCTCGGACGCATCATGACCATTGCGGCGAAAGGCCTTTTCCCACGCGTTGAGCAGTTCCAGCAGGGCAAGACGGTGGAAGCGATCCATGAAGGCCTCGCGTTCGCGGGCATCCGGCTCACCGCCAAGACAACGGAGCTTCGATGCGGCCAGCCGGGCAAATTCCTTTTCATCCAGCAGGCGCGGCATGATCTTCGACAAATGCTCCCGGTAGTCGCTGAAGGGACAGTATGCCGCAGCTTTTTCCCATTGTTCGCCGGGCGTTTTCGTGAGCATGTCCACGAATATGCCTTTCCATTCGGATCGCGACCGCGTAGCCACCAGCAGGCGGATGTTGCCGCGCTGGCTCTGGCTCGGCCGCCTGTTGCCCGCGGCGGTTTCAATGAACCGCTGGATGTCGTCGCGGCTGACGAAATCCACGGCCGCGGCCTGCGCCTGACGGCTCAGTCCGCGCCAGCGCAGCACGCGCACTACCGGCGTGAGCGCGGGAGGCGGGACATCGGTCGCCGCAGCCGCGGAGGCCACCCCTCGCGGGCGTACCATTTCACTGCTCAAAAAGACGGGATCGCAGAGCAGGCGCCCGTATCCCTCCCGTCGCCAGCCGCCAAGACTGGGCGGCAGGGGACGCGCCGTGCCGCTCCAGCTCGCGCGCAGGACGCTGCCACGCTTGAGGGCCAGACGCGAACGGCGAGGCAGCCGCCAAAGACCATTGAAAGCGGCTATGGAAACGTAGGCGCAGGCCTGATGCGTTGCATCCAGCGTCAACGGCACGCCCAGAGCGCGGCCCAGCTCCTTTTCCAGACTTTCCAGCGGATTTTCCCAGGAATGGACGGGCAGATAATCGGAAAGAAGAAAGAAATCCGCCTGCCCGCCTTGCGGCTGCTGCTCCGGCAGTTTCGCTAGGACGGCACGGCAGCGAACGCGGCCGTACCCGGCGGAGCGGGCATGGCCCACATGGATGACGGGCGTAGCGGCGACAAGCTCGAGAACGGCCTGTGCGGCTGCCTCATCCTTGCAGATGACGTAGCTCTCGAAAACCGCGCCGGGCGTCAGGGCACTGTAGCCGAAAAGCTGGCTTTCCGCCGCCGTGCGCGCCTCGGAAAGCGCCACATGCATGGTCCAGCACTGCGACAGCCGGGGCATGCAGCAGGTATCCGGCGCCATGAAGCCGTCCCCGAGCTTGCTGAGCTTGACCGGGCCATCCGCCTCGTCGGGATGATGACGCCGGTAGCAGGCATCCAGTTTTTCGCCTTCGGACAGCGCAAACATGTTGAACACCCGGCAGTCCGATATATCCTCGTCGCCTTCCACGGGAAGACCGCCGTGGTTTTTTACCTTCTGGAAGCAGAGCGGCAGGGGGACGGTGGGACCTTCTCCCACCCGGGGATAGGCGTGCCCCCATTCCACGTCACCAGCCAGAAAGAGGGAAACAAATTCCGGCGAAGCATCTGGCGGGCTTTGAGGATGGAGTCGCTTCCAGGCATGGGCCAGCGCGCCCAGCAACATATTGCCGGGAATGTGTTCCAGTGTCCGATGTCCCATGCTTTCGGCGGAACCGTCGGTAATGACGAGCGGCTCCTCCGCCGCAAGGATAAGGGAAACAGCCTTCATGCGGCACCTCTCAGGAAAAGGGCTTGTTCGGACGGCAGGCCGATGGGGCCGTCGGGCGTGTCGGCAAGGCGCAGGCGGCACAGGCCGAGTCCGCGCGCGCGATTGCCGCCCATACTCTTGACCGCCGCGCAGACGGCGGCAAGATAATTTTCCACCCAGGCGCAATCCAGTCCCGCCGGAGGCTCCACCACCACTTCCGCCGTCAGACGAAGGCCGGGGATGCCGCATTCCAGCGTCCGCAGGGTGCTGGTACGCACCTGCCGCTTTTCGTCCAGAGCTGTCTGTATACGACGGCACGTCATGTCACGCACAAAATTTTCCCGTTCCGACATGGGTTGTACGCTGAGCCAGCGGCGCAGCTCCGCTTCCAGACGTGCGGGAGAAACGCGCAGGCAGCCGGACTGATTGCTCAGATCCGCTGTACTGCGTGTGCCCCAGAAGACGGCTTCGGCACGGCGCAGATCCTCACGGCAGCGTCCCAGACGCCATGCCCCCTCGCGCAGGGCGCCGCGCAGGGCGCGTCCCGGCACGAAAGGCAGCCCGTCCGTGTCGCGTGCCAGCACCGTGTCGGCAAGATGCCCATCGCCCAGGCCGCTGCCCACCTGCCATTCGGAGAGGAACAGGATCTCCAGTTGCTTACGCATGGGTTTCTTCCTTGTTATTCTGCAAATATTTGGTGTAGCCGGCTGGTTTGGCTGGCAAAAGATGCGCCAGCTCCAGATAATCGCCCAGACGGGTCACATGACGATCCCCCCGCGAGAAGAAAAAGCTGTCGTCGGGGAAAAGCGTCTGGAAGCGTTCCGTGGACATGAGCGTGGCATTATGGCGTCCGCCCAGACCGCGTTGCAGATTCTTGAACAACTGTCGCCAAATCTTGTCGGCATGGGCCTTGCCCCGGCGGCATTCATTCATGGCCGGACGCACGGCGGAACGCGGAAGGCTGGTCAGCACATCGATGCTCTCGCCCACAAAATCGGCAAGCTCACCCGGCCGTAGCAGCAGAGGTTTAGCGGTCAGCCATGCGCCGCCATCGGCCTGTGCCGTGCGTTGTCTGCCGGTCTCCAGTTCCGCGTCCACTTCATTGGTGATCACCAGATAATCCATGCTGCTGGGGCGCTCGCCCGGCATGTCCGCCGTAAGGTTCTTGGCGTTCTTGATCAGGGCTTCCGCCAGCGCAAAGGCTCTGAGGAAAGGATAGCCCACGGGGCAGACCACCATGCCCACCCCCACGGAAAGCCGCGTGCCTTTCTCTCTGGAGAAGCCCTCAAAGGCCTGGACGAAGGTATCGATGAACAAAAGCGCCACGTCGGCTCTGGCCACCACGGTGACGTCATCACCGCCCAGAACGAGCGGCCGCACAGGCACGACGAGCGCACGCGGGGCGGGGGCATCCCCCGTTTTTTGTGTGGCGCCGCAGGTCAGATCATATTCCAGCACGCGCTGCAAGGCCGCACGAAAAGCCGCTGCGGTGGTTTCTTCCACAAGGCGAGAGAGCTGTCCCATGTCCTGAATGGATTTTTCCGGCGATCCCCCTTCCTTATCGATTTTTTCCAGTCTGGCGCGAAACAGCTTGCCCAGATCATTGCCGTCCATATGGATGAAGGCCACCTTGCCCTGCCCGGCGGCAAGCTCTTCGAGGTCTTCCGACCATTCGGGGCGGCAGTTTTCCGGGATATCGTCCAGCTCTATCTTGCGCAGACGCTGCCGTGCGTTTTGCAGCAGTTCCGGGAGGCGGCGCGTCTGTGAGGGCAGGGATACGGCCTCCTTGTCGTCTTCCGCCACGGCGGGAAGGCCGTCCAGGCGGGCAGGGCGACACAAGGGCAGCATGGGCATGCCCGTTGCCACAGGAGCCGCATTGCGCTGGCGGGTGATATCTCCGGCAAGCTCACGCTTGGTGTCCTTGATGCTTTCCTTTGTCCACAAGCAGGGACGCAGGGCGGCAAACAAGGGCAGGCCGGGATAGCGTTCCAGCGTCTTCAGGCCGTAGGCGCACACGAACTCCCGCCCTGCCTCGGGCGATGGAAAGAGCAGATGCAGCGCACCGGCATTACGCTGCAGGGCAAGCACCTCACCTGCTTCCGGGCGTCGGGCATCCTTTGGCTCGATAAGGCGCAAACCCAGGCTTTCGCAACATCCAGTGAAGAAATCCTTGGAAAGGGACTCGACAAGTTCCGATCCTCCAAGCATTTCCTTGAGCTTTCCCGTACCGAGGATGAAGTTCTGTATGCCGCCCACTTCCAGAACGACATAGCCAAGTTCAGAATTCATGCCGTCTCCTTTGACGATATCTTGGATTCGGAGGACGCCGCACGGCTGTGCTGCCTGCCGGTCAGCAATTCGTCCAGCATCATGCGCAAACACTCCGGCCGGCAGAGTTCACGCCAGCCGAAATAGGCCACGGTGGCCCTGGAGTCGCACATGGTTTCCACCCTCCACTGGGCGACGCCCAGATGGCAAAGCAGGGGCAGGGCAAAGCGGCTGAGGCTCTGCGCCATTTGCACGCACTCCTCAGCGGCGGGCTTCTTGGTCTGCTTGGTGGTGGCCTTGCAGGAAACGAGGAAATGCACCGACTTCCACGCGCCGATCACATCCATATCCATACGGAAAGCGCACTGGTGCAGTTGCCTTTCCGCCGCATGTTCCCAGGGGATGCGCACCCGTTCATGCACATGTGTGGCCCCCGCCTGCCGGAAGGCATACGCCGTCAGCCCTTCCAGCCATTCGCCGCCCGCTTCGGCATACAAAAAACGCTTTCCTGCCGGGGTGGTGATGCGCCACTTTCCCTCCGTTTCCAGCCACTCCTTGCTGTATCCGCCGGCATGGACTTCCTGTTGCAGCCACTCCTTGCCTTCCTCCAGACACGCGCGCATCTGGTGCAGGAGAGCGTCAAAAAGTTCCCTGCGGGACGTCATGTCACAGGCCCGGGCAGCAGGGTGGCTCTGGCGCAGCAACAGCAAGGGATCGCAGGAGAGTACGGGAAGAGCGTTTTTGTCTGGCGCCAGCATGCGCACGGCGGACTTGTCCAGTGACCAGACGCCGAAGCCGTGACGCCTGGCCCAGAGGGTCAGGAAGGCGCTGTGCCCCTTTGTGCCGGGCGTAATGTTGACGTGGATGTTGTGCGCGCCGTTTTCCGGGATGAGGCTGTGCGGAAGGGTGCAGCCGGTAATGTCCGTCGCCAGTAGGGAAATATGCTCGACGCCCGGCAGATGATTCATGTTGCTTGCCAGACGCTGCGCCCGTTCCCGCTGGCGCTCATCGGCAGTATGGCAGAGGATGACGTGCGGCAGCTTATGGTTGACGATGGCATTGAGCGTGGGGGCAACGTCGTCTCCCAGCATGAGTACGAGCGTATCCGATCCCACAGGACAAACAGCAGGGGCGGCATACGGAACAACACGGGCGGCCGTCGTCAGACGGGTCATGATCGTACGCAGCTTCTCCATGCGGCGATGACGGGGAAGCTGGGCATTGATGACGACGGCATGCGCCTTGTGGCGGCTTTCATCCCGTACATGATCCCGGATCGTGCCGGAAGGGCAGAGGACATGCACCATGCGGCTGAAAAGCTGGCCGCTGGCCTCCCGCGAGGCCGCCCAGTGAGCAATGGCGCGAGCGTTGCGCAGACGAATCTTGCTTTTGGCGGAAGTGTTCGCCGTCGTATCGACCAAAAAGGACACATGGCTGCCGGAGCCGCACCATACGGCATCAAACAGGAGGCCGCCCACACGGATGTTTTGCAACATATCGTGCGGCAGCGGGATCCGCTCGGCTCGGCAAAAGGCGCAGAAAGGGCTCTCGCCCTGTTCCTGCTCCCAGACGACATTTTGCAAGGCAAGCATGTCCCGCACGGGCAAAGCGGGCGGCAAAGGACGGCGGAGCGTGTCGCCGCCGGCGGTGGGAACAAATAAAATCTCTTCACTGGTAGTCAACACCAGCGTTGCTTCCCGTGTCGCCAGTTCCGCCACCATTTGCGCAACACGAAAATTCTGTCCCCCCTGACAGTTGAACAGCATATGCTCTCCCCGGGATGCAACGTCTTTCACGATATCGGCGGGGGCGGCTTCCGGCAAAAGCGTAACAGGCGGCAAGGCATGTTCTTCGCAGAATGTTCTGATGCGTTCGGCATATGGTACGCTGAGTTTGGAAACATAGAGCCAGATGGCATCAGGCCGTTGTCCGCCGTGCACGCTGCCCAGCAGCGGCGTCAGTGTTCCCATGATCTGGGTTCCCGTATATGAAACAAAGATCGTGCCCATGAACAAAGCCTCATTTTCATTTTTTTATATCATAAATGGAATGTATTGTTGAAGCAAGGAAAAGTTAGGCAAAAATATAAAAATAAAACTGCTGATGGGAGAAAAAGCTTTATTGTCTGATCATGCGGGTTCCTTTCCTTCTCTATCGCCGGAACGGCGGAGAGGCAGCCACTCCACCGGCAAGAAAGGAGCACAAAACAGGCAGATAGGAAACAGATGCAGTACCCGAGCATCGCTGGCTGAGCGTGGAGCGCGCAAACAGCAAGAGCATGAAAAAGCCTCCGTGAGTGTTGCGGTAAAAGGGGACACAAGAGGGGCGGGCGATCAGTCGGCAAGGGCTACGGGGATGCCGACGTAGGTCAGAGCGATGACGAAGGGATGGGAAAGAATGGAGCCGATGGTGCCCGCAATGCCGGGCTGAGCAAGAAGAAAGAACATGAGGAAACCTCCCTAGGATTTGGGGTGAAACGATGACGGGCCGACAGGTAACCAGGCTAGAACGTGGACATCAGAAAGTCGTACAGACAAATGGCGTAGGTAAGCGAAGCAAACTGCTCGAGCAGGGGAGGGACGGCCAGAAGAAACATGAAAAACCTCCTTGATATGGTTGTGGAAGGGAGAGGGTAGGCCCGGCGATCAGTCGGCAAGGGCTACGGGGATGCCGACGTAGGTCAGAGCGATGACGAAGGGATGGGAAAGAATGGAGCC
>NZ_CALUWS010000061.1 GCF_944324525.1 uncultured Desulfovibrio sp.
CTCACTCGTTTGTTGGTTTGTCTGGTAACTTCCAATTTACCGAATGAGGAAAGGGTGAACAACCTATCGGAACACAAGCCCTAGGGGAGGACGATGCCCGGATAGCGCGTGCTCTTCACGGCGGACTTGACCATGTTCAGGGCGGCGTGATCGTCGCCGGTCAGCGAGTAGATGATGAAGATCCCATTGCTTTCCGTCATCCAGAGCCGGCCGGAGACATTCTCCTTTTCATAAGGGACGGTAAAGACGTTGCCCTGGCGCTCCACGGGCATGTTGGTTTGGAACATCTGGGCGAACATGGACGCGATGATGTCCATGCGGGTGCCGTGGGTCTGGCCCGCCACCAGCGTGGCCGCCGCCTTCTTGTCCGCTCGGGCCACCACGAGGCTGACGTTCTTTTCTTCCCAGGTGGGCTCCATGACCACGTCCCAGCCGTCCGGCACGTCGAACGTGAAGTAGTCGGCATCCAGCGTGCGGGCGTAGACGTTCTGGTTGGCAAGGATGAGCAGGGCCAGGACAAGACAGATGTTTTTCATGACGATTCCCCGTGATGGATAGGTTGGGGCAAGCTTAATCGGGCTCGTGCCGCCTTGCAAGCGCATTGTGGCCGCTTGCGTCGCGGGAGGGGAGCGGCTAACATAGCAGCATCACTTTGCAAGGAGCTCATACATGACGCAAGCTTTCTGTTACTGGTTTACCGGCCTGTCCGGGGCCGGAAAGTCCACCATCGCCGGTGAACTGGTGCCCCTGCTGCGCGAGCGCGGCGAGAACCCCTTCATCCTGGACGGCGATGTGCTCCGGCAGGGGCTTTGCCGCGATCTCGGCTTTTCCGAAGCCGACCGTACGGAAAACCAGCGGCGCGTGGCCGAAGTGGCGGCCATCCTGCTGCAGGCGGGCGTGTCGCCCATCGTGGCCTTCATCTCGCCGCTGGCCAATGCGCGGGAAGAGGCGCGCCGCATCGTGGGCACGGAGCGCTTTTTCGAGATCTACATCAATACGCCGCTGGATGTGGCGGAAGCGCGAGACCCCAAGGGACTGTACAAAAAGGTGCGCGCCGGCCTGATCAGCGAGTTCACCGGCATCTCCTCGCCCTTTGAGGCGCCGGAACGGGCGGATTGCGTCGTTCCCACGGTGGACCGTACGCCGTACGAGTGCGCCCGGCAGATCGTGGACGAGCTGGGCGGAGGCAAGAAGGAGCGCAACTGATCATGCAGGCGGAAATCATTGCCGTAGGGACGGAGCTGCTGCTGGGCCATACCATCAATTCCGATGCGGCCCATGTGGGACGTGAGCTGTCCGCGCTGGGCATCGACGTGCTGCACAGCTGCGTGGTGGGGGACAATCCCCGGCGGCTGGAAGCGGCATTGCGCGAGGCGCTCGCGCGCAGCGATCTGGTCATCACCACCGGCGGGCTTGGCCCTACGGAGGATGATCTCACCAAGGAGACCATCGCCGCCGTGCTGGAGATGCCCTTGGAGGAGGATGCCGACAGCCTCGTCCGGCTGAAGGAATATTTCGGCGAGCGTCCCATGGGCCCCAACCAGTACAAGCAGGTCATGCTGCCGCGCGGCTCCCGCGCTCTGCCCAACCGCATCGGCACCGCGCCGGGCTGCTATGCCTGCCGTGCCGACGGCAAGGCCGTGGCCATGCTGCCCGGTCCGCCCCGCGAGCTGCTGCCCATGCTGCGGGAACAGCTCGTCCCCATTCTGGCGGCCCGCACGCAGGCCTGCATCTGCTCGCACATGGTGCGCACCTTTGCCCAGGGTGAGGGGGATGCCGCCTTGCGTCTGGCCGAGCTGACCGGGCTGGCCAATCCGTCCACGGCCACATACGCCACGGACGGCGAGATGTTCGTGCGGGTGACGGCCAAGGCCGAAAGCGCCGAGGCCGCCGAAGCCCTTGCCGCGCCCACCCTCGCCCGCGTGCGGGAACTGCTGGGGGATGTGGTCTACGGCGTGGATGTGGACAATCTGGAGAGCGTGGTGGTGCCGGAGCTGGCCCGCCGCGGACAGACGGTGGCCACGGCCGAATCCTGCACCGGCGGCCTGCTGGCCGCGGCCATTACGGACGTGCCCGGCTCCTCGGCCGTCTTCCGTACCGGACTGGTGACCTACGCCAATGAGAGCAAGACGCGCCTGCTGGGCGTGCCGGAGGAACTGCTTGCCCGCGTGGGCGCGGTGAGCGAGGAAGTCGCCCGGCACATGGCCGCCGCCGTGCGCGAGCGGGCCGGCAGCCACTGGGGCATCGGCATCACCGGCATCGCCGGGCCGGATGGCGGTACGGAGGAAAAGCCGGTGGGCCTCGTCTACATCGCGCTTGCCGGGGCGGATCGTACCTGGCTGCGGGTCATGCGTCCGCAGGGCCGCTACATGGGCCGGCAGTGGACGCGCCGCCGCGCCGTGGGCCACGGGCTGGACATGCTGCGGCGGGCCCTGGCCGGTCTGGAGGTTGAATTGCAGGCCTCCACGCGCGGACGTTTCTGAGGCCGCTCCGCATACCGCCTGCGCCGCTGCGGCAGAGCGTGTGACGCAAGGCGCTGAAAATATCATGCCGGGGAAGGGCGAAAGCCTTTCCCCGGCATGTTTTTTCTTATATCCGGCACGTCGGCGAAAACGCCGCGCCGCGCTGGGACGGCAGCACAGCGCCGTCCGGCCCGAAGCGAGCGGAAAAAGCGCGTTTTTTCCGCAAAACGACAGGCCGTATGGTTTGAAACGCTACGCGTTGCAAACGGAAACCGCTCTAAAATTCCGTATACTGACCGAGACCTTCCCTGTCGCTCAGGTGGGAAAGCACCTGTTCAAGCAGGATACCCTCGGTGTTGACGGTGTTCTGGGTGAGGGTAACGCTGATGCCGCGCGTCACGAAGCGCACGGCACGCTCCACCGCCAGGGGCAGGCTGTCGCCCTGCAGCAGGGCCCCCACCAGGACGCTGGCGAAGACGTCGCCCGTGCCGGGATAGAACGCGTCGATCCAGCGGCTGCTGACCATCCAGAAGCGGCCTTCCGTCCGATCGTAGGCCACGGAGCCGCAGTAGCCGTCCCGGTAGGCCGGGGCGCTGGTGAAGACCACCTGGCGCGGCCCCATGTCCGACAGGCGGACGAGCTGGCGCTTGAGGTCCTCCGGGGAAAGATCGGGGCGGTAGGGCTCGTCCAGCAGGAGGGCGGCCTCGGTGAGGTTGGGCGTCACGATGTGGGCAAGACCGATGAGGCGGCGCATGGCCCGCACCATGTCCATGGTCTGGGTGGGCAGGAGGACGCCGTTGTCCGCCAGCACGGGATCGACCAGCGCGAAGCCGTCAGGCTTGAGGAAATCCCGTATGCAGCGCCCGGCGATCTCCACCTGATCCAGATTGCCGAGAAAGCCGGAATACACGCAGTCAAAGCTCAACTGCAGGCGCTGCCAGTGGTCGAGGATGGGGTGCATCTCGCCTGTGAGGTCATGGAAGGTGAAGCCTGTCATGCCGCCGGTCTGGGTGGAGAGCACCGCCGTGGGCAGGGGACAGGTCTGGATGCCCATGTTGTTGAGGATGGGGATGGCCGCGGTCAGCGAAACGCGCCCGAAGCCGGAAAGGTCATGGATGGCGGCAACGCGGCGCAGCGGGGTTTCGTACATGGCGTTTCATGCTCCTGCCGTCAGGAGCTGACGGCTGTCGGGGAAAAGGCGCGTCAGGCTCAGGCGTTCGGGTGCAGCAGGCTTTCCCGCACCTCGCGCCAGGCGGGAGCGGCCCTGTCCTTGTCGGACAGGAGGCGTTCCGGCGAGTCCGGCCAGATGATGCCGATGTCCGGATCGTCCCAGCGCAGGGAGCCTTCATCTTCGGGATGGTAGAAATCCGTGCACTTGTAGTGGAAATGCGCGGTCTCGCTCAGGACGAGGAAGCCGTGGGCCATGCCCGGCGGCACCCAGAGCTGATGCTGATTGTCCGCCGTCAGGATGGCGCCGAACCATTTGCCGAAGGTGGGAGAGCCGGGGCGGATGTCCACAGCCACATCAAAGACGCTGCCCAGAGAGACGGAAACCAGCTTGCCCTGCGGATGGCGGCGCTGGAAATGCAGGCCGCGCAGGGTGCCGCCCCGGGAGCGGGAATGGTTGTCCTGCACGAAGGGGAGATCGATGCCGGCCGCGGCATACCGCTCCTGCTGCCAGGTCTCCACGAAGAAGCCCCGCTGGTCCCCCCAGATCTTGGGCCGGATGAGGAGCACGTCCGCAACGCTTGTCTGTTCAACTTCCATGATGTTTCTCGCAATTAGCTTTTTGATGGGCCGGATTCCCGGCCGGAAAGGATCAGATCCGCGGCCTCGCCCAGACTTGCCGCCCGCAGCAGGGGCGGATCCTCGTCAGGCAGACCGACGCCGGCGCTGAGCAGGATGGGCGTGCAGCCCGCCGCCCGGCCGGCCGTCACATCGCTCATCTTGTCGCCGATCATCCATGAGCGCCCAAGATCGATGAACCAGTCGTCCGCCGCCCGCAGCAGCATGCCGGGAGCGGGCTTGCGGCAGGTGCAGGCCCCGTCGATGTCCGGGTGATGCGGACAATGGTAAAAAGCGTCGATGTGCGCCCCCTGGCTGCGCAGGTCGGCGTCCATCCAGTCATGCAGGGCCTGCATGGTCGGGACGTCGTAATAGCCGCGGGCGATGCCGGACTGGTTGGTGACCACGATGAGCAGATAGCCCGCCCAGCGCAGGCGGGCCAGAGCCGCGGCCACGCCGGGCAGCCAGCGCACGTCTTCCGGGCGGCAGACATAGCCGAGGTCGGCGTTGAGGGTGCCGTCCCTGTCCAGGAAGACGGCGGGACGCAGGGCCGAAGAGGAGGCGTTCTCCACGGCGCTCCTCCCTCACCAGCCGCGCACGGCATCCACCAGTTCCAGCAGATACTGGCCGTAGCCGGACTTGCAGAGCGGCCGGGCCAGATCCCGGAGGTGGTCGGCGTCGATGAAGCCCTTGCGCCAGGCGATCTCCTCGGGGCAGGCCACCTTGAGACCCTGACGGCACTGGACGGCCTGCACGAAGTTGGCCGCCGCCAGCAGGGAGTCGTGCGTGCCCGTGTCCAGCCAGGCGATGCCGCGTCCCATGCGGGCCACGCGCAGGCTGCCCTCGCGCAGGTAATGGTTGTTGACGTCCGTGATCTCCAGTTCGCCGCGTGCCGAGGGCCGGATGGTGCGCGCCACGTCCACGATGCGCTCGTCATAGAAGTACAGACCGGTCACGGCGAAGTTGGAGCGCGGCTCTTCCGGCTTTTCCTCGATGCTCAGGGCGTTTCCTTCCTCGTCGAACTCCACCACCCCGTAGCGGGCCGGATCGCTGACATGGTAGGCGAAGACCGTGGCCCCTTCGCGTTGCTGCATGGCCGTTTCCAGCAGCCTGTCCATGCCGTGGCCGAAAAAGATGTTGTCGCCCAGGATGAGGCAGGCCGGCGCGCCCGCCAGGAAGTCTTCGGCCAGCAGGAAGGCCTGCGCCAGACCGTCGGGATGGGGCTGGACGATGTAGGTGAAGGCGCAGCCCCACTGGCTGCCGTCGCCCAGCATGGCCTGGAAGAGCGGCAGGTGCTGCGGCGTGGAGATGATGGCGATCTCCCGCATGCCCGCCAGCATGAGCACGCTGAGCGGATAATAGATCATGGGCTTGTCGTACACGGGCATGAGCTGCTTGCTGACGCCCAGCGTGATGGGATGCAGGCGCGTGCCGGAGCCGCCCGCCAGGATGATGCCCTTGCGTCGCATGTCAGCGCCCCGCATAGTTGACCTCCAGCCACTGACGGTAGGCGCCGCTCTGCACGGCTTCGAGCCACTGGGCATTGTCGAGGTACCAGCGGACGGTATCGCGCAGGCCGGAGTCGAAGCTGTGGCGCGGCTGCCAGCCCAGTTCCCGTTCGATGCGGTCGCAGTTCATGGCATAGCGCCAGTCATGCCCCGGCCGGTCCGTCACGAAGGTGATGAGATCGGCATAGGGGCCGTCGGCGTGGGGACGCTCTTCGTCCAGGATGGCGCAGACGGCGCGGGCCACTTCCAGATTGTTGCGTTCGGCCCGGCCCCCGATATTGTAGGAGCGGCCCGGCGTGCCGGCTTCCAGCACGCGGGCGATGGCCGCGCAGTGGTCTTCCACATGCAGCCAGTCCCGCACGTTCTGTCCCGTGCCGTAGATGGGCAGGGGCGAGCGGGCCAGGGCGTTGCGGATGAGCAGGGGGATGAGCTTCTCGGGGAACTGGCGCGGCCCGTAGTTGTTGGAACAGTTGGTCAGCAGGACGGGCAGGCCGTAGGTCTCGTGGAAGGCCCGCACCAGATGGTCGCTGGCCGCCTTGGAGGCCGCGTACGGACTGTTGGGCGCGTAGGGCGTGTGCTCGGTGAAGGCGGGATCCTCCGGGCCGAGGCTGCCGAAAACTTCATCCGTGGAGACATGCAGGAAGCGGAAACGCCGCTGTTCCTCCTCCGTGAGCGAGCGCCAGTAGGCCAGCACGCAGCGCAGCAGGGCGGTGGTGCCCAGCACGTTGGTGCGCACGAAGGCCTCGGGATCGAGGATGGAGCGGTCCACATGGCTTTCGGCCGCGAAATTGATGACCGCGGCGGGGCGATGCGTGCGCAGCAGATGGGTCACAAGCTCGCTGTTGCCGATGTCGCCCTGCACAAAGGTATGGTCGGCATCTCCGGCCAGAGAGGCCAGATTGGCGAGGTTGCCGGAATAGGTCAGTTTGTCCAGCGTGACGGCGGGCGTGCCGGAGGCTCGTGTCCGCAGGACGTGACAGGAGCCGATGAAACCGGCGCCGCCGGTGATCAGGTGACAGGAATTCATAGGCGGTATCCTTGCTCGTGATGATGCCGCATGGTAGGCGAAGGCCGCACGGACGGCAAGGAAAAAAGGCCGCCGTGCCGTCATTCCAGCGGGAACTTCCCGTCCCAGCCGCGCAGGAGGCGGCGGGGAAAATCCGGCGGCAGGGCGGGCCGCGTCTCCGGATCGAGCGGGATGAGCTCGAAGTGTCCCCGCGCCTGGGACGCATACAAAATGATGTCTTCACCGAGCCAGGCGGCGCGCATGTTTCGTGACCGCCAGGTCACGTCATGGTGGCTTTTGCCCAGCACGGCGTCCACATCCCTGCCGTCCTTTTCCCGCGTCAGCCATTCCGCGCAGACACGGGCATCGCCCCGGTAGACGGCGACCAGATAGTAGCCCGGCCAGAGACGCCGCCAGCGCATCTCGTACGGCCATTCGGAGGAGCCGATGGGGACGGCATCCGGCGGCTGTGCCGATGCATGCAGCTCCGTGCCGTCGGCAAAGCGTACGCCTTCCGGTTCGTCGCCCACATAGCGGGCCGCCATCCCGGTCAGGTCCTTCCCGTCCGGGAAAAAGATGTGCCAGTAATCTTCCCTCGGCAGGAAATCCTTCCTGTTGCGCGGACATACGAGGACTTTCAGGAGGCGGCCTTCCCGCACGCTCAGGATGACGTAATCATCCCATTCCTGTTCCGCCGGCCCGGCGGCGGGCAGCAGCGGATGGGCAAAGGGGCTCTTTGCCGGATCTTCACCCGCCGACAGGCAGGGATGCATGTCGTGCGTGGTGAGCATGTACGGTCCGGTATAGGCCGGCTCCGGCAGGAAGAGCCTGGGCCGCCACGGGTCGGGGAGACCTCCCGAGCGCGGGAGCAGGCTGTCCAGGAAAAGCCAGAGGAATGGGACAAGGAGGAGCGTGGACAGGACGAACAGGACAGGGCGGCGGGGCATGGGCGGTTCTTCTTTGGGGGCGCGCCGGCCGTTCAGGACAGGACGGCCCGCCCGGCGGCGACGCCGCTGGCCCAGGCCCAGTGCAGGTTGTAGCCGCCCAGCAGGCCCGTCACGTCCAGCAGCTCGCCGATGAGGAACAGGCCCGGCAGGAGACGGCTTTCCAGACGGCGAGGCTCCACCTCGCGCACGTCGATGCCGCCGCCGCAGACCTCGGCCTTGCGGAAGTCCGCCACGCCGGAGGGCAGGAATCGCCGGGCGTGCACGGCGGCACAGAGCTGTTCGCGGGCCGCGCGGGAAAGTCCGGCCGCGCGGCGGCGGGCCGGCTCCGGCGGCAGCAGGGCCTCGGCAAGCCGTTGCGGCAGCTGTTGCCGCAGCAGGGAGAAGGGCGTCCGGCGTCCGCCCCGCGGATCATCCAGCAGCGCGCGGAAGGACGTCCCGGGCAGGAAATCCACCTGTACGGCCTTGCCCGGTTCCCAGAAGAGCGAGGCCTTGAGGGCCGCCGGGCCGCTGAGGCCCTCGTGGGTGAAGAGCAGATCGTCCTGCCAGACGGGATCGCGGGCCAGCGCCGGGGGGAGTCCCGTCTCCGGCAGGGAGATGCGGACCGGCAGGCTGATGCCCGCCAGCGTCGCCGGGGCGTCTTCGACCGGGGAGGACGACGCGCCGCCGGGGCCGGAGCGGGCGGCGGGAGGCAGTCCCCGGCGGGCGGCGGGGGGCAGTCTGCGGGAGGCCGTCCGCGACGGTTCGACGGGCCGGGCCGGTACCGCCGCCGGCGCGGGAAGCGCGTCAGGCGGCAGCAGGAGCGGAGCGAGCGCCGGGAAGGGCGGGACGAGCGTATGGCCGCAGGCCTGCGCCAGCCGGAAGCCCGCCGGGGAGCCGCCCGCCTGCGGCCAGGCCGGGGAACCGGCGGCCAGCACCACGGCGCGGGCCAGACAGGGGCCGCCGTCCGTCTCCACGCAAAAGCCGTCCGCCGTGCGTCGCAGGGCGCGTACCGTACAGCGGGTACGCACCTCGCCGCCGCGCGTCCGCACGTCCTCCATGAGGCAGTGCAGGAGGTTGCGCGCCGGGACCGTGAGAAAAAGCTGACCGTGCCCGCGTTCCTCCACGGGCAGGCCCCAGGCCGCCACGAGGCGCTCCATGACGGCCGGGGAAAAGGCCTTCAGGGCCGGGCCGCAGAAGGCGGGATCCCCGCAGCGGTAGTGCAGGGGCAGCACGCGGCGATTGGTGAAATTGGCCTTGCCGCCGCCGCTCACCAGCAGCTTGCGTCCGGGCCGGTCGGACTGCTCCAGCACGAGGACACGCAGGCCGCGTCCGGCCGCTTCGCGCGCGCACATGAGACCGGCCGGGCCGGCCCCCACCACAAGGACGTCCGTCCGCGGGGGGGAGGAGGGAACGGCATTTGACAGCCTTTCGGCTGCCGGACTAGGGTTGGAAGACATACGGCACCTGTTCCGGGCGTGTTCGTTTGCCGGGCATCCCGCCCGGGGCGGAGCGGCGCGGCGGGTGAGGGCTTCCGCTGTCCCGCTGCCGGAAAAAGCGGTACGGCAACGGCGGGCGCGCCCCTGCCCCGGGACAGGGAGCGGCGCACCGCAACCATACACAAGGGGGCGAAGCGTGCCAATACTTCCTTCCGGCTATGCGCCGCCCCTCTGGGCGCGGCAGGCGCATATCAATACCATCTGGGCCGCCAAGGGCCGCCGGGTGCGCTATCCCGACGCCGGGCAGCGCGGCCGGGTGCGCCGCATACGCCTTGAGACGCCGGACGGCGACTTTCTGGATGTGGACGAGCATCCGCCCCTGCGGGAGGGCGGCGCGCAGGCGGGAGCGGCGCGTGGCGTCGTCGTGATCTCGCACGGTCTGGAAGGGCACAGTCGCCGCCGGTATGTGCTGGGCCTGACGGCCGAGCTGCTGCGGCGCGGCTTCCGGGTGCTGGCCTGGAACATGCGTTCCTGTTCCGGCGAACCCAACCGGACGCGGCGGCTGTACCACATGGGCGAGACGGACGATCTGGCCTGTGTGGTGTCCCATGCCGAGACTTTCGGCCTGCCGGTGCTGCTGGCCGGGTTCAGCATGGGCGGCAACCAGATCTGCCGGTATCTGGCCGAGGCCCGCCGTTCGCCGTGGGTGCGCGCCGCGGCGGCGGTGTCCGTGCCCTGCGATCTGCCCGCGGCCGCGCAGGTCATGGCCGGGCCGGGCTGCCGCCTTTACATGCACTATTTTCTGCGTACCCTGCGGGCCAAGATGCGCGAGAAGGCGGCCCGCTTCCCCGATTTCCCCTCGCTGGAGGGCATGGACGATTTTCGTACGTTCAACGAGTTCGACGAGCGATTCACCGCGCCCCTGCACGGCTTTGCCGACGCCGCGACCTACTGGCGGGAATGCAGCGCCCTGCCGGTGCTGCCCCATATCGACATCCCCCTGTATCTGCTGCTGGCGGCCGATGATCCCTTTTGCGCGCCGTCCTGCTATCCGTGGGCGGCGGCGCGGGACAATGCCCATCTTTTTCTGGAAGTGCCCCTCCACGGGGGGCATGCGGGTTTCGTCAGCCGCGGGGAGGTCTGGTACAGCGAGCGGCGTGTGGCGGATTTCCTTTCCGCGTACGCGGAAAAAAGTACGGGCCGGTAGGGCGAGCCGCGTAAAGAACGGACGGCGGGGAAAAAGCGGGCGCGGCCCGTTTATGAACAAGGAGCGGCGAATATGGCCGAAACGGCGAAAAACGGTAGGGGACAGGGGACGGAAACGGCTGCCGGGGCGGTGCTGGGGATCGTCCTGCTGCTGGTCTGCTCCTGGCTCTTGTGGCGGCAGGAAGGCCGCCCGGCGGATGGAGCGGGCAAGGAGGCGGTCGCCGTGCTGGAGATCGAGGCGGACGGGACTTCGGGAGCCGTCCCGCCCGACAGGCTCGTTTACCTGAACGGCCGGCTGGAAACGGCGGACACGCTGACGGACCCCCTGACCGGATCGTCCGTGCAGGCGTTGGGCATCCGGCGCGAGGTGGAATATTTCCAATGGGTGGAAGTCCTCCGGCCGGCAGCGGCCGCCACCCCCGAGAGCGAGCGGAAAGCCGGGGACTTCGCCTATCATCAGCGCTGGGTCCCCGCGCCCGTGGATTCCGCCGCCTTCCATTCGGAACAGGCCCGCCGCCGCTATGCCAACATGGCGCTTGTGCGCCTTCCGGCCGAAAGGCAGTATGCCCGGGACGTCCGTCTCGGCGTCTATCGTCTGCCGGCCGGCCTCACGGCTTCCCTGCCTGCCGAAGAACCGTTCGCCGTCACCGTGCCCTCCGGCGTGCGGGACGAGCTCAACCGGCAGGCGGCGGAGGCGTACCGCAGCGCCGGACGCGGCACGCCCCTCCTGTCCAATATGGTGCACGTCCAGGGCGGCATCATCTATATCGGCGCGGGCGGCACGCCGCAAAACGGCGATGTGCGCGTCGTCTACAGCCTGATCCCGTCCATGCGGGCCAGTCTGGCGGGAGCCGTGCAGGGGACGGACGTCATCGCCTGGCGCGAGGCCGGGGGCAGGGAGTTCTGCCGCCTTGTGCCGGGGACGCGGGACGTGCGGGACATGCTGCCGGAACTGGCGCTCCCCGAGACGACGCCGGCGTCGGTGCTCTGGTTCCATCGGCTGGCCTCGGTACTGGTCTGCGCCTGCGCCTTTTTCCTCCTTTTGCGGCCGCTGCGGCTGGCCTTCCGCAAAAACGGGCCCTCCTCCTGCCGGGAGAGCCGGTTGTGGGGGGGGCGGCAGTCTGCTGCTGGGCCTGTTGTGGACGGCCGCCATCGTGCTGGGAGCGGCGCAGGGGAGCGGCCCCGGCATGTGAGGCCCGCCGCGTGAGCAGGCCCCGCGCCGGTGTTCCGTCCCGCTGTCCGCCTCACCACCAGTAAAGGGGATAGCGGCGCGTGGCGGACAGATTGTTCACCAGCAGCGCGATGCCCAGCATGAGACAGGCCCCGCTCAGGCAGGGGACAAGGGCATACAGGTAGCCGAGCTGACGTATGCCCTCGCCGCCGGTGACGGCGATGAGCGCCGTGGCTCCGCCGGGCGGATGCAGCGTTTTGCTCAGATGCATGAGGGCAATGGCGGTGGAGACGGCCAGCGCGGCAGCCAGCCAGAGCGGTTCGGGAACCAGCAGTCCGCAGCTCACGCCGGTCAGCGCCGAGACCAGATGCCCGCCCACCAGATTGCGGGGCTGGGCCAGCGGGCTTTGCGGCGCGCCGAAGGCCAGCACCGCCGAGGCCCCGAAGGAGCCGATGAGCAGCGGGAAGCCCGTATTGCCCGTGGCGTAACGCTCCAGCAGGGCTATGAGCGCAATGGCCAGACAGCTTCCCAGCCAGGACTGGAAGATCTCCCGTCCGGCGGCGCGTGGCGGCGGCTGATCCCCGCCGCGCATCTTTTTCAACAGTGGATGCATCCCGACCTCCTTGCTGCCCCGGGAGGGGCGTGTCGCGGCGTCTGCGGACGGCCGCCGAAGTCCTTGTAGCCGGGAGCTGGGAGAAGGGCAGTGCGCGGGCGCACAGGGAAGGCTGCTTGTCCGGCAGGGCGGCGCTGTACTGCCGCCTCGCGTTTTGCCTTTTTCAAAGCTAAAACGCTCTCGAGCCTGTTAACACAAATTTTACTCATTATTTCAATATATACATGAAATAAGATATACATACTCCGCCTACCCTGACGGGCGATACGCCCCTTGTCCCAGCTTTTTCCCCTGATAAAAGCGCGCTGGGGAAGGGATGGGGGGCTTGGGGGGAAGGGGAACCCCTCTCGCGCTGGCGGCGATCCAACGGGCGGCCCGCAGGGCCGTGTCCGTTAGGCGACGAAGGAGCCTTACGGACATCGACA
>NZ_CALUWS010000062.1 GCF_944324525.1 uncultured Desulfovibrio sp.
ACGGACATCGACAGCAGAGCGCGACCGAAAGGCGGCCCGGAGGGCCGTGTCCGTTAGGCGACGCAGGAGCCTTACGGACATCGACAGCAGAGCGAGGGGTTCTCCTTCCCCCCAAAAGTAGATCATAACATGGTCGGCAGCCGCTAGAACGGGGCTGGGCGGCCCTCGTCGGCTTCCACCAGTTCGCGCAGGGCGCGAAGGTTTTCCTGCGCCTCTTCGGGCGTCAGGGAATGCAGGGCAAAGCCCGCATGGACGATGACGTAGTCGCCTACCCGTGGTTCCTCGGGCAGCAGCATCATGGAGGCCGTGAGATAGGTCTCGCTGGAGCCGACCCGCACGCGGGCCATGCCGGCTTCCTGCAGTTCCACTATCTGGGCCGGAATGGCAAGGCACATGGCGTGTTCTCCCGGCAGAGGAGGGCGCGGACGGCCGCGCCCCCCTTGATGGATGCTATTTCTTTCTCCGCCGCCGTTCGCCGTCGCCGGGGCGGTAGAGGACGAAGTTCCAGAACAGGACATACAAGGGCAGGGTCACGAACATGAGCAGGTAGGCCCATTCCTTGGTCTGCAGGAAGTATTGATAGAAGGTCTGGAATTCCATAGAGCCCCCTAGCCGTGATGCCGGAAGTTCGGATGTTCGTACAGTACCGGCATGTGATAGACGATGAAGCGGTAGACCGTGATGATCAGGGTGACGATGAAAATGGAAACCGTGATCTCGTGCCAGCTCGGGAAGTAGCGCTCCGCCGCGGGCAGATGCCAGTTGAAGGCGATGATGCTCACGTTGAAGCGGTTGAAGATGATGCCCAGCACCGTGATGATGGAGCCGATCTGGCAGATGTGTTCGTTGCCGTCGCGAGCGCCCTTGGCGTAGATGAGGGCGGGCAGCAGCACGAAGCCGAACATCTCCACCAGCCAGAGCACGCCGTACCCCGAGAAGAGGTAGGCGAAGTTGTTCTGGACGATCATGTCGATGAGCTTGAGCATGAAATAGCCCATGAGAATGAAGGATGCGGCCCGGCTGAAGCTCAGGGTGACGAGCTTGGAATCCTTGGCATGGTTGGTGTCCATGTAGAATTGCAGGCCCTTGTGGGTCAGCATGCCTTCAAAGATGACCATGGACGCCCCGGCAGCCATGGAGCTGACGAAGAAGAACATGGGCATGAAGGGCGAATACCAGAGCGGATGCAGCTTGCCGGGCGCGATGAGGAAGAGCGAGCCCAGCGAGGACTGGTGCAAGGTGGAGAGAGTCACCCCGAAGATGGTCAACAGGATGACGGTCTTGGTGATGAGCTTGTGGAAGATACGCAGCACCGGGAAGCGGTGGGCCAGCCATTCGATGGGCATGACGGAGAACTCGCAGAAGAGCACCGTCACATAGGTTGCCACGCACAGGCCCACTTCAAAGAGCACGGAGGTCGTGCCGGGATAGAAGAAGGCATAGGGCAGGCGCAGCGGATGGCCGAGGTCGTAATGCAGGGCCACCACCACGAAGAAGTAGCCCAGGAAGGCCGTGGTGACGGCCGGACGCACGGCCGAATGGAAGCGTTTGAGGCCCAGCACATAGCAGGCGACCGTGGTGAAGTAGCCCCCGGCGGCCAGCGCCACGCCGCAGAGCAGGTCGAAGCCGATCCAGATGCCCCACGGGTAGTTGTCGTCAAGGTTGGAGACCGCGCCGATGCCCAGGGTGAAGCGCATGACCGTCACCACCAGCCCCACGGCAAGGATGATGTAGGTGATGATGTTCCCCGGAGTCAGCCGGAAGAACGGGGTCAGATTGAGCATCTGATCCCGCGTGGGCATGGGGATATCGTAATGTTCGGCCATTAGTGATCCTCCTTGCGGGCAAAGCGGCTGGCGTCCAGCGCGGCCTGGCGGCGTTCTTCCACGGCATCCTCAAGGGCCTGGCGGGCCACTTCGGCGGCCTCGGGGCCCTGCTGCTGTTCGATGCGGCGTACGGCGTCATCCATGGCGGCGGCCATATCCTGCCGCACGGCGGCGCGCATGATCTTGTTGCGCATCTCGTTGCGGGCTTCGCGGCTCTTGCTGATGCCGTACAGGCCGCCGAAGAGGATGGGCCAGAAGGCGACGATGAGCGGCACCGTGCCCAGCGCGCCGTAGGTCAGCTCGCCCATGGGCTGGGTGCCGAGGTGGGTGTCCAGACCGATGGCGTGCATGACGTCCGTGGCCCCGGCAGCCCCCACGTCGGATTTGCCGGCCGTTTCCTTCGAGGCGGGAGCCAGCACCATCCAGGCCGTGCCCCCGGCATCCCATTCGCCGTAGATATAGTCCGTGTAGCGGCCGGGATTCTCCTCGATGCGGCGGCGCGCAAGGCGGATGAGATCGCTGCGGCGGCCGAAGGTCAGGGCGTCCATGGGACAGGCTTCCACACAGCCGGGCAGCTGGCCCTTGTCGAGCCGGGGCTTGCAGAAGGTGCACTTCTGCACCAGCGGGTCGAAGGGCTCGTCGTACTGGAAGCCCGGGATGTAGAAGGGACAGGCGATCATGCAGTAACGACAGCCCACGCACTGATCGCCGTTATAGGTGACGCTGCCGTCGGGATTCTTGGTGAAGCACTTGGCGAAGCAGGCCGAGGCGCAGGCAGGCTCGTTGCAGTGGAAGCACTGCAATTTGCGGAAATAGGGCTTGTCGTCGATGGTGTACTGATTGACGACCGTCCACTCATAGGCCGAGGTGCGCCGACGCACGCCCAGCACGTCCAGATCGTCGAAGGCCGTCTTGGGCTGCGGCAGCGAGTTGACGGCATTGCAGGCCTCTTCGCACTGGCGGCAGCCGATGCAGCGCGTCACGTCGTGCAGCACGCCGTAGCTGTCTTCATAGCCCGGAAAGACATGGGCCTTGGCCGCGGCCATGCCCGGCGTCGCCAGAGCGCCGCCGACGCCGGCCGTACCCAGCAGGGCAAGGAATTTTCTGCGGTTCATGCGTACGTCCTCCTATTGCCCTTCTTCGGTACGCGGCTTGTGGCAGCTGGCGCAGGATGTCTTGAGCGGCCGGGCGACCTTCATGCCGTCATGACAGCCCATGCACTGCAGGTGATAGGCCGCCTTGAGGGTGGGGGTGCCGGGATTGGCCGGATCGATGCGCGCGGCGTGGCAGCTGGCGCAGGACGGCGGGGTGGCCGAAGCCGGACTGTTGTGGTGACAGGCCGTGCAGAGGGAGGCCGGGTCCTTGTGGAAGGCGGCGGCCAGCTTGTCGTCCTGGATGCGGCGCATGAGCGAGGCCACATGCCGCCGGTGGTTGAAGTAATTGGGGCCGAACTTGTCGGACAGGCTGTCGAGGCGGATACGGCTGGGCAGCAGTTCCGGACGCAGCGGGGTGGCGTACCGCTTTTCCAGGACGGTGCGGGCGGCCAGTTCGTCCCGCTCGTCGTCCGGCAGGGTGCCGGAGGCCGCCTGCTGCAGCTGCTGCGCGCTCATGGAGGACGTCACGCTGTGGCAGACGCCGCACCAGCGGTCATCGCGGGCCGGCTTGGCGATGCTGTGACAGCCCGCGCATTCCCGCCGCTTGAGCTGCTGCTCATGACAGCTCACGCAGCTCTGCGGCGTGGGCCCGTCGGTGCGGGGCGCGATGTTGGTGGCGTGCATGGCGCGCTCGAGCGTGATGTACTTGCCTTCCTCCGAGCCCTTGAGGGTGTGGCAGTCGCTGCATT
This sequence comes from uncultured Desulfovibrio sp., assembly GCF_944324525.1. Classification (GTDB taxonomy): domain Bacteria; phylum Desulfobacterota; class Desulfovibrionia; order Desulfovibrionales; family Desulfovibrionaceae; genus Desulfovibrio. The sequence continues at coordinate 3,670 of NZ_CALUWS010000062.1, forward strand.
TCTGCGGGTCGCCCGTATGGTGACAGACGGTGCAGTCCTCGATCTTGCGTTCATGGATCAGATGGTTGAAGACCACGGGCTTCATGCTGCCTGCGGCCTTCTTGTCGCCGCCGGGGAGCATCATGATGGCCGTGGGTGCGCCGCTGTCCGTCGCTTCCAGTTCGTCGACGGCGGCCGCCTGCGCTCCGGCAGGCAGGAGACAGGCAAGGCTCAGCAGGAGCAGCAGGCCTGTCAGGGGGAAAAGAGTGTGCCTCATAAGCGTTTCCTTGTGGCCGTGCCGCGTGTCTGCATGCTCGACGACGACCTGCGATAGGGGATGCGCCCGGAGCCGCCGGGCCGGCGGAAAAAGCCGTTTGACCGGGGCGACCGGGGGCAAAGGACGGGCGGATGCTCTGCCTGGGGCCGCTGGCGTCAGGCGTCTTACAGCATGACGCATGACTAGGGTACGCGCTGGCCGCGAGGGCGTCAAGGCAAGAGAAAGGACAAGATGCGCCACTGCGCCGGGGAGCCTCAGGCCAGGGCGTCCCGCACGCGGCGCGGAAGGCTCGCCGTCTCGCCGGGAGGCACGGCGACGGCCTCCGGCCGGCCGCGGAACCAGGTGAGCTGGCGTTTGGCGTAGGCGCGCGTATGGCGCAGCCAGAGGGCGCGGCAGTCCTCAAGCGACAATTCGCCGCGCAGATGGGCCAGCACTTCGGCGCAGCCGATGCCGGACCAGCCCGGCGCGGCGGGGTCGTCGTTGCGGCGGCGGGCGGCGCGGGCTTCTTCGAGCGCGCCCTCGGCCAGCATCTGGTCGATGCGGCGGGCAAGGCGCGGCTCCAGCCAGTCCAGCGTGGGAGCCAGATAGAACAGGGGGCCGGCGCAGAGGGGATCGCTCATGGCATGCTCATGCCACCAGCTGAAGGGCTTGCCCGTGGCGTCCTGCACCTCGAGGGCCCGCACGATGCGCTGCCGGTCATGGGGATGGATGCGGGCCGCGTAGGCCGGATCAAGGCGGCCCAGTTCGGCGTGCAGACGTTCCGGGCCTTCTTCGGCAAGGCGTTGCGTCCAACGGGCGCTGATCTCCGGCGCGACGGGCGGAATGTCCGCGATGCCGCGCAACAGGGTCTGGAAATACAGCCCCGTGCCGCCCACCAGCAAGGCGCGCTTGCCGCCGTCGCGCAGACGGCGCACGGTCTCCGCCGCCATCTCGGCCCAGCGTCCGGCGCTGATCCTGGCCTCGGTGGGCAGGAAGCCGTACAGATGGTGCGGACAGGCCGCGCGTTCCTCCGCCGAGGGCTGGGCGGTGATGCAGGGGAAGTCGGCGTAGACCTGCCGGGAGTCGGCATTGACGATCTCCGCGTCCAGCGCGTGGGCCAGCTCGATGGCGGCGGCCGTCTTGCCGCAGCCCGTGGGCCCGGCAAGGCAGATGACGGGCAGGGGCGCGCTCATGCCTTGTCCGGCAGGCGGAAGCCGCCAAAGGGCGCGGACAGGCAGGGCGTCCCCTGCCGCACTTCGCCGCGGGCGCTCTTCTCTTCAAGACGCAGACGGACATTCTCCGGCACGAGGCCCTGGATGTCCGCCCCGTGGCTGGCGGCGGCCTTGACGATGGTGGAGCTGATAAACAGCCACTGATAATCCGTCATGAGGAAGACGGTCTGGATATGCCGCTGCAGGCGGCGGTTCATGAGCGCGAGCTGGAACTCGTACTCAAAGTCGCTGACCGCCCGCAGGCCCCGCAGGATGGCGCAGGCCCCGCGCCGGGAGGCGTATTCCACCGTGAGGCCGGAAAACGGCTCCACAAGGACCCTTTCCTCGTCGGCAAGGGCCTCGCGGGCCATCTCCACACGTTCTTCCTGCGAGAAGAGCGGTTTTTTGGGCGTGTTGTCGGCCACGGCGACGATGATCTGATCGAAGACTTCCAGACCGCGGCGGATGAGCCCCATGTGACCGTTGGTCAGGGGATCGAAGGTTCCGGGATAGAGGGCGACTTTCATGCGTTTGTCCAGATGAGGATGCGGGTCTGGCCGAAGTGGCGTTCCGTCAGCAGGTCCAGTCCGTCAGGCGTCTTGACGGCGGCATCCAGCTCCACTTCGGCGACGACATAGGCTTCGGGCGCCAGCCAGCCGCGTTCGGTAAGACCGGTCAGCGCCATGTTGCACAGGTTCTTGTGATAGGGCGGGTCCAGGAAGACGAGGCCGAAGGGGAAACGCGGCGGCCGCAGCAGGGTCTTGCGCACGTCCTCCTTGACCAGACGGGCCCGCTCGCCGAGGCCGAGCTCCTCGATGTTGCGGGCCAGACAGCGGGCCGCCGTGGCGGACTGCTCCACCAGCAGGGCTTCCTGCGCGCCGCGGCTCAGACATTCGAAGGCCAGACTGCCGCTGCCGGCAAAGAGATCCAGCACCCGCAGGCCGTCCCAGACAAGGCCGCGCGCCTCCAGCATGGAGAAGAGCGCCTCGCGCGTCTTGCCCATGGCCGGGCGGTAGCCCTCGCCTTCCACGGTTTTCAGGCGGCGTCCGCCCAGTGTTCCGGCAATGATTCGCATGGTGATGCATCCCGTTCCGGCTGCGTGCCGTCCGTTCGCCGCGCGAGGGCGTCAGGGGCAACGTCCGGTCTCCGCGGCGGACGGCGGGGCGGCCCGCTCCGCCGGGGAACGGTGCCGCCTGCCGCATGGCCGCGTATGTCGTGTGTCCGCCTACATGCGCGAGATAAGGCGCGTGAGGGCGTAGTCCATCTTTTCCAGAGCATCCTGCAGGTCGGTCTGTTCCACCCACGGGCGCTGCTCCAGGTCGGCCAGACGATCCTTGAACATGCCCCACTTGCGTTCCACCTCGCTGGTGAGGAAGTCCCAGTCCACGCGGGGATGGGCCTTGGCCTCGTGCAGCACGGTCTGGCGCACCTCGGCGCCTTCCAGCGTCATTTCTTCCAGATAGGCGGGGATGAGGGGGGAGATGCCGAACTGTTCCTTGATGAGACCGGCGAGGATGCCCTGCGCCTTCTCTTCGCCGTGCACCAGCACCACCTGGCTGCCCTGCGCCGCCAGCGGCTTGAGCCAGTCCAGCAGCTGGGACTGCCCGGCATGGGCGGAAAAGCCGCCGATGGTGTAGATGCGGGCCGCCACTTCCATGTCCTCGCCAAAGAGGGTGATGGTCTTGGCCTTGTCCACGATCTTGCGGCCCGGCGTGCCCACGGCCTGGTAGCCCACGAAAACGATGCTCGCCCCGGGCCGCCAGATGTTGTGCTTGAGGTGATGCTTGATGCGTCCGGCATTGCACATGCCGCTGGCGGAGATGACCACGGCCGGGCCCTTGTAGTCGTTGATGGCCTGGGATTCCGCCACATTGAGCGTGTAGCGCAGATTGGGCAGCTCGAAGGGGTCCTCGCCCTTGTTCAGCAGACGGGTGGCGTCCTCGTCAAAAAGATCGCGGTTGCGCTTGAAGACCTCGGTGGCGCGGATGGCCAGCGGGCTGTCCACGAAGACCGGCATGTCGTCGGGCAGTTTGCCCTGACTGCGGAGCACATGCAGGCAGTAGAGGATCTCCTGCGTCCGCTCCACGGCAAAGGCGGGGATGATGACCTTCTCTCCCTTGCCGTAACTGTAGGCGATGGCGTCGGCCAGTTCCGCGTCGCTGGTGCTTTCGTTCTTGTGGTTGCGGTCGCCGTAGGTCGATTCCATGAAGATGTAATCGGCCTGGGGCGGGGTCTCGGGGTCGCGTACGATGAGCGCCTGCGGCCGGCCGATATCCCCGGAGAAGATGAGGCTCGTGATCTTGCCGTCCTCGTGGGCCTCGATGCGCAGGGTCCCGGAACCGAGGATATGGCCGGCGTCATAATACGTCACCTTGATGCCCGGGGCGGGCTCGAATTCGCTGTGATACTCCACGGTGTGCAGGAGTTCGTTGGTCTTGAGGGCGTCCTCGGTGGTGTAGAGGGCCTCCGGCGGATTGCTGAGCCCGCGGCGGCTGAATTTCTTGGCTTCCCACTGGGCTTCCATCTCCTGGATGTGGGCGCTGTCCTGCAGCATGAGCTCCAGCAGCTCGCCGGTGGCGCGGGTGCAGTAGATGGGCTTGGCGTAGCCCTCCTTGACCATGAGCGGCAGCAGGCCCGAATGGTCGATGTGGGCATGCGTCACGAGGATGAAGTCCAGTGCTTCGGGACGGTAGACCGACGCATCCCGGTTGCGTTCCTCAATGGCCTTGTTGCCCTGATGCATGCCGCAGTCCACGCAGAAGCGCTTGCCGCAGGCCTCGATGACATAACAGGAGCCGGTGACGGTCTGTGCCGCCCCCAGAAATTGTACCTTCATGAAGAACTCCTTTGGTAAGGATGGACATGACGGCTGTCGCCGCATGAGCTCATTCTCTACTATGCCCGGCTTCCGGCGCAAGCGCAAGGCTCGGCAAAAATTGCCGCTTTGACGCAAGGGCGCTTGGCACGTATACTGTCCGCAAACCCGGCGCTGACCCGCCGGTCAAAGGAGAACACCATGCCCGAAGTGCGACAGACTATTCTGGACGACATGACTTCCGTCACGTCGGAATCCTGGCGGACCTTCCGCATCATGGCCGAGATGGTGGAAGCGCTGGACAAGCTCAACCACCTTTCCATGAACTGCATCTCCATCTTCGGCTCGGCCCGCGCCACGCCGGATACGCAGGTCTACAAGGATGCGGAACGGATCGCGTCCCTGCTGGTGCAGAAGGGCTTCGGCATCATCACCGGCGGCGGCCCCGGCATCATGGAAGCGGCCAACAAGGGCGCCAGCGAGGCGGGCGGCGAGTCCGTCGGCCTGCACATCGAGCTGCCGCACGAGCAGGGCTGCAACGCCTATGTGAAGACGCGCTGCAATTTCAACTATTTCTTCATCCGCAAGCTCATGTTCGTGAAGTACGCCATGGCCTATGTGGTCATGCCCGGCGGCATGGGCACCATCGACGAGCTTTCCGAAGCCTTCGTGCTGGCCCAGACAGGGCGCATCCGGCCCTTCCCCATCACCCTTTACGACGGGCAGTACTGGGGCGGCCTGCTGGACTGGCTGCGCGGTTCCATGACCGAGGGCGGTTACATCAGGGCCGAGGAAGTGGACCGGCTGCTGACCGTCTGCGATACGCCTGAAGAAGTCGTTGACCATCTGTGCAAGATCGTCATCCTGTAGGACATGCGGCGGCATGGGCCGCCGGCTTCGACCCGCGGCCCATGCCCTGCCTCGGGCCCCGGCCTGATCCGCCGTCCGGCTGGACGTGGGAATCGCTCATGGAGCGGGCCCTGCGTCAGGCGCAGCTGGCGGCGGCGGCCGGCGAGGTGCCTGTGGGGGCGGTGCTGGCCGCGCCCGACGGGCGGCTGCTGGCCGAGGCGCACAATGCGCCCCTGCGGCGGCATGACCCGACGGCGCATGCCGAAGTGCTGGCCCTGCGCCAGGCCGGGATCGCGCTGGGCAATTACCGGCTGGGCGGCTGCGTGCTGGTGGTGACGCTGGAGCCCTGCGCCATGTGCGCCGCCGCGCTGGCCCACGCCCGTCTGGCCGGCGTGGTCTACGGGGCGGCGGACCGTCTGGCCGGAGCGGTGTCTTCCTGTACGGAACTGCTGGACGCGCCGTTCCTCAATCACCGCGTCTGGCATATGGGCGGCGTCTGTTCGGCTGCCTGCGCCGGCGTGCTGCGGGATTTCTTCGCCGCCCGGCGAGGGCCCGGCGGCGGGAGCGCCCGTCATGGGGAAGAGGAGGGCAGGGATGCTTGAAGTCATCATATTCTGCTCCGGCGCGCTGGTGATGGTGCTGGAAATGGTGGGGGCCCGAGTGCTCGCGCCTCATGTGGGCACGTCGGCCGTGGTCTGGACGAGCCTCATCGGCGTGGTGCTGGCCTGTCTGGCGGCGGGGGGCTACCTCGGCGGGCGTCTGGCGGACAGGCGGCTCTCCCGGCGGACGCTGGCCTGGCTGCTGGCCTGCTGCGCCCTGAGCTGCGGTCTGACGGCCCTTTTCCATCAGACCGTGGGCGAGGCGGCCGGCCGGCATATCCGCAGCCTGCAATGGGCCGCCGTGGCCGCCGCGCTGGGGATCTTCGCTCTGCCCGGCCTGTGCCTCGGCATGGTGAGTCCCTACATCATCCGCCTGCGCATGGCCTCGCTGGAAACGGCCGGGGCGACGGTGGGGCGGCTCTATGCCCTGTCCACGGTGGGCAGCATCGCCGGGACGTTCCTGGGCGGCTTCATCCTCATTTCCTGGTGGCCGGGCAGCGTCATCCTCTGGGGCGTGGCGCTGGGCATGGGCCTGCTTTCCCTGCTGGCGGACTGGACGCGTCCGGCAAAACGTTTGTTGCTGCTCCTCGTGCTGGCGGCGCTGGCGCTCTGGAGCACCGGCCGGGCGCAGCATGCCGGGTGGCATCTGGTGGAGAGCCCTTACAACAGCATCCGCGTCATGGACGGCGAGGACGGCAGGCGTCCCGTGCGTCTGGTGGCCACGGACCCCGGCTTCCATCAGTCCGGCATGTACCGGGATGATCCGGCCGAGCTCTACGCCCCCTATACCCGCTACTATGCTCTGGGCCCGCTGGTCGTGCCGCAGGCCCGCCGCGTCCTCATGCTGGGGGGCGGCGGTTATTCCGTGCCCAAGTGGCTGCTGTCCGGCCGTTCGGGACTGGCGGCCGACGGCCTGCGGTGCACGGTGGTGGAGCTGGACCCGGCCATGACCCAGGTCGCCCGGGAGTACTTTGCCCTGCCCGCGGACGACCCGCGCCTGCGCATCGTCCATGCCGACGCCCGCGCTTTTCTGGAGCGGCAGCGCGAACAGTATGACCTCGTGTTCGTGGATGTCTTCAATTCCTGCTATTCCGTCCCCTTCCATATGGGCACATGCGAGGCGGCGGCCCGCATGCGGGCCGCGGTGGCGCCGGGCGGGGCGCTGATCATGAACGTCATCGGCGCGGCGCAGGGCAGGGATGCCCCCCTTTTCCAGAGCGTCTACAAAGCCTTGCGCACGGCCTTTGCCGAAGTGCATGTGTTTGGCGTGGGCAATCCCTACCGGCCGGAGAGCTTGCAGAACCTCATGCTGCTGGCCTTTCCCGAAGCGCGGACGCCGGACTGGCAGGCGGCGGAGGCCGCCCCCTCTCCCGAACTGGCCGCCCTGCTGTCCGCCCGCATGGAGGTGCCGCCCGATCCGGCCGTACCGCCCCTGCGGGATGACTTTGCCCCGGTGGAGCGTTACGCGCTCATGCTGCTGGAGGCCCAGCGGCGTTGAGCGGCCGGAAGTCCCCTTACTTGCGGATGTTTCACGAAAAGGCTATAGAGGAGAAAAAACAAGGAGGGGATTATGGCTATTCCTGAACTGTCCATACCGGTCATGGATGCCAATCAGGTAGTGCTGAGTTTTTTGGGACGCAAGCTCGGGAACGGGCAGGAGCTGACCATGTCGGAGAACTTCATGGCCATGACGGCTTCGGCCAAGGAGCTGCGTCAGGATTATGGTCCCACTCCGGCCGAGATGCAGCTTGAACGCCCCGAATTGCCGGAGACGGTCAAGGGCGTTCTGGCCAATTACGCCGGGATTTGAATCCTCAACCTGCGTGCGGATGATGCCGCCTGACGGGGAGTATGACATTGAACGAATCCATTGATGAATTGACCGTTCAGTACGAAGAGGACGGCAAGACCGTTCTCAAAGAGCTGGATAAGGTGATCCTGAGCAAGGGGGCATGGACGACCATCCTCTTCCGCTATCAGGAATGGCGGCCGCAGGTGGACGACTTCGGCCCGGACAAGTACACCATCCGCCGTTACAAGAAAGTCGGCGGCGAGTACCGCATGCAGTCCAAGTTCACCATTTCCAGTGCCGATCAGGCCCGCAAGATCATCGACGCGCTTGAAAGATGGATGGGCGAAAAGGAAAACGACTAGCGCCCGGCGGATGGCCGGCCTCTTGCGCCGGTCAGGACGATTGCGGCCGCAGGCCGCCTGTTTTGGAAAGGGGGGGAGCTTCCCCCCCTTTTTTTTTTTGAGCATTTCCCGTTTGAAACGCTTTGCGTCTCAAAACCATGCGGCCTGGCGTTTCGCGGAAAAAACGCGGTTTTTCCGCTCACTTTGGGCCGGGCGGCGCTGTGCCGCCGCCTTGCGTTTCACCTTCTTCAAAGGTGAAACGCTCCATGCGCGACGGGGAGGCGGTTGTGTCCAGAATTTTTCGCAGATTTTTTGAGGCAGTCCAACAAGTCAAGCAGGATTTCCCGGCACGGTCCTTGC
>NZ_CALUWS010000063.1 GCF_944324525.1 uncultured Desulfovibrio sp.
CTGTGCCCATACATTCCTTTCGGCAATCCATATTGCTGCCATTGTCATTTTTTACCTTTAATGAGTCCTGACCCTAACGGACACGGCCCTCCGGGCCGCCTTTCGGTCGCCGCCGGCGCGGGAGGGCCCAGCCTTTTCGCAGCGAAGCGAGAAAAGGCGTTCTTGTCATCCTTCCCCCCAAGCCCCCCATCCCTTCCCCCGTGCGCTTTTACCAGGGAAAGACAGGGGTACGAGGCAAGCCCGCCCCAAAAGGCAAGCGGAGCGCGTTCAGTTTGTTTGCCTTATATGCTAAATTATTTGCAAAACTTGTTGTATTAACAGGCCCTGAAGCGAAATACCTCGTCAGTGAGATAAGTGTTTATTTTACAACTGGCTATGAAAATAATCCTATCTGGACGTATTGCCTGATAACGGGCCCTGAGCCTAGAAACCGAATCCCTGGCCGTCGGCGGGCCTGCTGCCAAAGCCGAATTCGTCTTCGACGGGAGCGGGAGCGGCCTCCTGAGCGGCAGGCGCCGTGCGTGCGGCCTGCTGCAGATGCTCTATCTGACGGCGAAGTTGGGCAAGTTCATCCTCAGCCGCGCGCAGACTGCTGCGAACCTGCCGAACTTCCGCCTGGGCCGCTTCGAGCTTGCGCTGTTCCAGCAGCAGTTCGGCGGCCGCCGGTTCCAGTTCTTCCAGCCGTACGGCCTGTCGGGCCGTCTGTCCGGCAAGGGCCTGCTCGTTGCGGAGGCGTTCTTCCCAGAGGTCGGCGTGCGTATGGGCCAGTTGGCGCAATGCCCCCTGGAGCGGCATGAGGGATACGGCGTCTGCCGAAAGCAGGCGACGGGCGATGGACAGGAGAGTCCGCTGTCCGGCGGCATCATCCGCCGCGGTCGCCCAGTCCAGCTGGGACAGCTCCGGGCGGAGGCAGACCAGCCAGGCCACGGCGGCGGGGCGCAGGCAGTCCAGGGTGGCATCGCTCAGATCATGGCGCTGCAGAAGGAAGCGGAGCAGATCCCGCAGGGAGGGCGACAGCGGAGCGGCAGGGGCGGAAGCGGCGGTGCAGAGCGCCAGCACGTCTTCCAGGGGCACGATGAGACGTTCGATGGGAGGGCAGGCCATATCAGGCGTCCTTTGCGTCGGAAGAGGCGGAAAAGGTGTGCGGACGGCAGCGTCCGTAACGGCGTACATGGAACAGGGCAAACGTGCGGTAGACCAGATGCGCCAGCGGCGACCAGGGCAGCCCGGCAAACAGCGCCCAGACCAGCGCCAGATGCAGGGTATAGACCGCATATGCCGCCGGCATGCCGGCCAGACGCAGCCACTGCGCGGCCAGCCCGCTGAGGGTGATGCCGAAGAACAGGAGCAGCATGCGCCTGCCCTGCGGCAGGAGGCGGCGATGGCGCTGCTCCGCATGGCGGCGACGCCACAGATGCCAGAGGCCCAGCAGCAGGGTGAAGGCGGCCAGATTGGCGACCAGCTTTATCGGATTGAGCTGGGGAAGAGGCGTGGCGAAGGCCCAGCTCCAGCCCAGCAGTCCGGCCCAGTGGCCCACGGCCACATAGCCGCTGACCGCCGCCAGGACGAGCAGGGAGGCCGTCAGTAGGATATGGCCCCGGCGCTGGTGGTGGTCCGCATCAGGCGGCGTCCGCAGGGCGTCGTCGGTCGTTTTTTCCTCTGCCGGGATCGTCTCCGGGACCACTTCGGCGAGGCGGCAGCGGGCAAAATCCTGCCCGGAAAGGCCGTCCCGCAGGACCGCCCAGAGGTCGGACAGGGCGGATGTCCGCGGGCCCAGGCGCAGCAGCTTGCCGGCCGGGGCATAGGCCTGCCGCTGGCGGTACGCGCCACGGCCCAGGATCAGCAGGACGCCCAGCGCCGTGAGCAGAAAGACCGCGTCGATGAGGCCCACGGGATAGAGGGCGGCAAAGAGGATCCCGGACGCATCCGGCGTGGTGCGGACGACAGGGAACCATGTCCCGGTCTGGAGGAAGCGTATCAGCCAGATCAGGACCCAGCCGGCCAGTCCCAGCAGCGGCAGCCCCCAGGCCTCCAGCCAGGCAGGCCGCCCGGCGGACGGCAACCCGCCGGACAGACGCCGGCAGGCCGCGGCACGCAGCGCGGCCATGACCGCGGCGGGATCGGCCCCGCGCGGGCAGAGCTGCGAACAGTGGCCGCAGTCGCGGCAGAGCCAGATGTCCGGATCCCGGTGCAGGCGGTCCTGTTCGCCCCAGGCCAGCCAGAGCATTTCCTTGCGCGGCCACGGCGAGACGCTGGCGGCATGGGGGCAGACGACGCCGCACATGCCGCACTGCAGGCAGGCAAGCGCCTTGTCGCCGGCGTCTTGCAGCAGGCGGGCGGCGTCGGAGGAGCAGTGGTCGGGGGAGGGAGCTTCAGCGGCAACGGGCATGAGGTTTCCTTGCATGTTTAGGGCGGCTGCGGCAGGGCGGGAGGCGCGTCCGGCCCTCAGGCCCGGACAAAGGGATTGGGCCCCAGCGCCGCCAGACATTCCAGAAAGTGATCGATGCGGTCAGGCAGGACGGCGGCCTCATCGCGGGCGGTGGGTTCCAGTCGCACACGGCGGGCATCGAGTCCCCGTTCCCGAAGACTTTCCGCCAGATTATGCAGCCGCTGGCGGCAGAGCGCCGAACCGGCGCCGAAGTGGCATTGCGCATCCTCGCCGTCGGCGCAGCCCAGCAGCAGAACGCCGTCATACTGGCTGGTCAGGGCGTCCACCAGCCATTGCATGTTGACTGATCCCAGACAGCGGACCCCCATGATGCGTACGGCCGGATGCGCGCCCCAGCGGGCTTGCGCGGCCTGCAGGGCCGGCAGGGCATCGTTTTCGCAGGCCAGCACCAGGGCCAGCGGCCGGGGACAGGCCTCGACGCGCGGCAGGGAGATGGCCTCCATCATGTCGCGACCCATGCGCATGTCATGGCCGGCCAGCGAGATGACGCGCTCGGGGCAGGCCCCGAAGCAGGTGCCGCAGCGGCGGCAGCGGGCCGGGTAATGCCGTGGCAGGCCGTCGGCATCCACTTCCAGCGCGCCGAAGGGGCATTCTTCCACACAGCGGTTGCAGCGCGTGCAGCGGGCAAGCTCGAACTGCGGACAAGCGCCGTCCCCGCTGCGGGGATGCGGCGCAAGACCCTGCGCCGCCGCGCGCATGTCCCGCAGCAGCGCCAGCACGGCGCCCTGGGCGTCCTCCGCGCAGCTGGCCAGGGTCTGGGGCTCGCGGGCGCAGCCGGCGGCGGCAATGCCCGTACGGCGCGTCTCATAGGGGAAACAGATGAAATTGGAGGCCGCGTAACCGTCAAAACGGCTGCATTCGGGCAGGATGGCCGCCCGGCTGCCTTCCTGGACCGGCAAAGGGATGCCGTCCCCGGCGGGAGGCATGCTCTCCGGCAGGACGAGCAGATCCGCCGTCACTTCCCGGATGCCGTCCCGTCCGCCCAGGCCCGCCTGCCGGAAACGCAGGCGGATGCCCGCGGCATCCGCGGCGATGTCCAGCGCTTCGCCACGCGCGAGACGCAGCGCCGGATGCGCCTGTGCCTTGCGGTAGTAGCGTTCCAGGATGCCGGGGAGCGTCATCTGTCGGAAGAGCAGGGTACTCGCCGGACGCTGCGCCGGAAAGCGTTCCGCCACGGCGCGCGCCAGACGGAGCATGCCGAGGCTGTTGACGGCATGCGAGGCGCGGAGCTGGCGCAGACGGCGCTGCAGGAGCGGCAGCTCTTCCTCCGTCGCCCGGTCGAGGGCCTGACGCTCCAAGGCCTCCGTATCCGTAAGAAAAACGATGTGCGCGGCCGGGATCCGCCCCTCCTGGAAGCGCCGGGCAAAGTCCCCCGCCGTCAGTATATTCGGGCAGTCTTCCAGCCCCGGCAGGACGGACAGATCCGACGGCTGCCAGCCGGTCGCCAGCAGCACGCTCCCGCAGGCGTGGCGGCTGCCGTCGCTCAGCGTCGCCTGGAAGTCGCCGGGCTGTCCGGTCAGAGCGGCAAGCTCCACACCGCGGATGACGTCTATGGACGGATCGTTTTCCACGGCCTGTATGCGCTCCTCAAGGCGCAAGGGGATCTCTTCATCCCAGGGAGCGGCGCAGGGGAGTTCCCGCGGCAGGAAGCGCGCCGCCCCGCCCAGCGTATCGCTTTTTTCGACCAGCAGGACGGACAGGCCGCAACCGGCGGCGGCCTGGGCCGCGGCAAGGCCAGTCCAGCCGCCGCCGAGGATCAGCAGGCGGAAGCTGGACGACGGCAGGGGCTGGAGTGTCACAGGCTGCTGTGCCAGCAGGCGGGCCACGGCCATGTGCAAGGCGTCCTCGCGGGCGTGGCGGGCGGCCTCCAGCGTCTGGTCGGGCGTGGGCGCCGCCGACTCCGGTCCGGCGGACGGCGCGTAAAGGACGCTGCGCCGCAGATGCGCCGCATGCTGCCGTTCAAGCGCGGGGCCTGACGGCAAAGGGGGCAGCGTACAGCTGTGCAGAGGAAGGCGCGTGCCGTCGGGCGCAAGCCACTGGGGAAGAGCGTATTCCGCCGGCAGAGAAAGCGTCCGCGTATCGCTGACCAGCAGCAGGGCATCCAGGCCATGCCGCTGATGATGCGCCGCCATATCGTCGGCCGTCGGAAGGCTGTCCAGCGAAAAGACGACCGCGCGTCCGCCCCAGCGCGAGGTCAGGCCGGCGGTCAGCGCCTCGCCATCCGGACAGGCGAGCAAAAAGATCCCTGGACGCTCAGGCATGGTCCCTCCCTTCGCGTGCTGTGCGCTCCGTTTCGGACGCGCCGGCCCGGGAGGCGGCATCCATCCGCTGGTGCAGGTAGCCCAGTGCCCGGGTGACGGCAGCCGCGCCCGAGCGCACGCTGTCGGCGACATTCATGGGCCTGACGGCGCAACCCGCCGCAAAAAGGCCGCTTTCTTCCCGTTCCATGACGAAACCCTGCCGGTCCAGAAGCAGCGGCAGCGGAAGGGACTCGGCCTGCGGCAGGAGCGGACCTTGCCAGCCCTCGGGCAGATTGGGCCGGGCAGCGGCGGCCGGCGGCATGTCGTGCGGGGAAAGACTGGGGCGCATGCCCGTCGCCCAGACGACCAGGTCGTATGCATGCGCCAGATGTTCGCCGGTCTGGGTGTTTTCCGCCGGCAGACGCATGCCCCGCCCGTCAGGAACGGCCCGGAACGGCCGGGCGGGAAGGAAACGCAGGCGTCCCGCCTGCTCATATCCGCTCAGAGCCTCCCGCAGGGCAAACAGTCGTCCGGGAGTCCGCAGGTCCATATAGTAGACGTCGATATGCAGATCCGGGAGCCGCTCCAGCAGCAGCCGGCAATGCTTGAGCGTGGCGGAACAGCAGACGGCGGAGCAGTGCGACATGTGATTGACGTCGCGCGAGCCCGCACACTGGATGAATGCCATGCGTCGCGGCGGCGTGCCCGTATCGGGTCGCACAGGGATGCCGCCGGACGGCCCGTCGGGGGAAAGCAGATGCTCGAGCTGCATATTGGACAGGCAGAGAGGGTGCACGGCGCCGCGCTCCGCCAGCGCGGCCAGCGGAAAAGGTCGCCAGCCGGTGGCGATGATGACGGCATCACAGCGGAGCGTGGAAAGAGCGGACGATACGGCCGCATCAGCAGGGTCGCATGCCTGCAACGTCAGCGTGTGACGCCCCTCCGCATGGGCATACCCCACAAGGCGTGTGGCAAGATGCAGCGTGAGGCGCGATTGACGGCGCAGCCTGGCCGTCAGCAGCTCAAGCCCGCAGGAGGGGGGGCAGAGTTTGGGGAAATAGCTGGCCAGAGAGCGGACACGCCCGCCAAGCTGAGGGGAGATCTCGATGAGATGCGTGGAGATCCCGCACTCGGCGGCCTCGACAGCAGCCGTCAATCCGCAAATGCCGCCCCCAAGAACGGCGAGCGTGGCTGACGGGGAAAAAAGATGAGCGATATCTTTCATAGGCAGAAGTGAGGGCACCTTACTCAATGGGGGGGCGTTTGGCAAGGCGCGGGAAAGGGCGGAAAGCTCGGCATCCTTGACAGATGGTGCGTAAAAAGGGAGCTTCGGACAAAAAGGAGGTGCCCTATGGGCTACTTTGCCGCGCGACAGGCGCAAACGACGCTGCCATGTCCGAAGTGCGGGCAGGCGCTGCTGGTGGAGCGGAGTTGCCGGGAGGCGCACATGCTCTGCCAGCACTGCCGGCAACGCTTCGATATCAAGCCGTTCATAGCCAGGGCGGACGAAGCGCTGGAACGATTCCTGGAGGGACTGTATTTGGACAGAATTTAAAAAATCAGTAAAATCGATATGATGAAAATAAAAAAAATAAAAAAAGCAAAAAAAGCGAAAAAAAGACTTGCCAAGCGGGTCGGATTCGCCTAAAAGCATCGTTGCTGCGAGTGTGTCGCCGAAAGCGCCGCCGCAGCCCACTGCACATCTGCTGATGCAAGATGACTGTGGAGGGGTTCCCGAGTGGCCAAAGGGAACAGACTGTAAATCTGTCGTCGTAAGACTTCGGTGGTTCAAATCCACCCCCCTCCACCACATTGCTTTGTGGCTGTATTGGAAAACTGCCTTGACTGTAGGAGACAGGTGACTGTCGGGAACTACGGTGCAGCGGTTGGGAGCTCAAGCCGAGAGGACTCGGAAGGCCAACCGTCAAACGAGCATCGCCGGTATGCGGGAATAGCTCAACGGCTAGAGCATCAGCCTTCCAAGCTGAGGGTTGCGGGTTCGAATCCCGTTTCCCGCTCCATTCCTGCGTTTCCCAACAGTTGTTTTTCCCGTCAAGCACGTTCCCTGGCAAACAGGGATTATGCGGGTGTCCCGTGAACGCGGGATGCTCTGGTATCAAATACTTAAACGCAAAAAAATTCTCCAGGGAGACGCACAATGGGCAAGGAAAAATACGAACGCACAAAGCCCCATGTGAACATCGGCACCATCGGTCACATCGACCACGGCAAGACCACCCTGACCGCCGCCATCACCAAGATCGCCGGTCTGAAGGGCGAAGGCAAGTTCATCTCCTACGACGAAATCGACAAGGCTCCTGAAGAAAAGGAACGCGGTATCACCATCGCCACCGCCCACGTCGAATACGAAACCGACAAGCGCCACTATGCGCACGTGGACTGCCCCGGTCACGCCGACTACATCAAGAACATGATCACCGGCGCTGCCCAGATGGACGGCGGTATCCTCGTGGTGGCCGCCACTGACGGTCCCATGCCCCAGACCCGTGAACACATCCTGCTTGCCCGTCAGGTGGGCGTGCCGCAGCTGGTGGTCTTCCTCAACAAGTGCGACCTCGTCGACGACGAAGAACTGCTTGAACTGGTGGAACTGGAAGTGCGCGAACTGCTCTCTTCCTACGACTTCCCCGGCGACGACGTGCCGGTGATCCGTGGTTCCGCTCTGAAGGCTCTGGAATGCGACGATCCCAATGCGCCTGAAGCCAAGTGCATCATCGACCTGCTGCAGGCCTGCGACGACTTCATTCCTGAACCGCAGCGCGACATCGACAAGCCCTTCCTCATGCCCATCGAAGACGTGTTCTCCATCTCCGGCCGCGGTACCGTGGTGACCGGTCGTGTGGAACGCGGCATCATCAAGGTCGGCGACGAAGTGGAAATCGTGGGCATCAAGGACACCGCCAAGACCACCTGCACCGGCGTGGAAATGTTCCGCAAGCTGCTTGACCAGGGTCAGGCCGGCGACAACATCGGCGCTCTGCTGCGTGGCACCAAGCGTGACGAAGTGGAACGCGGTCAGGTTCTTGCCGCTCCCAAGTCCATCACGCCCCACAAGAAGTTCAAGGCTGAAGTGTACGTGCTGTCCAAGGACGAAGGTGGCCGTCATACCCCCTTCTTCTCCGGCTACCGTCCTCAGTTCTACTTCCGCACCACCGACATCACCGGCGTGATCAACCTGCCTGAAGGCGTGGAAATGGTCATGCCCGGCGATAACAGCCAGTTCATCGTGGAACTGATCGCCCCCATCGCCATGGAAGCCGGTCTGCGCTTCGCCATCCGTGAAGGTGGCCGCACCGTGGGTTCCGGCGTGGTGACCGAAATCATCGAGTAGTGCCATGAGAGTGAACATCATTCTGGCCTGCACCGAGTGCAAACGCCGTAACTACAGCACCGTGAAGAACAAGCGTAATACCACGGGCCGTCTGGAAGTGAAGAAGTATTGTCCTTGGGACAAGAAACATACGGTGCACCGGGAAACCAGGTAACAATTCTTCCGCCGGGGGGATAATCCCCCCGGACGGTACGCAGGGCAGTAGCTCTAACGGCTAGAGCGGCGGTCTCCAAAACCGCAAGTTGGGGGTTCGAATCCCTCCTGCCCTGCCATTTCTATATCTTTGGGTAGGCATCATGGCAAAGAAAGCGGCACAACCTTCCGAGACCAAGGCGGAAAGCGCAGGCAACCCGGTAGCCCGTTTCACGAAATATGTGGAAGACTCCCGCGCTGAACTGCGCAAGGTCACTTGGCCGTCCGCCAAGGACACCCGCAAGGCAACGCTCATGGTCCTGATTATCGTGGCGCTCATGGCGGTCGTGCTCGGGGTTGTGGATCTGGTACTCTCCAATCTTATTACCTATATCCTGGCCTGAGGCTTCCCATGAATGAAGTTGTCATCGACGAGAATTCCGAGCTGAGCAAGAAATCTCGCTGGTATATCGTGCACACCTACTCCGGTTTCGAGCAGCGCGTGCAGAAGACCATCAACGAGATGATCCGCACCGGTCAGGATGAGGGCCTCATTCAGGAAGTTATCGTTCCGACCGAAAAGGTGATGGAACTTGGCAAGGGCGGGGAAAAGCGTACCACAACCCGCAAGTTTTATCCTGGGTACATCATGGTCAAGATGATCATGACGGATCTTTCTTGGCATCTGGTGCAATCCATCCCCAAAGTTACAGGCTTCGTGGGCGGGAAAAACCGTCCGACTCCCATGCGCGACAGTGAGGCCGAGCGCATTCTCTCCCTCATGGAGAGCCGTCAGGAAACGCCGCGACCCAAGTTCAACTTTGATCGCGGCGATGATGTGCGCGTTATCGACGGGCCCTTCGGCGGCTTCAACGGCGTTGTGGAAGACGTCAACTACGACAAGGGCAAGCTGCGCGTTTCCGTTTCGATCTTCGGCCGTCAGACGCCGGTGGAACTGGATTTCGTGCAGGTTTCCAAGGGCTAGCAAAGATCCGGATGCCTCACCCTGTATCCGGAGACAAAAGGACAACAGAACATGGCCAAAAAAGAAGTCGCCAAAATCAAGTTGCAGATTCCTGCCGGTGCTGCCAATCCTTCCCCGCCGGTCGGTCCTGCGCTTGGTCAGCACGGTCTGAACATCATGGGCTTCTGCAAGGAGTTCAATGCTCGTACCCAGGACCAGAAGGGCATGATCATCCCCGTGGTGATCACGGTGTACGCTGACCGCTCCTTCACCTTCATCACCAAGACGCCCCCGGCCTCCGTGCTGATCATGAAAGCCGCCAAGATCGAAAAGGGTTCCGGCGAACCCAACCGCAAAAAGGTCGGCAGCCTCAGCATGGCGCAGATCGAAGAGATCGCCAAGCTGAAACTGCCGGATCTCAACGCCGTCGATCTGGAAGCCGCCGTCAAGTCCATCATGGGCACGGCGCGCAGCATGGGCATTGACGTCAAGTAGGGAAGTTTGTTTCCCGGGGCGATGCGCTCGCCCGCGTTTGCATCAATTGTACTGCCGAACTCACGCAAGATGAGCTTTCGGCAGGAGATAAGACGATAAGGATACTATCATGCCCAAGCATGGAAAGAATTTTCGTAAGGCGCTGGAAGGGGTGAACCTGCAGGAGCGCTTCAGCATCGAAGACGCCGTGAGCAAGTCGCTTGCCGCTTCCTTTGCCAAGTTTGATGAAACGGTCGACGTGGCCATCCGGCTGGGCGTCGATCCCAAATATTCCGACCAAATGGTGCGCGGCGCCGTCACCCTGCCTCACGGTCTGGGCAAGACGGTTCGCGTCGCCGTGTTCTGTAAGGGTGAAAAGCAGGCCGAAGCGAAGAACGCCGGTGCGGACATCGTGGGTGCCGAAGACCTCGTGGCCAAGGTCAAGGAAGGCTGGCTCGAATTCGACGCCGCCGTGGCCACCCCCGACGTGATGGCTCTTGTGGGCCAGATCGGCCGTCAGCTTGGCCCCCGCGGCCTCATGCCCAACGCCAAGACGGGCTCCGTTACTTTCGATGTGGCCAAGGCCGTCAATGAACTCAAGGCTGGCCGCGTCGACTTCAAGGTCGACAAGGCCGGCGTGCTGCACGCTCCCTTGGGCAAGGTCTCCTTTGGTAGCGAGAAGATTCTTGGCAACCTCAAGGCCCTGCTCGAAACGGTCAATCGTCTGAAGCCCTCCGGCGCCAAGGGCACCTACATGCTCTCCATGGCGGTCTCCACCACCATGGGCCCCGGCTTCAAGATCGACATGACCCAGGTCAAGAAATTTCTCGAAGGCTAGTCCTTCGGAAGCTGCCGGATCATCCCGGCAGCTGTCGGCTAAGGCAAGGGATTTCGAGTCGAAGACGACAGGGAGAGTTCTCTTTAATCATCCTGTCCAGACTATCTTTGGCTCGGCATTCCACACGGCAACCCCAACGTGAGGAGTATCACGTGGATAGGTCTCAAAAAGCAGCAGTCATTGAAGCGATCAAAGGCAGAGCCGACAACGCTTCTTTCGCTGTGCTGACCGACTTCAAGGGTATGACGGTGGAAGAGCTGACGAGCCTCAGGGACAGCCTGCGCAAGGCTGGCGGCGAATACTACGTCGTCAAAAATACCCTGGCTCGGATTGCGTTCACCGGTGGGCCGCATGACGTGGTGAAGGACAAGTTCCATGAAAACTGCGCCATTGCCCTTGGATTCGATGACCCGGTGGCGGTGGCCAAAGCGTTGAGTGAATTCGCCAAGAAGAGCAAGCTCTTCTCCATGCGCGCTGCCAGCCTTGAGGGCAAGGAAATGACTCCTGCCCAGGTTGAAGCGCTGGCGACGCTCCCGTCCAAGGAACAGCTGCTTGGTCAGGTCCTTGGTACCATGAACGCGGTGCCCACCAACTTTGTGTCTCTGTTCGCCAACATCATTCGCGGCATGCTGTATGCTCTCAAGGCCATTGAAGAGCAGAAGGCCAAGGCTGCCTAGGGCAAACAGTCTGAACTTCAACAAATTGCCAAAGATTTCAGGAGAATACCATGTCTGACGTGACCAAAGAACAAGTTGTCGAGTTTATCTCCAACATGACCGTTCTGGAACTCTCCGAGTTCATCAAGGAATTGGAAGAGAAGTTCGGCGTTTCCGCCGCCGCCCCCGCCGCCGCCATGGTGATGGCTGCTCCCGCCGCTGGTGGCGCCGCTGAAGCCGCTGAAGAAAAGACCGAATTCGACGTCATCCTGAAGGACGCCGGCGCCAACAAGATCGGCGTCATCAAGGTGGTTCGCGCCCTTACCAGCCTCGGCCTCAAGGAAGCCAAGGAAAAGGTGGACGGCTGCCCCTCCACCCTCAAGGAAGGCGTGTCCAAGGAAGAAGCCGAAGAAGCCAAGAAGCAGCTCACCGAAGCCGGCGCTACTGTCGAAATCAAGTAGTTGCTTCCGCAGTTCGCTGCTGTTCAAGGGTGGGGTTTATCCCCGCCCTTTTTTATTTTTTATTTTCGGAGTATATGCAATCAGTATATTCTGCCGATGTAACTAAGAGGAACACAGCATGCCGGGAAAATGCGGCATGTGTTTTTTACCCAGCGCGCCGTAAAGCCTCGCCCTTCAGGGCGGGGATATAAGGCGCACCTTAACTGGAATTTTTGCCTTT
>NZ_CALUWS010000064.1 GCF_944324525.1 uncultured Desulfovibrio sp.
GCTGTGCCCATACATTCCTTTCGGCAATCCATATTGCTGCCATTGTCATTTTTTACCTTTAATGAGTCCTGGCCCTAAGAACTTCGGGGAGAGAATGTGTCGCGGAACCACATGCAGCACGATACGGGTTACAAGGCTCTTTTCAGCGATCCGGAAATGCTGGCCTCGCTGCTGCGCGATTTTGTGCCGGAACGTTTCGTTGCCGAACTGGATTTCAGCACCTTGGAACGCTGTTCCGGCAGCCATGTGACGGACGATTTGCGCGAACGCCATGACGACATGATCTGGCGTGCGCGCTGGAAAGGCGATACATGGTGTTACCTTTACGTCCTGCTCGAATTTCAGAGTTCGGTGGATCACTGGATGGCCGTGCGCGTGCTGGCCTATACGGCCCTGCTCTGGCAGGACCTGATCAGGACGGGCGAAATCAGGGAGGGCGACCGTCTGCCGCCGGTCTTCCCCATTGTGCTGTACAACGGCGGCCGCCGCTGGACAGCGCGGCAGGATGTGGCCGAACTGCTGCCCGACCTTTCCGGGCCGCTGGCGGCCTGCCAGCCGCGCCAGCGGTATTTTCTTCTGGAAGAAAGTCAGGTATCCGAAGAACATCTGTATGCCAGCGCGGGCATTGCGGCGCTGCTGTTGCGTCTGGAACGGGCGCAAAAACCGGAAGACCTGCTGCCCCTGCTGGATGAGCTTGCGGAACGCCTGCAAGAACCGCGCTACCGGCGTCTGCGCCGGGCCTTTACGGTCTGGATCGCGCGGGTGGTGCTGCAACGCGCCGGAATGGCGGCGGGAACAGCCGAAATAAACGATTTGCTGGAGGTGCGAGCCATGCTTGCGGAACGAGTAACGCAATGGAAAGATGAATATATCCGGCAGGGCGTCGTCATGGGACGCGAGGAAGGGCGCGAGGAGGGCTTGTCCATCGGACGCGAGGAAGGCATATCCATCGGACGCGAGGAAGGGATTTCCATCGGGGAAAGCCGGGGCATGATGCTCATCCTTCGCGACCTGCTGGAATCCCGCCTGGGAACGCCGCCGCCAGCCGTGGAAGAGGCCTTGACGGCCATAACGGATTCCCGGAAGCTGCGCGGCCTGATGCGGACGGCGCTGCGTGCCGCTTCCTACGCCGACTTTCTTGATGAAGTGAGGCGGCGTCAGGCAACATAACCTTCAACAATTCATGCGAAATATCCACGTCAATGCCCCGTCATGCGATGTTGCCGCAAGCAAACCGCTGGTAATGGATACTGACAAGATACAGAATCACACGCCCGAAAAGAGAAACAACGCCATGTCGATGACCACACGCGCCGCACATCCGATATATATATATATATATATATTGTGCGAACGCGCCCCGTAACCGAGGCGGCAATGCCTCGCGCCCCGTAACTTCTTTCGCAAGAGTACGCCCATGACCGCCTCCATCAGAAACAACCTTCTCGCCGTCAATGCAAGCCTTCATCTCAAGGCTCACTACAATGAGCTGGCCACCTCCGTGCGTCGTCTGTCCACCGGACTGCGCGTGGAACGCGCGGCGGACGATGCGGCGGGTCTGGCCATCAGGGAGCTGATGCGGGCGGATGTGGCTACCCTCCATCAGGGCGCGCGCAACGTCAACGATGCCATCTCCCTGATTCAGACGGCGGACGGGGCGCTGGGTGTCATCGACGAGAAGCTCATCCGCATGAAGGAACTGGCCGAACAGGCGGCCACCGGCACCTACGATTCCACCCAGCGCCTGATGATCGACAGCGAATTCCAGCAGATGGCCTCGGAAATCGAGCGCATAGCCCGCGCCACGGATTTCAACGGCATCCATTTGCTGGACGGTTCGCTTTCCGGCCCGCACGACGGCTCGCAGATGGAAGCGACCGGCGCGCTCAAGATTCACTTCGGCACGGCCAATGACAGCGCGGAAGATTACTACTATGTGGAGATTGGGGATTGTACGCTGGCCGGGCTTGGCTTGCGGGATGGGGGAGCGGGGGGGGGAGGTGCGGGATATGGTGGGGTGCCAATTTTGAGTGATAAGGTGCAGCAAAATGCGCAGCAACAATTTAATTCAGGGATTGTGTCGTTTGCTATTATCCCTGCTGGTTCAACTGACATTGATATTACGATAAACGATGGGAATATTCGAGATGACATTCAAGTTTTTACTAGATCAGGAAAACATATTGCAGGAACTATAGTAAATGGTATAGGATGGCCACTTGGAACGAGGGAAGCAGATATTATAACAGAGCAAAATGGTTTTTTTCCTACTGCACAATATGATGGAAATTCTTTAAATGGAATAGGAGGAGATCTTCAATATATAGATCAATTAAATCCACAGTTACATTATTTTTCAATAAATGGCATGCATATAGGATATACGGGTGATGGTAATAATACCACAATACCTTTTAATCATACAGAAAAACTAACTATTGATAATGTCACTGAAGATTTAATTATTATTATTTCGGGAGGGGGAGTTTTTAACATCACCGCCTCCTGGACAGCGATGCCCACAGCAGGCGGAGGCGGAGATTTCGTCCCCGGCGATCCCAACGGCGACATCATGTCCATCAAGACGCAGGAACTGGCTCAGCGGGGACTGGAACGTATCGACAACGCCATTGCCCGCAAGGATCAGATTCGCGCCCACCTCGGCGCGGTGCAGAACAGGCTGGAAAATACCGTCACGAACCTCAATATTCAGGCCGAAAACCTGCAAAATGCCGAATCCCGCATTTCCGACGTGGACGTGGCCACGGAAATGACCACCTTCGTCCGCAACCAGGTACTCACGCAATCGGCCTCCTCCATGCTTGCCCAGGCCAACGCCTTTCCGCACATGTTGCTGCAATTGTTGCAGGGGTAGGTTTCGGGGGAAGGCTACTCCTGCATCCTCTGCTTCGCCTGGACGGCCCGCTTGGAGCGTGGCCGTCCAGGCGGGCCTTTTTTTTGCTGCGGGGAAGGAGGCTCGGCTCCTTCTTTTTTTCGCCTTTTCCCGTCATGGCGCGATGCCTGCCGTGCGGGAAAAGGCTTTTTGTTGCCGCCGCGCAGGTCGCCATACCGGTCAAGCGCGGTCTGCCGAACTCACGCGCGCGAAAGCGCCTCCTCCGCCGGGGCAAGGCGCAGCAGGCGTCCGGCCACCACAAGGAAAGCATCCTGCGCGCGGGCGGCCAGCAGTTGATTGGCCAGGCCCAGCCCGTCGCAGAACTGCCGGGACAGGGCATTGCCGCCAATGCCGCCAAGGCCCGTCTCTCCGGAGACGATGACCCAGCGGCAGGGCAGGGTGCGGCTCAGGTCGATGAGGGCGGAGACCTCTTCCGTCACGAGGCGCTCCAGCGCGCCGGCGTCCTGCTGTTCGGGCAGGGAGAGGAGGAGGTTGGTCACCCAGAGGGTCACGCAGTCCACAAGGATGGTGGCCTGACCGCCGTCGCCGGGCGCGTCGGAGCGCATCTCCTCCCAGGCGGCCGCCACGGCGGGGGCCAGACGGCGCGGACATTCCAGCAGCCGCCAGGAGTCCGGCCGCCGCTGGCGGTGACGGCGGATGCGTTCGCACATGGCCGGATCGTCCGGCTGGGGCATGGCCGTGGCCACATAGAGCACAGGCCCGCCGTTGCGCAGGGCGTGCGCCTCGGCCGCGGCGCTCTTGCCGCTGCGCGTGCCGCCCAGATAGAGGGTCAGTTCGGGTTCAGACATGCGGGACTCCGTTCAGGGGAAAAGGACGGCACATGCGGAGCGTGGCCGGAACAGCAAGGACACGGCTTCAGACTTCCCCCTGCGGCAGACAGAAGACCATCAGCATGCAGCTTTCCGTAAGCTCGATCAGACAGCCGAACACGTCCCCGGTCACGCCGCCCAGACGGCGCAAGGCCGCCGAGAGCAGCAGGGCCGTCACCGCAAGGGCGGTCAGCAGGGCCGCCAAGCCCCGCCAGCCGGTGCACAGGCAGAAAAAGAGCGTCAGCAGCAGGGCCGCCAGACGGCTGCGGGCCGTGGCGCCGTCGTTCATGGCGTTCCCCAGGCCGCCGGGCCGGGCGCAGGGCAGCAGCAGGGCCACAAAGACCAGACTGCGCGCCGTGACGGCCGCCATGCAGCACATGCCGGCCAGCGCCCAGAAGCTCGCCTCGGCCAAGGCCGACGTATCCGCCATGACGCCCAGAGCAGCCGCCTTGCCGCCCAGGACGAAAAAGAGGGCCAGCGCGCCGAAGGTACCCAGACGGGAGTCCTTCATGATCTCCAGCCGCCGGGCCGGGGGGGCCTCCACCAGCAGGCCGTCCCCGCAGTCCGCCACGCCGTCAAGATGCAGTCCGCCGGTGATCCCCACCCAGACAAGGCAGCCGATGAACCCGCACAGCACGGGCGGCAGCAGCTGCATGGCGGCCCACAGCGCGCAGGCCGCCAGCAGGCCGATGATCATCCCGACCGTGGGGAGCCAGGTCATGATGCCGTACAGGCCCGTGCCGGGCGGGAGGGCGCCGACCGGCAGGCGGGTAAAGAAGGCGAGAGCGGCGCGCAGCATCATCGCCGGATGTCCAGTTCCGCCAGGGTCCGCATCTCCGTGAGGATGCGCACGCTGGCGTCGATGATGGGGAAGAGCAGCGCCGCCCCGGTGCCCTCGCCGAGACGCAGACCGAAATTCGTGTAGGTCGGGATGCCGAGATGCCGCATGAGCAGGCGATGCCCCGGCTCCACGGAGGCATGGGAGCCCACGAGCAGGGCACGCGCCTCGGGATGCAGCCCCACCGCAATGGCGGCGGCTGCTCCGGCGATGAAGCCGTCCACCACCACCGGGATGCGCAGCGATGCGCCGCCGAGCATAAGGCCCGCCATGGCGGCCAGCTCCGTGCCGCCCACCTTGGCCAGCACGTCCAGCGGGTCGGACGGGTCGGGCTGGTTGCGGGCGATGCCCTGCCGGATGAGGTCGGTCTTGCGGCGCAGGCTCTCGGACGAGATGCCCGAACCAAGGCCCGTCACCTCTTCCACCGGCGCGCCCGTCAGCACGGCGGCGATGGCGGAAGAGGGCGAGGTGTTGCCGATGCCCATCTCCCCGGCCGCCAGCAGTCGCGTGCCACGTTTCGCTTCCTCACGCGCCATGTCGATGCCCACCTGCAGACAGGCAAGGGCCTCCTCCCGCGTCATGGCCGGGCCTTCGCTGAAGTCGCGGCTGCCGGGCATGACCTTGCGGCGCACCAGCCCCTCCGCGCCTTCCAGCGCATCGGCCACGCCCACGTCCACCACCACCAGACGCGCCCCGGCGTTGCGGCAGAAAGCATTGATGGTGCCGCCCCCGGCAAGGAAGTTGCGTACCTGTATGGCGGTCACTTCCGGGCCGGTGGCGCTGACCCCTTTGGCGGTGATGCCGTGATCCCCGGCAAAGAGCACCACCGCCTTGTGGGGGAAGGACGGGCGCGCGTCATCCGTGATGCCGCCGAGCCGGATGGCCAGCTCTTCCAGCTCGCCCAGGCTGCCCGGCACCTTGGCCAGACTGTCCAGCCGCTGCCGGACGGCGTCGGCCGCCTGTTGGGAAAAGGGAGGGAAGGTCAGATGCCGCATGATCGTCTCCTGCAGAGGGCTGCCGCAAGGGCAGGTTGGGGGAAGAGGCGCGGATCAGCCGCGCATGACTCCCCATGACACGAGGCTGAGGACAACAGCAGTGAGCGCGACCGTCGCCCGCATGAGGCGGACGGCCAGCAGGATATGACGTTCCGTGGCCTGCGGCGTACCGATGCCGAGCCACGGATGTTCCACGATCAGGCTGCCGTAGACGGCGGGGCCGCCCAGACGCAGGCCCAGCGCCCCGGCAAAGGCGGCTTCGCTCCAGGCGGAATTGGGGCTCTCGTGCGCGTAGCGGTCATGCCAGCCCCGCACAAGAGCCTGTATGGCCCGCGCGCCGGGCACGAAGACCGCCGCCAGCGCCGTGCAGGGCAGGGACAGGCGGGCCGGGAGCGCATTGAGCAGATCGTCCAGGCGCGCGGCGGCCGTGCCGAAATTACGGTAGGTGTCGTTGCGCTTGCCCCACATGGCGTCCAGCACATTGGCGGCCCGGTGCAGCGCCGCGCAGGCGGCGGCCCCCGGCAGGCCGAAGAGCAGCAGGCCGCAGGCGGCCCAGAAGAGCGTGGCCAGCACGCCGTCGGTCATGTTCTCCGCCACGCTCTCCACACAGGCGCGGGCCACGCCGTG
This sequence comes from uncultured Desulfovibrio sp., assembly GCF_944324525.1. GTDB lineage: Bacteria > Desulfobacterota > Desulfovibrionia > Desulfovibrionales > Desulfovibrionaceae > Desulfovibrio. The sequence goes on from NZ_CALUWS010000064.1 coordinate 6,184, forward strand.
AGCGTCCAGCGCCTCGGTGCGGCGGCCCACCAGCAGGGAGACGGCACGCCGGGCGGCGGGCACGTCCCCGCGCCGCAGGGGCGCGGCCACCCGCAGGGCATGCTCGGCCAGACTGCGCGGCGCAAGGCAGACATAGACCAGCAGCACGGCGGCAAGCCAATCCAGACCCAAGCCCGCCCGTGCGGCAAGCAGGACAAGGAGGGAGGCCGCCAGCAGACAGGGCAGCACCACCAGCAGGCAGGCCAGCAGGCCGCGCAGGAACATGCCCGGCCCGTTGGGCCCGCGCCGGAGCAGGCCCTCCGCCCACAGGGCCAGCCGTCCCATGCCGCAGACAGGGTGCCAGGCGGCGGGAGGCTCGCCCAGCAGGCTGTCCAGCAGCAGGGCGGCGGGCAGGAAGAGCAGGACGGCCGTATCCATCACAACCCCATATTCCGGTAGATGGCGGACAGATCCACATGTTCGCGCACCACGTCCGCCAGACGGTCCAGCGCCTTTTCCAGATCATAGGAGGCAAGCTGACGGCCCTGCGGCGCAAGGCCCACATCCGCCCGCACATGGTCGAGCCAGGCGCGGCGGAAGGCGTCGTCATCAAAGACGCCGTGCAGGTAGGTGGCCCAGTTGCGCCCGCTGACATAGCCGCAGACGTCATCCGCCGCAGAGCGGCCGTCCTGCCCGCGGCGCAGGAAGAGCGGACGGGCGGACGGGCCGTGACGGGTGAGGCCGTGGTGGATCTCATAGCCGCCGGTGGGCACGCCCAGCGGGCTTTCGGCCCGCTCCACGCGGATGAGGGTCTTGTCCGCCGCAAAGGTGGAATGCAGCTCCATGATGCCCAGGCCGGGCACTTCCGGCGAGGCGGACTCCACCCCGTCGGGGTCAAGGATGCTGCGGCCCATGATCTGCAGGCCGCCGCAAATGCCGAACAGCCATTTCCCCTGCGCGGCGTGGGCCTGGATGCGTTCGGCCAGCCCGTTGCGGCGCAGTTCGGCCAGATCCGGCACCACGCTCTTGGAACCGGGCAGCATGACCACATGCGGGTCGCCCCATTCCTCAACACGGCGCACAGGCCGCAGGCGCACGTCCGGCTCCATGTCCAGCGGCGCGAAATCGGTGAAGTTGGAGACATGCGGCAGCATGACCACCGCAATGTCCAGTACCCCCGGCGGGACGGGCCCGGCCGGGGCGGCGTCGCTCCAGCAAAAACCGGCCATATCCTCTTCGGGAAGATTGAGATCGCGGATATAGGGCACCACGCCCAGCACCGGGACGCCCGTATGTTCCCGCAGATAATCATGCGCCGGAGCCAGCAGGCTCGCATCCCCCCGGAAACGGTTGACAAGATAGCCGTGCAGCAGGCGGCGCTCCCCAAGGGTGAAGGTCAGCCAGGTACCGAGGAAGGAGGCATAGACGCCGCCGCGGTCGATATCCCCCACCAGCAGCACCGAGGCCTCCGCATGGCGGGCCATGCGCATGTTGACCAGATCATGCTGTTTGAGGTTGATCTCTCCGGGGCTGCCCGCGCCTTCCAGCACCATGATCTCGTGTTCTTCGGCCAGACTGTCGTAGGCGGCGGCCACCCGCTGCCAGAGTTCGTCCTTGCGGCGGTAGTAGTCGCGCACGCCGAAGTGCCCCACGGGCTGCCCCAGCAGCACCACCTGCGAGCCGGTATCGGAATGGGGCTTGAGCAGGATGGGATTCATGCGGGCCTCCGGGTCAAGCCGGGCGGCCTGGGCCTGCAGGATCTGGGCGCGTCCCATCTCGTCCCCGGCGGCGGTGACGCCGGAATTGAGGGACATGTTCTGCGCCTTGAAGGGGGCGACGTCGTAGCCGTCCTGCCGGAAGATGCGGCAGAAGGCCGCGGCAAGGATGCTCTTGCCCGCATTGGAGGATGTGCCCTGCAGCATGAGGGCCGGTACGCGGGGGCGGCCGGCCGGACGCGGGGACGCGGGGCGGCCCCGCGCCTCGCTCAGGATGTCCGCCAGCGCGGCGGCAAGCCGTTCATGCTCGTGCGGGAAGCGCACCGCCGCCCGGAACCAGCCGCCGCCCGCCATGCCGTCGTAATTGGAGCAGTCCCGCACGGCCATGCCGTAGCGGCGCAGGAGACGGTCGTTGAGGTCCGCCGGGGCCTGCGCGCAGCGGAAAAGCACATAATTGGCCGCCGAGGGAAAAACCTCCACGCCGGGCAGGGCGGCCAGCGCCGCCGCCAGATGGGCGCGGCGTTGGGCATTGGTCGTGCGGGTGTCCTCGGCAAAGCCGGAGGCATCTTCCAGCACGGCCACGGCGGCGGCCAGCGCAAGGCCGTTGACGTTCCAGACCGGCAGTTCCGCCTGCACGGCGGCGGCCAGCGTCTCGGAAGCGGCCAGGAAACCCAGCCGCAGGCCGGGCAGGGCGTGGAACTTGGTCAGGGAGCGCAGCACCACGGCCTGTTCCGGCAGATCGCCCAGCAGGGAGACTTCCGGTTCCGGCCCGGCGTATTCCACAAAGGCCTCGTCCAGCACCCAGAGCAGATCAGGCCGCCGGGCCATGAGTCGGCGCAGGGTCTCCGGCGAGCGGAACAGACCGGAAGGATTGCCGGGATTGGCCAGAAAGAGGGGGCTGCCCTGCGGCACGGCCTCAAGCCCTTCCGCCAGCGGCGGCACGCCGGAGCCTTGCGGCAGGGGGATGGCTTCCTGATCGCGCAGGCGGATGATGCGCATCCCGGCCCGCTCACAGGCCAGCGCATACTCGCTGAAGGCCGGTTCCACCACGCAGGCCGTGGTCATGCCGCGTCGGACAAGGGCGCGGGCCAGCGCATGGATAAGCTCATTGCTGCCGTTGCCGAAAACGAAGCGGGAGGCGGGCAGGCCGTAACGGCGGGCGGCGGCCTCGCGGGCCTCCTCCGCCTGCGGGGACGGATAGGCGCTCAGGGCCGCCTCGTTGCGCAGCAGGGCCGCCCGCAGGAAATCGGGCATGCCCTCGGGACGGACATTGACGCTGAAATCCAGCAGGGAAGCGGCATCCCTGCCTGCTGTCCTGCTCATGGCGTGGCGGTTGCCGCCGTGGGCGTCTGCCTTCATGGATGACCTCGCGGATGTTCGGGAGCGGGCGCGTTCGGCCCGTCAGGAAAAAGAAGGGACAGGATGCAGGCGGCGTTGTCCTCGGGCCGGGCGCGGGTGGTATCCAGCCGGACCTGTGCCGTCAGCGGGGTATGGATATGCCGGGCCTGCCGGGCGGCATGGGGCCAGTCCGGCGTACGATCGGTGCGGCGGCATTCCCGCTGCCGCAGTTCGTCGGGATCGCATTCCATCTGCACGCGGAGCACATTCACGCCCTCAAGGCGGCGGAAAAGATCCTCCACCCAGTGCGCGCGCTCGCCCACCACATGGTCCACGATGACCCAGCCCCCGGCCTGCGCGGCAGCGGCCACGGCCGCATGGAAACTTTCGATGAGCGGCAGGTCCGTTGCCGCCAGCGCCGCCAGCACGGATTCCTGCCCGCCGGACGCCGCCCGGAGGAAGTCGTCCACGGCAAGCAGGAGCGAGTGCCGGCCGTGATCGCGCAGGAGGGCCGCCTGCAGGGCGCGGGCCAGCGTGGTCTTGCCCGCGCTGGAAGGGCCGTTGAGGAGGATGACCTGTCCGCGAGACGTCTTGTCCGCCGCCGGGGCGTGTTCCGGTGCGGGCGACGGGTTGCCGTCAGGGACGGCGGGCGTGTCGTCCGTGCCGTCCGCGCCACTCTGGGCAAGGCCCCAGAACAGATGCACATAGCCTGCCCGCACCGCGCCGTGCGCCACGCCCGCCGTGTGTTCCCCCCGGCTGTCCCGCACCGTGTAGAGCGGCGCATAAGGGCGGTGCAGCTCGATGTCCGACCAGTGGAATTCGTGGCCGCGCAGGGTATGGCCCGGCAGGCCGAAGGGCGCGTCCGTGAGCAGGGAGACCTCACGATAGCCGAGGGAGCGCAGGCGTCCGCCCATGCGGGCCGTGGCGTCCAGCACGCCGCACATGGGCCAGTGGCGTTCCTCGTTCCCGGCGTCAGTGGTGATCAGCTCGCGGCACAAATACATGTAGCCGCCGCATTCGGCATAGATCTCGCCGCCGCGCGCGGCAAAGTCTCGGATGGCCGCGCGCATGGCCGCATTGTCCGCGAGCTGCTCGGCAAAGACTTCAGGATAGCCGCCGCCCAGATAGAGAGCCTCCGCATCCGGCGGCAGGGCCGTGTCCGTGAGCGGGGAAAAGGGGATCAGCTCCCAGCCGCGTTCCCTGAGGATGCGCTCATTGGCGGCATAGTAGAAACAAAAGGCCTGATCCTTGGCCACGGCCATGCGGCGCGGCGGACGGGCGGCAGCGGACGGCGCGGCGGGCAGGGGAGCGGGCGCGGCCGGACGCGGACAGCGCGTCCGGGACAGCAGGCCATCCAGATCGACGGCTTCCGTCACGGCCGTGGCCAGCGCATCCAGCCAGTCCGTCGAGCAGCCCGCTTCTTCGGCGGGCAGCAGGCCGAGCTGACGCTCGGGCAGGGTCCAGCGGCCGTCACGCGGCAAGGCCCCGAGCAGGGGCGGGAGTTGTTCCCGCTCCAGCGCGCGGCGCAGCAGATCGGCATGGCGGGCGCTGCCTACGCCATTGGCGATGACCCCGGCCATGCGGACGCCCCAGCGGGCCGCATGATCCCGGAAGCCCGCCACCAGCGCCGCAAGGGAGGCCGCCATGCCCCGCACGTTGCAGACCAGCACCAGCGGGATGCCCAGACTGCGCGCGCAGTCCAGCGTGCTGCCTTCGAGGCTGTCGGGGCCGCGTCCGTCCAGCAGGCCCATAACGCCTTCACAAATGGCCACGTCCGCATCATGCGCCTGCATGTCCCAGAGCAGACGCACGCCGGAGCGGCCCATCATCCAGGTGTCCACATTGCAGGCCGGACGGCCCGTGGCCAGCGCGTGAAAGGTGGGATCGATGTAGTCCGGGCCGCATTTGAACCCCTGCACGCGCAGACCCCGCAGCGTCAGCGCACGCATGAGCGCCGTGCTGAGCGTGGTCTTGCCTTCGCCGGAACGGGGCGCGGCAAGGCAAAAGGCGTGGAATGTCGTCATGCGGCCACCTTTTCCTCTTGGACTGTCATCGCATTTTTACTGACGCTCAATAGAGCAATTCCAGTTTGAAACGCTTTGCGTTTCAAACCATACGGCCTGGCGTTTCGCGGAAAAAGCGCGGTTTTTCCGCTCACTTTGGGCC
>NZ_CALUWS010000065.1 GCF_944324525.1 uncultured Desulfovibrio sp.
AAGGCAAAATGCGAGGCGGCGGCACAGCGCCGCCCGGCCGAAAGTGAGCGGAAAAACCGCGTTTTTTCCGCGAAACGACAGGCCGTATGGTTTGAAACGTGAAGCGTTTCAAACTGAAAATGCTATATCAGGGGCGACCCTTCACGCTGACGCCTCGCGGAGTACCGGAGTCTGTATGCACATTCGCACCAAGGAAAGCCTTTTTCTCTGCTCTGTGGCCGTGGTGGCCGGCAGTTCTCTGCTGGCCCTCACGGGCATCGTGCTCTTCCTCTTCATGGAAGGGCTGCCGCTCTTCGCCCACTATTCGCCCACGGAATTTCTTTTCGGCTCGCTCTGGTATCCCACGGAAGATCCCGGCCTCTTCGGCATCCTGCCGCTCATCGCGGCCTCGCTGGCGGTCACGGCCCTTTCGTCCCTGCTGGCCGTGCCGCTGGGCGTGCTGACGGCCATTTATCTCAATGAGGTGGCCCCCGCCGCCGTACGCCGCATCATCAAGCCCTTCGTGGAACTGCTGGCCGCCCTGCCCTCGGTGGTGCTGGGCTTTCTGGGCATGGTGGTGCTGGCCCCCTTCCTGCAAGACGTGCTGGGCGCGGCCACGGGCCTCAATCTGCTCAATGCCTCGCTGGTGCTGGCCATCATGAGCGTACCCACCATCTGCTCCGTATCCGAGGACGCCCTGCACGCCGTGCCGCGCACCCTGCGGGAAGCCTCGCTGGCGCTGGGCGCGACCCGCTGGCAGACCATTTGCCGCGTGACCGTGCCCGCCGCCCTCTCCGGCATCGGCACGGCGGTCATGCTGGGCATGTCGCGCGCCATCGGGGAAACGATGGTGGTGCTCATGGCCGCCGGGGGCGCGGGCATCATCCCCACTTCCCTGCTCGATCCGGTACGCCCCATGCCCGCGTCCATCGCCGCGGAAATGGCCGAAGCCCCCTTCCGCAGCGATCACTATCACGCCCTGTTCGCCATCGGCATCGTGCTGTTCTTCCTGACGCTGGTCTTCAACCTCATCGCCTCCCGCATCGCCGAGAAGCACCGGCAGGCGGGCAGCTCCAGCCTCTAGGGGCTGTTAACACTATGAGCTGTCTGTTTGGGGGGAAGGGGAACCCCTCCGCCTGCGCTGGAGGTGTTCCCCTTCCCCCCAAGCCCCCCATCCCTTCCCCAGCGCGCTTTTACCGGGGAAAAGCCAGGGACACGAGGCAACCCCGCCTCCAAGGCAAGCGAAGCGTGCATGGGAGAAATGACTTATCTATTTGAATTATTTTTAAAATTAGTATTAATAGGCCCTGGAACAAACGCCCATTTGCTTGCATCCGCGCAGCCATTCGGAAAAATACGACAGGAGACACCATGTCCACCCCGCTTTCCGCTCCATCCGACACCGTTCCCTCGTCCGCCCCGCGCCGTCTGCTGACGGAAAAAGCCATGTTCGGCCTGCTGCGCCTCATCGCCGCGCTCAACGTGCTGGTGCTGGTCGGGATCTGCGTCTTTCTGCTGGTGCAGGGCCTGCCCGCCCTGTCCTGGGAATTCCTCAGCGAGCCGCCCCGCAAGATGATGACAGAGGGCGGCATCCTGCCCTGCATCATCGGCACGGCCATCCTTTCGCTGGGCGCGCTGCTGCTGGCCTTCCCGCTGGGCGTGCTGAGCGCCGTCTACCTGCACGAATATGCGGGCAGATCCCGTCTGGCGGGCTATGTGCGGCTGGGCGTCAACAATCTTGCCGGGGTGCCGTCCGTGGTCTTCGGTCTGTTCGGATTGTCCTTTTTCGTGACGTTTTGCGGTTTTGGCGTCTGCATCCTTTCCGGCGTGCTGACCCTGGCCGTGCTCACTCTGCCGGTCATCATCAATACGGCGGAGGAAGCCCTGCGCGCCGTGCCCGCCACCTACCGTGAAGCCTCGCTGGCGCTGGGCGCGGCCCGCTTCCAGACCATTTTGCGCGTGGTGCTGCCCTGCGCCCTGCCCGGCATGCTCACCGGGGCCATCCTCGGCGTGGCCCGCGCCGCCGGCGAGACCGCGGCCATCATGTTCACGGCCGCCGTCTTTTCCACGCCCAAATCCCCGGACTCCCTGTTCAGCGCCGTTATGGCCCTCCCCTACCATATGTATGTGCTGGCCACCGCCGGGACGGACATAGAAAAGACCCGCCCCCTGCAATACGGGACGGGTCTTGTGCTTATCCTGCTGGTACTGGGCATGAACCTGGCCGCCATCATCCTGCGCGACCGCCTGCAGCAAAAACGCTGAGATGGCTGGCTGCCCTAACGCGGGGTTGGGGGTCGTAGGGGGTAAGGGGCTGCGCAAGCCCCTTATCCCCTGCCGCATCTCCGCTGTCGATGCCCGTAAGGCTCCTTCGTCGCCTTAACGGTCACGGGCCTTTCGGACCGCCATTCGGTCGCCCGCCGCGCAGGCGGCCACGCCCTGATGCCGGGCAGCACCGCAAACCAGAGCGGAAAAAAATAACATCCCCAGCTCCGCCCCTCACCAGCGCGCGCTGGGCAGGCAGAGCTTCCAGCGGATGGCGGCCACGCGCAGCCCGAAGCAGGCCAGCCCGCCCAGCCAGAGCCCCCAGACGCCGGGCACGAGCACCACCACGATACCGCCCAGCAGGGAAGTGGTCGCGTAAATGTCCGTATTGCGCCGCATGACATAGGGGACCTGCCCGGTGTAGGCATCACGCATCATGCCTCCGCTGACGCCGGTCATCAGCCCCATGAGCACGGCGATGAAGGGAGCCGCCCCCAGCAGGAGCGCCTTTTGCGTGCCCATGACCGTAAAATAGGCCAGCCCCACGGCGTCCAGCAGAGCCACGGGACGGTCGAGCCGGTGATGCTGACGGCTGCGGGTCAGGAAGAAGCCCAGCACGCCCACAAGGATGGGGCAATAGATCTGATCGCGCTGCGTCAGCCAGAAGACCGGCGTCTGCAGGATGATGTCCCGCAGGGTGCCGCCGCCGATGGCCGTCAGCACGGCCACCACGACCACGCCGAAAAGATCCAGCTCGGCCTTGCGGTCGCGGGCCGCAAAGACGCCGCTCATGGCAAAGGCCCCGATACAAATCCAGTCTACCCAGATGCCGACGTCCACCGGATCCCGCTCCTTTTTCCTGTTGCCGCCATGCCTTGCGGCATGTCCGCACGATGTGTGCCCTCCATTGAGGACATTTTTTGTTTAAAACGCTTTGCGTTTCCAACCATACGGTTTGTAGTTTCGCGGAAAAAACACGCTTTTTCGCTTGGGTTTAGCGGGGCGGCGCTGTGCTGCCGCCTCGCGTCTTGTCCAGGTCAAATGAAAAATGTTTTAAAATTAGCAGGATATATTAACTCGTCGTTCCTTGCGCCTTCACGAGATGGCTTACCGTATCTCTCGCTCTCCCTGATAAAAGCGCGCTGGGGAAGGGATGGGGGGCCTGGGGGGAAGGGGAACACCTCCAGCGCAGGCGGAGGGGTTCCCCTTCCCCCCGGAAAAGACATCGACAGCAGAGCGCGACCCAACGGGCGGCCCGGAGGGCCGTGCCCGTCAGGCGACGCGGGAGCCTTACGGACATCGACAGCAGAGCGAGGGCTCCCCCTTCCCCCCAACAAAACTTTTCCCGCCTGACCGCGTTCAGCGCAACTGACTGTCCTTGCTGCCCTTGCGGTTGTAGAGCTGCACCACCTGCCGCTCGCTGTCGGCCTCTTCCTGACAGTCGCGGCACAGGCGCACGCCGGGCAGGGCCTCGCGCCGGGCCTGCGGGATGGGCTCGCCGCAAAGGTCGCAGCAAAGCGCGCTCTCCCCACGCGGCAGGGCGGCCCGCGCCCGCGCTACTTCATCATTAAGGGAATCCTGGATCTGATCCTGTACGGCGTTGTCGCCGGCCCAGCCTACAGCCATGACTCTGCTCCTCCGACGCGGGAACGGTTCAGCATCGCACCCGCGGCAATTCGTCCCAGCGGGTGGTCAGACGCGGCGAACGATGCGCCTGCCGCATGTGCCAGTCCGCTTCTCCCAGTCCCTGCGCCCCGAAAAAGATGGACTCCCGCCCGAATTTGCCGTTGATGGCGTCCAGCGTCCGCATGAGCGATGCCCGCCGCCTGCCCTCCTCCGGCGAGGCCGTGTGAAAAAGGCTGACCTGCCGCCTGTCCGCCGCTTCCAGCCCGTAGAGCATGACGCCCGCCTTGGCGTAGGCAAGTCCCGGACGGAAAAGCTGTTCCAGCCCGGCTTGTGCGGCCCGCAGCAGCGGGAGCGTGTCGGCTGTGGCTTCCGGCAGGGGCAGGGAGATGTCCGCCGCATGGCAGGGACTGCCCTCCCCGGCGTGCCGGGACGTGCGGATGTGCACGGCTATCCCTCCGGCGACCAGTCCGGCCCGGCGCAGCCGCTCCGCCGCGCGTCCCGTGAAGCAGGCGACCGCCTCGCGCAGGGCGGCAAGCTCCGTCACCGGACGGGCAAAGGAACGGGAGGACACCAGCGTATGGCGCGGCAGGGGGGCATTCTCCACGGCGATGCAGGGCAGGCCGCGCAGCTCAAGCGCCGTACGCCAGCCTGTCACGGTCAGGGCGCGGCGCAGCCACTGATCGTCCGCATCCCGCAGCGTCGCCGCCGTAGTGATGCCCGCCGCCCAGAGCGTGCGCGCCTGCCGCCGTCCGATGCCCCAGACCTCGGCCACAGGCAGCCGGGAAAGCACATCATCCGTACGAAACAGCAGATGCGCGTCGTCTCCCTCCAGCGCAAAGTCCGCCGCGCCGCTACCGAGGAAGGCCAGCCCGTCGGCGCGCTTCTTGCCGATATGGTTGGCCAGCTTGGCCAGGGTACGCGTGCGGGCCACGCCCACCGAAACGCTGATGCCCGTCCAGCGGACGACACGCTCCCGCAGTTGACGGACGGCCTCCGCCGCTTGCGCCGCCAGCGCGCCATCCAGACGCACGAAAGCCTCGTCGATGGAATATTGCTCCACCTGCGGGCAATGCTGCTCCAGAATGCGCATGATGCGGGCGGACATATCGCCGTACAGGGCGTAATTGGACGAGAAGACCGCCACTCCGTGCTGTTGCAGAAAGGCGCGCCACTGGTACTCCGGCGCACCCATGGGGATGCCGAGGGCCTTGGCTTCCGGCGAGCGGGCCACGATGCAGCCGTCGTTATTGGACAGCACCACCACGGGCTTCCCGGCAAGGTCGGGCCGGAAAAGGCGCTCGCAGGAGGCATAGAAATTGTTGCAGTCCACCAGCGCCCAGAGCGGCGTGGGCCGGCGGGAAGGAGCGGTCCTGTTACAGCTTGTGGATGACATAGCTCACCACGCCCCAGATATGCACATGCTCCCGCTCCGTGATGTCGAAGGGCGGATAGTCGGGATTCTCCGGCATGAGGTAAACCCTCCCCTGCCGCCGCACCAGCCGCTTGACCGTGAGCTCGCCGTCCAGCGCGGCGATGACCACCCGATTGTGTCCGGCCTGCAGGGAACGGTCCACCACCAGCAGATCCCCGTCGTGGATGCCCGCATTGATCATGGATTCGCCATGCGCGCGCACAAAGAAGGTGGCGGCCTCATTGCGCACGCAGTAGTCGTGCAGGTCCAGCTTGCGGTCCTGATAATCGTCGGCGGGGGACGGAAAGCCCGCTTCCACGGGCGCAAGATAGAGCGGCTGGCCTTCGCGGCCTTGCGGTATGGCGGCGGCCGTGCCCAGCAGTTCAAGGCGCTGTCCGCCGGCGGGAGGGAACAACGGTTTCATGGCCGCACTATAGCGGCTTGCGCCGGGGGGCGCAATGCCGCTCCCGGGCTACGCGGGCCAGACGAAAGGGCGCGGCCCGAAGGCCGCGCCCCGCATGTTCGTCACCCCTGCTCCGACTAGATGAAGAACAGGAAGGTCAGGATGATGAAGAGCGGCACCAGGATGCCCACGGACCACATCATGTAGCCGAAGAAGCTGGGCATGGGCACGCCGCGTTCCTCGGCGATGGAGCGCACCATGAAGTTGGGCGCGTTGCCGATGTAGGTATTGGCGCCCATGAACACCGCGCCCGCCGAGATGGCCGCCAGCGTGGAGGCCATGTCGGTCATAAGGTGGGCGGCATCCCCGCCGGCCGTGTTGAAGAACACAAGGTAGGTGGGAGCGTTGTCCAGGAAGCTGGAGAGCGCGCCGGTCAGCCAGAAGAACATGGCGTTCACCGGCTGGCCGTCATGGAAGACCATGTTGATGACGCCCGCCAGCGCGCCGTCCGTCCCGGCCCGCAGAATGGCGATGGCCGGGATCATGCTGATGAAGATGCCAAGGAAGAGCTTGGCCACTTCTTCAATGGGCGCCCAGGAGAATTCGTTGAGTTCGCGGCACTGCTTGCTGGTGAAGGCCCAGGACAGGCCGGCGATGGACAGCAGGGAGATGACCTGCAGCAGGTTCTGACCTTCGATGGTCACGCCGTAGATGGTGATGGCCGGGCCAAGCTGGAGCAGGCCGGACACGAGCACCGCGCCCACGATGAGCAGCAGGAAGAAAAGGTTGATGCTGCCGTCCAGGCCGAGCTTTTCCTTCGGGGCGTCGGGATCGACGGCGGGAACCGGGCTGCCTTCCTTCTTGTAGAGGGTCTTGTCCACCACATAGAAGATGGTCAGCAGCGCGACGACCATGAACAGGGTCTTCAGGAACAGATTGGTGGTGGTCCAGAAGAAGGTCACGCCCTTGAGGAAGCCCAGGAAGAGCGGCGGGTCGCCCAGCGGCGTCAGGGAGCCGCCGATGTTGGCCACCAGGAAGATGAAGAAGACCACGGAATGCACGCGGTAGCGGCGGTGGGCATTGGCGCGCAGCAGCGGCCGGATGAGCAGCATGGCCGCGCCGGTGGTGCCCATCCAGCTGGCCAGGATGGTGCCCACGGCCAGAAGGCCGGTATTCACCGCGGGCGTGCCCACCAGCGAGCCTTTCAGGCGCACGCCGCCCGCCACGGTGAACAGGGCGAACAGCAGGACGATGAAGGGCACATATTCCAGCAGGAGCGCGTGCAGCAGCTCATAGATGGCGACCTGCGCCCCGTAGACGGCAAAACAGGGGACCAGGAAGGCCAGGCCCCAGAAGACGGCGATCTTGCCGAAGTGATGATGCCAGATATGCGGGATGGCCAGCGGCATGATGGCGATGGACAGGAGCATACAGGCAAAGGGGATGACCCACACGGCAGACAGTTCAGGCCCCGGGATCGTGGGGTGGTGACCACCTGCGGCCAGGGCAAGCGTCGGGGCCAGCAGGGTGACAAGCAGGGATAGCAGCAAGGGCCGGAGTTTTGGCATGTGAATCTCCTCATCAAACACGTGCGGCATCGACAAATGACGCCTGTTTCGTTGGCCCCGTGGCGGTGGCGGGGCGGGCCTCAGCATTTCTTTTTCAGGTATCGCAAAAAAGCCCGTTTGGCAATGCTTTCAGACAAAAAAGCCCTGTTCATTCAATCAATTGTTCTTCTTTTCACGATTTTCCGAAACTGTCTCCCCGCGGCCTGCCGCCGCATCCCGTTGCCGCCAGTAGTCATCCTGAAAGATGCACATGCGGGTCACGTCGTGATAGCTGCCGTTGACGAAAAACTCCCGCCGCAGCACGCCCTCTTCCGTGAAACCGAGCTTGGCGTACAGGTGGCGGGCGTGGACGTTCTCCATATCCACCACGAGGTAGAGCTTGTAGAGATTGAGCACGTCGAAGGCGTAGGCCATGACCAGCCGGGCGGCCAGGGTGGCGTAACCCCGGTGCTGCCATTCCGGCGCGATGATGATCTGGAACTCCGCCCGCCGGTGGATGTGGTCGATCTCCACCAGCTCCACGAGGCCGATGCTCTCGCCGCCCCTGTCCACGATGAAACGCCGTTCGCTCTGGTCGTGGATATGCTTGTTGTAGAGATCCTGGAGCTCCACGAAGGCCTCGTAGGGCTCCTCGAACCAGTAGCGCATGATGTTGGCGTTATTGTCCAGCCCGTGCACGAACTTCAGGTCTTCGCGTTCCAGCGGCCGGATGGTGACATTTTCCCCGCTCTGCATGGCAGCCTCCTTTGCGGCCTCAGCTTACGCCCGCCCCCCGCCGGCAGGCAAGCTTGCCACAGCCCCCCTTTTCTGCCACAACCGCCCTCAGGCGGCACGTCGCCGCATCGTCCACAGGATCTTCGGAGGATACATGAGCAAGGAACCCACCCCCCGGCGCAGGGCGCGCCTGCAGGAGGTGCTGGCCCACCGCCAGCCCGACCTGACGCTCGTCCTGGCCAACATCCACGACCCGCACAACGTCTCGGCCATCTACCGCTCCTGTGACGCCTTCGGGGTGGACAAGGTCCACCTCTACTATACGGACACCCCCTTCCCCGTGCTGGGCCGCAAGACGTCGGCTTCGGCCCGCAAGTGGGTGGTGAGCGTGCGCCACCGCGACCGCGAAGAGCTCTTCGCCGCCCTGCGCGCCCAAAATATGCAGGTGCTCGCCACCACCTTCACCCCCACGGCCCGCCCCCTGCGGCAATGGGACTTCACCCGGCCCACGGCCGTCATCATGGGCAACGAACACAGCGGCGTCGCCGAGGAGCTCATCCAGACCGCCGACGGCGAGCTGTACATCCCCATGTACGGCATGATCCAGAGCTTCAACGTCTCCGTGGCTTCGGCCATCATCCTGTCCGAGGCCGCCCGCCAGCGAGAGACCGCCGGCTTCTATGACGCCCCGCGCCTGCCCCCAGACGAGCTGGAACAGCGCCTGGGCCGCTGGTTGGAGAAATGACCGCCACCGCCCGCCGGACAGCCGCCCCTTGATTTTTCCACCGGGCTGGTCTACTGTCCTGCCTGCGCCGGTGTAGCTCAATTGGTAGAGCAGCTGATTTGTAATCAGCAGGTTGCGGGTTCAAGTCCCTTCGCCGGCTCCAGAGAAAACAAGGGCTTACGGGTAACGCCGCGAGTCCTTTTTTCGTCTCCGGCGGAAGTTGTCCCCACTTTGTCCCCACTTCGTTTTTGTCGTAAGGAAATGTAGCCGGGATGTTGGGGGAGGTAAAGACGGACCTGCCAAGAAAATTTTTGTGCCCGTGTCTGGTTATAGGGGGGCACGATAGATGAGAATGGGGAGTATGGCGGGGGGCATCTGACGGATGCTTGACTTTACCTTGACTGGCGCGGGCTTGGCACTTGCCCAAGCCGGAGGTGGGTTGGAAAAAAGGTTTGAGAACGGTGGGCCGGAATTTCGTTTGATTGTCACGCAAGATGAGAATGAAAAAAGCCACGGTGTGTGTCGATTGTGACACATACCGTGGCTTTTTTTCGACTATGGCTGTGAGTTCACACGTCGGAGTGGCGGGCGAACTCTTCACTGGGCCGGGTACTGTGATGCTCGTCAAAAAGAGAAGGAGTGCGCGCAAGGTCTCCTTCCAGGCGCGCGATCTTCTCGCGAAGCGATCCGTTTTCGCGCAGCATCGCCTCCTTCTCTCGTAGGAGCATTTCCTTCTCCTGATAGAGTCTTCGGTTTTCTGCTGCGAGTTCTCTCCGCTCGTCTTCGAGCGTCTCGGCTTTCCGTTCCGCCTTGTCCAAACGGGTTTCCAGCTCCGAGCAATATTGCCTGAGGGAGATCTTTTTCCGTGGACTTTTTTCTACCGGAGACGACTGGTCTAAATCTTCACCTTTGAGCCAGTCTAACGAAACACCTGTCTTTTCCGCCACCTCCTGGAGGAATCGCTCGTCGGGCAAGCGATCTCCCCACTCATAGCGATAGACGGTCTGCATGCTGCAACCCATAAGCGCCGCAAACTCCTTTGCACTGCGCTTACCACGTACCTGTTTCAGCCGCGAGGCGAGGTCTCTCATGGTGCACACTTCCTTCGCCCGAAGCTTATACCGAACATAATACCGGGTTTATTTGTATAACATACAAATTTTATTTGAAAAATAAAAAATCCGCTCTTTTTCAAACTTTATACCGGATTATTGTTGACTGTTCGGTTTAAATTGGTCTAAATAAAACCACGGGCGGTTGACAAATTACGCGACGAGTAAGGCATAGCAGGCCGCCCTTGTTTTCGCAATACGCGCACACATACCCGGCTGGAGAAAATGCATGAGCAAGCTGCAACCTTACGGGCGGAGACGCGCTGATTCCAAGCGTGAAATCCAGCGAATCCTCGATAGTAAGGGCAAAAACTTTGTCGATGTCGCAATGGCGGCGGGAGTTATCCGGCAAACGGTCTCGGCGACGATGAACGGTTACCGGCATAGTCCGCGCGTCCTGGAGGCTCTGCGGTCGTTGGGGATTCCGGAACGCTTGTTGTTCGATCCCCGCCGCACGGGCACCGCGGCTTAGGAGGGGGCATGGCGCTCAGGGAAGCATATACGACGAAAGAGCTTGCCGCGGTACTTGGCTACGCGACAACACGCAGTGTATTTCTGCGCGCGGATCGCGAAGCATGGCAGTCCCGCAAGCGTGCCGGTCGTGGAGGGGGCAAGGAGTGGCTTGTCGCTTCCATGCCCGAAGAAACGCGGCTGACCATACGCACGGCAGAGGAAAAGCACGCCGCCGCTGTATGCTCCGAACGCCACTCCGCCCTTCCCCTGACCACGACCACGGCCATCATGGACGACAGCCGCCGCTACAAGGCGCTGGCCAAGGCGGATCTCGTCCGGCAGTACCTCGCCTGGCAGCGCAAGTTCGGCGCCACCAGAACGCAAAAGGATGCCTTCATCACCGCCTACAAGGCGGGGGCATGGCCCAGGCTTCTGGAGGAGGTCGGGCCGGTGTCGTGGCAGACGCTGGAGCGCTGGAAGCTGGAGCAGGAGCGCGCAGGCAGCGTGCTTGCACTGGCGGACAAGCGCGGCATCGCACACCGAGGCCGCACTGCGCTGACCGAGCGTCACCAGATGGTCATCCTGGGGCATGTCCTCAATCCCAACGCGCCCAATGTCAGCCAATGCGTTCGGGAAGTACGGAAGAAGTTCATGGCCGAGGGCCTGTACATCCCCTCAGAGCCGACGATCCGCCGCTTCGTGACCCGTTACACGTCGGAATGCTTCGACGAGTGGACCCTGTTCCGGGAAGGGAAGAAGGCATGGAACGACAAGTGCGCCATCTCCTTGCTGCGCGACTGGAGCCTTGTCGATGTGGGGGATGTCGTCATCGCCGACGGCCATACGCTCAACTTCGAGACGCTGAACCCGGAAACGGGCAAGCCCAAGCGCATGACCATCGTGCTGTTCTACGACGGAGCCTGCAATCACCCGCTAGGGTCAGGACTCATTAAAGGTAAAAAATGACAATGGCAGCAATATGGATTGCCGAAAGGAATGTATGGGCACAGCGATCATAGCGCATGGCTATGCGGCGCCAGTCTTTCAATCGAGCAAACATATTCTCTATCTTGTGACGCTGACGATACAGCTTTTTGTCGTAATT
>NZ_CALUWS010000066.1 GCF_944324525.1 uncultured Desulfovibrio sp.
GGCGGGATGTCTCCCGGTCTGCGCGTTGAGCGGCGGTGAGCGTCGTCCCGGCAGGAAAGTTCCCGCATGATTGGCGGTGAGCATTCCCCTTGGATGGAGCGTATGCCTCGGTGCGGAGGGTGTCTCCTGACGGGGTTTTCTTTTTTTGCCGCCGGCTTGCGGCTGCTGCCCGGCATCTGGGTATGGTCGCCTCCCGGCGAGGGGCAGGGGGTGAGAGGGGCGTGCCCCTCTACACCCCCTACGCCCCCGTACTCCCCCTTGTCCGTGTGGCGGCGGGCGTCGCTGTCGTATCACGTGTACCCAGTTCGCCGCTCGCCGCAGGGGGCGGTCGGCGCGGATCTTCCCGCTTCGCGGGCGATATGCGCGCCTGCTGCGGCGCTCCCGCATTGCGGGGATCGCCTCCGCGCCCCGGCTCGCTGGGCTGGCGGGATGTCTCCCGGTCTGCGCGTTGAGCGGCGGTGAGCGTCGTCCCGGCAGGAAAGTTCCCGCATGATTGGCGGTGAGCATTCCCCTTGGATGGAGCGTATGCCTCGGTGCGGAGGATGTCTCCTGACCGGGAGTCTTTTTCTTTTTTTTCGCTGTTTGGCGGTGCTGGTCCGGCAGGGATGGTTTCCCTGCTGATACACGGCGTATATGGGAGCTGCCGACAATCGGTGAACATGACAGGATTTTTTTCAGGACACCGTGTTCTTCGACCCATTGCGCCGAATCATCAGGGGGAAAGCCGTTTTTTCTGATGTGCATCAGCGGATGGCATGTCGCCTATGGGAAAGAATGAAGAGCCTGCTTTACTGAGGTAAGCGCGGCAGGGCGCGGAGGAGATCGCCGCCCCGCAGGGGCGGAAGCTCCGACGCCGGCCGGACGCTCGTCCCGCGTCGTCGCGGGACAGCGGGAGGCCGATAGCCCGCTGCCGCGCGGCAGGGAGGAGGCGGGGGGAAAACCTGCGCAGTCCTGCAAGCCATCAAGGATGGCTGCCCGACGCGGGGTACGGGGTTGTAGGGGGCAAGGGGCTGCGTAAGCCCCTGCCCCCTGCCCCCCGCCGGGAGGCGACCACGCCCCGATGCCGGGCAAAAGCCGCAAGCCTGCGAAAAAAACGCTGTATGCCCCGCGGGCTGTCATTCGGTCGCCCGCCGGGAGGCGACCACGCCCCGATGCTGGGCAAAAGCCGCAAGCCTGCGAAAAAAACGCTGTATGCCCCGCGGGCTGTCATTCGGTCGCCCGCCGGGAGGCGACCACGCCCCGATGCCGGGCAAAAGCCGCAAGCCTGGCGCGATAAAAATGCGCTATTTCCGCGCTGCGTCAGCGCCCCTTGTGGGCCGATGCGAAGGCGGCGATGCGTTTGCCTACGTTCTCCTGCAGGTTACGGTAAAAGAACTGGTAATCATAAAGATGATAGATGCCATTGGCGAAGAGGACGCCGGGATAAGCGTCTTCCTGGATGTCTGGAACCTTCAGCGTACCGCGCCGGGGATCCAGATACGCGCCGGTAAGGGCAGGGACCTCACGGATGATGGCCCCGCTGTAATCGGTAAAACAGGCTCCCCTGTTGGCTTCGCGCCCGGCTTTTTCCGAGTCCGTCCGCCAGTTGAGCGGATTTATGGCGTGAGTCCGCTGATCTCCGCCGACAAAGAGCGAAGAACGGATGCGCTCGGCCTCGCAGTTGAAGGAGATGATCACGCCCGTATCGTTTTCTCCCTGTGCCATGCGCAGTCTGGGAAACTCGGCCAGATCCTGATCCGTGATCCGCCAGCCGATGAGATAGGCCGCCACCAACCTCTCCCGGCAGGCCGGATCGTCAAGGAATTCCTTCAACAGACGCAGCCCCATGTCCGCGCCTTGTGAAAATCCAGCCAGCACGAAAGGCCGGTCCGGCACACGCCGCAGATAGGCCATGAAGGCGCTGCGAACATCAGCGTAGGCCGTACGCAGCCATTCCTCGCGCCGGTCCTCGGCAACGTCAAAGACCATCAATGTAGCCTGCCGGTAATAGGGAGCAAAGAGACGGCACCACGGCTCGTAGATCCCGCGCTGCATGTTCAGCGCGCCGACCATTTTGTGGCGGAAAGAGGGATCGTTGCTGTCGGTGAGCAGGCGGCCATCCTTGCCCAAGGCAACCGTAGGGGCAATAAGAAAGACATCCGCCGAATCGTTCCGTCCTTCGGCAAAAAAGGCCCAGTTTTCCGACCCGTCATAGTCCAGAGGCGCGGGCCTCGCGCAGGCGGCAAGACAAAGCAGCAGCGCCAGCAAAAGGCTGCACAAGGCAATATGGCGGTATGTGAGGGAGGTATTTTGCATTTTTTTCATGGTTGCCGCAGGCTGTGCCGGTTAGGGGATACCGATACGAATTGGGTAACTTATGACAATGGATAGACAAATAGCCATGTGCCCCCGTTTTCCTTTGGAGGCAAGGCCATTTTTCTCAAGTAAAAGCGCGCTGGGGAAGGGATGGGGGGAAGATGGCGACCGGATGGCGTCCCTTCCCCCCAAAACAAGCAGTGAATAGTGTCAACAGACCCTAATGGCCGCAGATGTGGCTGAGCAGGTGGTGCATCTTTTCTTTCTTGGTGCGGAGGTAGGCCTCGTTTTCGGGGCAGGCGTCCACCTCGATGGGCACGCGTTCCACGATCTCGATGCCGTAGCCGGAGAGGCCGACGATCTTCTTGGGATTGTTGGTCAGCAGGCGCACCTTGTGGATGCCGAGGTCCACGAGGATCTGGGCGCCGGTGCCGTAGTCGCGCAGGTCCGGCGGGAAGCCCAGCTTGCGGTTGGCCTCCACGGTATCGTAGCCCTCGTCCTGCAGGGCATAGGCGCGGATCTTGTTGGCCAGCCCGATGCCGCGTCCTTCCTGCCGCATGTAGAGCAGTACGCCGCGTCCTTCCCGCTCGATCTGGCTCAGGGCCGCGCCGAGCTGGGCCCGGCAGTCGCAGCGCAGGGAGCCGAGCGCATCCCCGGTGAGGCATTCGCTGTGCACGCGGACGAGCACCGGCTCCGGCCCGCTGATGTCGCCCTTGACGAGGGCGATATGCGTCCCGGGTTCGCGCTCGCTTTCATAGGCGCAAATGGTGAAGTCCCCGAACTGGCTGGGCAGATGGGCGCGGGCCGCGCATTTGACGGAGACCTGGCCGCGCTCCATGCGGTAACGGATGATGTCCTTGACCGCGGCGATCTTGAGGCCGTGCTCGGCGGCAAAGACCTCCAGATCGGGGAGGCGGGCCATGGTGCCGTCATCCTTCATGATCTCGCAGATGACCGCGGCGGGGCGCAGTCCGGCGAGGCGAGCAAGGTCCACGCTGCCCTCGGTCTGCCCGGCGCGGGCCAGCACGCCGTCGGCCCGGGCGCGCAGGGGGAAGACGTGGCCGGGGGTCACGAGGTCTTCCGGGCGGCTGCCGTCGGCCACGGCCACCTGGATGGTGCGGGCGCGGTCGGCGGCGGAGATGCCCGTGGTGGTGCCTTCGCGCGCCTCGATGGATACCGTGAAATTGGTGCCGAAGCGGGAGCCGTTGCGCTGCGTCATGAGGGGCAGCTCCAGCCGGTCGGCCATGTGCGGGGCCAGGGGCAGGCAGATAAGCCCGCGTCCGTATTTGGCCATGAAGTTGATGGCTTCCGGGGTGACGAATTCGGCGGCCATGGTCAGGTCGCCTTCGTTTTCCCGGTCTTCGTCATCGACAAGAATGATCATCTTGCCCTGTTTCAGGTCGGCCAGGGCTTCAGGGATGGTGCACAGGGGCATGTCGGTATTCTCCTGCCGCGTGGCGGCGATAAGTCGTGGATGCCCGCCGGACGACGGGTACGGGAGTAAGGTAGGGACGGCTTCCGCCCCTGTCAATGCGCGAGACCGTCCGGCGGGGCCGCTCAGAAGCCGTCCCGGTGCGCGAGGTTTTCGGCCTTGGTGTGCGTGCGGTGCTCGAAGGCCTCGCCGTTGACCATGACCCGCTCGTGGCGGCCTTCACCGATGAGGCCGCCGGCATCGTAGGCCGCCACATGGAAGGTGAATCCCTTGCCGTTGGCGGAGATGGCCGTCAGTTCCGCGGTGAAGCGCACCTTCATGCCGCAGGGCGTCGCCGAGACGTGGGAAACGTCCACATGCGTGCCCACGGTGGTGCAGCCTTCGGGCAGCAGGGGCTGGAGCAGATCCACGGCGGTGGCCTCCATGCCCGCGATCATCATGGCCGTGGCATAGACGTAGACATGACCGCTGCCGATGCTGGAAGCCATCATGTCGCAGGTGACGGTGATCTCTTTCTGGCCGGTGAGGCCGACATGCAGGGCGTTTTCCATATCAGTTCTCCTGCGCGTTGGGGGTGGAGGCCGGGTGCGCGGACGGCTGGTCGAGACGGAAGAAGCGCAGCCGCAGCGCATTGCTGACCACGGAGAAGGAAGACAGCGCCATGGCCGTGCCCGCGATCATGGGCGAGAGCATGGGGCCGCCGAACAGATGCAGCAGGCCCGCGGCGATGGGCAGGCCGAGGATGTTGTAGCCGAAGGCCCAGCCGAGGTTCTGCCGGATATTGCGCAGCGTGGCGCGCGAAAGGGACAGGGCGGTGAGCACGGCGCTCATGCCGCCGCGCATGAGGACGATGTCCCCGGCCTCGGCGCTCACGTCCACGCCGGACCCCACGGCCATGCCCACGTCGGCCAGCGCCAGCGCGGGGGCGTCGTTGATGCCGTCGCCCACCATGCCCACCGTCTGCCCGCTCTGTTGCAGACGCCGGATGTATTCGGCCTTGTCGTCGGGCAGCAGGCCCGCGCCCACGTCCTCCGGCGCGATGCCCACGCGGGCGGCGATGGCTCGCGCCGTGCGCTCGTTGTCGCCGGTGAGCATGACCACGCGCAGGCCCATGTCCTGCAGGCGGCGGACGACCTCCGGCGATTCCGGCCGCAGGGCATCGGCAAGCGAGAGGATGGCCGCGAGTTGCAGCCCCTCGCCGCCTTCAGCGGCGGAAGGTTCGTTCCCATCCTCTTCGCGGACAAAGGGCGCGACGGCCAGCATGAGCGGTGTCCGCCCGCGTTCGGAGGCGGCGGCCAGCCGTTCGAGGACGGCATCCGGCACGACGATGCCCAGCCGTCCCATGAGGCTGGTGCTGCCGACAGCCACCCGCCACTCCGTCTCGCCCAGCCGGACGATGCCCGCTATGCCGCGTCCGGGCCAGACGCTTTCGTTGCGCACGGGGCAGGCGGGCAACTCCCGCTCCTGCGCGGCCGTGGCGATGGCCCGCGCCAGCGGATGTTCGGAACGGCTCTCCAGCGCCGCCGCCAGAGCCAGCAGGGCGTCGGCGTCCAGCGCCGCCGGGGCGCTCTCCAGCCGCTGACTGTCCACCAGCACGGGTTTGCCCGTGGTGAGGGTGCCGGTCTTGTCCACGGCGATGACCTGGAGCCGGCCGGTCTGTTCCAGCGCGGCCCCGTTCTTGATGAGCACGCCGAGTTGCGCCCCGCGTCCCGTGCCCACCATGACGGACATGGGCGTGGCAAGGCCCATGGCGCAGGGGCAGGCCATGACCAGCACGGCCACAAAGACCGTCAGCGGCGTGCCGGCAGGTTCGTTGCCGAACAGCCACCAGGCCAGCGCCGCCAGCAGGGCAAGGGCCATGACCGACGGCACGAAATAGAAGCTCACCCGGTCGGCCAGCCGGGCAATGGGGGCCTTGCTGCCCTGCGCCTCGCGCACCAGCCGGATGATGCGGGCCAGCCGCGTGTCCTGTCCCACCTGTTCGGTACGCATGGTCAGGGGGCCTTCGCCGTTGACGCTGCCCGCCACCAGCTCATCCCCGGCGGAGACGGCCACGGGCACGGACTCCCCGGTGAGCAGCGACATGTCCACCGCGCTGGTGCCGGAGAGGATGACCCCATCCACCGGCACGCGGGCTCCCGGACGCACCAGCAGCACGTCCCCTACCTGCACCTCGGACAGCGGGATCTCCGTCGCGCCGCCGTCCTCGTGCACCTTGAGGGCGCGCTCCGGCGTCAGGCGCAACAGCGCGCCCATGGCGTCCCCGGCCTTCTGACGGGCCGTGAATTCCAGGAACTGACCGAATTCGATCATGGTGACGAGCACGGCGCAGGATTCGTAATACAGGTTCATGGCCCGGCCGGCGGGATCATGCCCCAGCAGGCCAAGCAGCGTGTTGGCAAAGCTGAAGAGGAAGGCCGCCCCGGTGCCCACGGCCACCAGACTGTCCATATTGGGCGAGCGCCGGGCAAGGGCCGTCAGGCCCTCCGCGTAAAAATGCCTGCCCAGCCAGACCACGGGCAGCGTCAGCATGAGCTGCGCCAGCATGAAGGCCCGGGGGGCGCTGTGCGGGGCGAGGGCTTCGGGCAGGGGCAGGCCCGCCATGTGCCCCATGGAAAGATAGAGCAGCGGCAGGGCAAAGCAGAGCATGGGCAGGAGGCGGCGCAAGCGCCTGCGGCGTTCCTCCTCCGCCTTGTGGCGGCTGTCGGCGAACTGGCGGGCCGGGTCTTCCGGCCGGGAGGGCGTCGCGCCGAAGCCCAGCCCCGCCACCTTGGCCACGATGGCCGCCGAAAGCTCATCCCGGCGGGACTGCGGCACCCGTACTTCCGCCTTGGCCGTGGCCAGATTGACGGATACGCCCGCCACCCCGTCCATACGGCCCACCACGCGCTCGATGCGCGACGAGCAGGCCGCGCAGTGCATCCCCTGGATATCGTAGCGCAGAGAACAGAGCTGTTCGGTACTCATGACGATCCTCCCCGCTTGCGGTCACCGGGCCGGCCGGTGTCCGCCTCGTTTTTCCGCCCGCCGTAGCCGTACCTCATGGGACGGCTTGACGCCTGTCCCGGGCGGGCGTACACAAAACATGAACCTTATGAAAATGAAAATCAATACCCTGTAAAATGCCTACTCAGGAGGACGATATGCCCGTACTCAAGGTGAACGGTATGCGTTGCGGACACTGCAAGGCGGCCGTGGAAGAAGCCGCCGCCAAGATCCCCGGCGTCAGCAGGCCGGAAGTGGACCTGGAAGCCGGCGAACTGCGTTTCGAGGAAAGCGCCCCTGTGGATATGGCCGCCCTGCGTGAAGCCATCGCCGACATCGGTTTTGACCCGCAATAGAGCGTTTTTGCCTTTTTCAAAGGCGAAACGCGAGGCGGCGGCACGGCGCTGCGCGCCATGACAAAAGGGGGGCATTTGCTCCCCTTGTGCTTTCCTGACATGCCGGACGGGCTACGTCCCTGAAGGACGCCCGAAGGCTGCCGGCGTTTTTTCCGGCGCACGGGAAAAGCCTGTTGCGCGCGCCGTCTCGCATGGTACCTTTTTCAAAGATGCCATGCTCTATTCGTCTTCGTCGTCCTCGTCATCCCCATACACATCGATCAGCACGCCGACGGCACGGATGCCGCCCGGGCCGACCTCCAGCAGTTCTGGCGTGACGCACTTGCTGTCGTTGTAGAATTTCTCCACGAATTCCCTGATGCTTTCTTCACCCGCTTCAAAATAATCCTTGCTGAAAATACAGAAGCGACGGGTGTTGGGAATGATGGCGTACAGCGGCCAGCCAAAGCGTTCTCTGACCCGTGCGCCGAAGGAGGGCGCGAGCAGCAGCGCGGCATTGAGCGTCTCGTCCGCAAGAGCGAAATAGCCGATGACGCCCTGGTTCCCTTCCTGGACCACAAGTTCCGTTTCCGCCAACAGGCGGTCGCCATTCTCATCGGCGGCCTGCCGGGCATCCTCTTCCGTAATGCCCCACTGTTCGAGCATGTTGGGAGTGAGGCAAAAATTATTGGAGGGCGTTTCCAGGATGAAATGGCGGGCGCTATGCGGCGTCAGGCCAACGGAGAAGGGCAAGGCCTCCTCCTCCGGCATGCGGGGACACATGGCGTGATGGATATGCCCACGGGCTTCTTCCCAATCGGGGGGGCCATCCTGCGTCAGGGCTTCGGCGATGCAGGCCACGAAGGTTGCCGGCGCTTTCTCGTCCCCGGTTTCGGCATAGTACTCCGTCAGGCTGGCCAGACTGATCTGGGCGACCGTGCCGGACGCCGCCCGGATGACCAGGCTGTTTTCGTCAGGCCGTGTCTCCACGAGTTCCAGCCCGTAGTCCGGCAGTTTCTCCAGCACGGCGTGCAGTACTTGCGGGTCGAATGTGTTTCCCACAGGCAGGCGTCTCCTTTAATGGTATCTACGTGCACCGCCAAAGACGGCGCAAGGGGTCATCCGGCTTGTACGGTCCCGGCTCCCCGGCTGACGAAACTGAACGGGATGTCGCGGCCAAGGCCTTTCTTGATGACTTTGTCCATGCCCTTGAGGGCGTCCTGCTCCACCAGGCAGTTGCCGTTGCCGGCGATGTGCAGGCGCACGGCCTCGCCGCCGTCGCGCCGGAACTCCGCCGTATGCACGTTCTGGCAGTGGGTGCGGTCGAGCCCTTCGGCCAGCGAGAGGAAGAGGGCGCAGGGGCGCAGATGCTGCGCCAGCCGTCCGAGCCCTTCGGTGGAGGCCTGCTCCTGCTTGCGGGACGGGCCCTTGCCGTGCAGCAGGGCCAGCTGGGCCATGAACTCTATCTCGTCCTGGGTGAAGCCCAGCAGTTCCGTATTGCGGATAAGGTAATGGCTGTGCTGGGCATGCTTGGGGTAGGCGATGAAGATGCCGATGTCATGCAGGATGGCCGCATGGCTGAGCAGTTCCCGCGCCTGTTTGTCCGGGCTGATGCAGCCGCAGTCCGCGGCGGAATCGTAGAGCTGCAGGGCAAGGCCCATCATGTGCCGGGCATGGCGCTCCTCGAAGTTGCAGCGCCGGGCAAGACGCTGCACGCTCTGCTCCCGGATGCCGCCGGGCACGGGCTGCGGGCCGTAGCCCAGCCGCCGCAGCTGATCCACCAGGATGCCGTCCAGGATGTTGCGGCCGCTGACCTGCATGCTCTCCATGTGCAGTTCTTCCAGCATGGCCTGCAGGATGGCCGCCCCCGGCACGAGCACTTCCGCCCGCCGCGGGCTCACCCCGGGCAGCTCCTTGCGTTTGGACAGGGGCAGGGAACAGATGTGACGGGAGGTGCGGCGCAGATTGTCCAGAGTGAGCGTGGTCTCGTCCGGGCCGGGAGCCGTGCCCCGCTCCAGACGGTACCCCAGGGCATGCAGGGTCTGGATGGTGCCGGAGCTGCCCACCAGTTCCGTGATGTCGTAGGCGCTCACCCGCTGCAGGCTGTGGGAGGCCTCCATGCGCACGAAGTTGCGCATGGCCGCGAATTCGGCTTCGGAGACCGGCTTTTCCCGTCCCTGCAGGAACTGGTTGTCCAGCCGCACGCAGCCCAGTTTGAGGGATTCGAGGCAGACGTGATCCAGCGAATTGCCCACGGCCAGCTCCGTGCTGCCGCCGCCGATGTCCATGAACAGGCGCTGGCCCAGGCTGTGCGGCAGGCCGCTGGCGACCCCCAGATAGATGAGCCGCGCCTCTTCCTGCCCGGAGATCACGGTAACGGCCAGCCCCGTGGCCTCATAGGCCCGCTGGATGAACTCCTGCGCGTTATGGGCGTCGCGCACGGCCGAGGTCGCCACGGTGATGACCTCCTGCGCGCCGTAGGAGGCGCACATGGCGCCAAAGGAATGCAGCACATGGAAGGCCCGCTGCATGGCCTCTTCCTGCAGGCGGCGCTCCTGAAAGGCGTTCTCGCCCAGGCGCAGCATGTGCTTGACGCGGTTGAGCACCGCGAACACGCCGTTGGGCGCGATGCGCACCACCATGAGATGGGCCGAATTGCTGCCCAGATCGATGATCCCCAGAATACGGCCTACGCCCGTCCCTGTCCCTTGCATTGCCAGCGAACCTCTTTTTCATAAACCTGTCGGAACAGCTCCGCCTTGCTCTCAAGGCGATGCAGCTCCGCCGAGCAGCCCAGTGCGGACTTCACTTTCACGACCAGCGTATCCCCGTCGAGACGCGCCTCCAGCTTCCCTATCGCGCCCGTGTGGCTGTAGTCCAGCGCATCGGCCAGCCGCAGCAGGGCGGCGAGCTGCCGCACGGCGCGCTGTTCCGTGGCGTCCAGCGCCGCAAAGCGCCGCTGCCGGCGCGAGGGGTCGCGACGGCGGTGGTAGCGGGCCACCAGCGCCGCGTAGGCCCGCAGTTCGGCCGGCACGTCCTGTCCGGGCACGAGGTTCTGCCGGATCATGCGCGCGCTGCGCTTGTGGTGGCCACGCTGACCTTCGACCCAGCCCACGTCATGCAGCAGGGCCGCCCAGTCCAGCACGCCGCCCCAGAGCGCGTCGAGGCCGTGCAGCGCCTGCGTGGCCCGGAAGAGCTCGCGCGCGAAGCCCGCCACCCGCTTGCCGTGCACCAGCGCCTCCAGCAGGCTGTCCTCGCGCAGCTCCGCGGTCGTGTCGTCGTCGGGCAGCGGCGCTGCCGCCGGGACGGACAGACTTCCCTTGTCCCCGCCCGTGGCCGCGGCGTTTTGCTTTTTCTTCTTTTCTCCGGCAGCGGCGGAGGCCAGACGCAGGACCTCGGTCGAGACGTCCACCGCCCCGCCGGGCCCGCCCGCGGCCGCCAGTTCCGTTTCCCGGGCCAGACGTTCCGCTTTTTTGGCCGCCTTGGCCGCCAGCTTCTTCTTGATGGGGCAATTCTTGCGGCAATCCTTGCAGACGCCGTTATGCCAGTGCTTGCAATGCGCCATATCGTCTCCTTGCGCATAACGCCCGTCCGGGGCCCTCGGGCCCCGGCTCGGAAAACGTTCTAGATGTTGTGTTCCGATAGGTTGTTCACCCTTTCCTCATTCGGTAAGTTGGAAGTTACCAGACAAACCAACAAA
>NZ_CALUWS010000067.1 GCF_944324525.1 uncultured Desulfovibrio sp.
GGAAGCCTTTTTCTGTATGGGGCATTTCTCCCGTCTGTACGCTCTTTCCTGAGAGGAAGGAGCTTTTTTCTTATTTGTCGCTCTGACTGGCGGCTGCTGCCCAGCATCCGGGCGCGGTCGCCTGCGCGGCGGGAGGCGACCAAGCCCGGATGCCGGGCCGAAGCCGAATCCAGTGGCAAAAAAGAAAAAAGAAAAGCGGATGCCGCCGGGAGGCGACCAAGCCCGGATGCCGGGCAGAAGCCGAATCCAGCGGCAAAAAAGAAAAAAGAAAAGCGGATGCCGCCGGGAGGCGACCAAGCCCGGACGCCGGGCCGAAGCCGCAAGCCAGCGACGGAAAAAGAAAAGGCGACCACCCCCCTGATGCGGGGCAGCGGTCGCCAGTCGGCGATATAAAGAGGAAAATTCCCCCGCTTAGCCTTCAAAGAAAGCGCGGTACGCCTCAAACGTGGCAAAAAGATCCACGCTGCTGGAGAGCTCAAAGGGGCTGTGCATGGAGAGCAGCGCCGGGCCGCAGTCGATGACGTGCATCCCGTAGGCGGCAAGGAAGAGCGCCACCGTGCCGCCGCCGCCCAGATCCACCTTGCCCAGCTCGGCCACCTGCCACGGGATGTCGCGGGCGTTGAGCAGTCCGCGCAGCTCACCCAGAAATTCGGCATCGGCCTCACTGGCCCCGTATTTGCCGCGCGAACCGCCGACCTTGCTGAAGCAGGGACCATAGCCGAGCTGGGCGGCGTTCTGCTTCTCGTGGACTTCGGGGAAATCGGGGTCAAAGGCGGCGGTCACGTCGGCGGAGATGGCCCGCGTGTTCATGAACACCTGCGAGACGGGCAAAGAGGGGGCCCAGGCGCGGGCGATGTCCTCCACGCAGTATTGCAGGAAACGCGAGGACGCGCCGGTGGCCCCGTCGGAACCGATCTCTTCCTTGTCCCAGAAGATGACGGCCATATTCGGGGCGGTGCGGCCCGGACGCGCGCCGAGCAGGGCCTCCAGCGCGGTGAAGACGCAGATGCGGTCATCCTGCCCGTAGCCGCCGATGAGGGCCTTGTCCAGCCCCACGAAACCGGCCGGGCCTGCGGGCACGGCCTGCATGTCCGCGGAGATGAAGTCTTCTTCCCGCACGCCGTACTTGTCGTGCAGCAACTGGAGCAGATAACTCTTGAGGGGTTCCTTTTCGTCGTCCTTTGCCGTGCGTCCGGCGCGCGGGGCCGGGCTGTGGGAAAGGATGACATTGAGCTTTTCCGCCTCAAAGGCTTCGCTCAGGGGCTGGGAGGACTGCTTCTGCGCCAGATGGGGCAGCAGGTCGGCGATGGTGAAGACCGGATCGCCCGGCCGGTCGCCGATGGCGATGGAGAGCGTCTTGCCGTTCTCCAGACTGACGACGCCGCGCAG
The DNA here is from genome assembly GCF_944324525.1 of uncultured Desulfovibrio sp. GTDB lineage: Bacteria > Desulfobacterota > Desulfovibrionia > Desulfovibrionales > Desulfovibrionaceae > Desulfovibrio. The sequence goes on from NZ_CALUWS010000067.1 coordinate 1,390, forward strand.
GGCCAGAGGCCGGGCCAGCCACTGATACTTGCGGATGCCGCCGTAATAATGGGTCTTGGCCTGGGTGACGCCGGGCTGTTCGATGAAGGGGCGCTGCTTGAAGTCCAGCCGGGGCGTGTCGGCATGGGCCGCGATGAGGCGCAGGCCCTGCGACAGGGGCGCGCGGCCCCGGCGGGCGGCAAAGAGGGCCTTGCCGCGGAAGGAGCGCAGGAACAGGCCGTCCTTGGGATTCTCGCCGTAGCCCTTTTCCGCGAGGCGGCGCTGCACATAGGCTATGGTCTCGCGTTCGGTCTTGCAGGCGGAAAGGAAGTCGATGTAGCGCTTGGCGAAACTTTCCATCTCCTTGCGGCGGGTGGCCGTGGCGGCATAGGTTTTCCAGGCGCTTTCCGGGGTGTAGGCGATATCGGGTGTGTTCTTCTTCATGGCTGTATCCTTTCTGTGAGCGCGGCGCGCAACAGCGCGGCCACGCGGGCATGATCATGGTCGCACAGGGTGCGGGGGTCAAGGCAAAATCCCTGCTCGTCCATCCGTCCCACCAGCGGCGGATCACCGTCCAGCAGACGCCGGCGCAGCTCGACGGCGGAACAGACGGCCGGTTCCAGACAGACGAGGGTCGTGGGCAGATCATACTGCGGGAACGCGCCGCCGCCCACGCGGGAAACGTCCTCGCGCAGGCGGATGCGGCAGGCGTCGCCCAGTTCGCGGCGCAGGCGGGCGGCGAGACGCCGGGCCGCGCGGGCCAGCGCTTCGGCGGGCTGGAAGATCATCCGCAGGGTGGGGATGCGCTCCCGTGCCCGCTCCGGCTCGCAGTAGAGGCGCAGGGTGGCCTCCAGCGCGGCCAGCGTGAGCTTGTCGCAGCGCAGGGCGCGGGTGAGCTGATTGGCCTTGAGGGCCGCGATGCGCTCCCGGCTGCCCGCGATGATGCCGGCCTGCGGGCCGCCCAGCACCTTGTCGCCCGAAAAGGTGACGATATCGGCCCCGGCGGCCAGCACCGAGGGCACGGTGGGTTCGTTGGGCAGGCCGCAGGCGCTGAAGTCCGTGAGGCTGCCGCTGCCCAGATCCTCAAAGACCGGCAGATCGTGCTGCCGGGCCAGTGCGGCCAGTTCTTCCAGCGGCACGGCGCTGTGGAAGCCCACGATGCGGTAATTGGAGGTGTGCACGCGCATGAGGGCGCGGGTCTGTTCGGTGATGGCCGCGGCATAGTCCCGCAGATGCGTGCGATTGGTGGCCCCGACTTCGCGCAGGCTGGCGCCGCTCTTGGCCATGACTTCGGGGATGCGGAAGCTGCCGCCGATCTCCACCAGTTCGCCGCGCGAGACGATGACCTCGCCGCCCCGGCAGAAGGTGTCCAACACCAGCAGCACGGCCGCGGCATTGTTGTTGACCGTCATGGCGGCCTCCGCGCCGGTGAGGCGGCAGATGAGCTCCTCCACCAGCGCGTGCCGGGAGCCGCGCCCGCCGGTGCTCAGGTCCAGCTCCAGGGTGGAATAGCCTTGCGCGGCCCGCAAAACGGCCTCGCAGGCTTCCGGGGCAAGGACGGAGCGTCCCATATTGGTGTGCACCACCACGCCCGTGGCGTTGATGACGGGCCGCAGGCGGGGCCGCAGCGCCGCCCGCACATGGGCCAGCAGCAGCGGCAGATGCGCGTCGAGGGCGAGCTGTTCGGGCTCGCTGACGCGTCCGGCGCGGATATCCTCGCGCTGCCTGTCCCAGTAGACGGTAACGGCTTCGCGCAGCAGGGGGCGGGGCTGCGCGTGCAGCTCCGGCGCGCGCTCCAGCAGGGCCGTCAGACAGACATCGACGGACGGCAGGCAGCGAAAGAGCTGATTCATGCGGAAACCTCCGGGAGGTCGGGAGCCGGGGCGGCCGGCGGCGTCAGGTAGTGCGGGAAAAGGCTGAAGAACTCCGCCAGCAGGTAGAGGGAGCCGCAGAGCACCACCGGAGCGCCGCTCCCGGACGTGGCGGGAACGGCCTCGCGCGCAGCGGCAAGGGCGCTCGCCACATCGGGCACGGCGCGGGCCGTGGGGCATGCCCGGCCCGCATTGCAGGCCGCCGCCACGGCGGAAGCTTCGGCGGCGCGTTCGTTGTGCAATTGCGGCACGAGGAGGGGGATGTCCCCCAGTTCCTTTTGCAGCAGGCGCGCCGCGGGCAGCCAGTCCTTGTCGGCAAGACAGGAAAAGATGGCGCAGCGCGGTCTTTGGCCCATCCGCCGCAGATGGCGGGCCAGGGCCTGCATGCCGTGCGGATTGTGGGCCCCGTCCAGCAGCAGGGGCGGGTGGGCCGCGCAGGCGGGGAGGGATTGCAGGCGGCCCGCGATGAAGGCGCGGGCAAGACCGGCGGCCTCGGCGGGCGTGGGCGCGGCGGAGGCGGGCAGGGCGGCATGGCCGAAGCGCGGGGCCAGCGCGCGCCAGGCGGCCAGCGCCACGGCGGCATTGACGTGCTGATGCGGCCCGGCCAGACCGAGCGGCACGGCGGGCGGCAGCGGCTCCACGAAGGTCAGCGGCGCGCCGCGGGCGGCGGCTGCGGCTTCGAGCGCGGCGCGGGCCGCCGGATACTGCGGCGCGCTGACGACAGGGGCGGCGTCGCGGATGGCCGCGGCCTTGTCGGCGGCGATGTCGGCCAGCGTGGGGCCGAGGATGGCCGCGTGGTCAAGGGCGATGGGCGCATAGCAGAGCGCGTCGGCCGGACAGGCGGTGGTGGCGTCGTGGCGTCCGCCGAGGCCGGCCTCGAGGATGGCCAGCTGCACGCCGTGACGGGCGAAGGCCAGCAGGGCCAGCACGGTCAGGAATTCAAAATAGGTCAGCTCGGGACAGGCGGCATAGACCTCATCGGCCAGAGCCGGCCAGTCGTCCTCCGGCAGGGGCACGCCGTCCAGCCGGATGCGTTCGGCCGGGGAGACGAAATGCGGCGAGGTGTACAGCCCGGTACGCAGGCCGTGGCTGCGCGCCAGACTGTCCAGAAAGGCGGCGGTGGAACCCTTGCCGTTGGTGCCGAGCACCTGCACGCAGACGAGGGGAGGGCGAGTGGGGAAGAGGCGGGCAAGGGCCTGCTCCATGCGTTCCAAGCCCAGCTCCATATGGAAGAAACCGCGGGCGTCAAGATGGGCGATGACCTGGGCAAAAGAGGGAAAGGTGGTGTGCATGGGGAGAGTATGCCAGAAAACACGGGGCGTTGGCTACTGTCAGGACGGCAAAAAACGCGGTTCCGTGCCGCAGGAGACCACGGGGCGGAAAATCCGTCTTGCCGGTTGCTTTCCGCATCGGGCTGACCTAGCATGCCCTTATGGAAAGCACAATCATTCCCACATTATCGGCTGGGGACGTCGCCGCCCGTTGTACGGTGTTTCTGCTGACCGCCGACCCGCAATCGCCGCGCCGCGAGGAGCTGGTCAGGGCCACGGGAGGAGCCGTGGTGCAGATCTGTACCGACGTGGCGGCGCTCAATGCGGCCGTACGTGCCGCATCCACTCATTATTGCCTTATCTGGAGCGATGCCCTCGTTCCGACGGAAGGCCTGCTGCCGCGCCTGGTAGGACGCCTTGAAGCCGATGCGGCCTGCGTGGGGGTGTCGCCCGTCTGGACGTACACGCTGGACGGCAGGCGGATCAACGCCATGGCGGGGATGGCCGTCACGGCCGACGGCGGGCTGTGCGCCCTGTACGAAGGGCGGGACGCGGCGTCGGCTCCGGTCCGCAGCGTGCACCGCTGCGTGCTGGCCCCCGTGCAGTCCCTGCTGCTGCGGCGGGAGGCCTTCGTGGCGCTGGGCGGCCTGTCGGAGCAGCTCAATCCGCTGCTGGCCGGGCCGGATCTCTGTCTGCGTCTGGCCGCGCAGCACAAGGGGGGAGGCGCGGCCTTCTTTGCCGTGGAGCCGGAAGCGCAGGCGGAGCTGACGGATATCCTGCTGCCGCTGCAAGTGGTCGGCTTGTGGAACAGCCTGGTCTCGCGCGGGCGTCTGGCCTGCTCCGTCGCCGAGGATATCCATACGCATTGCGCGGCGGACGGGCTGGCCTGCGGCGTGAGCCGCTGGCTGGTGGACGGCCCCGTGGATCAGCTGGCCCCGGAAGTGGACGCGGCGGCCCCGTGGCAGGAAAGCTATTTTGCCTGGCGCGCCAGCGGGGATGCCGCCCTGCTGGCCCGCAGCGTGGAGAGCGCCCCGGCGGCGGAAAAAGCCCGGCTGCTGGCGCTGTGCCGCTCGCTGCCGGACTGCCTGCCGCATACGGCGGAGTGGTATGCCGCGCGGGCGGAAAAATTGCGCGCCTTTGCCGGCCGGCATGGGCTGGACGCCATGCAGGCGGCGCTGGCGGCATGGGATGCGGCGGCCTTCCGGGCGGACTGCCTCGTGCCGGCCATGCAGGCTTTGCGGCGGCAGGACATGTATGAAGCCTCGCTGGATGCCTGCCCGGGGACCTATGACGCCTGGCTGGAGCTGGAGGAAGAACCGCGCCGGGCCGCTGCCGCCGGAAAGACGCCCGCCGCTGTGGGACAGGCGTCCGCCGTGGAGACCGGCGCCGCCAGGCCGCGCCTGTCCGTGCTCATGCCCGTCTGGAACACCGATCCGGCCTTTTTGCGGGCGGCGGTGGATTCCGTGCTCGGGCAGACCTACGCGGACTGGCAACTTTGCATGGTGGATGACGCCTCGGACAGGCAGGAGACGCGCGAGCTGCTGGACAGCCTGAAAGACGCCGATGCGCGCATCCGCCTTGTGCGGCAGGAGAAGAACGGCGGCATCGCCCGCGCTTCGCAGCGGGCGCTGGAACTGGCGGACGCGCCGTGGGCGGCGCTGCTGGATCACGACGACATGCTGGCCCCCGACGCGCTGGCGCAGGTGGCCGATGCCGTGGCCGCCCAGCCGCACTGGCGCTACCTGTTCAGCGACGAGGACAAGATGGACGCCGCGGGCGTGCGGCGCAATCCCTTCTTCAAGCCCGGCTTCGACCGCGACCTTATCGAAGGCGGCAATTACGCCTGCCACCTCTCGGCCTTCGCGCGGGAAACGCTCCTTGCCGGCGGCGGTTTCCGCGAAGGCTTCGACGGAGCGCAGGATTTCGACCTCATCCTGCGGGTGACCGATGCCCTGGAAGACCGGCAGATCGGGCACATCCCGTCCATCCTCTACCACTGGCGCGTGCATCCCGGCAGCTGCGCCGGTCAGGTGGGCGCCAAGAAGGGCGTGGAGGAGGCCTCCCGCCGGGCCCTGGCCGACCATCTGGCCCGCTGCGGGCGGCAGGACGAGATCTGCGGGGCGGGGCTGACCAACTTCTTCCGTCTGGGACGCCCGCTGCCGGAAAAAGCCCCGCAAGCCAGCGTGGTGCTGCTGGCCCGCCCCGGCGTGGCCGTTTCCCCCGCCTTGCGGCGGACGCTGGAGGAACTCGCCACGCTCTGGCCCTGCGAGATCCTGTGGCAGCCGGTGGACGTCTCCATCGACGAGCCCAGCCGCGCCCCGTTCGCGGACTGGAAGGCCCTGCCTCCGGCCACCAACTGGGCGGGCGGCTGCAATGCCGCCGTGCAGGCGGCGTCCGGCGAGCTGGTGCTCTTCCTCGATGCCGCCCTGGCTCCGCTGCCGGGCTGCCGTCCCGAGCAGCTTCTCATCCAGGCCATGCGGGACGATGTGGCCGTAGCCGGGGGGATCATCCATCGTGACGGCGCGCTGTGGAACGCCGGACTGGCTCCCGGCGCGGGCGGACTGCCCTTTGCCTTCATGCGCGGCATGCCGCGCGAACTGCTGCGGCATGTGGCCTGGGGACAGCTGCTGCTGACCCGGCCCAGCATCGCCGCGCCCATGGAATGCATGGCCTTCCGGCGTGCTCTCTATCTGGACCGCAACGGCTTCAACGTAAACTTCGGCACGCTCTCCGGGGCGGACTTCTGCCTGGGGGCCGCCCGTCGCCGCCTGAAGACCCTGGCCAGCCCGTGGGCGCAGTGGACGCTGCTGGGCGAACATGCCGAGGATGCGCTTGCCGTGCGGACGCAGATCGCCATCCAGGAAGGTTCGGGCACCCAGTGCGGGACCCTGCGCGCCGCCGAGACGCGGGAATCCTACATCGCCTACCAGCAGATACTGCAGCGCTTCAAGGACCGCTGGGGCGACGACATCCGCCGCAGCCCCATCCGCAACCGCCAGCTCGGCGCGTCCTTCGACAACGGCTGGCGTCTGCCTCTCTGATGCGTTCTTTCCGGCGGGAGGTCTGAGCCTCCCGCCGGAAACGCGGGCTTTTGCGCGTTTTGCCCTTGAAAAGCAAAACGCGAGGCGGCGGCACAGCGTCGTCCGGCCCAAAGCAAGCGGAAAAACCGCGTTTTTTCCGCGAAACGACAGGCTGTATGATGGGAAACGCGAAGCGTTTCAAACGGGAAATGCCCTAACGAAAAATCGCCTCCGGTCTGACCGGAGGCGATTTTTTTCGCGCGGGACATACAGGGGATCGGGCCCTGTCTTGCGATCGCCGCGACAAAAAGAACGATGCGGATCTTCCTGACGGCATCCGGACGGCAGCATGCGGGATGATCCGCGCCGTATCCGGCATTAGCAGAGCGGAGGGGTGTCCGCCTGCCGTGCCGTTCAGGCCGGGGCCGTTAGCCCAGCACGGAGGAGCCGCGGAAGGAGATGTCCACGATCTCGTAAGTGACGCGCCCGCGCGGGATGTCCACGCTGACCTCGTCGCCCACTTCCTTGCCCAGCAGGGCCTGTCCCACGGGCGACAGGAAGGAGATGGATCCCTTGGCCGGGTCGGCCTCGTCCGGGCCGAGGATGGTATAGGTGCGGCTCTCCTCGGTATCCACGTCCTCCACTTCGACGGTGGCGCCGAAAATGACCTTGTCGCCGCTCAGCTTGTCCAGATCGATGACCTGATAGAGCGCAAGACGGGATTCGATGTATTTGATGCGGGCCTCGGTCATGCCCTGCCGTTCCCGGGCGGCGTCATAGCCCGCATTTTCCCGCAAGTCGCCCTCTTCGCGGGCTTCCTTGATGGCCTGGATGATCTGCGGGCGCTCGCTCTTGAGACGGGCCAGCTCGTCTTCCAGCTTCTTGTAGCCCTGTGTCGTGATGGGGATGGTGGTGACAGCCATAACATTCCTCCCTTGCGCGCACAGCGCGGCGTGCATGGCCGCTGCGGAGCGGCGTTACAGGTAACGGGGCAGCGCGGGGCTGCCATTGATACCGGGAACCGGACGGCATCGGCTCAAAAAAAGAAGTGCCCAAAGCCGCAGGGGCGGCTTCGGCACGGACAGAAAAAACGTGTCCGCCAAGGCATGGCGGACAACTTCGCTGGTGAAGGCACCATATGCTTTCCGGCGGCGGCGGTCAAGCCTTTGCGGCCGCCGGGCGCGGCGCTTCAGCCGCCGGGAGGAGACTCCCGGGGAAAAGGGAAGCGCATGCGCACGCGGCAGCCGCGCTTGCTTGCGAAAGACGGGAAAATACGCTAACCGAGGAGGAATACAAAGCAACCTGTTCCCTTCGAGCCGCCATGAAAAAATATCTGCGCTATCTTGGCCCTGTGCTGATCAGCTGTCTTTTCCTGCTGGCCATCTATCTTCTCTACCAGAAACTCAAGGCCTACAGCCTGGAAGAGATCCGGCAGAGCATCGAGCAGGTTTCCTATTTCAGCATCGGTCTTTCCATCTTCCTGACCATCATCAATTACCTCATCCTCGTGGGCTACGACTGGCTGGCCCTGAAAGCCATCCACAAGAGCCTGCCCCTGCCGCGCGTGGGGCTGGTCTCGCTCGTGGGGCAGTCGGTCAGCTACAACTTCGGGGCCCTGCTGGGCGGCACCACGGTACGGTACCGCTTCTATTCGGCCTGGGGCTTCTCCTTTTCCGAGATCGTGCGGCTGGTGCTCATGCTGGCCGTCACCTTCTGGGTGGGCGCGCTGGGCCTGAGCGGCCTCATTTTTCTGGTGGCCCCGCCCGTCATCCCGGACGAGCTGCTGGCCAAGATGCCCATCAAGGATATCCGCGTCCTCGGCGTGCTGCTCCTGTCCGTGGCGGTGATCTATCTTGTTCTCTGTTTCCGCATCCGCAAGCCCATCCATGTCTTCGGCAAGGAATTCGTCTTTCCCGCGCCGCGTCTGGCCGTGGCCCAGATGGTCGTGGCCGGGGTGGACCTCATCGCCGCCGCCTCCTGCATGTATGTGCTGCTGCCGCATGACCTCGGCATCAGCTTCCTGGAGTTCCTGCCCGGCTACCTCATGGCGCAAGTGGCCGTGGTGCTGACCCACATCCCCGGCGGGGTGGGGGTCTTTGAGCTGGTCATCCTGCATCTGACGCATACGCCGCGCGAGCAGGCCGTCTTTGCGGCGGTGCTGCTCTTCCGCCTCATCTACTACATCCTGCCCCTGCTGGCGGCGGCGGTGCTGCTGGCCGTCTACGAGGCCCGCCAGAGCCGCAACATGCTGCGCGAGGCCGGGCGCTGGCTGTCCGCCGTCTCGCATTCCGTTTCCGCCTACCTGACTTTTGCGGCGGGCGTTTTTCTGCTCGTGTCCATGACATTGCCTGTCCGGGACGCGGTGCTGGCGCGCATGAGCGAGATCCTGCCGCGTGCGGTCATGGGAGCCGGGCACTTCGTCTGCGCGCTTGCCGGCGCGACGCTGCTCTTTGCCTCCTACGGGCTGGAGCGGCGGCAGCGGCGGGCCTATTTCCTGGCGGCGGGCGCGCTGCTGGTGGGCATCATCGGGGCGCTGCTCAACGCCTTTTCCTGGGGCTGCGCTCTCATGAGCGCCGTGGTGCTGTTGGCCGTGGTGCTGGGACGGCGGCGCTTCTACCGCTCGTCCTTCTTCTGGGAGGAGCCCATCCCCCTGTACTGGTTGGGGGCCGCCTTCGGGGTGCTGGTGGTCAATTTCGCGCTGGGCTGGTTCGTCTACGCGCCGCACTGGGAACGGGCGGAACGCTGGGGCTTCGATCAGGGTTTCAATGCGCCGCATGTGCTGCTCGGCTTTGCGGGCATCGCCGTACTGGTCATCGTGGGCTGGCTGTGGCGCGTGAGCCTGCGCCGCCATAAGCGCAGACGCGAACGCAAGGCGCAGACGGCGGGCGACGCGTAACGAGCGGCGCGCGTAAGCGAGAAGAAAGATAAGGACGGCCCCCGGCTTGATGCCGGGGGCCGTCGTTTTGTATAAAAAAAGCGCCTGTCAGACGTTAGAGGGATTTATCTTTGAAACAGATAAATTGCGAGGCGGCGGGCAGCTCCACCCGGCCCAAAGTGAACGGAAAAACTGCGCTTTTTTCGCGAAACGCCTGGCCGTATGGTTTGAAACGCGAAGCGCTTCAAACGGAAAATGCTCTAGATAGTGCCGTCAAATTAAAAACATGTTATAATCTCTTCACTTACAATGAGGAGAGACCGTATGGCGGCACA
>NZ_CALUWS010000068.1 GCF_944324525.1 uncultured Desulfovibrio sp.
AGCGCGACCGAAAGGCGGCCCGGAGGGCCGTGTCCGTTAGGCGACGCAGGAGCCTTACGGACATCGACAGCAGAGCGCGACCGAAAGGCGGCCCGCAGGGCCGTGCCCGTTAGGTGACGCAGGAGCCTTACGGGCATCGACAGCAGAGCGAGGGGTTCCCCTTCCCCCAAACAAGAACGCATCATGCCGACAGCCCCTAACGGGGCAGGCGGGCGGTCTCCAGTTTGGCGCGGATGGCGTTCAGGCCCTCGCCCACGCTCATGCCCTGCGGCAGGGGGCAGAAGAGCCCGGCCGGGGGCAGCAGGCGCGCGCCGGGCGTCTCGGCGGCCAGGGCCACGAGTTTTTCCGGGGACACGGCATCCTGTCCGTCCGCCCAGACCAGTTTGACGTGATCCAGGGTGATGTCCGCCCGCTGCACCTGCAGCTCGCCCAAAAACTGCTTGAAGTCCAGCACGGCCAGAAAGTTTTCCAGTTCCACGGGGAAGGCCCCGAAGCGATCGCGCAGGGAGAGGGCCACCTCCTCGCGGGCGGCGCCGTCCACGGCGGAAGAAAGCGCCTTGTAGCAGCGCAGGCGTTCGCGGCCGTCGGCGATGTACTCCTGCGGGATATGGGCGGGCAGCCCGATATTGAGTTCCGTTTCCGCCACGGTGGCGGCGGGCATGCCCTTAAGGCGGGAGACGGCCTCTTCCAGCATCTCCAGATAGAGATCGAGGCCCACCCGGCTCATGTGTCCGGACTGCACCTCGCCCAGGATGTTGCCCGCGCCGCGCAGGCGCAGATCTTCCATGGCCACCTGGAAGCCAGCGCCCAGATAATCCATATCCATGATGATGCGCAGGCGCTCTTCGGCCACGTCGGAAAGGCGTTCGGCATCCGGCACGACGAAGAAGGCGTAGGCCTGCCGGTCGCTGCGGCCCACGCGGCCGCGCAGCTGATAGAGCTGGCCGAGGCCGAACATCTGCGCCTGATCCACCACTAGCGTATTGGCCCGGGGGAAATCCAGACCGGATTCCACGATGGACGTGCAGACAAGGACGTCCAGCTCCCCGTGCCAGAATTTGTGCATGTTCTCTTCCAGCTCCACTTCGCCCATCTGGCCGTGCGCCATGCCCACGCGCGCCTGCGGCACGAGGTTGCGGACGTATTCGGCCACGCGCGGCAGGCCTTGTACCCGATTGTAGACCCAGAAAACTTGTCCTTCGCGGGCGATCTCCCGTTCCAGCACCTGCCGCAGGACGTTCTCGTCCCGGCGCAGCACGGCCGTGGCCACGGGCTTGCGCTCCTGCGGCGCGGTCTCGATGACGGAGAGGTCGCGGATGCCGGACATGGAGAGTTGCAGGGTGCGCGGTATGGGCGTGGCCGTCAGGGTCAGCACGTCCACGTTTTTCTTGAGCGCCTTGAGCTTTTCCTTGTGGCGCACGCCGAAGCGTTGTTCCTCGTCCAGGATGAGCAAGGCCAGGTGCGGCAGGCTGACGTCCGCCGACAGCAGACGGTGCGTGCCGATGAGGATGTCGATCTGTCCGGCGGCGGCCGCGGCCAGCGTCTCTTTCTGGCGGGCGCGCGGCACGAAACGGCTCAACAGGCCCACGTTGACCGGGAAACCGGCCAGCCGGGCCCGGAAGGTCTGGAAATGCTGTTCGGCCAGTACGGTGGTGGGACAGAGCAGGGCCACCTGCCGTCCTTCGGAGGCCGCGCGGAAGGCCGCCCGCAGGGCCACCTCCGTCTTGCCGAAGCCCACGTCCCCGCAGACGAGGCGGTCCATGGGTTCGGGTTTGTCCATGTCGTCCAGCACGTCCTGGATGGCGCGGGCCTGATCCGGCGTCTCCTCGAAGCCGAACGTGGCCTCGAACTCGCGGTAGAGCTCGCCCGGCGGGTCGTAGCGGAAGCCCTTGGCCACCTTGCGGTAAGCATACATCTCCACAAGGTCGGCGGCGATCTTCTCAATGGCCTTGCGGGCCTTCTCGCGCCCGCCGGCCCAGGCGGAACCGCCCAGCTTGTCCAACGCGGGCTCCGCGCCGTCGCCGCCCTTGAAGCGCTGCACGAGGCTCAGACGGTCCACCGGCACATAAAGACGGTCGTTGCCCGAGTATTCCAGCAGCAGGAAGTCATTGCCCGTGCCGCTGCGGTCGATGTGCTCCAGCCCGGCGAAGCGGCCTATGCCGTAGTCTCTGTGCACCAGCAGAGCGCCGGGCTTGAGGTCGTCGAAGCTGTCCATGCCCCGGAAGGCGCGGGAGGCCACCCGCGGCGTCTTTTCCGCCCGGGGATAGAGGATGTCCTCACCCAGCAGCAGGCTGTCGTCCCAGACGAGATCCATCCCGCCGCGAAAGCCCGATACCAGGGCAAAAAGGCCGTGCCGGTCCGGAGCGTAACGCAGCGCCGGCATGATGCCGTCCTGTTCGGCCAGCTTCAGGAATTTGTTCCGGCTGCGCCCGGAGGCAAAGCTCAGGATGACCTGACGTTTTTGGCCCTGCCACTGCCGCAGGCCCGCGGCAAGCTGCTGCCAAGGCCTGTCCGTGGCGCCGGGCTGGGGGAAAAGATCGGTGAAACCGTGCAGCCGCCGCTCCGGCAGGGCCGTGCCCTGCTCTTCCACGCCCATGACCAGCGGTTCGGCAAAGATGGCTACCTTTCCCTGCCACGGGGCCTGCTGCGTATCCGGGCGCAGACAAAGGGAGGCCGGTTGCGCCAGATCGCCGCTTTCCTCCTCCAGCCGCCGGTGCAGCCGCAGGACGGCCTCGCGCAGGTCATCCTCGGCGTCCGCTCTGCCGGGCAACAGCCAGAGCGCATCCTCCGGCAGCCAGTCCTCCAGCAGGCTGGCATTTTCATGCAGCAAGCCCGGAAAGAGACCGGCCCCGCCGCCGTGCAGGGCTTTCTTGAGACTGTAATGCTGGTTCTCGCTCAGGCGGCCCTGGGCGAACAGGCCGTCCAGCCGTTCGCGCCAGCGCAGCATGTCCGACGGCGCGCAGGCAAAGGGCAGCACCGGCAGCAGGCTGCACTCCTCCAGCTGCTGGAGGGAGCGCTGACTTTCCGGGTCGAAGAGGCGGATCTCCTCGATGACGTCCCCAAAGAATTCCAGCCGCAGCGGGCGGGCATAACCGGGGGGGAAAATATCCAGGATGTCGCCGCGACGGGCCATGTCGCCGGGGCGGCTGACCAGCGGGACGCGTTCATAGCCCCACTCCACGGCCTGCTCCAGCAGTAGTTCCGGCGGGAAGTCCTGCCCGCGGGCAAGGTCGAGACCGGCCTGAACGAAAAAATCCCGCGGCAGATGCCGCAGCAGCAGGCTTTCCGGCCCGGTGACCACGCAGTGCGGCCCCTCGCCCGCCAGCGCGCGAAAGGCGGCCATGCCCGCGGCCCAGACGTCCCGTCCCTGCCGAATGCCCACCGTATCGGGCAGGACGAGGCAGGGGGAATCCCACGCCGGACGGGCAAGCGGCGCATCGGCTGCGGAAAGGTCGGGAACAAAGAGGGAGAACAGCGCACGGGCGGCATGCAGCTCGTCGCGGTCGCGCACGAGCAGACAGGAGCTGCGCCCCGCCGCCAGCGCCTCGGCGGCCAGACGGCAGCGCGTGGCCATGCCGCTGCGCTCAAGACGCCACTCCCCTGCCGGGGCCTCAAGAAAGGGAAGGAGTTTTTCCGCAGTCATGCAATGGAGATACCTGGGCCCTCGGGCCCGCTTTTGTCCCTGCGGCCTGCCGCCGCCACAAAACGGCGGCCGCTGCGGGGACAGGACAGACAGCCCGGCAGGCATGACGATGGCGGCGGGGACGGACAAAACCGTCTCCGCCGCCCGTACGTTCACGAGTTACGCCTTGACGGGCAAGGGCATGCCCGGCGCGAACTCCTCTTACTGCGACGAAAGCGGATGGACGCCGTAGCGTACATGGCTTTCCCGCTTCAGTCTTGCGGCCGCCGCAAGGCGGCACGCCCTGCCGGCGTCCCGGCGGATGCCCTCCTGTCGGGAACAGGATGCGGCATTAGTGGGAACCGCAGGAAGTGCAGGAACCGCAGCTCCCCGAGTCGCCGGAAGAAGCCAGCGGCACTTCGGGATCGAGCGTGAAGCCCATGTAGCTGATGCCGATGCTCACACCCTTGATCTGGGCAAGCAGTTCCTTGTTGATGCAGAAGCGGAAACCGGCTTCCTCGATAACGTCGTCAGAATCGAGAGGCTCATCCAGAGCCAGCGCAAGGCGCGGGCCGCTTCAGCCTCCCGGGGCCAGGAAGACCCGGATGGTCTTCTTTTCCTTCCCGTCAAAGTAAGCTTCAAGCTCCTTGCGGGCGTCTTCGGATACGGTCAGCATATAGTACGCTCCCTGTAGGTTAATGTGAGCCGCAGCCGCCGCAGCATCCGCCGCAGGCGCTGCCGCCCGTAGAAGGCAGAGGGTTCTTGGGGGTCAGCTCGAAGCCCAGCGGCGAGGCGTCGATGGTGATGGCCTCCACCTGATCCAGCAGTTCCTTGCGGATGCAGAAACTGAATCCTTCGGCTTCCATGGACTGATCTTCATCGCCGGGCGCGTCCAGCGCCAGCGCCAGCCGGGGGCCGGAGCAGCCTCCCGGGGCAAGGTACACGCGGATGGGTTCGCGGTCACGGTCGGCAAAAAAAGCTTCCAGTTCCTTGACGGCCTGTTCGGTCAACGTGAGCATGGCTCCTCCGGTCATTGTTTTACGGTCGTAGAGAAGTAAGTCCACTCCCTGTCCTTGTCAATGCGGCCTTGTCCCGTCTTTTCAAGTCCCGCAAAAAAGATTAGAAGCCTTTGAGGCCGCAGCATCCGCAGGCGGCATCCCCCAAAGGAGGCCACATGAGCGCCCATGTCATCCTGAACAGGGAAGAGATTTCCCGCACCCTCGACCGGCTGGCCAGCCAGATCTACGAGCGGCACGGCCAGTGCGACACCCTCCAGCTCGTGGGCATCCAGCGCCGCGGGGTGGATCTGGCCCGGCGTCTGGCCGAACTGCTCGCCCGCCGGACGGGGCATCCGCTGCCGCTGGGCTCGCTGGACATCAACCTTTACCGCGACGACTGGACGAGCCTGGAAGGCAAGCCGCATCTGGGACAGTCCCGCATCCCCGCGCCCGTGGATGCGGCGGACATCCTGCTGGTGGACGACGTGCTCTTTACCGGGCGCACCATCCGGGCCGCGCTGGAAGCCCTGCAGGATTACGGACGGCCGCGCAGCGTGGAGCTGCTCGTGCTGGTGGACCGCGGCCATCGGGAATTGCCCATACAGGCGACGTACGTCGGCCGCAGCGTGGCCACCCGCCGCGAGGAGCGCATCGACGTCCTGCTTGAGGAACGGGACGGACTGGACGAAGTGCGCCTTTCCCGGGCAGATGAGGCCGGCGCATAGGCGTTTTGCCTTTGAAAACAGCGGGACGCGAGGCGGTACAGCGCCGCCCGGCCCATAGCGAGCGGAAAAACCGCGTTTTTTTCCGGGAAGGACAGGGGGGTTGGAGACGCGCGGCGTTTCCAACGGAAAATGCCCCGGGCCGCCCTCCCGGCGTCCTCCACACTGTTGTTTTTCGTCGGTACGAAGGAAAGGATATGACCGTATCTCTCAGCCGGACAAGCCCGGCGGACATGGCTACAGCATGCGACAATCCGCACATGGGCGGCACGATGCTCACCCCCTGGCCCGAAGACCCCGGACAGCAGGAATCCGGTGCGGACGGTTCCGCCGCGAAAAGGGGCAAGTTTCCCAAACTCTTCGGCTGCCTTGCCGTTCTGGCGCTGGCCTCGCTTGGCTGGGCGGGCTGGAAGGCGCTTTCCGTCAAGCAGGCGCGGGAGGAGGCGGAACTGGCAAAAGCATCGGAATACTCCAGCGATGAAAGCAACGGCGGCGGGTCTTCCGGCTTCTTGCCGCTCTTCTTCGGCTCGTCGAACGGCGCGGTCTCGTCCGGTGCGCAGCGGGCCAACATCACGGCGCGCGGCGGCAGCTTCAGCGGCATGAGCTCGGGAAGCTGAGCATGGATCTGTTCCGTTTCCCTCCGTTCCCGGACAGTCTGTACGACGCCCTCGGCTACCCGAAGGAGGGAAAGTGTTCGGACATCCTCATCATCTCACAGGAGGAGGCCGACGCCTATTACGCGGCGGCTGAGCGCTGCTTTCGGGACGTGGACAGCGCGGCGGAATACTTCATCGCCTCGCGGCGTCTGGACGAACTGGGCATACCGGAGTATGCCGTGCCGGTCATCGAGCGCACTTACCGCGAGTACATGCGGCATCCGCACATGCTGGGCCGCTTCGACTTTGCGGGCGGGCTTGCCGGTCTGCCCATCAAGCTGCTGGAATTCAACGCCGATACGCCCTTCTCCATCTTTGAGGTCTCCTCCCTGCAGTACGCGCTGGCGAAATACCACGAGCTTGACCCGGACCATTTCCAGTACAACAGCCTCTTCGAGCAGTTGCGGGATTTCTTTGTCGAACTGCTCCCCGCCCATGCCGAACGGGGCGTCCTGTTCACCAACGCCGCCGACGGCGAGGATGATCTGAACACCTTCATCATCAAGGACGCCGCGAAACACGCCGGGCTGACGGGGACCTATCTGCACTGGACGGACGTCTGCATCGACAGGGATCACGGCCTGTGCTCCGTGGACAAGAGCGGCGCCTACATCGACAAGATATTCCATCTCATGATCAAGATGGTCCCCTGGGATCTGCTCTTCCTTGAGGACGAGCGGATGGCCCGCGAGCTTTTGCGCAGCATGGAGCGGGACCCCGGCCTTGTGGTCTGCAATCCCCCGTACGCGGCCGTCTACCAGAGCAAGGCCCTGCTGGCCCATGTGCAGCGCCTTTTTCCCGAAAATCCCCACTTTCTGCCCGCCGCCGGCACCCCCCTGCCGGACGTGGCCCAGGTGGCCAAACCCATCTGGGGCCGCGAGGGCCGCAACATCACCATTTGGGAAAATGGCCAGGCGGTCACCCGCACCGACGGCTTTTATGCCCGGCAGCCCCTCATCTATCAGCAAAAGGCGGAGCTGGTCTGCGACGGCACGCACTACTATCAGGCGGGCGTGTTCATTTCCGCCGAAGTCCCCTGCGGGCTGGGCTTCCGGCGCGGCCCCAGCCCGATCATCACCACCGACGACGCCATGATCGGACATATCGTCGATCACGGCGACATCCGTACCCGCCCGACGCTGCGCCCCTATCTGCTCTCCTTGCCATGAAGCCCGCCGGGGCCGCACCGCCACACGGACACGTCGGACGGACGCCTTTTCCCGCCGCTCTCCTTGACCTTTGCCACGGGCTTGCCTAAGCTGCTTTCGCCGTACTCCCACGAGAGAGGGAGGGCGGACATCTCAGGAGGAAGCAGCGCAATGCCGACGTATCGCAACTGACGCCCATCCTTTCGCTCCACGGTGTGGAGCGCCTTCGGACGGAAGCGGCGGCTGGCGGCGGCTGGCGGCGACGCTCCTCCTCCCCTCTTCTGACCGGTCTTCCGTCCCCCGGGCCATTGACGCGAATCACGCGCATCGTCATGCGCTGCCTTGTGTCATCCGTTTCGCAAGGGGGTTCCATGAAAACCGGTTCCAACTTCTTTTCCACCACGGCGGGCGTGGTCTGCACGGGGCTTGTGCTGGGCGCGCTGGCCATCCTGCTGCAGCGCATGGGCAATCCCGGCAATATGGGGATCTGCGTCGCCTGCTTCAACCGCGACATCGCCGGGGCCATCGGCCTGCACCGCGCGGCCATCGTCCAGTACCTGCGGCCGGAGATCCTCGGCATGGTGCTGGGCGCGCTGGGCGCGTCCCTGCTTTGCGGCGAATACCGGGCGCGCGGCGGCTCCTCGCCCATCATCCGCCTGTTGCTGGGCATGGTGGCGGCCATCGGCGCGCTGGTCTTTCTGGGCTGCCCGTGGCGCGTCATCATGCGGCTCGCCGGCGGGGACGCCAACGCGCTTTTCGGTCTGGCCGGTCTGATCGTCGGCGTGGGCATCGGCACGCTCTTCTTCCGCCAGGGCTTCTCGCTGGGCCGCAGCCAGAGCCAGGGCAAGGTGAGCGGGCTTATCCTGCCCGGCATCATGATGGCCCTGCTGGCCCTGCTCCTGCTCAATCCGCAGGTGGAGGGACAGGACAAGAGCGGCGTGCTCTTCTACTCCCTCAAGGGCCCTGGCGCGGCGCACGCGCCCGTGCTGCTCTCGCTGGCGGCGGGCCTCGTGGTGGGCGTGCTGGCCCAGCGCAGCCGTTTCTGCACCATGGGCGCCATCCGTGACGTGCTGCTCTTCCGGCAATGGCATCTGGCGCTGGGCGTGCTGGCCATGCTGGCCTGCGCCCTCCTGCTCAATGCCGCGCTGGGCGGCTTCCATCCCGGCATGGAAGGCCAGCCCATCGCCCACACCGACAGCCTCTGGAACTTCCTCGGCATGGTCACCGCCGGTCTGGCCTTCGCTCTGGCGGGCGGCTGCCCCGGCCGTCAGCTCTTCATGGCCGGGGAAGGCGACAACGACGCCGCCGTCTTCGTGGTCGGGCTCATCCTCGGCGCGGCCGTGGCCCACAATTTCGGTTTCGCCTCCAGCGCCACGGGCATCGGCCCCAACGGCATGCTGGGCGCGCTGGGCGGACTGGCCGTCTGCCTGATCATCGGATTCTTCAACTGCAAGCGAGGCGCCTGATGGCTGAACTCATCGATGCACGCGGTCTTTCCTGCCCGCAGCCCGTCCTCCTCTTCCTCACCGCCGCCAAAAAGACGCCCGGCGGCAGCTTTACCGTGCTGGTGGACAACGAGGCCAGCCGTGAGAACGTCACCCGCGCCGCCCGCAACGGCGGCTTTACGGTGGACGTCACCGAAGACGGGGCGGATTTCCGTCTCGACATCCGTAAATGACCCACAACCGCGCGGCGGACGGCGCACATCGTCCGTCCGCCGCACAAACAACGCCGAAAAACGCCATGCCGACCCTGCTGCAACGTCTCTCCTCCCTGCTTCGGCCCGCCGCCTCCGCTGACAAGCGCTCCAAGTCCGCCGCGTCTCCTGCCGCCACGGCCCTGCTGGTCTTTGACCAGACAGGCGAAGTCATCCGGGCCGAGCGCCGCCTGCGCGAAGCCGGCTTTGCCGTAGAGGTCAAAGGCCCGCCGCCGCAATTGCGGACCGGCTGCGACATGGTCATAGCCTTTCCGCTCCTGCGGCAGGCGGCCGTGCTGGAATGCCTGCGGCAGGGCGGCCCGGAGCCGCGTCAGGTGGCCGTGGTCACGGACGAGCTGCTGGAGCCCGTCTCGCTCTGTCAGGTCAAGCGGCTGGATCACTGGCTCATGGTGCGCGCGGCCAACATGAAGATCACCGTGGACACGCGGGACGGCCGCATCGTCAACATCTCCGGCGGCGGCTGCCCGGACGTGCCGTGGCTGGCGCACAAACTCTGCGGCGACAGGCTGGAGACGGCCGCCGAGCCGCTGCGTCTGGGCCAGACGCTGTGCTGCTACAGTCTGCAGAAGGCCTTTGAAGAAGCCAGGAGGCAACTCGCATGTGGTGCATAGCAGGCAGCGTGCCGGACGCGGACTTTTCCCTTGCCCTGCCTGACGGCCCTCTGCGGCTGGACGGCGCGACCCTTCGTCTGCCCGACGGCCGCGGCGTGACCGTGGAGCGCGGCACCGCCGCGCTGGCCGCCACCGCCCTGCTGGCCTGCGAGGCCCTCGGCACGGACGCTCCCCGCGCCCTGCTGGCCGGGGACATCGGCACGGGCGACGGCAGCCGCCGCCTTTACGCCTGGCTGTGCGACAATGCCGCCCGCCTCGCGCCGCGGGGCATGACCTTCCATTACCTTTTCCCGGATGCGGACTGGCACAATCGCGTGCTGCTGGCCCTGCAGGCCCTGCCGCAGCCGCCGCTCCTGCTGGCCGACGCGGGTTTCATGTACGCCGCCAAGATGAGCGGTTACGCCGACGCCTACGACCTCTTCACGCCCGACGTGGGCGAACTGGCCTTCCTCGCGGACGAAAAAGCCCCGCATCCCTTCTACACGCGCGGTTTCCTGCTGGCCGAGGACCACAACATCCCTCCCCTGCTCGCACGCGTGCTTGCGCACGGCAACTGCCCGCGTCATCTGCTCATCAAGGGCGCGGCGGATCACATCGTCTGCGAGGGCGAGCTGCGCGCCGTCATCGACAGCCCGTCCGTTCCGGCGATGGAGTGCATCGGCGGCACCGGCGACATCGTGACCGGCCTCGTCACCGCCTTTGCCGCGGCGGGCTGGCCCCTCTGCGCCGCCTGTCAGGCCGCGTCCCGCAGCGCGCGCCGTCTTGCCGTCCTCTGCGAGCCCCGGCCCGACACGCCGGTGGCCGACCTCATCCGCCGTCTGCCCGACGCCCTGACGCCTGACTGGCTGCGGGAGCTGGAAGACAGCCGCGGCTGACGCGCCAAGGCGAGCTTTTTTCAGAAAAACGACACAGAAAAAGGCGGGAGGGATCCCGCCTTTTTGCGTTGCCTGTGCGAGGGGACGGATGCTCTGCTCGGCGGCCTGCTCGCCTGTGAGCAGTACGTGCGCCGTACTGTTTGTTTGGGGGTTCGACTGGGTAAAACCGTAGGTGGGAGATGCTGCTGCAGATCAGATGA
>NZ_CALUWS010000069.1 GCF_944324525.1 uncultured Desulfovibrio sp.
GGAAGGGATGGGGGACCGGGGGCAGGCCAACCCCTCCCGCGCCCGCGGAGGGGAATCCCGTCCCCCGGGGACACATCGCAGGAAGAACCCGCCTCGTGGGGGGAGGCGGACCTCCCCCCGTTGCGGGCAGCGCTTACTTGGGCATGGCCGCCAGCACACGCTCAGGGTAGGCGGGCAGATGGGTCACCCGCGCGCCGCAGGCGTTGTAGATGGCGTTGATGATGGCCGGATGCGGGCCGCACAGCGGGATCTCCCCGGTGCCGGACGCGCCGAAGGGGCCGTCGGGACGCGGGGTCTCCACGTAGATGAGCTCGATGTTGTCCGGGATGTCCTTGATGGTGGGGATACCGGCGCCGGCCATGGTGCTGTGCTTCTTGATGTCCTCGTAGTCCTCGGTGAGAGCGAGGCCGATGCCCTGGGCGATGCCGCCGTAGAGCTGACCGTCGGTGATGAGGCGGTTGGCCACCTTGCCGATGTCGGCCACCATGGTCATCTTTTCCACCGTGGTCTTGCCGGTGGCCACTTCCACGGCCACCTCGGCCATGAACAGGCCGTACATGTAGCAACAGAAGGGTTCGCCCTGACAGTTCTTGCCGCAGTCGCGGGCGGGAGCGGTCCACTTGCCGTCATGGTGCACGGCGCGGCCTTCGGCCTTCATCTCGTCGTAGGTGAAGAAGCCGCCGCCGTTGGGCTTGCGCATGGCTTCCACCAGCGACTCGCAGGCCACGCGGATGGCGTTGCCCGTCATCACCTGCGAGCGCGAACCGCCGGCCGGGCCGGAGTTGGGCGTCTTGCTGGTGTCGTTCATGACGAGACGGATCTTTTCCACGGGCAGACCGATGGGCCGCAGGGCCTCATGGGCGGTGCACTGCGCGCCGGAGTCCGCGCCCTGGCCGTGATCTTCCCAGGTGCTGCCGACCGTCACCGAGCCGTCGGGATTGAGTTCCACCCAGGCCTCGGAGGAGTCCGGGCCGTCCAGACCGGCGCCGTAGACGGCCAGGGCCAGACCCACGCCACGCTTGACCTCGGCGGTGGATTCGGCTTTCACGCGGGCCTTGGCGGCTTCATACTTGGGCCGCAGGGCCTTGAACATGGTGGGCAGGTTGATGACTTCGGGCTTCTGACCGGTGGGCGTGGTGTCGCCTTCCTTGTAGCAGTTGAGCTCGCGCAGATCGAAGGGGTCCATGCCCAGCTTTTCGGCCAGTTCGTCCATGAGCACTTCGGAGGGGAATTCCGATTCCGGGCCGCCGTAGCCGCGGAAGGCCGCGCCCCAGGCGTGGTTGGTGGCCACGGTGCGGCCGTCGCCGCGGATGTTGGGGATGCCGTAGCCCGCGCCGATGAACTGGGCCCCGCGCAGGGTCAGCAGGTCGCCGAATTCGGAATACGGGCCGTGGTCGCAGGTCCAGTCGGTCTCCATGGCCTTGATCTTGCCGGTCTTCTTGTCGGCGGCCATGCGGACGGTGGTCCAGAAGGGCGAACGCTTGCCGGTGTACTGCTGCTGTTGCTGATAGTTGTAGCGCAGATGGCAGGGACGGCCCGTAGCCAGCACGGCCACGCCGATGAGGGCCTCCATGGTGGGGCTGAATTTGTAGCCGAAGGTGCCGCCCGTGGTGTTCTGCACGAGCACCAGCTCTTCGGGGAATTTGACGCCCAGGCCGGGGGCGATCATGAGCGCGTGCAGATGCAGGCCGATGGACTTGGAGTGGATGACGAGCTTACCCTCTTCATTGAGGTAGCCGTAGCCCACGTCCGGCTCGATGTTGAGGTGCGGCTGACGCTGGGTGTAGAAGCTGTCCTCCACCACCACGTTGTTGGGATCGTCAAAATAGGGTTTGGTGTCCTCGCCCTTTTCGATGTGGGGCTCGTAATAGATGTTGGGCGTGCCGGGATGGATCTCGATGGCGTCGGGGGCCATGGCTTCGGGCGCGCTCATGTATTCGGGCAGCAGCTCAAGGTCGAACTTCACCTTTTCGGCGGCGGCGCGGGCGTGTTCCTCGGAATCGGCGCAGACGATGGCCAGCGCGTCGCCGTACTGGAACACCTTGGTGTCATTGAGGATGGGACGATCCCAGCCGTCGCCCTTGTTGTCGGCGAAGGTGATGAGGCCGGTGATGCGGTTCTTGCCCTTCACGTCCTTGTGGGTCAGCACGCGCACCACGCCGGGCATCTTCTCGGCTTCGGAAGTGTCGATGCCCTTGATGTTGGCATGGGACACCTTGGCCTGGGCCAGCGCCAGATGGAGCGTTTCCGGCGGCATGTGCACGGCGGCGTCCGCGCCGTATTCGGCAAGGCCCGTCACCTTGGCCACGGCGCTGGGACGCGGCAGGCGCGAACCGAACACCCGGCCGTCGGCAGGCATCTTGAAGGTGATGTCGTCCAGCGTCTTTTCCCCGCGCAGCACGGCGGCGGCGTCCATGACGGCGTCCACCAGCGGGATGTAGCCGGTGCAGCGGCAGACGTTATGATGTTTCTGGAACCAGTCGCGCACGTC
Organism: uncultured Desulfovibrio sp.; assembly: GCF_944324525.1. Taxonomy (GTDB): domain Bacteria; phylum Desulfobacterota; class Desulfovibrionia; order Desulfovibrionales; family Desulfovibrionaceae; genus Desulfovibrio. Next base: position 2,492 of record NZ_CALUWS010000069.1, read on the forward strand.
TTCGCGGCTGGGATTGGGGTTGCTGTCCAGCAGGCCCTTGGCCGAGACGATGAAGCCCGGCGTGCAGAAACCGCACTGGGCCGCGCCGTGATACATCCAGGAGACCTGGAGCGGATGCAGGTTGTCAGGGGTGCCGATGCCTTCCAGCGTGGTGACGGCGGCATTTTCGGGCACGCGGCGCATCTTCACGATGCAGGCGCGCGTCACCTTGCCGTCAAGGATGACCGTACAGGCCCCGCACTGTCCCTGCCCGCAGCCCACCTTGACGCTGGTAAGCTGCAGCTGATTGCGCAGAACATCCACCAGGGTGGCGTCGGGACTGACCATGACCCTGCGGGGAATGCCATTGACCACAAGCGTTTTCGTTTCCATACGCGACTCCATGCGAAACGGCTTGATGATGACCGGCCGGAAGACCCGGCCATTGTATGCGGCAGTCGGGCCTCGCGGCCCAAGCTCCCTGTACGGGTGAAGACGCGCCGCCGGCCGCCCGAAAAGCCGGTGCTTTTCCGGGGGCTGCGCCGCACCGGAGAAATGCCCCGCATTCCCCGCGCTTCGCCCAACCTCCATCGCCTTTGCCGGGGGCAGTCGTGGCCCTGGGGCCTCCCCGGCGTGCGGCGGCGCATCCGACCGTTCCTCTCCCGCGACGGAAAGGGCACGCCCCGGCAAGATGGGGCATGGCGGATCGGAAAAACGCTTTGTATGAGGTACGAGTCACATTAGACCATTTTCCCTCAAAGGGAAAGGCCTTTCTCCGCCAGCCCCTGAGAAACGCCGAAAAAACCGTTTTTAACGGATATTCCCCCTTGTGGTTCACAGGAAAAGGGGATACCTTTCCCGCAGTTATCCCTATGCAGGGCCTCTCCCCTGAAGGCGCTGTGAATTGCGTGCATTTCCAGGCATCCCATCCCCCTGTGATGTTGGAGTAGTCCCATGCTGGCCACCGCATTTGATGGTCTTGACGACCTTGTATACATCGCGGATCTGGAAACCTACGATCTGCTCTACGCCAACCGGGCCTGCCGCCAGAATTTCCATATCCAGGACAGTCCCGGCAAGTGCTATGAAGTGTTGCAGGGGCTGAGCCAGCCCTGCGACTTCTGCACCAATCAAAAGCTGCGCGAACACGGCCGCTGGGCCTGGAGCTGCTTCAATCCCCTGCTCCAGCGTCATTTCGACCTCTATGATTCCGTCATCGATTTCCGGGGCCGCAAGGCGCGCCTGGAGATAGCCTATGACGTCACCGACCATGTGGCGGAAAAGCGCCTCATCCTGCATGGCGACATCGAGCAGCTCATCGCCCACTGCGCCCGCCTGCTCAATGACGATACCGGCAACCTGCACACCCTCCTCAACATGACGCTGGAGGAGATCGGCCGTTTCCTCGAGGCCGACCGCTGCTACATCTTCGAGATCCACGGGGGGACGGCCAGCAATACGCACGAATGGTGCCGCAGCGGCGTCTCGCCGCAGCAGAAGAACCTGCAGCATGTGCCGCAGGCCGCCTATGCCCGCTGGCTCGGCCCGCTGCTCAGCGGCAGCAGCGTTTTCCTCCCCGATGTGGAGGACATCGCCCGCATCAGCCCGGTGGAATACGCCTATCTCAAGCCGCAGGGCATCAAGTCGCTCCTCGTGGAGCCGCTGAACGTCTCCGGCGAGCTGTTCGGTTTTCTGGGCGTGGACAATCTGGCGCCGCACCGCGTGCAGGAAACCCGCATCACGCTGGCTTCCATCAGCAAGTTCATGGGCTCCACCATCGAGCGTTTCCGCCTCATCACCACGCTGGCGCACCACTCCCACCATGACGCCCTGACCGGACTGGGCAACCGCCATCTGTTCCGGCAGGAACTGGAAGCGCTCTCCGGGCCCGGCGCCGCCATCCTGCTGCTCGAGGTGAACGGCCTCAAAAAGATCAACGAGACCTACGGCATGCAGTACGGCGACGAGCTGCTTGCCCGTATTGGCGACATGCTGGGCAAGCTGGTGGAAACGGGGCGGGCCTTCCGGCTCAACGGCGGAGAATTCGCCATCCTCTGGAACAGCATCGACCGGGCGGCCTTCGCCGACACCCAGCAACGGCTGGAATCCTTCTTTTCCGGGATCCTGGGCTTTTCCGCCGCGGTGGGCGGCTACTGGATGGATGCGGGGGATCGCCCCGGGCAGGCCCATACCCGCGCCGAAAAGCAGATGTACCAACAAAAGCGGGCCCACTACCGCCTGCAAGGCGGCAGCCGCTACCGGGCCGAAATGGACGATATGCTGCGCCTTGCCCAGCCGGGCACTCTGGAACAGATGCTGGATGACGGCAAGGTCATCACCTACTGGCAGCCCAAGTACAGCCTGAAGGACGGGCGTATCTGCGGGGCGGAGGCGCTCGTGCGCCTGCGGCACGGCGACGAGGTCCTTTCTCCGGGGCAGTTCATGCCTCTGCTGGAATCCCTGCACCGCACCTACCTGCTGGACTATTTCGTCTTTGAGGAGGCCTGCCGCTTCCTGCGCCGCAGACTGGACGAGGCGCGGTCCGTGGTGCCCGTCTCCACCAACTTTTCCCGCAACACCTTCGTGATGCCCGATTTCCTCGACAGGCTGGAGACCATCCGCCACCGCTACAACATCCCGCTCGCGCTGCTGCAGGTGGAGATCACCGAGACCGTGGACGCCGCCGATCAGGCCGTCTTCCAGGACATGGCCCGCAAGCTGCACGCGCACGGCTTCTGTCTGGTCATCGACGACTTCGGCGTGGCGCATGCCAATCTGGCCACCCTGGCGGAAGTGGACTTTTCCGTGCTCAAGCTGGACAAGCGGCTCATCCACTCGCTGGAGAGCAATCCCCGTCTGCTCAAGATCCTGGAGATGCTCATCCTGACCAGCCATTCCCTGCGCATCAACACCGTGGCCGAAGGCGTCGAGCGTCCCGAGCAGCTGGCCATCCTTTCCGGCATGGGCTGTCACGAAGTCCAGGGCTTCCTCTTCTCCCGTCCCCTGCCGCTGGAACAGTTCCAGCAAAAGCTGGACGCCGCGGCCCCGCCACGCGGCGACATGGACCGCGGTCCCGGCAAAAGTCCCTGCGGCTGCCGTTCTTGAAATCTTACAACAAAAGTCATATTCTTTTTGCGGAGTTTTTACACGCCTCCCGCCCGGACATGCCGTCCCCTGATGTGGAGTCATAGCAATGCTGGCCAACTTCTTCGACGGGCTCTCGGATCTGGTGTACGTTGCCGATCTGGAGACGCATGACCTTCTCTATGCCAATGCGGCCTGCCGTCAACGGTTCAGGATAGCTGATCTTGCGGGAAAAAAGTGCCACAAGGTCTTTCACGACAGCGATACCCCCTGCGAAAGTTGCACCCGCCAGCCTGTCCGCCGTCGCGAGCAGGTCTATCTGCCGCACCTCAACGCGCACTTCAAGATCTATGAGGCCTTTGCCGCCTGGCAGGGACGCAAGGCCCGGCTGCTCATCGCCCGGGAGACCACCCCGCAGGTACGGGCACAGCAGCTCCTGCGGCGGGAACGCGGCGTGGAAAGCCTCATCGACCACTGTTCCCGCCTGCTGGCGGAAGACTCCGGCAATCCGTACACCCTTATCCTCCAGGTGCTGGAAGAGATCGGCCTTTTTCTGGAGGCGGACCGCTGCTCCATATTCGAGCTTCGCGAGCGGAAGGCCTGCAATACCCATGAGTGGACGCGCGAGGACATCAGCCAGCTGCGGGACAGTCAGCTCGACCTTCCCGAAGCGACCTATGCGGACTGGCTGCCCCGGCTGCGTCAGGGGGAGATCCTCCAGCTTGACGGCGTACGGATCGGCGCGGGGCAGGGATCCGGCGACGGCATGCGCCTGCGGGACATCTCCTCCTTCCTCATCGCGCCGCTCGTGGTCTCGGGCCGCCTTACCGGTTTCCTTGAAGTGGAGAACCCGACCCGCAGCCGGGTGGAAGAAGCCCGGACGGCCCTTGCCGCCATCAGCAAGTTCATCGCCGCCACCATCGAGCGTTTCCACCTGCTCAATACGCTGGAACACCACTCCCGGCACGATCCTCTGACCGGCCTCGGCAACCGGCACGCCTTCCAACATGACGTGCAGCACCTCAGCTCACCCGGCGGGGCCGTCGTGCTCCTTGAAGTGAACGGCCTCAAAAAGATCAATGAGGTTCACGGCATCCAGCATGGCGACGACATGCTGATCCGCCTGGCCGCTCTGCTGGGCGACATGGAGGCCGGCGCGCATCCCTACCGCCTGAACGGCGGCGAGTTCGCCCTGCTCTGGAACTATGTGGGCAAGGACGTTTTCCATGAGACCCTGCGGCGGATGCAGGTCATCCTGTCGGGCACGCTCGACTTTTCCGCGGCGGTGGGCGGTTACCGGCTCGGGGACGGCGAAGCGCCCATGACGGCCTATACCCGGGCCGAAGCGGAGATGTTCGCCAACAAGAAGGCTTTTTACCGCCACCGGGAAAGCTGCCGCTACCGACCCGAAGCCGACCATATCCTGGAGCTGGCCCGTCCCGGCGTGCTGGAGCGCATGCTTGCCGACGGCAGCTTCCTTACCTACTGGCAACCCAAGTTCAAGGTGGCGGACAGAAGCCTCTGCGGCGTCGAGGTGCTCATCCGCCTGAAGAAGGACGGCCGCATCGTCCCGCCGGACCAGTTCATCCCGCTGCTGGAGTCCCTGCACCGCTGCCATCTGCTGGATTTCTTCGTCTTTGAGGAGGCCTGCCGCCATCTGCGCATCTGGCTGGACGAGGGACGGGAGGTCGTCCCCGTCGCCACCAACTTTTCACGCCACACCTTCGTCCTGCCGGATTTTCTGGAACAGCTGGAGCGCATCCGCACCCGCCATGCCATCCCGCTGGAACTTTTGCAGGTGGAGATCACCGAAAACGCCGATTCGCGGGAACATGAGCGCGTCCAGGAAATGAGCCGCCTTCTTGCCCGCAACGGCTACCATCTGGCCATTGACGACTTCGGGGTGGCCCACGCCAATCTGGCCACGCTGGCCGAGGTGGACTTTTCCGTACTCAAGCTGGACAAGCGGCTCATCTCCGCGCTGGAGGACAATCCCCGCCTGCCCAAGCTGCTGCATATGCTCATCATGGCCAGCCACAACCTCTCCATAACCACCGTGGCCGAAGGGGTGGAGCGGGACCGGCAGCTGGACATCCTGGCGGGTCTGGGCTGTCAGGAAGTGCAGGGCTATCTGCTGGCGCATCCGCAGCCTGTGGAAGACTTTCAGCAGCGCCTCCGCATGGCCGCCTCGCCCGCCAGCTCGACGGACGAGCCCGCCGCGGCGGACGGCCCCCGCCCGACCCCGGCCTGATGCCCGCCCGACGCGGGCGGACGGCGCTACTCCTCTTCGGCCGGCATGGCCTCCATGGCTTCCATGACCGTCTTGCGGGGATGGGTCGCGCAGTACACGTCCATATGGGCGGCCAGTCTGGACATCCACTCCGCACTGAAAACAGTATTGTTCGTCGCGGCGCTCATATAGCCGTCGACCCACATCAGGATAAGCGGAAGCTGCTCCTCGTTGGTCAGGATATCCTTGCAACGGATCCGTGCGATGTCGATCTCCGCAGCCCGGGCAAGGCAGGGCACAGCGCAAAGGATGGCAAGGACAACGGCGGCGATACGTCTTTTCATGGCAGTCTTTCCGTGGGCATGCCGCTTGCGGAGCGGCGTTGAGAGATCAGGACACGCGCCGCCCGCCTCCTTTCTCCGGCGCTAGAGCATTTTGCCTTTAAAAAAGGGCAAAATGCGAGGCGGCGGCACAGCGCCGCCCGGCCCAAAGTGAGCGGAAAAACCGCGTTTTTTCCGCGAAACGCCAGACGTTTCAAACTGAAAGTGCTCTATGGCCGAAAAGCGCGGCACTGACGGAAACGCGCGCGGCGCTTCCCGGACGGCATGCGTATGCGTCCAGAACCTAGGGGAAGCCGCAAGAGCTGTCAACGAGGAGCTTGCCGGCGGCAGGCCCGCACGCGCCCCTTGCCATCATGTCCCGCCTGACGCATACTGCCTCTCCATTCCTTTGCCGGGAGGCTACACATGCTCGATCTTTCCGCCATCTGGCAGGCCACGCGCCAGGCCACGCCGCTCGTGCACTTCATCACCAATTATGTGACCGTCAACGACTGCGCCAATATCACCATCGCCGCGGGCGGCTCCCCCATCATGGCTGACGATCCGGCCGAAAGCGAGGACATCGCCGGGCTGTGCGCGGCGCTCGTCCTCAATATGGGCACCCCGTGCGCCCGTACGCATGAAGCCATGCTCGCCGCCGGCAAGGCGGCCAACAGGCTCGGCCATCCCGTCGTCTTCGATCCCGTGGGCGCCGGGGCTTCCGCCTTCCGCAACAGGCTGGCCCTGGACATCTTACAGCATGTCAGGCCCACGGTCATCAAGGGCAATATCTCCGAGATCCGCTTCCTGGCCGAGGGCATCGGCTCGGCGCGCGGCGTGGACGCCTGCCCGTCCGACCTGATCAGCGAAGAGCGGCTTGCCGAAGCCCTGGCTCTGGCCCGCCGCCTGCAGGCGGCCACCGGAGCGGTCGTCGTCATCAGCGGGCCCATCGACCTTGTGACGGACGGCCCCACGGCCTGGGGCGTGGACAACGGCCATCCCTTCATGTCCCGCCTGTCCGGCACCGGCTGCATGTCCGCCGGGGTCATCGCCTGCCACTGCGGGGCCAATCCCGCCGCGCCGCTGGAGGCCGCCCTCTGCGGCATGTGCTGCATGGGCATCAGCGGCGAACTGGCCCACGAGGCCCTTGGCGACAGCGCGGGCACGGGGAGCTACCGCATCGCCCTGCACGACGCCATGAGCCGCCTCGACGCGCCCCTGCTGCAACGACGCTGCCGCGTGCGGCGATTGGCATAGAAACACGCGACCCCGTCAGAGAGGCCATCATGAACCCCAAAGTCGTCGTCATCACCACCGGCGGCACCATCGCCATGCTGCATGACGCCGCCACCGGCGGCGCGGCCCCGGCCCTCAACGGCAGCGAGCTGGTGGACGGCGTGCGCGGCCTGGAACAGGTCTGCCCGCTGGAAGTCTGCGAATTCTCCAACCTGCCCAGTCCGGCCATGACCCCGGACCGCATGTACGAACTGGCCGCCCTGGTGCGCCGCCGCCTTGCCGAGCCGGATGTGGCCGGCGTGGTCATCACCCACGGTACGGACACGCTGGAAGAAACGGCCTATTTCCTCGATCTCGCCGTGGACAGCCCCAAGCCGGTCTGCCTCACGGCCGCCATGCATGCCGAGGACGAGCTCGGCCCGGACGGCCCGCGCAACCTCATGAGCGCCGTGCGCGTGGCCGCTTCCCCGCAGGCGCGGGGCATGGGCACGCTGGTGGTCATGAACGACCAGCTCCACGCCGCGCGCGAGGCCGCCAAGACCCACGCGGCCAATGTGGCCACCTTCCAGTCCCCCTGGTGGGGGCCCATCGGCACCGTGGATGATGACCGCCTCATCTTCCGGCGCGCGCCCCTGCACCGGCAGACCCTCTGGCCCGCCAACCTGCACCGGCGCGCCGACCTCATCAAGATCGTCACCGGCGATGACGGCAGCCTCATCGACTTCGCCGTCTCACGCGGGGCCGAGGGGCTGGTCATCGAAAGCTTCGGCCGCGGCAACGTGCCGCCCACCGTCATGCCCGCCCTGCGGCGGGCGCTGGAACGCGGGGTCATCATCGTCAATGCCACCCGTACCGGCGGCCGCGTGCTGGACGTCTACGCCTACGACGGCGGCATGGTGCAGCAGCGCCGCATCGGCGTCATCATGGGCGGCGAACTGAGCGCCGCCAAGGCCCGTCTCAAGCTGCTGCTGGCCCTGAACCTCGAACCGGACGGCCAGGCGCCGCAACGGGATCGCATCGCCCGCTGGTTCGACACGGATTAGGGCCTGTTAACACTATTCGTTACTTGTTTGGGGGGAAGGGGAACCCCTCGCTCTGCTGTCGATGTCCGTAAGGC
>NZ_CALUWS010000070.1 GCF_944324525.1 uncultured Desulfovibrio sp.
TCGGTCGCCGCCGGCGCGGGAGGGGTTCCCCTTCCCCCCAAGCCCCCCATCCCTTCCCCAGCGCGCTTTTACCGGGGGAAGAGTCAGGGGCACGAAGCAACCCCGCCGCAAAGGCAAGCGAAGCGTGTACGGCGGATATGGACTATATGTTGAAATTATAATTAGTGTTGACAGGCCTTGAAGCATTTTTCGTTTGAAACGTTTTGCGTTTCAAACCAGGCGGCCTCGCGTTTTACCTTTTTCAAAGGCAAAACGCTCTACCCGGCGGGGCGTATCCCCACAAGCATCTTCCCGACAGGATAGACTCTATGTTTCAGGATATTTTTTCGCCCGCCGAGGCGCGGCGTTTCGTCTCGCTTGGGCTGCCCGTCCTTATTGCCCAGACCACGCAAATGGGCATGAACTTTGTGGATACCGCCATGACCGGCCAGTACGGCACCACGGACATGGCCGCCGTGGCCGTGGCCGGTTCCATCTGGGCCCCGGTCTCTCTGCTGGGCGTGGGCTGCCTGCTGGCGCTCTCGCCCATGACCGCCCATCTTGTGGGGGCGGGCAAGCGGGATGAGGCCGCCCAGCTGCTGCGGCAAGGCATCTGGCTGACGCTCTTCCTCTGCCTTCTGCTCATGAGCGTCTTTTCCGTCCTCTCTTACCATCTGGACATCTTCGGTCTGGACGGCCGTCTGGCGGAGATCGCGGGCGGCTACCTGCGGGCCATGCTCTGGGGCCTGCCCGGCCTCATGCTCTTCATCAATGTCCGCAGCTTTCTGGAAGGTTTTTCACGGACCCGCCCGGCCATGATCGTAGGCATCCTGGGCCTGGCGCTCAACGTGCCGGTCAACTACGTCTTCATCTACGGCAAGCTCGGCCTGCCCCAGCTGGGCGGCGTGGGTTGCGGCGTGGCCACGGCCATCTGTTTCTGGTTCATGGCCCTCTGCATGCTCTTCTATGTGCGTCGCGACAGCCAGTACCGCCATCTGCGCCCGCTCTTCCTGCCCATGCTCCGGCCCGGCCTCGCCCATGACGCGAACGGCAAGCCCTTCCCCCGTCTGGACGGCGCTCTTGTGTTGCGCATCCTGCGTATCGGTCTGCCGGGCGCGCTGGCCGTCTGCTTCGAGGTCTCGCTCTTTGCTCTGACGGCCATCCTCCTGGCCCCTCTGGGGGAGATCGTGGTCAGCGGTCATCAGATCGCCATGAACTACTCAGCCATGATCTTCATGCTGCCCCTCTCGCTCAACATCACGGCCACCATCCGTGTGGGGCACTTCCTCGGCGCGGGGCGCATCTGGCGGGCCCGTGTGGCCGCTCGCACGGCGCTTTGCCTCGGCATGAGCTGTTCGCTGCTCGCCGCCGCCTGCACCCTGTTGTTCCGTGAACAGATCATCGCCATCTATATCGATGACGCGCAGGTGGCGGCCCTGACCATGCATCTCCTGCTTTTCACGGCGGCCTATCAGTTCGTGGACGCCGTGCAGACCATCAGCATCGGCATCCTGCGCGGCTACAACGATACGCGCATCATCTCCATCGTCTGTCTGGTATCCTACTGGGGCATAGGCCTGCCCGTGGGCTACATGCTGGCTCGTACCGACTGGCTGACCGCCGCCCCCCTGGGGGCGCAAGGCTTCTGGACAGCCTACCTGCTCGCCCTCGGCTTCAGCGCCCTGTGCTACAGCCTGCGCCTGCGCTACCTGCACCGCCTCGACCCCGAGACCATCGCCCGCAAGATCCATAGGTAACCGGCAGACGGGGGAGGGTTTGTATGCGGGGGGAAGGAAGGGGGCTTTTTTGCAAAAAAGCCCCCTTCCTTCCCCCCGCGCCCCCCATCCATCCCGCAAAAAATCTTGCCGGGGAGGATGACGGGGTGACGTTCCCCGGCAGGCCGTCCCCCGCCCGCCAGTCCCCCGGCGGCATGGCAAAAAAGCAGGGGAGAGGGCCGAAGCCGCCAGCCCGCGAACGGATCAAAAAAAGAAAAGCAGCTACCCTCCGGGGACCAGCGGGCAGGGGATGCCTTGCTGAAGGACAACTTCCTGTCATCCACCCTGACAAGAGTTTTTGAAGGGGAAAGGGGGGGCGGGGGAAAGGGGGGACTTTTTGCAAAAAGTCCCCCCTTTCCCCCGCAAGAAAATAAAATCACCCTTTGCAACAAAAAGAAATATTTGTTTTGTTGAAATTCAAATTTGAATTAGATAGATTGAACCTTGTTGCCGTGAGGGAGCGGCGGAAATTTTTGGGTTTTCGGAGTGAGAAGAGGATGGCCAGCAAGCACACGGTTTCCCCGGCGGGAGAAGGGGGAGCGGGGGGGCGCGGCGCGCGCGTGGACGGCGAGCAGACGCGTGCCCGCATCATTGAAACGGCCGGGCAGCTCATGGCGGAAAACGGCTTTGCGCAGACGACGTCGAAACGCATCTGCGAGACGGCCAACATCAACATGGCGGCCATCAACTATCATTTCGGCAGCCGTGAGGGGTTGTATCTGGCGGTCCTGGAGGATATGCACAACCGCATCATCGACCGGGAGTTCCTGGATAATCTTGCCGGGGAGGCCATCCCCGCGCGGGAGAAGATGCAGCGCATCGTGACGGCGCTCATGGCCGGACTGGCCGCGCCGCAGCAGTGGCACATACGCGCCTGGGCGCGCGAGATCGTGGCGCCGTCCGTGTATTTTCAGGAAGTGATGCGCCGGGTGGTGGCGGCCAAGTTCCGCATCATCAAGGGGATCATCAGCGATATGACGGGCATACCGCAGGATGCGCCGGAGCTGGAATGCTGCCTGGTGAGCGCGCTGGGGCCCTTTGTGCTGCTGCTGGTGGCGGACAGGCGTTTTTCCTCGGTGCTGGTGCCGCTGCTGTGCCAGGCGCCCCGGGTACAGACGCACATGGGGGACATGGCCATGTGCGTACTGGATGCGGCCGCACGCCGCTGGCGGCAGCGGCAGGCGTGCGCCTGCTGAACCGGTTGCGTGGAGATTTTTTTACGACGCACGCCCGCAAGGGCGAAATGGCCGCCGCGGCGGCAAGGATTGGCGGAGATGGACGATTCCGTGCTCTATCTGGGACTGGATGCCGGTTCCACTACGGTCAAGCTGGCGCTGGTGGATGCGGCGGGCGATCTGCTGGAGGCGCGCTACCAGCGGCATGGCGCGGCGGTACGCGCGACCCTTTGCACCCTGCTGGACGAGCTGGCGGCCAAATATCCCGGTCTGCAGGTGCGGGCCGCCATCACGGGTTCGGCCGCGCTCAAGCTGGCGCAGGCGCTGGAACTGCCCTTCGTGCAGGAAGTGCTGGCCACGTCGCGGGCCATATCGGTGCTGGCGCCGCAGACGGACGTGGCGGTGGAGCTGGGCGGCGAGGACGCCAAAATCCTGTACTTCTCCGACGGCTCGGACAACCTGCGCATGAACGAGGCCTGCGCCGGGGGGACAGGGGCCTTCATCGATCAGATGGCCGTGCTGCTGCATACGGATGCGCCGGGCCTCAATGAACTGGCGCTGAAGCATACGACCATCTATCCCATTGCCTCGCGCTGCGGGGTGTTCGCCAAGACGGACGTGGTGCCTCTGCTCAATGAAGGGGCGGCACGCGAGGATCTGGCGGCCTCCATCTTCCAGGCCGTGGTGGAACAGACCATCGGCGGGCTGGCCTGCGGACATCCCATACGGGGCAGAGTGGCTTTTCTGGGCGGGCCGCTGCATTTCCTTTCCGCCCTGCGGCAGCGATTCATCGAGACGCTGCAGCTGAAGCCGGAAGAGGTCATGGACGTACCGGACGCGCAATATATCGTTGCGCGCGGTACGGCACTGAGCCTTATGGCGCTGCCGGGGCAGCCGCGGCCCGTGCAGTCCGCGCCGCTGCGGGTGGAAGAGCTGGCCGAGCGCGCCCGCACGCGGGCGCTGGACGGCGAGCGCACGGCCACGCTGGCGCCGCTTTTTGAAAGCGAGGAGGAATACGAGGCCTTTCGGCAGCGTCATGCGGCCGGAGCGGTGAGCCGCCGTCCGCTGGACGAGGCGCGGGGCCCGCTCTATCTGGGGGTCGATCTGGGCTCCACCACGGTCAAGGCCGTGCTGACCGACCGGGAAGGCGCGGTCATCACCACCTGGTATCGCCGCAATCAGGGGGATCCGCTGGCCGAGCTCCTGCCGTATGTGGCCGATCTGGCGGACTCTCTGCCGGAAGGGGCCTGGATCGAGGACAGCGCCTGCACCGGTTACGGCGCGTCCTTTGCACAGGCGGCGCTGGGATCGTCGCTGACGGAAGTGGAGACCGTCGCCCACCTCAAGGCCGCCTGCCGCCTCGTGCCGCAGACGACCTACGTCATCGACATCGGCGGGCAGGACATGAAGTGCCTCAAGGCCAGGGACGGTTGCATCGCGGGCGTGACCCTCAATGAAGCCTGTTCGGCCGGATGCGGGGCCTTTCTGGAGACGTTCGCCCAGAGCCTCAATCTGAGCATGGAGGAATTCGTGCGGGCGGCGCTCTTTGCCCGGCATCCGGTGGATCTGGGGTCGCGCTGCACGGTCTTCATGAATTCCAAGGTCAAGCAGGCCCAGAAGGAAGGGGCGGAGATCGGGGACATCGCGGCGGGTCTGTGCTATTCCGTGATACGCAATGCCCTGTACAAGGTGCTGCGGCTGCGCAGCCCCGACGAGCTGGGCGACAGGGTGCTGGTGCAGGGCGGTTCCTTCATGAACGACGCCCTGCTGCGGGTCATGGAGCGGCTGCTGCAGCGGGAGGTGTTCCGTCCCGACATCGCCGGGCTCATGGGGGCATACGGCGCGGCCCTGCTGGCGGCCCGCCGGCCGGTGACCGAAGGCAGCCGCCATCCGCTGGAATCCGCGACGCTGCGGGCCCTGCGCATCGAGACGAAGCATCTGCGCTGTAAGGGCTGCGGCAACCATTGCCGGCTGACGCTGAACCGCTTTTCCAACGGACGGCGTTTCGTGGCGGGCAACCGCTGCGAGCGGGGCGCGGGCCAGCTTGGCGCGGCCCACGAGGACGCGCAGCCCATGCCCAATATCTACGCCTGGAAAAACCGGCGACTGTTCGATTATACGCCGCTGGCCGAGGCGGACGCGCCGCGCGGCGTCATCGGCATCCCGCGGGTGCTCAACATTTTCGAGCATTATCCGTTCTGGTTCACTTTTTTCACCAAGCTGGGCTTCCGGGTCATCCTGTCGCCGGAATCGGGCAAGGAGGTTTTCGATCTCGGTCTGTCCTCCATGCCGTCGCAGACGGTCTGCTATCCGGCCAAGCTGGCGCACGGGCATGTGACGGCCCTGCTGCAGCAGGGGGTGAAGCGTATCTTCTTCCCCTGCCTGCCGCGCGAGCGCGGCGACGCCATCACCAAGGCCAACGGCTACAACTGTCCGGTGGTCTCCGGCTATCCCGAGGTCATCCGCCTTAACATCGACGAGGTGCGGCAGCAGGGGGTCCGGCTGCACACGCCTTTCGTCTCCCTGCAGAGCCTGGATGCGCTGGTGGATCGCATGCATGAGGAATTCGGCCTTCCCCGTGGCGAGTTGCGCGAGGCGGGCCGGGCGGCCCTGCGGGAATTCGAGAACTACCGCGCCGAATTGCGCGCCGAGGGGGAACGGGTGCTGGAGCAGGTGCGGCGGAGCAACGGCCTGGGCATCGTGCTCTGCGGGCGGCCCTACCATGTGGACCCGGCCGTGCATCACGGCCTGCCGGAGTATATCGCCTCGCTGGGCGCGGCGGTGCTCAGCGAGGACAGCGTGGCGCATCTGGGGCGGCTGGACGACAGCCTGCGGGTGCTTGACCAGTGGAGCTATCATTCCCGTCTGTACCGGGCCAGCATGCTGGTCTGCGATACGCCGGAGCTGGAAAGCGTGCAACTGACCTCCTTCGGTTGCGGGCTGGACGCCATCACCAGCGACCAGGTGGCCGAGCTGCTCCAGCGGGCCGGCAAGCTGCACACGCTCATCAAGATCGACGAAGGCTCATCGCTGGGGGCCGCGCGTATCCGCATCCGCTCGCTGCTGGCGGCGGTGCGCGAGCGGCGGGAGGCGGCCGTGCGCCGCACGGAGCGGCAGCGGCCGGAGCCGCGTCCGGTCTTTACCAAGGCCATGCGCGAGACGCACACCATCCTTGCGCCCCAGATGGCCCCCCTGCATTTCGACATCCTCAAGAGCGCCATCAACCATTCCGGCTATCATCTGGAGGTGCTGCCGTCGGTCAGTCCGCACGCCATCGAGCTGGGGCTGACCTATGTGCACAATGACGCCTGCTATCCGGCCATCGTGGTCATCGGGCAGCTGCTGGACGCCCTCAAGAACGGCCAGTGCGACCCGAAGCGCACGGCGCTCATGCTGGCGCAGACCTGCGGCCCCTGCCGGGCCAGCAATTATCCGGCCCTGCTGCGCAAGGCATTGCAGGAAGCCGGTTTCGGACAGGTGCCCGTGCTCACCATGACCAGTGGCGACGTCAACCGGCATCCCGGCTTCAGCATCTCGGCCAAGCTCTTCCACCGCATGATCCTGGGCTGCCTGTACGGCGACATGCTGCAGCGCGTCAGCATGTCCTGCCGCTGCAACGAGCTGCACGAGGGCGATACCGACGAGCTGCTGCACGGCTGGCTGCGGCGGGCCCGTTCCAGCTCGGTCTGGGGCGACAGCGCGGTCTTTCGGGAGCATATGCACGAGATCGTGCGGGACTTCTCCCGCATCCGGCTGGACGATGTGCCGCGTCCCAAGGTCGGCATCGTGGGCGAGATCCTGCTCAAGTATCATCCTGACGCCAACAATCAGGTGGCGCAGCATATCCGCGAGGAGGGCGGCGAGCCCGTCCTGACGGATCTCATGGACTTTTTCCTCTACTGTTCCATGGACCCGGTGTACTCGTGGAAGCGGCTGGGCGGACGCGTCCTGCCGGCCCTGACCAGCTGGTTCTTCATCCGGCGGGTGGAGTCCCTGCGCAAGGCCATGCGGCAGGCCCTCAAGGGGAGCCGCTTCCTGCCGGTGTCGCGCATCGGGGATCTGGCAAGCAGCGTGCGCGGCATCATCTCGCGCGGCAACCAGGCGGGCGAGGGCTGGCTGTTGACGGCGGAGATGCTGGAGCTCATCGATCACGGCGTCAACAACGTGCTCTGTCTCCAGCCTTTCGGCTGCCTGCCCAACCACATCACGGGGAAGGGCGTCATGAAGGAGCTCAAGCGCCTGCGTCCGCACGCCAACCTCATGGCCGTGGACTACGATCCCGGCAGCAGCGAGGCCAACCAGCTCAACCGCATCAAGCTGTTCATGTCCGTGGCGCATACGGGCCTCGAACAGCAGGGGGAGGCGTCATGCCCGGAAACGCCGTGCCCGGGCGCGAAGCCCGCGGAACAGCGGGAGACCGGCCGTGATGCGTCCGCGCAGCGGCGCTGCGGGGGAGAGACCCTTTCGCCGGTGCGGGCCGCCGAAAATCTGGCCTGCCGGGCTTGCAGCCTGGCCAAGGGCTTGCAGGAGCCGGGCCACGGCGTGCAGAGCTGACCGACGCTGTGCCGTCGCCTCGCGTTTCACCTTTTTCAAAGATGAAACGCTTGAGAGCAATTCCACATTGAAAATGTGGATCGCTCCGGTAGTCGCGAGAGCGACTACCCGCAACCGAACACACGGAAAAACCACGCTTTTTCCGTAGTGTGAGGGCAGCGTCAGCGGGGAAGTTGGACACAAGTTCAATGCGAATCCGCTCTCGGTTCAGGACTCATTATTCGGCAATATGTCCTGATGGGGATATTTCTATAACACGTTGTAAATAAATACTTATTTCTACCGCCTGAGGTCTTTCGTTTCCAATTGCTCTTGCCCGAGCAGCGGGTTTTGGGGAAGATGGGGTTTCTTCCCCCTCAAAAAAGCGTAATGAGTCCTGAGCCTAGATGCGGACGAACGCAAAAAGCCCTTCGACGGCCATGACTGGCGGCAGCGAAGGGCTTTTTTTAAATCGTTTCGTCACGAAAAACGGCAAAACGCGGCGCGTTCACTTGCGTTCGTGCTTCTTTCGTCGGGCCAGTTTCCAGGTGCATTTGATGACGGAGCAGAGCTCATTGACGCCGGGCAGGCGCTTGAAGAGCGTGCTGCTGGCATCTTCTTCGGAAAGGGGGGCAAGATAGGGCGACGCCGTCGCGGGCGGCAGCGAGGGGATTGCGGCGGGCAATGCCCCGCGGACGGCAGGCGCTTCCGCATCGGGGGGGAGGCTGGACGGTCTTTCCGCCTCGTCGGCGGCACCGTTCCTGCGTGAGGGAGGCGGGAGCGGCGTTTCCGCCGGGGCCTCGAAGGGGGCCGCCACGGGCTGCTCGGAAAGAGGGCCGTCCGCACTGGCGGCCGCGGCCTCATTTTCACGCGCTCGGGCGCGCATCTCACGGGCAATGAGGCGCTGGCGCTCCTGCGCGTTCTGTTTTTGCCGTTCGGCCTGCTGTTTCTGCAGATCTTCCATGCGGCAGCGGATGGCCTGGGTCAGGTCGCCGGCCTGCTGGCCCAGCTCGCCGTTCAGATGCTGGCGGAGCTGATCGAACATGGCCTGCGGCTGTCCGGAGGCCATGCAGATCTGGGCCAGACGCGTGCCGACCAGCTGCGGCGGCGTCAGATCGATACCGGCCGCCAGCGCCCGGGCCGCGTCGGCATAGCGGTTTTCGCGCATGAGGCGCTGCGCCGCGGTAAGGAAGGGGCTCTTGGCCTGAGGATCTTCCAGCAGCAGACGTACGAAGACCGTGCGCGCATTGTGCCAGCGCTTGGCCAGCGCAAAGGTGAGGGCCGCCTGCTCAAGGCAGCGGCGGCAGCGCACGAGATCCCCCTTGCCCCGCCAGGCCACGGCCATGCCAAGCAGCGCCTCGCCACGGATCTGCGCGCCCTGCAGGCTGCGCTGAAAGGCGCTGAGCGCCGCGTTCCAGCGCTTTTCCTCCAGACAGCGCATACCGACATAAAAGTAGTCATCCGGGGTGCGAACGGGTTTAAGCAGGACGCCGTAGGTGGCGAGGGCGTCATCAAAGGCCTGCTGATCGGCGTTTTCCTTGCCTCTGTCCAGCTGGGTCATGCGCTGGTCATAGGCCATGAGCGCCTGCAGGTTTTTGCGCAGGGCGTCCACGGAAAAGGGGCGTCCCATGAGGGCGCTGGCGCCGCAGCCCAGAGCGCGGAGCTGGGCCTCCTCGTCGTCGTTGGGCAAAAGCAGCAGTATGGGCGTGCCCAGCAGCCGGGGATGCAGACGCAGCAGGGCGCAGAACTGTTCGCCGTCGATATCGTCCAGCTTGTGCTGGCAGACGATGATGTCGGGATCGAGCGCAGGTTTGTCCGGCTCCAGCCCGGCCATGATGCGCGCGGCGTCAAGGCCGGACGTCATGGTGCGGATCTGGGTCGCCCCCGCATCGCGCAGGGCGCGCTTGTCCACCGCGGCAGCCTGTTCGCTCTTGCACAACAGGAGGACGGAAGGCTGTCTGGTCGGTACTACGCTCATGGATGCCTCATCACAGAAAAAAGGAGCGACACTATGCCGCTCCGCACAAGTATACGAGGGGAAGGGGTGGACTGCAAGTGCGCCGCCGCAAGACGCCGGGATGCCTCGGAAAGGCGGCGCTGTGCCGCCGCCTCGCGCTTTATCTTTTTCAAAGATAAAATGCTCTAAAAATACTCTAGGGTCAGGACTCATTAAAGGTAAAAAATGACAATGGCAGCAATATGGATTGCCGAAAGGAATGTATGGGCAC
>NZ_CALUWS010000071.1 GCF_944324525.1 uncultured Desulfovibrio sp.
GCGGGCGACCGAATGGCGGCCCGAAAGGGCCGTGACCGTTAGGCGACGAAGGAGCCTTACGGGCATCGACAGCAGAGATGGGGCAGGGGATAAGGGGCTTGCGCAGCCCCTTACCCCCTACGACCCCCAACCCCGCGTTGGGGCAGCCATCCTTGACGGCCTCTAAACCTGTTTGGATAGTCCCCTTTCCTCCTCCCTGTCGCGCGGCATAGGGCATCGCCCTCCGGCTGTCCAGCGCCCAGCGCGGGACGAGCGTCCGGGCGGCGTCGGAGCTTCCGCCCCTGCGGGGCGGCGATCTCCTCCGCGCCATGCCGCGCTTACGCTTGCAAAACAGGATGGGGACCTTTTGCGCATGGAAGGAAGTTCCATGTCCGGAAGTCTGGAAAAAGGCTTTCCCTTGCTGATTCCGCGCACTGTGCCTGTGAGCGCGGGATGGGTGGCTGGGGATATTCGTCTCGTGCTATCTGAGTGCTTGGTGCCCGGGACGGTGTTTGGAGAGCTGTCCCTTGCGTGTGGCTGTTGGTTTGTTTGAGGTGTGGAGAGGGGGTCTCCTGTTGCGGGCAGGGAGGATAGGCTGATTGGCGCAGGCTGGCATATCTTATTCAGAGGGGATGAGTTTTACCTGCCATCGGTTTGTATTTTTCTTTGGGCTTTGGAAGAGGCTTGTAGGGCGTTCGTACACGAGGTCGCAAACTGGATAGCTGGGTTAGGTTATTTTCTGGGTTATAGTGAATACAGCTTGCGTTAAAAGGCCGTTTTTCAAACGTAGGCTTTTCGTCTTGGTCAGTGTGCGAAAAGGGGTGCCGTTCTGTAGGAGACTAAAAGCCAGCCAAACGATGGTAGCATACGCTCACCGTTGGCCAGCCTTCTCAAAAGTTTTCCCTGGTGGCCGCCTTTACCACACCTCTACGACGCAAAATTATCGGCGCAGCCAAAGGGAAAAAATTTTACGCCATTCCAGTTCGTCAAAGGTGTGCGTGACATGAAAAAATACCCTCGGTAAGCAGCGATATGACCGAAGTCAGGGGACATTTTGCTGCATTGGGTTCGTTTGTGTGGGGACGAGGACGCATGGGAGACATGCGTAAGGGCAATTCCAAGCGCGCAGGTATATTGACGAAGTTCTGAAATCTTTTTACATAAAAGAAGATTCAATTTACGGAGTAGCTGTCATGCGAAGTTCTCCCCCTATCCCCGCTCTCTCTCTCTCTCTCTCTCTCTCTCTCTTGCTGATATAAATAACATCCGGGGACAGTCGGTCCGCCGTCCTGCCGGTCACTGCTGTGGACATGGAGCGTTGTCCGTGCCGACGTCTGTTGTCCTGTGCAGTTTTAAGCACGGTCGCAAAGAAGCGGTGGATTTCTCAGCTCTGTCTGCCCGCGTGCATCTGCTCGCCCTCGTCGGGCAGGGGAGGGCAGCCGCATGAGTCCTCTGTCCGTCAATCACAATCTCATGGCCTATGGCGTGTCTCGTCAGCTGTCGGCGCATTACGACACGCTGGCGGATTCCGTGCGCCGCCTCTCCACCGGTCTGCGGGTGGAACGAGCGGCCGACGATGCGGCCGGGCTGGCCATCCGCGAGCTCATGCGAGCGGACATCAAGGCTCTGGGGCAGGGCGCGCGCAACGCCAATGACGCTATCTCCCTTATCCAGACGGCGGACGGGGCCTTGCAGATCATCGACGAAAAGCTCATCCGCATGAAGGAACTGGCCGAGCAGGCGGCCACCGGTACCTACGACTCCACGCAACGTCTCATCATCAACAGCGAATTCCAGCAAATGGCCTCGGAGATAGACCGCATCGCCAAGGCCACGGATTTCAACGGCGTGAAGCTGCTGGACGGCTCGCTCTCCGGGCCGCACGACGGCACCGGCGCGGGCAGCGCGGACGGCCTGTCCTCCACCGGGGCGCTCAAGGTGCATTTCGGCACGGCCAACGACAGCGCGGAAGACTATTACTATGTGGAGATAGGGGATTGTACGCTGGCCGGACTGGGCCTGCGGGAAGGCGGCGCCGGTGGTGCTGGTGGCGGTGGAGGGGCCGGATATGGCGGAGTTCCTATTTTGAGTGAGAGGGTACAGAATGGAAAAGTTGTGGAATATAATTCTGGTTTTATTTCCTTTGGAATCATTCCGGCAGGCTCAACAAACATCTCGTTGTATCTTAATGATGGCGCCCAGCCTGATGATATTCTGATATTTAATAGAAAAGGGGAGCTTCTTGCAGGAAATCCAATGAATCAATGGAGTTATATACCAATAGGTAATGAGTATTCTGAATCAAATGGGTTTCTTCCCGGTGCAGTTTATGACTCCCACAAAGTAAATGGAACTGGAACCTTCCTTAACTATGTATCTTCAAATTATTTATATAATTTTACAGTCGATGGCATGAATTTTGGCTATACGGGGAGCACAAAGGATTTCAACCCAAACACACGTGATCCTGTTGAAAAACTAACCATAGATTATGTCACTGAGGATTTGGTTCTTGTTGTTGCAGGAATAGGAGTTTTTAATTTTTCGGCCAGTTGGACGGCCATGCCCACGGCGGGCGGTGGTGGTGTCGTGGCCCCCGGTGACCCCAACGGGGATATCATCTCCATCAGCACGCAGGAGCTTGCCCAGCGGGCCTTGAATCGGTTGGATAACGCCATCGTCCGCAAGGACCAGATCCGCGCCCATCTTGGCGCGACGCAGAACCGGCTGGAAAATACGGTGACCAATCTCACCGTGCAGGCCGAGAGTTTGCAGGCGGCGGAATCCCGTATCTCGGACGTGGACGTGGCCACGGAGATGACGACATTCGTCCGTAATCAGGTCCTTACCCAGTCAGCCACCTCCATGCTGGCGCAGGCCAATGCCTTCCCCCACATGCTCTTGCAACTCTTGCAGGGGTAGGGGGAGGTTCTCTTCTCTCTTGTTTTTTTGGGGCCGCTGGGTTGGGGCTGTTGCGAGCAGGGGAGGACTTGCCTCGTATCCCTGACTCTTCCCCGGTAAAAGCGCGCTGGGGAAGGGATGGGGGGCTTGGGGGAAAGGGGAACCCCTCCAGCGCTGGCGGAGGGGTTCCCCTTCCCCCCAAACAAACAGCGAATAGTGTTAACAGCCCGTTGGCGACGCAGGAGCCTTACGGGCATCGACAGCAGAGCGAAGAGTTCCCCTTCCCCCAATCTTACACCGTCTAGCGGCCGGCCCACTGCACGCGGTGCACGTCAGGGGCGGGCAGGGCAACGCTGCGGGGATAGTGGACAGCCGGTTTGCCGTAGAGCATACAATAGCTCAGCTCGTAGCCGTCCGGCATACCCAGACGTTGCATGACATCGGGCAGGAAGAGCGTGATGCACCAGTAGAGCAGGCCGCACCAGGTAGTGCCCAGTCCCCAGGAGTGCGCCAGAAGTTCGAAATAGGAAAGATAGATGATCGGATCCTGCATGGGGCAGGGGGCATCCTTGGCGTTGGCCACGATGACGCAGTGCGGGGCCGTGCGGAAGAGCACATCCACCTGCTTTTCCCGCCAGAGGCGCGGGGCCGCGCGAAAGACCTGCGCCCGACGGTCATCCGGGATGGCCCCGGCGGCGTCAAGTTCGGCCAGCCGGGCATAGACTTCTTCACGGAAGGCCTGCAGGGAGGTCAGCGTATCCAGCGTGCAGACCCAGAGTTTGCGGGCGTTGACGCCGGTGGGCGCGTACTGGGCGGCGGCAAAGAGCTGGTCAAGGGTGGCGCGATCCACATCTTCCTGGCGGTACTGGCGACAGCT
Organism: uncultured Desulfovibrio sp.; assembly: GCF_944324525.1. Classification (GTDB taxonomy): domain Bacteria; phylum Desulfobacterota; class Desulfovibrionia; order Desulfovibrionales; family Desulfovibrionaceae; genus Desulfovibrio. The sequence continues at coordinate 3,758 of NZ_CALUWS010000071.1, forward strand.
GCGCCGTCCGCGCACAAGGGCGGTCAGACTGTCAGGATGGGGGAAAACGCCGTCAAGCGACAGACAGTCCGCCGCCGTATGGCCAAGGACGGAAACCGCGCCCACAGGGCAGACGGCCAGACAGTGCTGGCAGCCGATGCACTTTTCTTCATGGAGCATGACGGGATAGCCGTCGTGCATGGTCAGGGCCTGACCCACGCAATCCTTGACGCAGGCCCCACAGGACAGGCATGCTGCGGTATCGACGGAAAAGAAATCATGAGACCTCCTCGGCAGGGGTGAATGATAGGCCATTGTGCTTCCAAACAGGCCGGGTGGCAAGCCGCCGGCAAGGGCGGAGGGGATATGCGCATACGAAAGGGAGCGGCGGCACTGGCGCTGCTGGTCGCGGGCGGACTGGCGCTTGGGGGCTGGCGGCTGGTGCTGCGCGGGGACAGCGTCCCGGTTTTTTACGGCAATGTGGAGATCCGGCAGGTGGACGTGGGCTTTCGCGTGGGTGGACGTCTGACCGACCTGCTGGTGGAGGAGGGCGACAGCGTGCGGGCAGGCGACCTGCTCGCGCGGCTGGATGACGACACGCTGGCGGCGCAGGCGCAGCAGGCGCAGGCCCAGCTGGCGCGGGAAAAGGCCAATCTGCAACGGCTGGAAAGCGGCTACCGCAGCGAGGAGATCGCCGCCGCCCGGGCGGAGCTGGCCGCCGCCAGCGCCCTTGCCGACAATGCCCGTCAGAATCTGCAGCGGGTGGAGGCCATGCGGGCAGGCAACGCCATCTCCCAGAAGGAGCTGGACAATGCCCGGGGCACCTACCGCAATGCGGCGGCCAAGCAGAAGGCGGCGCAGGAGCAGCTCTTGCTGGTGAGCACCGGCTACCGGGACGAGGACGTAGCCGCCCAGCGGGCAACGGTGGCCGCCGCCGAAGCCCAGTACGCTCTGGCGCGCATCGCGCTGGAGGACGCGAACCTGTACGCGCCGCAGGCGGGCGTCGTGCTGACGCGGGTGCGCGAGGCCGGGGCCATCGTGCAGGCGGGGCAGCCGGTCTATACGTTGAGCCTGACGGAACCGGTCTGGCTGCGGGTCTATGTGGACGAACCGCAGCTGGGCGGCATCCGGCCCGGCATGGCCGTGGAGGTGCTGTGCGACGCCGCGCCCGGCCGCAGTCTGCCCGGGCGGGTGGGGTTCATTTCTCCTTCGGCGGAATTTACCCCCAAGAATGTGGAGACGGCCGAAGTGCGCACGTCGCTGGTCTACCGGGTGCGTGTGCAGGCCGAGGATCCGGACGGCATCCTGCGGCAGGGGATGCCTGTCCGCGTGCGGCTGCCTGCCGCCGGAGAGGCGGCGCGGCCATGAGGCCGGAGAAGGGCACGACGGAGCCCGCGTATGCCGTGGAGCTGGACGGGCTGGGGATGCGCTTCGGGGCGCGGACGGCCCTCAGCGAAATCTCGGCCCGCATCCGTGCCGGGCGGATAACCGGGCTCATGGGGCCGGATGCCGCGGGCAAGACCACCCTGCTGCGGCTGATGGCCGGGCTCATGCAGCCCACGGCGGGCGCGGTGCGGCTGCTGGGCATGGACGCCCTGCGGCTTGCGCGAACGAGCCCCAACAGCATCGGCTACATGCCGCAGCGCTTCGGCCTGTATGAGGATCTTTCGGTACGCGCCAATCTGGAACTGCATGCCCGCCTGCGCGGCGTGGAAGGCGAAGCGCGGGAAGGGCTTTTTGCGCGCCTGCTGGGTTTTACCGGACTGGCCCCCTTTACCGGCCGCCTTGCAGGGCGTCTTTCCGGCGGCATGAAACAGAAACTGGGCATCGCCTGCGCGCTGCTCGGCTCGCCGCGCATTCTGCTGCTGGACGAGCCCGGCGTGGGGGTGGACCCGCTCTCCCGGCGCGAGCTCTGGGAAATGGTCACGACCTTGTGCCGTGAAGGCATGACCATCATCTGGTCTACGGCCTATCTGGACGAGGCCGCCCGCTGTCCGGAGGTCCTCATGCTCAATGAAGGGCGTCTGCTCTATGCCGGCGCGCCGGAGGCCATGTTGGAGCGCGTGCGGGGGCGGGTGTTCGCTCTGCGGCCGTCACGAGAGGAACGGCGCGCCTGCCTTGCCCGCTGGACGGAGACGGACGGCGTGGAAGACGTGGTGGTGCAGGGCAGCCGCATTCGTCTGCTGCTGGCTGCGGACGCGCCGGAGGGGCTGAACAGCAGGGTGCGTGAAGAGGGCGGCGAGGCCGTTCCGCCCCGGCTGGAAGACGCCTATATGAGCGCGCTGGGCGGCATGCTGAAAACGCCCTCGCCCTACGGGCGGCGCCCGGCGGAGGAAGGGGCTGCCGCGACGGCCGACAGTGGGGCAGCGACGGCGGAGCGCATCGTGGCCGAGGGGCTGACCAAGCGTTTCGGCACGTTCGTGGCGGCGGATGCGGTGAGCTTTCGCGTACGGGCCGGGGAGATCTTCGGCCTGCTGGGGCCCAACGGAGCAGGCAAGTCCACCACCTTCCGCATGCTCTGCGGCCTCTCACGGCCCACGGCGGGGCAATGCCGGGTGGACGGGGTGGACCTGCTGCGGGCCGGGAGTCTGGCGCGCGCCCGCCTGGGCTACATGGCGCAGAAATTTTCCCTTTACCCGGACATCAGCGTGGCCGCCAACGTCGGCGTCTTTGCCGATCTCTACGGCCTCAGCCGTCGGGAACAGCGGGAGCGCCTGCCGCGTCTGGCCGAGGCCCTCGGCCTTGCGCCTTTCTGGCACAGCCGGACGGACAGCCTGCCGCTGGGCCAGAAACAGCGCCTTGCCCTGCTGTGCGCCACCCTGCACGAGCCGCCGGTGCTCTTTCTCGATGAACCGACCTCCGGCGTGGACGCCCGTACCCGCCGCGACTTCTGGAAGCACATCCTTGCTCTCACCGCCGCCGGGACGGCCGTGCTGGTGACCACGCATTTCATGGAAGAGGCCGAATACTGCGACCGGCTGGCCTGCATCAACGGCGGGCGCATCATCAGCATGGGCACGCCGGACGATCTCAAGGCCGCCTGCGCCCGCGAAAGCGGACAGGACGATCCCACGCTGGAGGACGCCTTCATCGCCTGCATCCTGCGGCAGCGCCGCGAGGAGGCGCAGGCATGAACCGCTTCTGGTGGCGTCAGCTCGGGGCGCTCGTGCGCAAGGAAGCCCTGCAGATCGTCCGCGATCCCTCTTCCTATCTGGTGGCCGGCGTCCTGCCGCTGCTCTTTCTTTTTCTGTTCGGCTACGGGATCACGCTGGACCCCGGCATCCTGCGGCTGGCCGTGCTCAATGAAAGCGGCGGCGCGTCCTCGCAACAGCTGGCGGCCGCCTTTGCCCATTCCCCGTGGTTTGCCGTGCGGACCGTGCACGACATGCCCGAAGCCGAGGGCCTCATGCGGGATTCCCGCGTACAGGGGGTACTCGTGCTGCGGCAGGATTTCGACGCCTGCCGGGAGCGCGGCGCGGCGGCGCAGCTCATGCTCATCGTGGACGGTACGGAACCCAATATCGCCACCTTCATCCAGAGTTACGGACAGGGCGTCATCAGCCGCTGGCAAAGCCTGCAGTCGCCCGGAGCCGAGGCCGTGCAGCCCGCCGTGAGCATGGAGCAGCGCTTCTGGTACAATCCCACGGCCCGCAGCGAGCAGTTCCTCGTGCCCGGGGCCATCACCGTCATCATGACCCTCATCGGTACCCTGCTGACCTCGCTGGTCTTTGCCCGCGAATGGGAGCGCGGCACCATGGAAGCCATGTTCGCCACGCCGGTCAGCCGTTTGCAGCTCCTGCTGGGCAAGCTGATCCCCTATTTCGGCATGGGCATGTTCAGCATGGGCGTCTGCGCGCTGGCCGCGGTCTGGCTGTTCGAGGTGCCGTTCCGGGGCTCGGTGGGCGCGCTGCTGCTTTTGTCGTCGGTGTTCATGTGCTGCGCGCTGGGGCAGGGGTTGCTCATCTCCACGGCCTTTCGTACGCAGCTCGTGGCGGCCGAGGCCGGGCTCTTCTCCGGTTTTTTGCCGGCGCTGCTGCTGTCGGGCTTCGTGTTCGACATCAACAGCATGCCGCCCGTCCTGCAGTGGTTGACGCATCTGCTGCCGGCCAGCTACTTCAATACCAGCCTGCGGACGCTCTTCCTGGCCGGGGACGTGTGGGCGATCTACGGGCGGGCGCTCTTCTTCATGGGGCTGCTGGCGGCAGTGCTGCTGGGCCTGACCTACCGCAATCTGCGCAAGAGGCTGGACGTATGACGGGTGCGATCAACTGGCGTCGCTTTGCGGCCATCGTCCGCAAGGAACTGCTGGTCCTCCTGAGCAACCGCGTCTCGCGGATCATGCTGGTGGTGCCGCCGCTCATGCAGATCGTCATTTTCGGCTGGGCGGCCACGCTGGAGGTGCGCAATGTGGATGTGGCCGTGCTGCGGCATGACGCGGGCCAACTCTCCACGGAAGTGCTGCACCGCCTGCGGGGTTCGCCCACCTTCCGCCGTGTCTTTTTCGTGGACAGCGAGGCGGCGCTGCGGCAGGCCGTGGAAGAGGAGCGGGCCCTGCTGGCCCTGGTCTTCCCGCAGGATTTCTCCCGGCGGGCGGCGGCAGGGGAGACGGCCACGCTGCAGGTCATCCTGGACGGCCGCCGCTCCAATGCCGCGCAGATCGCCGCCTACTATCTGCAGACCCTGCTGCGGGAGGTGGGTGAGCAGACGCCGCGCGGTCAGGCTGCCGCCACGGCCGGCGTGACGCCGCGGCTTCTGGTGGCCGGGCGCTGCTGGTTCAATCCCAATCTGGAATTCCAGTGGTTTTTCCTGCCCAACCTCATCGGCATGCTGAGCTTCATGCTCGGGCTGGTGGTGACCGGGCTTTCCGTGGCCCGTGAGCGCGAGGTGGGCACCTTCGACCAGCTGCTCGTGTCCCCCGCCACGCCGACGGAGATCGCGCTGGCCAAACTCATGCCCGGCTGCCTCGTGGGCCTGGTGCACGGGAGCATCTTCCTGCTGATCACGGTCTTCGGCTTCGGCGTGCCCTTCACCGGCTCCGTCGTCCTGCTCTACGTGGCCATCCTGATCTTTGCGCTGGCCTCCGGGGGCGTGGGCCTCATGGTCTCTTCCCTCTCCTCCACCCAGCAGCAGGCCTTTCTGGGGGCCTTTACCGTGGGCGTGCCCTGCATCCTCCTTTCCGGGGCCGTGACGCCGGTGATCAATATGCCGCCCTTCCTCCAGCACGCCAGCCAGTTCAACCCGGTGGCGCACTTCACCGTCCTCGTGCAGGGGGTCTTCCTCAAGGATATCTCCCTTGCGGCCGCCGCCGTGAGCCTGGGCAAGATCGCCTGCATCGCGCTGGTCTGCGTGAGCGTGGCGGTCTGGATGTTCCGGCGGCGGGTGTGAGGACGGAAAAGCGGGACGGAAGAAAGGAGGAGGCGCGGCTTGCCGCCGTACCTGTCCTCTGGTAGCATTGAGAACCTGTTGACACTCTTGCAGTTTACTTTGGGGGGAAGGGGAACCCCTCGCCTCGCGCGGGCGGGGGTATCTGCCCTCCCCGCCGTGCAGGGAG
>NZ_CALUWS010000072.1 GCF_944324525.1 uncultured Desulfovibrio sp.
AGAGTAGACATGGTAACCTCCGTCTCCATACCTACTCTTTTTTGAAGCGTATGGAAATAATGAGTCCTGACCCTAGGGCCTGTTAACGCAAATTTTGCTAATTATGTGAATATATACAGAAAATCAGATGTGCATGTTCCGCCTGCCCTGACGGGCGATACGCCCCTCGTTCCTGCTTTTTCCCCTGATAAAAGCGCGCTGGGGAAGGGATGGGGGGATTGGGGGGAAGGGGAACCCCTCTCGCGCCGGCGGAGGGGTTCCCCTTCCCCCCAAACAAGCAGCGAGTAGTGTTAACAGGCCCTAACGGCTGAAGGGGATGATGCGGGCCATACGGTCATTGCCGGTATGCGCGCCGGCCGGCTGCGGCAGGGCATGGCGCTGCCCGCAGTAAGGGCAGCTGAGGGCACAGGCCGTTTTTTCGAGACGGATGAGCGCGCCGACCGTGTCGTAGCATTGCGGACAGAACGGCCCCTGCCGGACGCCGGGCGTCTGCAGCCAGTAAAAGCCGTTTTCGCGACTGAGATTCTTGGAGAGGTAGAGCACATCCTCCAGGGTGCGGATCTGCACCTTGAGGCGTTCCATCTCATCGCGCAGGGCGATGCAGCGCGATTGCAGCTCCATGAGCAGATGCCGGGCCTTTTCCGGCTGACCGGCGGCAAAGAGATCGTTTATTTCCTTGAAGCGGCGATAGTCCAGCATGATCTTCCCATCCGTTAAGCTCCCTATCGGAGGGGAAAATCAAAGCTTTAGGCCGGGCTTGCCGGGCTACATCTTCTGGGAAGTGACGGGTTCGAGCACCCGCAGCAGCTCCCGGTAACGGCGCTCCACGTCGGGGTCGGCATGGGGCAGATCGCGTCCGCGCAACAGCATGCCGTTCAGGACGTCCGCCTTGCGCCGGGCCTCGGCCTGCCGGGCCATGTCCGAGGCGGCGTCGGGCCGCTGGGCGCTTTCGCGCGGAGTGGTGGCGGCGGCGCCGGTCTGTGCGGCGTCCTCCCTGCCCTGAGTGAGCAGGGAGCTTCTGACGAAAATGGGGGCCTGGGCCCGCAGCGCCAGCGCCACGGCGTCCGACGGGCGGCAGTCCAGACGGATGGCCTTGTCCGCCAGCCGGAGGTTGAGGGCGGCGAGGTACAGGCCGTCGCGCATGTCGCAGATCTCCACGCCGCCGAGGCGTGCGCCCATGGCCTTGAGGCACATGAGCAACAGGTCATGGGTCAGGGGGCGGGGGAGCTGTTCGCCGTTGAGCATGAGGGAGATGGAAAGAGCTTCCATAGCCCCCACGAGGATGGACAGCCGCGCCTCGCCGTCCACCTGCCGAAGATAGACGACGGGCGTCTTGCTGGCGGCATCGAGCCCCAGACCGGTAACGCGCATCTCTAGCATGAGCTCTCCTCGCTGACGGCGCCCACAAGACTGTGCCGGTGGGCATGCTCGATGCGGACGCGCACCATGCGTCCCAGGTGATCGCCCGCGGGCAGCGGGGCATGCACGAGGGCCCCGTAGGCATCGCGTCCCTGCCAGCTTTCGCCGCATCCGTCGGCCGCATCGCGCGGGCTGCGGCCTTCCAGCAGGACATCGGCTTCCTGTCCGACGCGCGCGGCCAGCCAGGCATTGCCGAGTTCGTCCTGCAGGGCCTGCAGGCGGAGAAGACGGTCCTGCTGCACGTCCGGAGCGATTTTGTCCAGAAAGCGGCTGGCGCGTGTGCCGGGTCGGTCGGAATAGCAGAAGGAAAAGCTGGCCATGAAGCCGCAGGCCCGCATCATGTCCAGCGTGGCCTGGAAATCTTCCTCGCTCTCGCCGGGAAAGCCGACGATGAGGTCCGTGGACAGGGCGATGTCCGGGCGGGCGCGGCGCAGTTCCTCCACCAGCCGGAGAAAGCGGGCGGCATCGTATTTGCGGCCCATGCGGGCGAGCACTCTGTCCGAACCGGCCTGCAACGGCAGGTGCAGGCGGGGGCAGAGATGGTCCAGCTCCCCGAAGGCCGCCACGTCCTCAGGGCCCATGTCCTTGGGGTGCGGCGTCACGTAGTGCAGGCGCGCCAGGCCGGGCAGGGCGTTCACCTGATCCAGCAGGGCCCGGAAGCTCGTGCCGTCGCCGCTCTTGTCCTGCCCGAAGGCGTTGACGTTCTGCCCCAGCAGGGTGATGTCGGCGGCCCCGGAATCCAGCAGGGCGCGGCAGTCCTCAAGGATGGCCGCCGTGGCGCGGGACTTCTGCCGTCCCCGGGTATAGGGGACGATGCAGTAGGCGCAGAAATTGTCGCAGCCCTGCATGATGTTGACATGGCCCGCCGCGGCGCGCGGCAGCGGGGCCCCCGGCTCGCGCTCCTCGTAATGACTAGTGAAGTCCAGCAGGGAGAGCCGCAGGGCGGGATCGTCCAGCAGGCGTTCGATGGCGGCGGGAGCGCCGCTGATGCCGTCGCTGCCGGCCACGAGGCGCACCTGCCGCTGCCGGAACAGGGCATCGCCGAGCTGCTGGGCCACGCAGCCCGTCACGCCCACCAGGACCCGCGGCGAGTTGCCGGTGACCTGCCGGATGCGGCCAAGCGTGCTCATGAGCTTGAGCTCGGGTTTTTCCCGGACGGAACAGGTATTGACCACCACCACCTGCGCCTCTTCCAGCGGCGCGGGCGCAAAGCCGCGCGCTTCCAGCGCACGCCCCAGCCACTGGGAGTCGTGCACGTTCATCTGACAACCGAAGGTGATGATGTGATAGCTGCGTTCTTTCATGCCCGCTTACTGCTCCAGCCCGGAAGAGCGGTTGCCGCCGAAAAAGCCCGGCCCTTCGCCTTCCTCCATCTCAAGGTAGGAGATGCGCTCTTCCAGCCATTCCAGCAGCACGCGCGCCGTATCGTAGTTCAGCAGGACGCGCGAATGGATCTGGCGGGTGATGCGCTGCACTTCCATATCCGCATCGGAGAGCATCTCCGGCCCCACGGAGCCGTCCGGCGCCACAAGGCACTCGGTGGTTTCCGGCAGGGCGTTGCTCTCGTGGTAGAAATTCAGTTCCAGTTCGCCCTGATGATTGATGCCGCCCCAGACGCCATGCGCGGTCTGCAGACGCGCTTCAGGATTCATCTTGTAGGTATAGCGGATTTTTTCGGGATGATCGTTGCTCATGGGATCTCCTTGGCTGGTGGAACGGATAAATGGTAAAGAAGAGCTCACGCGAAGTAAAGCCGCCGTCGCGCTTTTCCCTTGACGCTGGGCCAGCGGTGAATACAATATCCCGGAAAAAGCATCGTCAACCACAAGGAGCCGCCGTGAGCGAAGCCGTCATCAAGGAACACAGCATTACCCCGTATTTCGATATGGAAGGGTTCATGACCCTCAGCCAGGAGACCCGGCTCGGCGGCGCCGTGCTGGAACGTCTGGTGAAACTCTGGGGCGAGTGGATGAAGGAGCTGCGGGTGGTGGAAGTGACGACCGGCAAGATCTCCTATCTGGTCGTCTGGCTGCCGGAAAGCATCGAGCAGGCCGTGGACGCCACCTGGGAAAAGTCGCCTTCCGAAGGCTGGCAGGACAACAATCTGGCCCAGTTCCTCTGCATGGCCGCCGTGCAGCAGCTCCTGCCGCAGGTGGAGGACGCCGGCTGTGCGCCCGCCCCGCGCCCCACGGAAGCCCTGCGCGAGGCGCTGGCCGGGCTGGGGCTGGAATATAAGGAAGGTCAGCCCACGCTCAACCGCCGCTTTGCGCTGGTGACCCATTATCCCTTCAAGGGCGGCTGCGAGATCTGCCACCTGCAGGACAATTGTCCCAAGGGACAGGGACAGGCCGAAAGCATGAGCGTGGTGCTGCCGGGACACGAGCCGGGCAAGAGCTGAATATGGCGTGACGGCTGTCCCGCCTGCCGCGGGCGCTCCGACAGGCTCCGCCGAACGGACGGGACAGACGCCGGTGCGCGACGGAGATACGTCGTGCATGGCGGCGAGACCGCTGGCCGCGCCGGACGGGACGACAGGGCGGATCAGCGGCCTTCCATGACGAGGGTGCGCGTCCCCCCTTCCGGGGTACGGACGACCACCTCAACGGTGCGGCTGTTGCGGGTGACGGATTTGACGAGGCAGGTGGTCGTCTGGTCGGTGGTATAGTCGCGGACGTCCACGTTCTCGCCTTCAACAGGCAGGGCATCGGGAATGATCTCCACCAGTTCCGTCGAATCGGCTTCAAAGCCGTCCCAGGCCGCCGCCGGCTGGGCGGCCAACAAGCAATATACGGGCACGATGGCCCCGATGAGCAGGTGTTTCATGGCCGCTTCTGTAAATCGAAAATGCCGTCTTGGCAACTGCCGGCAGGGAGGCGCGGCATGAGCGGCCTTGCCGACGGTCGCGGTCGCGTGGTGCGCTATTTGCGTCTTTCCGTCACGGACCGCTGCAATTTCCGCTGTCTCTATTGTCACAGCAACGCCCGTCACAACTTCATCCCGCATCCGCATATCCTGCGCTATGAGGAAATGGCGCGCATGGTGGGCATCATGTACGGGCTGGGCGTGCGCAAGGTTCGGCTGACGGGGGGAGAGCCCTTTGCCCGCAAGGGCTGTGGCGATTTCCTCGTCATGCTGCGGCGGCGCTTCCCGGATCTGGACCTGCGGGTGACCTCCAACGGGAGCCTTCTCGCGCAGCATCTCGATGCTCTGCGGGCCGCGCGGGTCAGCGCCGTCAATCTTTCTCTGGACAGCTTCGACCGGCAGACCTTTGCCGGCGTCACCGGACGGGACATGCTGCCCGTCGTGCTGGAAGCGCTGGATGCGCTGCTGGCGGCGGGGATCGGCGTCAAGATCAACGCCGTCGGCCTGCGGACCATCAATGACGGGCAGATGGCGGACTTTGTCCATGCCGCGCGCACGCTCCCCGTCGATGTGCGTTTCATCGAATTCATGCCCATGGGCGGCGATACGCTCTGGAGCGAAGACTATTTCTGGCCTGCCGAGGCCATGTTGGCCGCGGCGCGGGCCTGCACGGAGCTCATCCCCGCCGAGAGCGGAGCGGAGAGCGCCGGCCCGGCCCGCATGTTCTCCCTGCCGGGCGGCAAGGGACGGCTGGGCTTCATCACGCCGCTGAGCAATCATTTCTGTCATGCCTGCAACCGCCTGCGGCTGACCAGCGACGGCCGCCTGCGGACCTGTCTGTTCGCCGACCGGGAGTACGCGCTGCGGCCCGCCCTGCGCCATCCCCGCCTTGCCGATGCGGATCTGGCGCGCATGGTGCAGGCCGCTTGCCGCCATAAACCTCTGGGAGCGGACATCCTGCGCGCGCGGCAGGGCGCGGCTGTGGCTCTCAAGAGCATGCAAGGCATCGGCGGGTAAGTGGCGGCACAGTAAGACTGTGTTTTTTATGGGGGGAAGGGGAACCCCTCGCTCTGCTGTCGATGCCTGTAAGGCCTTACGGCCTAACAGGCACGGCCTCCGGCCGCCCGTCGGGTCGCTGCCAGCGCGAGAGGGGTTCCCCTTCCCCCCAAGCCCCCCATCCCTTCCCCAGCGCGCTTTTGCCAGGGAAGATACGGGGGACGAGGCGAGCCCATCCCCAAAGGCAAGCGGAGTGTGTACAGCGTACTTGTTTTATTTATTGAAATTTTTGTAAAATTTGTGTTAGCCCGCACTGGCTGCCGCAGGAGCCTTACGGGCATCGACAGCAGAGCGAGGGGGCTTCCCCTCAAAAATAAGCGGGAGATTTGGCCGCGTTCATAAGGAAGCCGCATGGGCGCGTGTCCTTCCGGAAGCGGGCGGATGCCGCCGGAGTGAAGGAGAGGAATATGATCGCCTATCTGGAAGGATTGCAGGCCGAGGTCTGGGGCAGTTGCTGCCTGCTGGTGACCAAGGGTGGGGTGGGCTATGAGGTGGCCCTGCCGTCGCACACCCTGTCGGCCCTGCCGGGGCGCGGGGAGCCCTTGGCGCTCTACACCTCGCTGGTGGTACGCGAGGATGCGCAGGAGCTCTACGGTTTCGCCACCTTTGAGGAGCGGCAGACGTTCGAGGTGCTGTTGTCCATCTCCAAGGTGGGCGCGCGTACGGCGCTGGCCATCCTGTCCATCTTCCGCCCCGACGATCTGCGCCGTATCGTGCTGGAAGATGACGTGCAGGCCCTGACGCGGGTGTCCGGCATCGGCAAGAAGACGGCGGAGCATGTTTTTCTTGAGCTGAAATACAAGCTCAAGGTGGAGGATGCGCCGCAGGCGGCCGTGCTTTCCGGCGGCGTCCGGCCGGGCTCGGTCTTTCGGGACGTGCTGGACGGACTGGGGAATCTTGGCTATGGCGAAGAGGAGTGCGCGACGCTGGTCAGGGATATCCTGCATGCGGAGCCCGACCTTGACGTATCCGGCGCGCTGCGCGCCGCGCTCAAGGCGCTGGCGCGGGGCAAGGCATAGGCCGAAGGCCCTGAATATTCCGCCGTGGTGTCAAGCGGCGCATGCGCAAGGCAACGACCGTCATAACTGAAAGAGTAGTATACTGATATGCCGATGGCACAGGATTCTTTTCATCTTCCCGACGAGGCGGGCATTTCCGAGGCGAGCGCGCTGGAAGAGAGCGTTCGTCCGCACTCGCTGGCGGACTTCATCGGACAGGATGAGCTGCGCGCCAATCTCCGCGTCTATCTGGATGCCGCCCGTGAGCGGGGCAGGGCGCTCGATCATACCATCTTTTTCGGGAATCCTGGTCTCGGCAAGACGACGCTGGCCCAGATCATGGCCTCGGAGCTGGGGGTCAATCTGGTCTGCACCTCCGGGCCGGTGCTGGAGCGCAGCGGCGATCTGGCGGCCATCCTTACCAACCTCTCGCGTAACGACATCCTGTTCGTGGACGAGATCCACCGCATGCCCATCGCCGTGGAGGAAGTCCTCTATCCGGCGATGGAGGATTTCAAGCTGGACCTCGTCATCGGTCAGGGCCCGGCCGCCCGCACCGTCAAGATCGATCTGGAGCCCTTTACGCTGGTGGGGGCAACGACACGCATGGGGCTCATCTCCTCCCCGCTGCGTGACCGCTTCGGCATCGTCGCCCGCCTGGAATACTATACGCCACAGGACCTTGCCCGCATCGTCACGCGCACGGCACGCATCCTCGGCGTGGCCATCAGCCCTGACGGCGCGGAAGAGATCGGCCGCCGCTCGCGCGGCACTCCCCGCATCGCCAACCGTCTGCTGCGGCGCGTGCGGGACTTCGCGCTCGTCCACGGGCACGGGACCATCACCGGGCCGCAGGCCGCCGAGGCCATGCAGCGCATGGACGTGGACCCGTTGGGGCTCGACCAGATGGACAGACGCCTGCTGGAAGTGATCATCCGTCACTATGACGGCGGCCCCGTGGGCATCAAGACGCTGGCCGTCGCCTGCTCGGAAGAAGTGCGGACCATCGAGGACATCTACGAGCCCTACCTCATCCAGTGCGGTTTCCTCAAGCGCAGCCCGCGCGGCCGCATTGCCACGGCCAAAGCCTACAAGCACCTCGGTCTGCTCATGAACTGACCCCGCCGTGCGCCTCTTTTCTGCGAGGGTGGACACTGTCGTGCGCGTGGTTGGGCGCAGGAGGCGTCCCCATACCACCCGTTGGTCACGCCAGGGAGGTTCCCGCGGCGTCAGCGTGGGAGAAGGTGAGGCTTTTTCCCCTCCGCTTGCAAATGTCTTGCCACCGGCGTACGTTGAGGGGATGAAAACGAAAAAGGAAATCGCCAAACGCTACGGGGGCCTGTGCGTGGCCCTGTTCGTCTGCGCCTTGGGAGTGGCACTGATCACCAATGCGCACCTGGGCACCTCGCCCATCACCAGTCTGCCTTATGCTCTGACCTTTATGCTGCCGCTCAGTCTGGGGGCTTTTACCTTCCTGAGCAACATCATCTTCCTGGTCATCCAGAAGATGCTTCTGGGCAGGCAGTTCGGCATCGTCCAGATGATGCAGCTGCCCGCTGTGCTGGTGTTCGGCATCTTCATCGACTTCTGGATGTGGGCGACGGCGCCGCTCATAGCCGACAACTACATCTGGCAAGTCTTCATGTGCGTTGCGGGTTCGGCCGTCCTCGGGCTGGGGATCAGTCTGGAGATCGTCTGCAATGCCACCGTCCTGCCGGGGGAGGGCATGGTCATCGCCATCGCCTACAAGACCCGGAAGATGTTTGCCAATATCAAGATCCTCTTTGATATCACCCTGGTCATCAGCGCGGCCGCACTGGCGCTCGCTGTCCTGGGCGAGATCGTCGGGCTGCGCGAGGGCACGGTGCTCTCGGCCTTTCTCGTGGGCCAGTTCGTCAAGCTTACGAGCGGTTGGGCCCGGCGTCTCAAGCCTCTTTTCTGGACGGCGCGACAACGAAAGCAGGCCAGCGCGCGGCGCATTCCCCGGTAAGATCGTGAGAAAAGGAGGTTGGGCGTTGAGGAGGCGTCAAGAAAACCTCCTTTCAACATGTTGAGATCATGAAACAAAAAAAGAAAAAGAAAAAAGTTGAAAAAACTTCTTGACCTTTGTCGGGAAAGAGTCCATAAACGCTTCTCGCGCCGGGCGGTTGCAGAAAGCGAACGCCG
>NZ_CALUWS010000073.1 GCF_944324525.1 uncultured Desulfovibrio sp.
GGTCGCGCTCTGCTGTCGATGCCCGTAAGGCTCCTTTGTCGCCTAACGGGCACGGCCTGCGGCCGCCTTTCGGTCGCCGCCGGCGCGGGAGGCCCAGCCTTTTCGCAGCGGAGCGAGAAAAGGCGTTCTCGTCATCCTTCCCCCCAAGCCCCCCATCCCTTCCCCAGCGCGCTTTTACCGGGGGAAGAGTCAGGGACACGAGGTAACCCCGCCTCTATGGCAAGCGGAGCGTGTACGCTTGATTGGTTTATGTATTGAAATTTTTTGTAAAATTAGTGTTGTCAGGCCCTGGCGCGAGAGGGGGTGGCTCTGCTGTCGATGCCCGTAAGGCACCTGAGTCGCCTAACGGGTACGGCCCTGCGGGCCGCCTTTCGGTCGTCCCCTTCCCCCCAAGCCCCCACCCTTCCCCCAGCGCGCCTTGTTCAGTAAATACGCGGCCAAAGAGGGAAACCGACTCCACCGCCAAAGGAACCAGCCCGCAAGAAATATCCGTCATCACTGCCCGCACAGGAGAGGATGCATGTATTACGTAAAGTATTATATAAAAGATATCTGTTCCGAAGTCTTTGCAACGGTGAAGCAAGTCGCGTATCCCAGAAACAACAGAACGAAATGTGTATTGAGCGGCGATCCCATCTCGTATGGGGACCCTGTGTACCTCGTCAAACTCGTCACCCACAGTGATGGCGATGCCCTTTATGTACGCGTGGACAAGGCCGAAGAGCATCCCGAATTCATGCGGAACCTGGGTTACTTCGAGCAACGCATGTACCCCTGTTCCTTCATGTTTTATGATAACTTCAAAAAAATGGAGCCGTTCGATCCTGACTGGGTCGGCAAAGAAGGGAATATCCGGCAGCTGACGGACGCCATCGAGATGGCGCAGTCCGAGGAACAACGGCGGGAACTGCAAGCGGAGCTGGACAAGCTGGGTCCCAATCACCCTCCCCTGTCCTGCGAGGAAGTGCTGGAAAAATTTTTCGACAGGCTCAGGGAGCTCCAGACCGGGGCACGCCCGGTGGATCTCGGAGAAACGAAATGGTTGTGGAAAGCTCTTGGGTCTCTGCTGATGAGCGAACTGCATCTTTTACTGGTGGAGCGATATGCAAGCCTCCCCGCGGAGCTTCACTTCGCTCTGGCCTGTTCCGACAACCATGCATTCGTTCGGCTGGCTGAGGAAAGCGGTCTGCTGCCGGACTGGGAACGTATCCATACCCTGATGTGCAAGGGACGGCTTTGCCTGGCGGACATGCTGACCTTTGCCGAATGGGGAAGATCCCACCCCGACGGGTTGAAGCTCTTATGGAGCACCCACACGCTTTTCGGCATCCTTGGGTTCAGCGCCGGCGGATCGATCGGTTTTGGGGAAATGCTGGAGAATGGACATGCCGGCTATCTCCTCTTCCTTTTCACGGCCCATCCCGAACTGGCACCCATGCTCAGTACGTTCAATCCCGCCAATCCCTCTCCCCATTCCTGGGAAGAAAAGTCGCGCGATCTGAAGGAGAAGTTCCTGGTGGAGGATTGCGCCTATCAAGAGCCCTATATCTATCGAGCCGGCGTTTTTGCGGCCCTGCTCGCAGGCGATCCCGACGAAGCGAGGAAATGGGTCGCCCTGATGCGCAAGAATGCCGGCTACTATTTCCACGGCAGCCCCGACGGATTTATCAATGCTACCGAAAAAATGGCCGAACAATACATACGAAAACATCTGAAGTGATGACGGCTCGCCAGCCGCGCGGCCAGAGCGTTTTGCCGGCGAAAAAGACAAAACGCTCTGAACGCGCGCTGGGGAGGGAGTGAGGGCCTGGGGGAAGCATTTCCGCTCGACCTCCGGGCGCAAGTCTGGCATGCTTGAGGGGTTCGCCGTAACCGCCGGAGGTGTCCGGTCTTTCCCCACGAGGACGACTATGCACGAGCAGGATCAGGAACTGGCGCAGCGTTGCCGCGCGCTGGCGGAGGAATGCCGCAAGGCGGGCGCATGGATCGCCGACAATGCGGAGCTGGTAGGCAACGAGAGCAGCAGCCTGCAGAAGGACATGCGGCATGCGGCCCGTTTTTTCGCCAGATGCGAGCATGCCGCCCGGCGCAAGATGTGCGCCGGGGTCTTCGGGCCGAGCCAGTCGGGCAAGTCCTATCTCATCTCCGCGCTGGCGCGGGATGCTTCCGGCAGCCTGCTGGCGGATTTTTGCGGCGATCAACGGGACTTCCTCACCGAAATAAATCCTGAGGGCGGCAAGGAATCCACGGGGCTCGTCACCCGCTTCACCAGCACACCGCCGCAGGGGCTTGCGCCGGATCATCCCATCCGCCTGCGCCTTCTGACGGAAATGGATGTGGCGCGCGTGCTGGCCAATACCTATTATGCCGACTGCGAGCACAAGGAAGCGCCGGAGATGGAGCCGCTGCTCGCCGCGCTGGGCGAGCTGGAAAAGATGGCGGGCAGCGGGAGCGCCGCCGTCAGCAGCGACGATGTGGAAGAGCTGCGCGACTATATCAACAAGAATTTCCTTTCGCGGCCGCGCGTGCAGATGCTGCAAAAAGGCTACTGGAGCAGGGCCATGGAGCTGGCCCCGCGCCTTGACCTTGAGGGGCGCGCCTCGCTTTTCAGCCTCATCTGGAACAGCGTGCCGGCCTTCCGGCAGCTCTACCTCACCCTGTGCGGCGCGCTGCAGGCGCTCGGCAATCCCGCCGAGGCCGACTGCCCGCTGAACGGGCTCATCCCCCGGGAAAGCAGCATCATCGACGTGGCCGTGCTGCGGGACCTTCTGGAGAACGGACAGGGCGACCGCCTCAACATCCGCGGCAAAGACGGCAAGAGCGCCGATCTGCCGCGCGCGGTGGTGGCGGCGCTCACGGCGGAGATCAGCATCTACATGCGCGAAAAGCCGGACAGCCTTTTCGACCACACGGACCTGTTGGACTTTCCGGGCTACCGTTCGCGCCTCAAGCTGGAAAATCTGGAAGGCGAGCTGGCCCGCCCCGGCACGCTGGAAAATCTTTTTCTGCGCGGCAAGGTGGCCTACCTCTTCGAGCGCTATTGCGAGGAGCGCGAGCTGACCAGCATGCTGCTCTGCATCGGCCCCAGCAATCAGGAAGTGCAGGACCTGCCGCGCGCCGTCTACGAGTGGATATGCTCCACCCACGGCGAAGATCCGCGCTCCCGCGCGGGCAAGGCCACGTCCCTTTTCTTCATCCTCTCCAAGATGGACGTGGAATTCGAGAAGAAGGCGGGGACGCCTTCGGTGGAAAAACGCTGGGACACGCGCCTGCAGTCCTCGCTGCTGGATTTCTTCGGCAAGCAGCATGACTGGCCCGCCAACTGGGACGGCGCGCACCCCTTCAACAATATCTATCTGCTGCGCAATCCCAATTTCCGCTGTGACGCCATCTTCAACTTTGACGCCAACGGCCGGGAAGTCGCCGTGCGCCCCGAACAGACGGCCTATGTGGAAGAAGTGCGGCAGGCCTTCCTGAACTCGGAACTGGTGCGGCGGCATGTGGCCCGGCCCGATGCCGTCTGGGACGCCGCCATGACCCTCAATGACGGCGGCGTGGCCCTGCTGCGCGAAAGCCTGCGCCCCCTCTGCAATCCCGAACTCAAGCGCCAGCAGATCGAAGTCATCGCCGCCGAAAAACGCGAACAGGTCCGCACGCGGCTGGAACCCTTCTACCAGACGGACGACCGCGAGGAGCTGCGCAAGCAGAAGGAACTGCTTTCCCGCGAGCTGGTCATGCTGGTGACGGGCGTCACCCGGCGTCACCTCTTCGGGGAACTGCTCTGCCGTCTCCAGGTCAGGGATCATGACCTGTACGATCTCTGGCTGCGGCAGCGTCAGGCCGCTTCCCAGACGCCGGAGGCCGGCGTGGCCGTCAGCGTGGAGGATGCCGTCTCCGCGGACGACATCTTTTCCGACATCTTCGGGGACGAGGCCGCCCGTCCCGCTCCGGCCGCCGAAGCGGACGCGGCCCCCCTGCCCCGCGACGCCGCCGGGACGCTCACGGACATGGTTTTTGACTACTGGATCGAACAGCTCCACAATCTGGCAGGCAGCGCCGAGGCCCGCAACCATTTCGGCGGCCTGCCCTCGCGCGGCTTCGAGCAGCTCATCAGCGAACTCCTGCTTTCGGCCCAGCGCCTTGGCCTGCGTGATGCGCTGGAGCGGGACCTGCGCCAGTGCGGGGCCTACGCCAACATGTCCCGTGAGCGCCTCATCTGGCGACAGGTGAGCCTGGCGGCGGACGCCATCAATGCCTTTGTGGACTGGCTGGGCTTCGACCCGCGCAAAAAGGACGCCGCGGGCCGCACCATCCTTTTCGGCGGCAAAAGCTCGGAGCTCTTCTCCCCGCCCGCCGAGCCCCCGGCGGAACCGGTCATCGGCGAGCAGGAGGCCCCCTATGACCGCCAGTGGTATACGGACTGGATGCGGGCGCTGGCCTGGAGCGTGGTCGCCAATGTGGACTTTGACGGCCAGCAGGTGCGCGACCCGCAACAGAATGCCCGCCTGCGCGATATCCTTGCCGCCTTCAGGTAGACCACATGCCGGAGGCCGCTGACCGATCCCCGCTCCGCCCCTCCGCCGTGGAGGAAGCCCGGCCCGACGGCCCGCGCCGGCATCGCCGGGAGGCCATCCGGCTTGTCCCGCCCCGGGGAAAACACCTTTTTACGGAAAACGACGCATGAGAGCCATCATCACCCCTGATCCGCAACGCGGCGCGGGCCATGCCCGCATCCAGCTGGAAGACTGCCCCGCCCTCGCCGGCAATGCCTTTACCCTGCGGCGCGGTAGCGACATGAAGTATCTTGCCGCCTCCGGCTGGCAGGAAAGCGAATATTCCCTTGCGCCCGATGCCGTGGACAGCGCCGGCGGCTGCGTGCTCCTGTTCGTGGGCCCGGCCGTGGTCGATCAGCTGGACACCCTTTCCGCCTACCAGCTCGGCGTGGACGGCCGGCGTTACGGCGTGGAGATACAGCAGCTCGTCTACAGCCGCGAACACGGCAACGGCGGCGCCATGCCGGACATGCCCCCCGCCGCCGTCAGCGCGCCCGCTCCCGAACCGGAGCCTGTTCCGCAACCGGAGCCGGAACCGGCCCCTCTTCCTGAACCGGCTCCCGCGCCGGAGCCCGCCCCCCAGCCCGCGCCGGAACCCGGTCCGCAAACGCTCCCCGTGCAGGACATCCCGCCCAGGCCCAAAAGCCGCCTGCTGCCCATCCTCCTCCTTCTGCTGCTCCTGCTGGCCGCCGCCGGGGCCGCGGCATGGTATTTCCTCGTGCACCAGCGCCCGGACGCGCCTGTCCCGCCTGTGCCCGCCCAGCAGGAAAGCGCCCCGGCAGCCCCGGCGCCCGCCGCCCCGTCCTCCACGCCCACCGCGCTGGAGACCGCCCGCAAGCATCTGCGCGGCGCGGCGGACCCGGCGGCCAGTCTGGCCCTGGCCAAGCCCCTGCGTACGCCCGAGGCCAGCCCGGAAGATTCGGACGCGGCCTTCCTCCTGCTGGAAGATGCCGCCCAGAAGGGCAATGCCGAGGCCATGTGGCTGGTGGGACAGTTCTATGATCCCGCCGCCGGCCTGCCGCGCGGCAGCATCCCCGCGGACATGTCCCTTGCCCGCCAATGGTACGAAAAGGCAAAGGCCGCGGGCGTGACCCAGGCCGAGGCGTCCCTGAAGGCCCTGCGCGCCCATGTGGAAGCCGCGGCCGCCAAGGGCGATATGGAAGCCAAGATGCTGCTCCAGAGCTGGAAATAGGAGATCCGCCATGTTTACCCGTCCCTTTGGGCGCTGCCTGCTGCCGGCCATCCTCATCTGGGCCGCCCTGCTCTGTCTGACCCTGCCCGCTCCCGGCCAGGCCGCCCCCCTCCTGCAGGAAGGCAAGAAAAGCCTCTACCAGCGCGTCATCAGCCATCCCGGGGCGGTGCTGCGCCAGAGCGCCGATGCCGCCTCCGCCGTGATCAAGGACAAGGTCGTCCCCTTCACGGTCTTCTACGTCTACGAGCGCGCCAACGGCTGGCTGCGCGTCGGCACGGGCCTCAACGAGCCGCAGGGCTGGCTGGAAGAAGCCAAGTCCACCGCCTGGAACCAGTCCCTGACGCTGCTCTTTGCGCCACGCGCCGGGCGCGATCCCGTGCTTTTCTTCAAGACGGAAAACGACCTCAAGGCGCTCTGCTCCGCCAACGACATGGAAAAGCAGCTCGCCGCCCTGCTGACGCAGGCGGCATCCGGCAAGATGACGGCGGACGCCCCCGTCCTGGCCGGCGAGCCCGCCGAAACCCAGGGCGCGGTGGACGCGAAACGCTTCTATCTCATGCCCATCCTCGGCATGAGCGAGCCTTTCGATGACGTGAAGTTCCTCAACGTGGCCTCCATCGATCCCGGCTCCGGCACGGCGCAGGCTCCCGACGGCCCGCCCAAGACCGGCATCGCCCTCGTCATCGACACCTCCATCTCCATGAAGCCCTACATCGACCAGAGCCGCGACGTGGTGCGCCGCATCTACGATCAGCTCGAAAAGGAAAAGATGACCGACAATGTGGGCTTTGCCGTGGTGGCCTTCCGCAGCAGCACCACCGCCACTCCCGGTCTGGAGTACACGAGCGCCGTGGTCAGCGATTTTGCCACGGCAAAGGACAGGGCCGCGCTGGAAAGCCGTCTGGCCGCCGTGCAGCAGGCTTCCGTGTCCAGTCACGATTTCAACGAGGACTCCCTCGCGGGCGTCTATGACGCCGTGGAAAAACTGAGCTGGGGCAACTATTCCTCCCGCCTCATCCTGCTCATCAGCGATGCCGGCCCGCTGCGCGGCGGCGATCCCTACGCCTCCGTCCTGCTCGGTCCGGCGGAGATGAACGACCTCGCCCGCCAGAAAGGCATCTGGATCACCGCCCTGCACATCAAAAGCCCCAGCGGCTCCAAAAACCATGCCTATGCCGAGCAGAGCTACCGCACCCTCAGCCGCCTCTCCGGCAACCGCAGCAACTATCAGGTCATCAATGCCCCCGATGCCGCCACCGGCGCGCGGCAGTTCGGCGCCGTGGCCGCCACGCTGGCCCAGGGCATGGTCAGCATGGTCAAGAATACCGCCGCGGGAAAGATCATGACCCGCCCCAAGGACGAAGCCCCGGCACAAACGCCCGAAGAGCAGGCCCGCCAGCTCGCCGCCACCCTCGGCTACGCCATGCAGCTGCAATACTTCGGCGCACAGCGCCAAAACCAGGCCCCCAGCGTCGTCAATTCGTGGATCGCCGACATGGACCTTGCCCGGCTCGCCAAGGGCGGCCAAAGCCCCACCGTGGAAGTGGCCGTGCTGCTGACCAAGAACCAGCTCAACGACCTGAGCACCCAGATCAAGACCATCATCGACAACGCCGAACGCACCAAAAAGACCGACTCGCGCGACTTCTTCCGGGGCATCCTCTCCGCCTCCGCCCAGATGGCCCGCGACCCCAACCTGCCCACCCAGGGCAAAAGCCTCGCCGAACTGGGCGTCCTTGCCGAATTTCTGGAAGGCCTGCCCTACAAGAGCGACATCATGCTGCTGCGCGAAGAGGACTGGTACCGCATGAGCATCGGCGAACAGACCGCCTTCATCAACCGCCTCAAGTCCCGGCTGGCCCGCTACGAAGAATACGACCGCGACCGCGCCAACTGGGAAAGCTTCGGACAGTCCAACGCCGGCGACTGGGTCTATCGCGTCCCCCTCAACATGCTCCCCTGAGCATGTGGCGCGCCGCTGTCGCTCTCCATGCTATGCCATGCCTGTAGCTGACGCTACGGGCATGGCGCGTCCGGGGGAGGGGGAACCCCCTTCACTAGCGCGAAAGGGGGTTCCCCCTCCCCCAGGCCCCCACCCCTTCCCCCAACGCGCTTTATTGGGGAGGATAAAAAGCAGGAAGACACGCAAGGCATTTCGTTATCTGATGGTCCCCCGGCAACACGACAAGGATGAAAATGGGAGATTTTCCCCACGCGGCCGGAGCAAGAACACTCTTCCCGCAGCGCACCGGGGGACCGACACGCGAAGAGACGGCCGGCGTATCGCCTTTCCCTTCCATCCACCCTGGTAAAGCGCGTTGGGGGAAGGGACGGAAGCCACGGAAGCCGTGGAGGGGAACACGGGCCGACATGGATACAGACGATTTTCCGCGTCCCCCTTTTCCGCA
>NZ_CALUWS010000074.1 GCF_944324525.1 uncultured Desulfovibrio sp.
TTTGTTGGTTTGTCTGGTAACTTCCAACTTACCGAATGAGGAAAGGGTGAACAACCTATCGGAACACAACACCTAGATGTTGTGTTCCACGAGCTGCGCGATCCGCGCGTCGGAGAGCGCCTTGCCGTCCCCGGTCCTGAGGACGCGATGCTTCACCCCGCCATGCACCACGCACAGCGCGGACGTTTCGCCGTTCTCGCCCGTGGGATCGCAGGGCGTATCCACCACGGCCACGGGAACCGCCGTGGCCGCGTCCGTGGAAAGCAGCGGCTCCCAGGCAGCGCCCACCACGGTGTCGCTCTCGTCGTCCTCCCCCATGACGTCCACGCGCTTCAGGACAGTGCCCACGGGGATGGCGGCGGCCCTTGCCGTTTCCGAAAGCGGCAGATGGTGCAGCACCACGGGATGGTCGCCCGTGGCCGCCCGTTCCCCGGAGAGGGTGTGCTTGCCGAGAAATCCTTCATTCATGGTGTCTCTCCCCTGATCTACAGTTTCGCCGTCAGTTCGGCGGGATCGATGTTGCCGCCGTTCCCCGCCGGGTCTCCATGCGCGGGAGGCGCGGCAAACTCGAACGCCCGCTCATCCGCGGGCCGCGCTTCCAGTTCGCGCAGGTAGCGTTCTTCCAGGCTGATGGTCTCGCTCTTGCCGTCGGGCGCGGCAAAGTCCACCGTGCCGCCCTGTGCCGCCAGCTTCGCCGCAAAGTCCAGCACCCCGGCCTTTTCGGCGGGCTTCACCTTCCCGGCCTTCACCAGCCCGGCGACGCGCGCCTCCCGGCGCTCGCCTTCCACCTTTTCCCGATAGGCCGCAAAGTCGGCGCTCGTCTTTTCCGCCTTCTGTTCGGCCTCATTTCTGGCGGATTCGGCCTTGTCCCTGTCCTGTTTGTGGGTCTCGGCCTGCTTTTTCAGGTTCGCGTTCTCGGCTTTCAGCGCCTCGAGCTGCGCCGTGAGCTGGCCCACCTGCCGCTGCAATTCTTCTATGGTCATGGAGTCGTCCCCTCTGGTTGAAGCCGCGAAGTCCACCGTGATGGCCCTCGTGTCGTGAGAAAATTCCACCGCCTTGAGGCCGTCTATGGCGGGCTGCGCCGCGCCCAGCAGCGCCACATGCCGCAGGCTCACCCGATCCGGCATGAGGCTCATGCTCACGTGGCGGTAATGCCCCTTCGCCACCAGGTCCCGCACCGCGTCCGGCACGCGGGAAAAGCTGGCGTACAGCCTGCCGCCCTCGCTTTTCAGCTTGTCCACCCAGCCGAAGGCCGGGGCCTTGTCGTTTTGCGGATGCCCGAAGCAGAGCGGCGCATCCCGCTTTTGCGGGTCGTAGCGTCGGGCTATGGCGTCCAAGTCTCCCGCCGTGAACGTCTGCTCACGGCCGGCGCTGTCCGTGAACGTGCCCGTGCGGGCTATCTCGATCCATTTGTCGTTCATTTTTCCGCGCCTCCGGCGGTAAAAGGAAAGCCCCTGTTTCCGTCACCATGACAGGAAAACAGGGGCTTTGCCCGGAAAGGGCGCGCTCCATGCAAGCAATTTTTCAGGCTGTTTTTTATTGGGGATTGGCCAGTTCGTTCAGGTGGCGCAGCATGTTTTCAAGGTCCTGCGTCCAATAGAACAGACCTTCCAACCCTTTGCGGCTCAAGGCGAGATCGTCTTCCGGTCTTTCGGAAACGACCTGAAAAACGTCGCTCAGAAAGGCCACGCGGGCTTCTATGCGATCCATTTCATCCACCACTTCCACGGGCACTTCACACATGGCGCTCATGCTTCCACCTCCAGCAGGCTGGCCTGTACGGGGCGGGCGGGAACTTGCCGCCGGGGCGGCAGTTCGCCCAGCGCCTCGGCGGCGTCCAGCAGATTGCTGATTTCCCGGTTATCGACGTCCAGCAGCTTGGCGATGGCGGCAATGCCCAGCCCCATCTTGCGGTAACGCACGGCGGTACGCAGCCGCCGCTTGCGCGCCGGGCCGAGACGCCAGAACTGGCGGGCGGTCTTTTGCCGGGCTTCCTCTTCCGCCGCCTTCACCTCCGGCAGCGTGGCCGCCCGGCCCGCGTCGTAGCCTTCCTTGTAGCCGGACTCGCGTATTGCATTCCTTGACGGCGCTTCGGCCCCGCCAAGGGCGGCCATATCCCGCAAACGCGCCTCCATCGCATTGAACGCTTCAATATAGCGCAGCTTCCAGATGATGGCCGCCTTGCCCGTCATGCCCATGACCAGCAGAGACAGCGCGTCGCGGGTGAGGAGGTACGCTTTTTCCCTTCGGCTTGCGCCGTTGGGGCCAGGAACGATTTTGAACGTCAGCCCAAAATTGGGCTCACGAAATGATTTCGGCAGGATAGAGCACAATCGGTCAATATCGCGCAGTACGTGACTGTGCCGCCGTTGGAAATGCCGGGCCACGTCAGAGGACAAAACCGCAGGCATGGAGCCGATGGAAAGAAAATGGATTTCGTCGCGTTCATTGACGCCGGGCGTGACTTGAGATAGCGAATTGTCAGCCATAGCGCACCTCCCTTGAAGGTGGGTTGTGGTTAGGTCGTGTCCGGTACTCGCAATACCGGACACGATTGTTATTTTGCGTTGCCTTTATCCCGCCAGTGGGGGAATTTTTCATCAATCAGCCGGAACAGGAATTCCTTGATTGTCACCCCCGCCTCTGTTGCCAGAAGTTTGATCTTGCGGTGCTCCTCTACCGAAACTTTCAGGGTAAGCGTTTTTTCATACCCTTGTTCGTTTCGCGTCATTTCACCTCCTTTTTTGAAAGTATTTACCTAAATACTTTCATGCGTCAAGCAAATTTTCACGCAAGTTGAGAACGGCCCGCCCTTGACGCTTCCGGCGCGCCGGGCTATGGGGAAGGCATGGAAAACTTCTTTGATGTCGCCACACCCGAAGAAATCGCGAAGCAATTCCCTACCGCATCCAAGAGGCCGGAATGGCTTGAGGATACCCGCGCGTCAATGGACAAAGCCCCTGACTACAACTGCGAGTATCTTGTCTATCTGTACTGGGGGCGGGGCGACACGGAAAAGGCGGAATATTACCTTGATCAAATCAAGGACGAGAGCAGACGCCTGAGTGTCGCCATTACCCTATATGAGCTCCGCGAAGCGTAGCCGCTTTTCAAAGTCGGCATCTTTTATATTGTCCAGCGCGTGGGCGATGTTCAGGAATTCCCTGCCCGACATGCGCGCCAGTAGTTCCTTCAGTTCGCCGTCATAGTCCGGCGTGGCCGCCGTCTCCATCAGGCGCAGCAGCTCCGGCAACAGTTCCTCCTCCCTGACCTCCAGCGCCTCCAGCAGACGGTCAAAATTGCTTATCTCGCCGCCGTAGCCGTAGCCTTTTTTCAGAATATCCTTCTGATGCGCGGCCTTGCCGCCCAGGCTTTCCAGCAGGCGCGGATAGGTACGCCGGGCCGTCCACTGGGTGACGATCTCCATGACGCGCCGTTGCGGCGAATCCTTCCCGCCTAGGTTGCCCGGCTTTTGCCGGTTGTGCGTCAGCTCATGCCACAGGCTTTCACAGGCGTATTCCTCGTTGAACGTCAGTTCCTCGCCCTTGGCGAGCTTGTTCCAGGCTGTTTTCAGGTCGCGTAGCGCGTTGAACCCGTCGCAGTGCGTGGAGAACGTCTTGGAATTGAGCCAGAGCGTGCCCCGGCTGTCCGTGGCCATGAAGTATTGCCTGCCGCTTTCCGTCACGACTTTTTTGATGCCGTTATTGGTGGCGAATTGCCCGCAGTGCTGTTTGATGGCTTCCCCAAGCTCCGCATACGTCTTGACCGGCGCGGGCCGTCGGCTTGCCGGGCCGCGTTGTTCCTCGTAGCTTTTCCTGTTCACATCCGGGTATTTTTTCAGATCCAGCCCGGACTCGACCCAATCCTTGCCGGGATTGTTGCGAAAGCCCTTGTCCGCTCCAGGGAAGTGGACAGAGTATTCCATTCCGGTTTTCGGATCCGTCCATACGCCCGCCTTGGGCATGTCCGTTTCCACAGTCAGGCCCTGCTTTTCCACCTGCCGGGCGGAAAGCGTGCGTACGCAGCAGCGGCAGCGAAAGCCGTTGGGCGGGTAATTGGCTGCCCAGAACTCGTGATCCGCCGGATAGACCTTGCCGTGCAGCATGGCGTGTGAAGGCCGCACCCGCTTGTCCATGACGGCCAGATATTGCCAGTAGGGGCGGGATGCCTTGACCGCCTGCATCTTCTTGTAACGGCCGGCGGCATACGCCGTTTGCAGGTTGGTGCGGAAGATGTTCTCGATGCGGTAGTCGTGCCAGCCCTGCGTCTGGATGGCCGCCATGATCCGGGCCTTGAACTGAGGCAGCGTCTCCCCGTTTTTCAGGGCTTCCTCGATGCCGTCGCTCACCAGCTGCACAAGGTCGTGCCTGGCCAGCCCCGTAACATAGAAAGCCCGGTGCTTCGCCTCCTCCCCCAGCGCCTTGGCTTCCTCGTCCGTGAGCTTGGCCCGCCACTTCCAGAACTCGATGGCCGCGTCAGGGAGGACGCCCTCCGCGATGATCTCCGGTTCCGGCAGGTCGAACTCCGGCTTTTTCTTAGCCATCTTCTTCATCCTCCTTCCCCGTTCCGGCGGCGTATCCATGTCCACCGGCAAAGCCGGACGGACACGCCGCCTCCACTATCAGCTCGCTACCGCTCGCGCCTCCGGCGGTTAAGGAAAAAAACGGTTCAGACATCGCCGTCCTCCGCCGTCTCGATGTCCACGGCTGTGGCCCCGTATCCCGCCGCCGCCGTCAGGGCGCGGGCAAGAAAGCTCTCCAGCGCATCCGGGGCCATGAGCGGGGAAAGCAGCGCGGCAAGGCCTTCCTCCAGATCCTCATAGCTTTTGGCCGTCCGTATCGCGTCCTCGACCTGCGAGACGAACGCCGCGCCCGCCCTGAGCGCGGCGGGCAGCATGTTGACGATGGCCGCGTCAAGGTTCGCCTGCGCCTTTTCCGCCAGGGGCGCACGCCCGGAAGGAGCGGCGAAGTTTGCGGCTTCGCCCGGTCGCCGCGGGCCGTCCACACTGAACTCGCTTTCCTTGAGACCGTAATTTTTGGTGAAATGCTCCGCCGTAAAACGCACGCCGATCTCGGTCAGCTTCTTGTCCAGGTCGGCCCGGGTGTTCAGGTCTTCCGGCTCGTCATAGGCGGCCAGCGGCGCGAACACGCCCGGCCCGGCGTTGACCTGGGCATACAGCCAGGCGATCTCGTTCCAGGCATCCGTGACCATCGCCTTGTCCGCATCGGCCAGATCGTCGGCCACACTCTTGTGCGCTTCCGTGGCGGCCAGGCTGTTCTTACCGTCGGTCTCAATGGTCAGGGTCTGGCCCATGAGCACCTTGCTGATGGCCCTGTCCTGCCGCGCGAGGAAGTCCTCATGGATCGCGCCCTGCGTCTGCCCGGCGCTCTCCAGTTTGACGGACGCGCCGTGCGGGATGACGGCCACGGCATCCTGCACCATGCGCGACAGATCCCGCGCCATTGCCTGTTTTTCCAGCCGTTCCGCCTTGGCCGGAGCCTCGCCCACCACCCACGGCATACCGTGCCGCTCCACGAAGCGCGCGTAAAAGCTCAAGCCCCCGCGTTTGAAGCTCACCGGCCACAGGCAGCGACTTAAAAGCCGCAAACCGTAAGGATTGTCATAGGTTGCATGGTGCGTGACGAAGACGAACTTGCCCGGCGGCAGGGGGCGCGGGTCCGCGCAGAATGCCCCGTATTCCCCGACAAAGACGGGATCGTTGCGACTGTCGAAGCGGAACCAGTGGCAAGGCCGCGCCACGATGTCCACGAGACGCCACCAGTCCCCGTCAAAGCGCCAGATGAGTTCCAGCGGCGTGAAGCCGTAAAAGGGCGCGTCCAGGATCCCGCTGATGATGCCGCGCAGGTTGGTGCGCTCAAGGTCGCGCATGAACCGCCGGTACAGATCCTCCGCTTCCGGCGTGGGCCGTTCGCCGTCCGGCGCGCCCGCCCGGAGCGTGAAATGCGGGCAGTTGAGCACCCGGTTCTTTCGGGATAACATGGCCGTGGTCACCTGATCGTCGGCGGAAAGTTCCCGCAGGATGGCCGCGTCGTCCCCGCGCTTGCGCAACACGGGGTCAGGGTCCGGCAAGGTGGAAAGCCAGCCGTCCAGCTCCCCGAAAAAGACGCCCGCGTTCTGGCGCGTCGCCAGTTCCGCGCGCAAATCCGCCGCGCTGAACGGCTGAAAGGTGCCGTCCGGCAAAAAAAGCCCGTCCGCCATAGCAAAAGACCTCCGTTTTCCCGTCATGGTGACAGAAAAACGGAGGTCATGCCCGGAAAGGGCGCGGAGAGTGCGGGGGGATTATGCCTCTTCCCCGGCGCGGGTCAGCAGGTCTTTCAGCAGTTCCGTGATGATGAGCAGGCCCGTCCAGCCGTCCTCATTGGGGCGGCAGGCTTCGTCCGCCGCGCCGAAGGCGCTGACGCTGGCCCCCAGAAAGGCCGTGATGTAACGGGCTTCTTCCAGCGCATGGCTTGGGGACAAATCTTCCGTGTTCATGCGTCCACCTCCCTGTCGTCCAGGGCCAGAAGGTTGCCTTGCACGGGGCGGGCGGGAACTTGCCGCCGGGGCGGCAGTTCGCCCAGCGCCTCGGCGGCGTCCAGCAGATTGCTGATTTCCCGGTTATCGACGTCCAGCAGCTTGGCGATGGCGGCAATGCCCAGCCCCATCTTGCGGTAACGCACGGCGGTACGCAGCCGCCGCTTGCGCGCCGGGCCGAGACGCCAGAACTGGCGGGCGGTCGTGCCGCGTACCTCGTCCAGCAAAGGCGCGACCGACGCCCGTCCCTCATCCAGCCCCTGCCGGTAGCCGGATTCGCGGGCCAGCTCGGCTTGGTTTTCCCGCGCGGCGGCTTCCAGCACGTTGAACGCCTCGATGTAGCGGATTTTCCAGCGCACCGCCTCCGCCCCGGTGAAGCCCATGACCAGCAGGGAAAAGGCGTCGCGGGTAAGGAGGAAAGCACGGTCTTTGCGGATACCCCCTGAATGAGGCAACAGGGTGTCTATTTCTATCGGCGCAAAATTGCGCTCATAGAAAGATTCCGGGCACTTGGCGCGTAACTTGCGAATATCGCGCAAGACGTCCCTGTGATTGCGGTGGAAATGGCACGCCACGATGTCCGAGCGCACGGCGGGCTGGCCTTCGGCCGTCAGGCCGACTTCCATTGTGGAATTGTCATTGATGAAGGAGACGGCTTGGGATAAACTGTTTTCAGCCATGATGCACCTCCGCTAAGGTGGGTTGTGGTTAGGTCGTGTCCGGCACTCGCAATACCGGACACGACTGTTTTATTTTTTTTCTTCTTCCTGAGCCAACTTGATCTCAAGTGCCGCGATTGCATCCAGAAAAATTTGTTTGAGCGTCTTTCCTGTTTTTGCAGCCACGATTTTTGCGCGCTTGTGATCTTCTTCCTTCAAAACCATGCTGATGTACTTTCCTTCTCTTGGCACGATACCTCCTGTCCCTATTTGTAGCTACATGGCTTTTTAGCGTCAAGAAAAATTATCACGCAAGTTGAGAATGGGGATTGCGGCGGGGAGGGGAAAAACGTAGGGTGAGGCAAGAGGGAATTATGGGTAATCTTATTTCTAATATCCTGAGCTACTTTCGGCCACATCAAGAACAAGCGAAGGAAAGGACGTTAACGATGCATAAAACATACTTTAAAAAATGGTCATTGCCTCTAGTTATTGCAGTGCTAATTCCATTAACAACTCTTCTTTTACCCAGCGCGCCGTAAAGCCTCGCCCTTCAGGGCGGGGATATAAGGCGCACCTTAACTGGAATTTTTGCCTTT
>NZ_CALUWS010000075.1 GCF_944324525.1 uncultured Desulfovibrio sp.
ATTCGGCTCTTGGCAGAAAACCTCCAGCTTCATGTCTGAACGGAGGGTGAACAACGTGTTGACACTCTACATCTAGAGCATTTTTCGTTTGAAACGCTTGGCGTTCCAAACCATACGGCCTGTCGTTTCGCGGAAAAAACGCGATTTTTCCGCCTGGTTTGGGCCGGGCGGCGCTGTGCCGCCGCCTCGCGTTCCGCCTTTTTCAAGGGCAAAACGCTTTATTCCGCCAGACAGCCGAATTTTTCCAGCATGCGGTACTGCACGCCCCCCTGTTCGCCCTTGGGCGGATCCGGCGGGAGGTAGCTGCCGTCCGCCTGCAGACGGTAGACGCGCGCATCCTCGATATGCGGCTTGAGCACCTCACGGCTTATACGCTCTCGCAGCGCCGGGTCAAGGATGGGGGCGAGCACCTCAATGCGCCGGTCCAGATTGCGGGGCATGAGGTCGGCGCTGCCCATGTAGAGCGTCGGATCCCCGCCGTTGTGGAAGTAGTAGAGGCGCACATGCTCGAGGAAGCGGCCGACGATGGACGTCACTTCGATGTTCTCGCTCAGGCCGGGCACGTTGGGCCGCAGGCAGCACACGCCGCGCACCTGCAGGCGCACGCGCACCCCGGCCTGCGCCGCCAGATAGAGTTCCTGGATGCAGACCTTGTCCACCAGCTGGTTGCACTTCAGGACGATGAAGCCGTCGCCGTGGCTGCGCTGGCGTTCCACCTCGCGCCGGATGGCGGCCACGATGGCCCGGCGCATGCCGTGCGGGGCGACCAGCAGGTGCGTGTAGTCGTCCTTTTCGGCATAACCGGTCATGACGTTGAACAGCTCGCTCACCTCGGCGCAGATGCCGGGGTGCGAGGTCATGAGGCCCATGTCCGTATAGATCTTGGCCGTGGAGGGGTTGTAGTTGCCCGAGCCGATATGCACATAGCGGCGCACGCCCTGCGTCTCCCGGCGCACCACGAGGCAGAGCTTGGCATGGATCTTCATGCCCGGGATGCCGTAGACCACATGCACCCCGGCCTTTTCCATCTCTTCGGCCCAGCCGATGTTGCTGGCCTCGTCGAAGCGGGCTTTCAGCTCCACCACCGCGGTCACCTGCTTGCCGCTGCGCCGGGCCTCGATGAGGGCCTGCACGATGGGGGAGTCCTTGCCCACCCGGTAGAGCGTCTGCTTGATGGCGATGACCCCGGGGTCCTCGCTGGCGCGGCGGATGAACTCCTGCACCGCCCCGAAGCTCTGGTAGGGATGGAAAAGCAGGACGTCCTGCGCGCGCAGCGTGTCGAAAATGGCTTCGCCGCCCTCTTCGGCAAAGGGCTTGGGCAGCACCGGATGCATGGGCTCGTCCTTGAGGCCGGGCCTGTCCAGGCCGTACAAGGCCATGAGCGAGGAAAAGGCCATGGGCCCCTTGACCCGGTAGACCTGAAAAGGTTTGAGCTCCAGGATGTCCACGAGGAAACGCCGCATGTCCGACGGCATGGAGTGGGCCACCTCCAGCCGCACCACGTCCCCGAAGCGGCGCTGATCCACCAGATCGCGCACGGCTTCCAGCAGGTCGTCGGCCTCGTCCTCTTCGATCTCCACATCCGCGTTGCGGGTGATGCGGAAGAGGGCGGAATTGACGATCTTCATGCCCGGGAAGAGCATGGGCAGATGCTGCTGCACCAGCGTCTCCAGCAGGATGATGTCGTTGTCGCGCGTATTGGAGCTGAAGCCCAGCGAGGTGTAGCTTTTGGCCTCCTTGCTGCGCGGCGAGAAGACGAGGCGCGGGAAGTTGTTGGGGATCTTCAGGCGGGCATAGCGGGTGACGCCGTGCTTGTCCTCGAGCTGCACCAGAAAGTTCAGCGTCAGGGCCGAGATGACCGGCAGCGGATGGCTGGGGTCGATGGCCTGCGGCGTCAGCGCGGGGAAGACCTCGTCCGCGAAATACTGGTCGAGGAATTTCTGTTGTTTGCGCGTGAGGTCGCAGTAGCGCACGAGGCGCACGCCGCGTTCGCGCAGATGCGGCACCAGCCACTTGCTCCAGTGTTCCTGCGCCTGGGCCAGCTGGGCCAGCACCAGCCGCCTGATCTCCGCCAGCTGGCGGCCGGGCGGCGTCTTGTCCGGGCCGGTGGACGGCACATGGTTCTCATACTGCCGCTGCACGTTGGCCACACGGATCATGAAAAATTCGTCAAGATTGCTGCGGAAAATGCAGAGGAACTTGAGCTGTTCCAAGAGGGGCTGGCGGCTGTCCAGTCCCTCGTTGAGCACGCGGGCGTTGAACTCCAGCCAGCTGGTCTCACGGTTGATGTACAGCCCGGGGCAGGACAGATCATGGATCTGCGCCTCCGTGCATTCCCGCAGCGCCTCGCCGTGCGGCGGAAGGACCTCGGCGGCGGAAAGCTCCTGCTCCGCCTGTTCTTTGCTCTTCTTGCCGCTTTCGGCGTCGGACTTGCTGCCCATATCCTGCTCCTTCCTTTTTTGAGGTTGGCCTACACCATAAGTATGACAAAATGATGACGGCAGGGCAATGCGCGTCCCGCAAAAGAAGAGCTTGCCCATCACGCGCAAATGGGTAAAACTAGGGAGATACAGTCCCGTTGCTGGGTACGGGGCGGTTTTTCCGCGGGGGAGGCCATCGCCCCGCAAAGGCCGACTATGCGACAAGACCTTCCGTTTCGCCCTGAACGACGGCAGGGCGTCCGCCCCGCCGTCTCCCGCCGCGCCGTGCCGCGGGCCGCCTGTCTGCTGCTTCTCCTGTGGGCCTTCCTTGGCGGTTTCCTTGTCCGGCCGGCGGCGGCGGACGATACGCTGGACTTCACCACCATCCGTCTGGGGACGGGCCGTCAGGCCGTGCTCGTGGTGGGCGGCATCCAGGGAGACGAGCCCGGCGGCTTTTCGGCGGCCACCCTGCTCGGCACGCGCTACGAGATCCAGGAAGGGGCCGTCTGGGTCGTGCCGAACCTCAATTTCCCCAGCATCATCCGACGTTCCCGCGGCCTGCACGGCGACATGAACCGCAAGTTCGCCCGGCTGGACCGGGAGGATCCCGAATTCCACACCGTCAGCCGCATCAAGGACCTCATCGGCCATCCCGACGTGCGGCTGGTGCTCAATCTGCACGACGGCAGCGGCTATTACCGGCCCACCTACATCGACAAGCTCAACAATCCGCGCCGCTGGGGCCAGTGCATCGTCATCGACCAGGCCCGTCTGGAGAACGTCTTCATGGGCGAGCTGCACGAGGAGGCCCACGCCGTCGTTTCCGCCGTCAACGAGCGTCTCCTGGCCCCGCATCACACCTATCACATCCACAACACCCGCACCGCCGAGGGCGACCGGGAGATGGAGAAGAGCCTTTCCTACTACGCCGTGCGGCAGGGCAAGGCGGCGTTCGGTCTGGAGGCCAGCAAGGAGTTCCCCGTGGAGCTGCGCGTGTACTACCACCTGCAGATGATCGAGAACTTCCTGCATCAGGCCGGCGTGCGTTTCCAGCGCGGTTTCGAGCTCACGCCCGACGGCATCCGGCAGGCCCTGCGGGAGAACCTCGGCGTGGCCTTTGCCGGGAACCGGGTCTTCCTCCCGCTGGAGGACGTGCGGGACTGCATACGCTTCCTGCCGCTGCCCAGGGACTGCGCCTCCACCGCCGTCACGTCCAAGCCCATCATGGCCGTGCTGCCCTGCCCGGAGCGGAAAGACCGCCTGTGCATCCACTACGGCAACCGTACCATCACCCTCATCGAGCCCGACTGGCACGAGATGGACGACAGTCTGGACGGCATGATGGCCACCGTGGACGGCAAGAAGCTCTTCGTGGGCTTCGGGCAGGTGGTGCGCGTGTATGAGGACGCCGTCATCCACGGCAAGGACGGCTACCGCGTCAACGCCATCGGCTTTGACAGCGGCCGTCAGGACGAAAGCGGTCTGAGCCTGAAGCACGCGGCCTTCCAGAAGCGTTTCTCCGTGGACAGACAGGGGAAGATCTTCCGGGTGGAGGTCTACAAGGGCGACCGTTTTTCCGGATTGTTCCTGCTGCGTTTCGGGGATACCCTGCGCGTGGAACGGGACACCCTTCCCGACAGGCCGGGACGGGAAAGCGCACTGGGGTTCTGAGCATGAAAGCATCCATTGGGTTCTGTGTGGCCGGCGGCGGGAGCTGGGGCACCGCGCTGGCGCATCTGCTGGCCGGTCTCGGCTATGACGTCCGTCTCTGGCTGCGTGACGGCGACGCGGCGGAACGCATCAATCAGACGCACGAAAACGCGCGCTACCTGCCGGGCCTGCCCCTGCATCCGGCCCTGCGGGCCGAGACGGATCCCGCCGTCCTGTCGGCCACCTACCTCGTGCTGGCCATCCCCACCCAGCAGTTGCGGGGCTGGCTGGAGGAACACCGCCGCCACCTGAATGCCTCGCCGGTGCTCATCAATGCCGCCAAGGGCCTCGAAGTGGGCACGCTGGCCACGCCAAGCCGTATCGTGGCCGAGACACTGGCCGGCACGCCCTTCCGCTTCGCCGCGCTTTCCGGCCCGTCCTTTGCGGCGGAGGTCATGCGCGGCCTGCCCACGGCGGTGGTGCTGGCCGGGCGGGAGGCGGAGCTTGTCCGCCGCCTGCGCGATCTGCTCTCCGGACCGCGCTTCCGCTGCTATTCGAGCGCGGACGTCATGGGTGTGGAGATGGGCGGCGCGCTCAAAAACATCATGGCCATTGCAGCAGGCGTCAGCGACGGCCTGCATTTCGGGCACAATACCCGCGCGGCCCTCATTACGCGCGGACTGGCGGAGATGTCCCGCATCGGCATGGCCTGCGGGGCGATGGAGCGTACCTTCATGGGGCTTTCCGGCCTGGGCGACCTGACCCTTACCTGTACGGGCGATCTTTCCCGCAACCGGCAGGTGGGGCTGCGGCTCGGGCAGGGGGAAGCGCTGGAGGACATCACCGCCCGGCTCGGCATGGTGGCCGAAGGCGTCAAGACCACGCTTGCCGTGCATGACCTGACGGCGCGCCTCGGGGTGGAAGCGCCCATAACCGATGCCGTCCACAGCATCCTCTTTTCCGGCGAAAAGCCCGCCGACGCCGTGACCCGCCTCATGACCCGCACCCTGCGCGAGGAATAGCCCGCGGCGGTCTTCCGTTCCCGTCCCGAGGAGGAAAAAGCGGCCATGAGCATGCAGTGTTATTCGATCAGGCAGACGGACCCGGCCCTGAATCTGGCGTTGGAGGAAGTGCTGTACCGCCGGTTGGGACCGGAGTTCCCGGGCTGTTTCCTGCTCTGGCAGAACGGCCCCTCGGTCATCGTGGGCCGCCATCAGAACACCTGGGAAGAGGTGGACACGGCCTGGCTGGCGGAGCGCGGCATACCGGTGGTGCGGCGCAATACGGGCGGCGGGGCGGTGTACCACGATCTGGGCAATCTGAATTTTTCCTTCATGGAGTATGCGCCGGAGCGGAGCAGGGTGGACTTTGCCCGCTATCTGGAGCCTGTGTGCGCGGCGCTGGCGCGGCTTGGCGTGACGGCCCGGCTGACCGGGCGCAACGACCTTGAGGCCGGGGGCCGCAAGATCTCCGGCAGCGCCCAGTCCCTGCGCGCGGGCCGGGTGCTGCATCACGGCACGCTGCTGGTGGATCTGAATTTCGAGGACATGGTGGCGGCGCTCAGCGTGGACCCGGAAAAATACCGCTCCAAGGGGGTCGCCTCGGTACGGGCGCGGGTGACCAACATCAGCGAGTGCTGGCAGGCCGGCAGCACGATGGACGATCTGCGCGCGGCGCTGGCCGCCTGCTGCGCGCCGGAGAGCGTCCCGCTGGACGTGCCGGAAGACGCGCTGCGGGAGGCGGAACGGCTGGCGGAAGAAAAATACCGGACCTGGGAATGGAACTTCGGCCGCTCCCCGGCCTTCAGCGAACGGCGACGGCGGCGCTTCCCGTGGGGGCTCGTGGACGTACTGCTGGACGTGCGCAAGGGCGTCATCGAGAGCTGCCGCATCCACGGCGACTTTTTTGCGGCGGCGGACGTGCGCGAGCTGGAAAGCCGGCTCACGGGCGTACGGGATGAGCCGCAGGCCCTGCGGCAGGCCGTGCGGGACGTGGACTGGGAAGCCTGCTTCAGCGGCTGCGATCCCGAGGTCATGCAAAATTTCTTCACGCACGGGTGACGAAAGATGCATTACCCAAACGGGCCGGCGGGCTTGTGGCAGGGGATATTTTCGGATAGCGTATCCGGAAACTATGCCATCAGCGGCGCCCGTCCGGGCGTCTGATCTTGCCGCTGCCCGCCGCCCCACGGGGCAGGCCGTGGCCCGAGGAGGTTTTTCATGGCCGAAGAATGCCGCACAACGCCGCTCACCGCCTGGCATCAGGCCCGCGGCGCCAAAATGGCCCCGTTCGCGGGCTGGCTCATGCCCATCCAGTATGAAGGGATATTGGCGGAACATGAGCATACCCGCCATCACGCCGGACTGTTCGACATCTGTCATATGGGCGAGTTCCTCATCGAGGGCGAGGGCGCCGATGCGGCGCTGTCCCGCGCCGTCAGCCACAATCTGGCCACTCTCAAGGAAGGCAAATGCCGTTACGGCTTCATCCTCAATGAGCGCGGCGGCGTCATGGACGACTGCATCGTCTACCGCTTCGGGCCGGATTCCTTCATGATCGTGGTCAATGCCGCCTGCATCGCGAGCGACTTCTCCGCCCTGCGCCAGCGCCTGCCCGAAACGGTGAGCCTGAAGGACGTCTCGGACGAAACGGGCAAGATCGACCTGCAGGGGCCGGAATCCCTGGCCGTGCTGGAAGGCGTGCTGGGAGCGGATTTCCATGATCTTGGCTATTTCGGCTTCGTGCGTACCCAGTGGCAGGGCGCGCCGCTCCTGGTGAGCCGCACCGGCTATACCGGCGAACTGGGCTTTGAGCTCTATCTGCCCGCGGACAAGGTGGTCGCCTTCTGGGAGGCCCTGCTGTCGGATGCGCGCGTCAAGCCCGCCGGGCTGGGCGCTCGCGACACCCTGCGGCTGGAGTCCGGCCTGCCCCTGTACGGGCACGAGCTGGACGAGGACCACAATCCCGCCGAGGCGGGCATGGGCCGCATGCTCACGAGCGAAGCCGACTATGTGGGCAAGGCCGGCGCGCAGACCATCCGGGAAAAGCTGCTGGCGCTGGTCATCGACGGCCGCCGCGCCGCCCGCGGCGGCGACGTGCTGGCCCTGCCGGACGGCACGCCCGTAGGCCGGGTGACGAGCGGTTCCTTCGCGCCGTCGCTGGGCTGCGTCATCGCCTTTGCCTGGGCCGACGCCGCGCATGCCGATGCGGATGCCTATGTGGTGAAGGCCTCCCGCGCGGAGCTGCCCGCCCGGGTGACGGAGACGCCGTTCTACAAGGACGGCACGGCCCGCATGAAATTGAAATAGCGCGTTTTGCCTTTGAAAAAGGCGGAACGCGAGGCCGTATGGTTTGGAACGCGAAGCGTTGCAAACGGAAAATGCTCCAGAGCGTTTCACCTTTGAAAAAGGCGGAACGCGAGGCGGCGGCACAGCGCCGCCCGGCCGAAAGTGAGCGGAAAAACCGCGTTTTTTCCGCGAAACGCCAGGCCGTAAGGTTTGGAACGCGAAGCGTTGCAAACGGAAAATGCTCCAGAGCGTTTCACCTTTGAAAAAGGCGGAACGCGAGGCGG
>NZ_CALUWS010000076.1 GCF_944324525.1 uncultured Desulfovibrio sp.
GAGTAGACATGGTAACCTCCGTCTCCATACCTACTCTTTTTTGAAGCGTATGGAAATAATGAGTCCTGACCCTAGAGAAATTTCCCCAACCGTCAGAAGGGCAAGGTGAATCATGGCAGAAGATCAGAGCAGCAGCCCCGCACAGGTCGGCATCATCGTGGTGGCCCATGCCGATTACGGCTCGGCCATGCTGCGCACGGCGGAATTTATCCTCGGGACCTTGAGCGACTGCACCTCCATCAGCGTTGATATCGCGCAGGAAGTGCCGGAGACCGTCAGACGGCTGGATGATGCCGCCCAGCGCCTCGACAAGGGAGCCGGCGTCATCATCCTGACCGACATGTTTGGCGGGACGCCGACCAATCTGGCCCTTTCGCTGCTGGGCAACCATCATGTGGAAGTGGTGACGGGCGTCAACCTGCCCATGCTGCTCAAGGTCTTCAGCAGCCGGACCAAGAGCCTGGAAGAACTGGCCGAACTGGCCGGCGAGGCGGGCACCAAGGGTATCGTGGTGGCCGGCAAGATGTTGCGCAACAAGACGCGCGACAAGGCGGACAAGGCCGAGAAGGCGGATAAGACGGACAAGGCGGATAAGGCGGGCGCCCAGGCATGACGTGGTTTCGGGTGGACAACCGTCTGGTGCACGGGCAGGTCATCGAGGGTTGGTTGCCCTATGTGGCCGCCCATCATCTGGTCGTAGCCAATGACGCCATGGCGCAGGACGACCTGCGGCAGCAGATCACCCTGCTCGCCGTGCCGCAGAGCGTGGAAACGCATTTCGTCAGGCTGGAAGCCCTGCCCGCGACCCTGCAGGCCTGCGGCGACAGCGTGCTGGTCCTTTTCGAGGACTGCAAGGACGCCCGCCACGCCAGCGACGCCGGCATCGCCATGAAATGCCTGAATATAGGCAATCTTCACTACGCCCCCGGCAAAAAACAGCTTTTGCCCCATGTCGCTGTGTCGGAGCAGGACAGCGAAGATCTGCGCACCCTGCTGCAGCGCTGCATCCAGCTGGATTTTCGTTGCGTACCTTCCGAGAAGGTGAGGGATTCCATTGAACAGCTTCTTTGATATGGCCTTGCGGGGCATTCCCTACGCTTTTTTTTTGTCCTGCTGGGAGTCTTCCGGCATACGCTGATCTTTCGCCTCGTTGACCGGCCGCTCTTTGCGGCCCTGCTCATGGGCCTGCTGACCGGCGACTGGCTGCTTGCCCTGCCGCTCGGCATCACGCTGGAGCTGCTCTGGCTGGATGTGGTGCCGCTGGGCAGCGTCGTTCCCCCGCAGGGGGTGTTGAGCTTCCTGCTCATGTTCCCTCTGGTCCGGCTCTACGGCTGGTCCGCGCCCGGCGCGCTCCTGCTGCCGTTGCTCCTCGCCGTCCTTGCCGCTTATGCGGCGGCCTTCGCCGAACGCAGCCAGCGCGTCCTGCTCAACCGCATCATGCCCGCCGTGGAAGGCTATTGCCGTACAGGCCGCGGCTGCGCGCCCGGGCATGCCCTGCTGCTGGGCATCAGCCTGCGCGCCTGCTGGCAGTTCGCTCTCTATCTCATCTGCTTCGTCGGACTGACGCTGGTCTTTGAAGGGCTGGACTCCCAGCGCCGCGGCCCCCTGCTGCGCAACATCAACTGGCCCATGATGTACGTCGCCGCCATGCTCGGCGCGGTGCTTTCGCTCCGTGTCCGCAAGGCCTACAGCGTGCTGCTCGCCTGTCTGTGCCTGGCCGCCGTGGCGCTGGTGCTCGAATACAGCCTGTGACCGGCGGTGCGCCGGGCTGACAAAGCCGCCTTTTCCTTTTCTTGACAGGACAGCGACATTTACCTAGTATTTTGCTCCGCGCGCTCGTAGCTCAGTTGGATAGAGCGATAGCCTCCTAAGCTGTAGGCCGCAGGTTCGATTCCTGCCGGGCGCACCAGAAAAAAACGGCACTCACGTTCATGGCGTGAGTGCCTTTTCTTTTGGGCACATCCCTGGGCACAGGCAAGGGCAACGCTCCGGGCCTGAAAAGACGCTTGCGCCATAAGCATTTTCCGTTTGAAACGCTCCAAGTTTCAAACCTACGGCCTGGCATTTGGCGGAAAAAACGCGGTGTTTCCCGCTTGGTTTGGGCCGGGCGGCACTGTGCCGCCACCTCACGTTCCGCCTTTTTCACAGGCACAACGCCCTCGCATGCCGGCATCCGCCACGCGCTCGGACAGCGGCACGCCGCAAGGAGGTATCCTGTATGGCAAATGACGGAAAGGCAGAACGGCACTTCCTCGTCAAAAGCCGCCGTGTGCGTTGAGAATTCCGTCACGCAACCTGAGAACAGCGCCCGATGCGCTTTGCCGCCGGTACGAGGTTGCGCGAAAATGTTTCTGCCCCTCATGGAATGCAGGCACTCGACCGGTAACGGCACGCCCGCGCTCTTCTTGTTTGCGCGCCGTCTCAGCCTGTCGCTTGCCCACGGCGAGCTTCCGGGGCCGCCCCGCTGATGGTTCCGGCGGGAAGGCCTCGGCAGATCGCGCATGCGCCAAGAAGCGGCGCAAGCGCGTATGCGCGGCCGGGCTCGCGCTTCCCGTGCCGCGTCGGGAGCAGACGCGCGCCACCTGAACACACAGACGCGTGCCGCACGCTGCCCTCTGACGGCTGCCCGCTCAATGCGCGCCGGGCGACTTGCCCCTGTCCTTGCCCTGCTCCTTGCCCTGCGTCGTGTCCTGCGTCATGTCCCGTGCACTGTCCTGCGTCATGGTCGACGGGTCATATCTGTTCCGGGCCACGCACTTGCCCTTTTCAAGGTACAAGTCGAGCGGCGGAATGATGGTCGACAGTTCTTCCACCGTCTCTGCCCGGGCGACCCGCTTCTCCATTGCCGTGCTGGCCTCGTGATACTCATAGTAGTTGTCGCCCCAGTAGAGCTCGGTCAGCTTGTCTGCCGGGATGTTCCTGGTTACGTGGTCGCCCGCGGTGCATGCCCCCAGCCGCAAGACCTTCTCCATGGCGGCGCAGTCCCCCTTTTTTTCCAGATACTTGGCCAGCCAATCGACATCATAGGGGCTGACGCCCCGCCGGCGCACGGCGCAGCCGTAGTAATGCCGAATGGGCTCGTCCAGCACGGGGGACAGCTCTGGCAGCCGTTCGGCATAACGTATCAGCCTCTGCCCCAGCTGCGCCTGCACTTCCCAGTTGCCGCTGGTATCCGCCAGCTCCTTGTGACGGCGCACATGCCGCAGATTGATGAAGAGTGGCTTGGCCGGGTCATGGAAGAAAAAGTTGCCGCCGCGCCTGAACTCCACACCGTCGCTGCTGCAAGGAGGCAGGTCCTTCCACATGCCGGCAAGTTCCTTGTACAGGGCGGCCTGACGGGCCGGGCTGCGCAATTCGGCCAGGGTCGGGACGAGCTTGTCAAATTCCGGCCAGGGTTGGGGCTGGGGCAAAAAATAGGTGCCGTTATAGGGATCAAGCTCGCCGGGCTTGTTTCCGCGCAAGGTGGGATCCCTGCCGGGGATGCGCCAGAAGTTGACGTAGAGATCCCTGAAGCTGTCGATTTTCCAGCCTGTTACCGGATTGTAAAAAAGACTCAGTTCCGAATTTTTCGAAGGATCTTTTTGGTATTTGGACGGATTGCGTCCCACATAATACTCCGTCAGGGCCTCCTCCTCATCGCCGGAAATAATGGGCGCGCAATCCACGACGTTATCATGCAGCAGCGCCACGGCCTCCAGCACGCCCCCGCGTGCCGCCTGCCTCAGGGTCTGTTCGCCTTCAACGGGCTTGTCCAGCAGATTCCACTGATAGATGCCGAGGATCCCGAGGCCGCGCACGTCCTGTGCCGCCGCACAGCGGGCATAGAACAGCCCCCACTCGATCCAGCGCCCGTGCGTGCGCGGGTTGGAATATTGCCTGGCCAGGGAATACAGGGCCCGCGCCATCTCCACCTGCGCCAGAGCGTCGCCCGCGTCAGCCTCATCACGCAAGGCGACCCACGACAGCCGGTCACGGATGAGCTTTTCAGTGGCCCAGCGTGGACTCGTGCGAGGGGGAGGACACTGCGCCGGGATCTCCTGATCCAGGCGGAAAATTTCCTTCACATTG
This sequence comes from uncultured Desulfovibrio sp., assembly GCF_944324525.1. Taxonomy (GTDB): domain Bacteria; phylum Desulfobacterota; class Desulfovibrionia; order Desulfovibrionales; family Desulfovibrionaceae; genus Desulfovibrio. The sequence goes on from NZ_CALUWS010000076.1 coordinate 4,069, forward strand.
GCGTCGTAGGTCTTCCATTCTCTTTCGGCTTTTTCGCGCCATGCCTTTTCCCGCATGGCGATGAACGGCTTTTCAAACCACAAGGGGCCTCTGTGGACAAGGAGGCCGCCGCTGCAGCCCCCGGTGCCGCCCACCACAATCAACAGCAGGCACAGCAGGAGGACACGACCAACCAGGGACCGTTTGGAGATACAAATGTTGCGGCGCATCGGCACAGACCTCCGCGTTGTTCAGGGTAGGGGCAGCGCAGGACGGCAGCGGGAACGGATCATATCCGGCCTGCTTTACGTCCAGGTACGCAAACCTGCCGGACATGACACGACGCGCCCGCGAAGGGAGCACGACATCCGCAACGCGGCCGGGCGGACCCGCCCAGCCGCGGCACCAGCGGATGGCAGCGGCCCGACGCCGTACCGTCGCGCTGAGCTTTGCCTTGCCCGACATGTGGTTGCGAATTTTTCCACGTTATTGTCCATAAATCAAGCTGCCCTCTCCAAAACTCACGCTATGCGCCGCTGCCCTGCCTATGCTGGCAGAAGGTCATCCGGCAGGGTTTGCCCGCTCTGCCGCATTTCCGCACCCTGACGGGCAGCATAGGCCAAGGGACGCAATGCCGGGGCCCTTGCCCGTCATGGCAGCGCCTTTCCTTTTTCCGCGTTGGCCGTTACCGTCTATCAGCAGATTTCCGTGCAGTCCTGACGCAAACCCGCCCAAACGCCTGCGTGCGGGCTGCGGCCATCTTTGCAGCGTGGACGCGGCTTGTCTGACAGCGGCCATGCGGGCGGCAAACGGGCCTGCCTGAACTCTGACGAAACGCAGCGAAAGGATGTATGATGTTCAACGCCTATGTGTGGGCCAACTACCTTGCGGCCGGCGGAAAAAATATCGTTCGCCTGTTTTCCCGGAGCCTGTACGCCCCTTTTGCGGAAGAGTATTTCCCTACCATACGCGCGCTGCGCTGCGCATACTGCCCTGATACAAAAATTGTAGATGAAGGCATCCAGCAGCTGCACGACCTTGCCCAAGACCTGAAAGAAGGAAACTTCGGTCGCTGGAAGCGCGTGCATAGCATAGATATGGTGATGGATTCCCTTCACGCTGAAATAGATGCTGGTGACGGTCTGTCAGAAAAAGATATTTTTTCCTGCTTCTCCGGGTCACTCGATTACTTTACGACATATCTGTCTATTAATTTTCCTGACTTTTTTGTTCCCTATTACTTCAAATACAATTTCAACATATTCGAAAAGATCTCACACACATTTGGTATCCATCTGCCGGAAATGCCACTCAAAAAGCATTACCGAGAGCGATTTCTTTACTATGGCGAAATTTGCCGTGCTCTTCAGGATTTCAGAAAAAAGCATCATCTCACTCTTGGCGAACTCTGCGCCTTTCTCTACGATTTTGCGCCCAAGTATCTTGGCGGGGTCAAGAGCTATCTTATTGAAAAATTGCCGGAGCCAAGAGGGATCTTCTGCATCGGCGGTTCGGAAGATGACTTTTTTCTCAAAAATCAGAAATCGTCTGTCATATGCTGGCAATGCGATCCAGAAGCTCTGGCGGGCGACATGGCGATCATGTATCTGCGCAGTCCCGCAAGTGCCTTCGACTCGATATGGAAAGTCGTTTCAACCGGTTTCAACGACCCATTTTTTTATTATTACAGATGCGCCTACATAGAAAAAATACAAAGCATTTCGCGCATATCCTTGCATAAACTACGCAAAGACAGCGTTTTTCAGACTCTTCCCATCGTCCGAAAAAATATGCAGGGGATCAACGGCGTGGAGATCCCTCCTTCGGCCTATAACCATCTCCTGGCTATCTCACAATGCGAACTCCCGCGAATAGAACATATCCAAGAGAATGCAGACATACTCTATTTTAATGAAAAAGATGTAGAAAAGAAGCTTGTCAAACCTTTCTTGGCGCGACTCGGTTATAGTGAAGCAGACTATCAGCAGCAATTATATATCGAGGTCGGCAATCATAATTTTGCGCTGATCCCTGACTTTGTCATCCTCCCGCATGTGACGAGCGATCATCATTCCGCGTATATCCTGCTGGAAACAAAACTCTCCATAGCTTCCGCCAGGCAATTGCGCGAAGCCAAAAAGCAGGCACGGAGCTATGCCAAGCAACTTGGCGCAATATTCTGCATCGTTGCCTCAAAAGAAGGGATATGGATCTCTCATTTCCGGGATGATTATGACGAGGATATCGTCACGCTTTCATGGGCTGCCCTCAACGATGCGGACACGTTCTTCTCCGTGCGACGACTGATCGGAAACAGAAGAAAAGGGAAATGCGGTCCCGCAGCGTAGCCGCGCGATGCTGGACGCCTTTTCGGCCCACGGCATACCGTTGGACAGGATCTCAGCAAAAGACCGATGTAGAGCTTTCTTCCCTCAGCGCTGCTACACTTTGCCTAGATGTAGAGTGTCAACACGTTGTTCACCCTCCGTTCAGACATGAAGCTGGAGGTTTTCTGCCAAGAGCCGAAT
>NZ_CALUWS010000077.1 GCF_944324525.1 uncultured Desulfovibrio sp.
ATGCGCCTCTTTTCTTGCCGCCGTTCAAATTAGATGCATATCTTTGTGGGCAAACATAATTTGACGACACTATCTAGGCGAGGGGGGCCCCTCCCCCCCAAAAATCGAGTACACCGTACCAACAAGCCAGCGGCGGCATTCGTGCCGCAGCGCAGCGTATATGAGAGACCATGACCACACCCTTTACGGACTGTTTTTTTGATCTGGACGGCACGCTGACCGATTCCGCGCCCGGCATCCTCAATGGCGTGCAATTGGCGCTGGCGCATTTTGGCCTGCGCCCGCCGCGTGAGAGCCTCACCTTTTTCATCGGGCCGCCGCTGCTGGAGTCCTTTGCCGTGTATTTTCCCGAGGAGCCGGACAAAGCGCGTACGGCCCTGCGCATTTATCGGGAATATTACCGTGAGCGGGGCATGCTTGAGAACAGCGTCTATGACGGCATGGCCGATCTGCTGGCCGCGCTGACCGCGGCGGGCGTGCGGGTGCATCTGGCCACGGCCAAGCCGGAGCCGTTCGCGCGGGTCATCGTGGAGCATTTCGGCCTGCTGCCGTATTTTACCGTGCTGGCCGGAGCGGAGCTGGACGGCCCGCGCCACGACAAGACGGACGTGCTGCGCTATGCGCTGGGGCTGGCGGAGCTGCCGCCGGAAGCCCGTCCGCTCATGATCGGCGACCGTCATCATGACGTGGAGGGCGCGCATGCCGTGGGGCTGCCGTGCGCGGGCGTGCTGTACGGCTACGGCAGCCGCGAGGAGCTGGCGGGAGCGGGTGCGGAGCATCTGTGCGATTCGGTGGACGACCTGCGCCGCCTGCTGCTGCCGGCCTGACGCCTTGCCAGACGCCGCGGCCCTGCGTACAACAGGGGGCGATGCCTCCCGGCGACAAGGCCGGGGCCGGATGGACAATCAACCGCCGTATGCGGAGGACAGGATATGGGATTTGCCAATTCCAGCTGCAGCTTCACGCGCTTTCGCGTGCTGGACAGCATGACTGACGAGCAGTGGAACGCCGTGCCCGACAAGCTCCGGCAGTACGCCTTTCAGGACATCGACGAGCTGCCCGAGATGCAGGCCCACGGCTGGGTCTGCTTCGAGGATATGCTGGACAGCGCCTGGCGCACGGCTCCGCCCCAGAAGGGCGCGTATTTCGTCTTTTCCCTGCGGCTGGACACGCGGCGCATCCCGGCCGGCGTCGTCAAGAAGCATCTGGCGCTGGCCCTGCGCGAGGAGAAGGAGCGCATGCAGGCGCAGGGCAAGAACTTCATTCCCCGCGAGCGCAAGAAGGAGCTGAAGGAACAGGTGCTGCTGCGCCTGCGGCAGCGCTTCCTGCCAGTGCCTGCCGAGTTCAACGTCATCTGGAACACGGCCAGGAACGAAGTCTGGTTCGCCTCCACCCAGAACAGGATGATCGACCTGTTCATGGAGTTCTTCCTCCAGAGCTTCGACGTGCACCTGGAGCAGCTGACGCCCTACAGCCTGGCGGAAACGCTGCTGGATGAGGAGACCATGAGCCGCCTTGACCGCATGGAACCCACGGAATTTGCCGTCAACGCCTGAGGAGAGGGATAATGAGCACCATCAGCGACTCCACGGACAGCATCCTCGGCAAGGAATTCCTCACCTGGCTCTGGTACCAGAGCGACGTGGCCCCCGGCGCCTTTACGGACGCGGAGGGCGCGCCCTTTGCCGTGAGCATGGAACAGCGCATCGTCGTGCAGGGCGGCGAGGGCGAGGCGCAGGAGACCGCTTCGGTCTCCGGGGCGCTTTCCCCCCTGCGGGAAGCCCGTTTCGGGCTGGGCACGGGCAAGAAGGTGTCCCGCGCGCTGGTACGTCTGGAAAAGGACGAGCTGGCCTTTCAGGTCAGCCTGCGGGCCGAGGATTTCAGCCTCAACAGCCTGAAAACGCCCAAGATCGAAAAAAGCGGCGACGATGGCGACCCCGACGCGCTGCTGCTGGAAAAGATCTATCTGCTGGAAGTCTGCACCGGCCTGCTGGACAGCCTGTTCCAGCGTTTTCTGCGGCTGCGCCTGTCCGCGGACTGGCTGCGGGAAGTCAACGACATGCGGCAGTGGATGACCCGTACGGAATAGCCACATGGGCAGCGCGTCGCATTCTTCCGGCTCCCGCGCAAGGGGCGGCCATCAGCTCTTGCTGCGGCTGGGACGCAAGCTGATCTGGATGCTGCTCGTCCTCTGGGGCATCACCATCATCAGTTTTGTGGTCATCCACCTTGCGCCCGGTTCGCCCACGGACATGGAGACCACGCTCAACCCGCTGGCGGGCGAGGCGGCCCGGCGGCAGCTGGACGCCCTCTACGGCCTGGACAAGCCGCTCCATGTCCAATACCTGGACTGGCTCTCCCGCATGGTGCGGCTGGATTTCGGCGTGTCCATGTCGGCCGATGCCCGGCCCGTGCTGGACAAGATCCTTGAGCGCCTGCCCCTGACCGTGGGCATGAACGTGGTCTCGCTGCTGCTCACGCTCTGCATCGCCGTGCCGCTGGGCATCCTTTCGGCCTGCCGCCGCAATTCCTGGCTGGACAAGGGCGTGACCCTGCTGGTCTTTCTGGGCTTCGCCATGCCGTCCTTCTGGCTGGCGCTGCTGCTCATGCTCTTTTTCGGGCTGGAGCTGCAATGGCTGCCCATTTCCGGGCTGACCTCGCTGGACTTCCCGCAAATGTCCTTCTGGGAAAAATGCGTGGACATCGTGCGCCATCTGGCCCTGCCCATACTGGTGTATACGGTGGGCTCGCTGGCGGGCATGTCCCGCTACATGCGGGCCTGCATGCTGGAAGTGCTGCGGCAGGACTACATCCTCACCGCGCAGGCGAGGGGGCTTTCCGGCCGCATGGTCATCTGGCGGCATGCCCTGCGTAACGCCCTGCTGCCGGTCATCACCCTGCTGGGCCTTTCCGTGCCCGGCCTCATCGGCGGCAGCGTCATCATCGAATCCATCTTTGCGCTGCCCGGTCTGGGACAGCTCTTCTATGCCGCGGTCATGGCGCGCGACTACACCATGATCATGGGCAATCTGGTGCTGGGGGCCGTGCTGACGCTGGCGGGCAACGTGCTGGCCGACGTCTGTTACGGGCTGGCTGATCCGCGCATCCGTTCCGCACAGGAGAAAAACGCATGATGCCGCGAGTGTTGCGCCGTTGTCTGGGGCGGCATCTCATGTTCACGCTGGGGCTGGGCATCGTGCTCGTCATGACGCTTGCCGCGCTGTTCGCGCCGTTCATCGCGCCCTATGATCCCACGCAGGAACACGGCCACGCCGTCCTCATGCCGCCCTGCGCCGAGTTCTGGCTCGGCACGGACAGGCTGGGGCGGGACGTGTTCTCCCGCCTGCTGTACGGCGGACAGGCGTCGCTCTGGGTGGGTTTCGTGGCCGTGGGCATCTCCGTGAGCATCGGGACGGTGCTCGGCCTCATCAGCGGCTATTTCCGGGGCTGGGTGGACGAGATCATCATGCGCGGCGTGGACGTCATGCTCTGTTTCCCGTCCTTCTTCCTCATCCTGGCGGTCATCGCCTTTCTGGAACCCAGTCTGGCCAACATTATGGTCGTCATCGGCCTCACGTCCTGGATGGGCGTCGCGCGCCTCGTGCGGGCCGAGACCCTCAGCCTGCGCGAACGCGAATTCGTGGCGGCCGCGCGGCTGGCGGGCTGTTCCACGGCGCGGATGCTCTTCGGCCATATCCTGCCCAATGCGCTGGCCCCCATCCTCATCACCGCCACGTTGGGCGTGGCCGGGGCCATTCTCGTGGAATCGAGCCTGAGTTTTCTGGGCCTGGGCATGAGCCCGCCCACCCCGACCTGGGGCAACATGCTGCAGGACGGCAAGAACGTGCTGGAATGCGCGCCCTGGCTCTCGCTCTATCCCGGACTGGCCATCCTCATCACCGTTTTGGGCTACAATCTGCTGGGGGAAAGCCTGCGCGACTGGCTGGACCCGCGTCTCAAGCAGTAGAGCATTTTGCCTTTGAAAAAGGCAAAATGCGAGGCGGCGGCACAGCGCCGCCCGGCCCAAAGTGAGCGGAAAAACCGCGTTTTTTCCGCGAAACGCCAGGCCGTATGGTTTGAAACGTGAAGCGTTTCAAACTGAAAATGCTATAAGGGGAGGGCGATGCTGGAACATCTGAGGATACGGAACTTGGCGCTCATCGAGGACATGGAGCTGGATTTCGCGCAGGGCATGAACGTGCTCACCGGCGAGACCGGCGCGGGCAAGAGCTTCATCCTCAAGGCGCTGGGCTTCCTGCTGGGCGACAAGCTGGCGGCGGACATGGTGCGCCCGGGCGCGGAACGCGCGCAGGTGGAAGCGCTCTTCCTCCTGCACGGGGAGGAGTGCATCATCCGCCGTGAACTGCTGGCCGAGACCGGTCGCAGCCGCCTCTACGTCAACGATAGCCTTCGTTCACAAGAGAGCGTGCGCCAGCTGCGGGACGAGCTGCTGGTGCATACCAGCCAGCACGGGCAGCAGCAGCTTTTGCAGCCGGCTTTTCAGGCCCGTCTCATGGAAAGCGCCCTGCCGGATGCCGGTCTGCTGCGGGAGAAGGACGAGCTGCTGGGACGGCTGCGCGACGTGGCGGCCCGCCGCGAGGAGCTCAGGCAGCGCCAGACCGGGCTGGCCGACAAGCGCGACGTGCTGGAGATGCAGCAGCAGGAGATCGACAAGGTGGCTCCCGAAGAAGGGGAGGAGGAACGCCTTGAAGAGGTGCGCGCCCAGGCCCGCGCCGCCGAGCAGGCCGGGGAGCAGTATGAGGAAGCCCTCAGCCTGCTGCACGGGGAGGATGAGCCCGGCCTGCTGGACATGCTGGGCCGCCTTGAACGCCTCCTGCATCAGATGGCCCACAACAATGAGGATCTTCAGGCCGATGCCGAGGCCGTGACGGCCCTGCGGCAACAGCTCCAGCACCTGAGCGGCGTGCTGCGCCGTCCGCCCGTGCCCGATGACCTGCCGGACATGGACAGCGTGGAGGAACGCCTCTACGAGCTGGCCCAGCTCAAGCGCAAATTGCGCCGCAGCATGGACGAGATCCTGGAACTGCGGCAGGAGATCGAGGAGAATCTTTCTTTCCTCGACGCCTGCGCGCTGGACATCTCCGCGCTGGACAAGGAGGAGAGCCGCCTTGCGGCCTCCCTGCGCGAGGTGGTGGAGCGTCTGCGCCCGCAGCGGCGGCAGGCGGCGGAGGACTTTGCCCGCCGTCTGGAAGCGGAATTGCGGGAGCTGGGCTTCTCCGAACAGGTGCGCGTGCTGCCGGACTTCGTGCCGCAGGAAGTCTGGCCCGGCATCGAGGACGACCGGGTACGCATCCTCTGGGCCCCCAATCCGGGACAGGCCCCGCAGCCGCTGGACAAGATCGCCTCCGGCGGCGAACTCTCCCGCTTTTTGCTGGCGCTGGTCAGCGTACGCCCCAAGGCCGAGAACGCTACCTTCATCTTTGACGAGGTGGACGCCGGGGTGGGCGGCATGACGCTCAACAAGCTGGCCGACAAGCTGGCCCGCCTGGCCGAACAGCGGCAGATGCTGCTCATCACCCACTGGCCGCAGCTGGCGGCGCGGGCGCAGCGGCATTTTCAGGTCAGCAAGCAGATTCGCGGCAACAGCACCTTTACGGTGTGCGCCCGCCTCGATGCCGGGGAGCGTCATGCCGAACTGGCCCGCATGGCCGGAGGCGGCGCGCAGGGCGAGGCCGTGGCCGGCAGCCTGGAGAAGGAACGGCAGGCGGCGGAGTAGGGGCGGCTGACGCTATCCATTATTGTTTGGGGGGAAGGGGAACCCCTCGCTTTGCTGTCGATGTCCGTAAGGCTCCTGCGTCGCCTAACGGACACGGCCTTCCGGGCCGCCTTTCGGTCGCGCTCTGCTGTCGATGCCCGTAGCTTCCTTCGTCGCAACGGGCACGGCCCTGCGGGCCGCCTTTCGGTCGCCGCCTGCGCTGGAGGCCCAGCCTTTTCGCAGCGGAGCGAGAAAAGGCGTTCTCGCGATCCTTCCCCCCAAGCCCCCCATCCCTTCCCCAGCGCGCTTTTATCAAGGGAAACGACAAAGGAAACGGCAGAGAAACGAGTATCTCCATCCAAAGAACATACCTGAAGGTCAACCTTGCGCCCCTTGCCTTCTAGGGTCAGGACTCATTATTTCCATACGCTTCAAAAAAGAGTAGGTATGGAGACGGAGGTTACCATGTCTACTCT
>NZ_CALUWS010000078.1 GCF_944324525.1 uncultured Desulfovibrio sp.
GGGGGTCGTAGGGGGTGTAGAGGGGCACGCCCCTCTCACCCCCTGCCCCTCGCCGGGAGGCGACCACGCCCGGATGCCGGGCTGAAGCCGAATCCAGTGGCAAAAAAAGAAAAGCGGATGCCGCCGGGAGGCGACCACGCCCAAACGCCGGGCAAAAGCCGTCAGCCGGCGGCGAAAAAGAAAAACTCACATCACGCCGGCGTATTTTCTTCGACTTCGGCCTCGCCAGGGGGTTCGGGAAGGACGCCGGCGGTTTGGTGGAGGCGTTGCCAGAGTTCGCGCAGACCGGTTTTTTTGCTGGAGGAGGTGACGAGAGGGGGGACGCCGAGGATGTCGCGCCATTGGGCGGCACGGGCGGCGCGTTCCCGCTGGGTGCATTTGTCGGCTTTGGTGAGGATGGGGAGGATATCCAGGCGGCATTCGCGGGCGAAGTGGGAGAGCTCCAGATCGAGTTTCTGAGGTTCGAGGCGGCTGTCGAGGAGCAGGGCGAGGGCTTGCAGGCGGCTGGCGCCGGCGAGGTATTTTTCCAGCAGCTGGGCCCAGGCGCGGCGCTCGGCATGGCTGGCGCGAGCGTAGCCGTAGCCGGGCAGGTCCACAAGGTAGTAACCGTGGGGATCGACGCGGTAAAAGTTGATGGAGCGCGTCTTGCCGGGGGTGGCGCTGACTTTGGCCAGCTTTTTTTGTCCGGCCAGGGCGTTGATCAGCGAGGATTTGCCCACATTTGAGCGTCCGGCCAGCGCGATTTGCGGCGAGTCGATGCTGAGGAGCTGGTTCAGGGTGTAGATGGTATGTTCGAGTACCAGTTGCGGCATGGTCTCCTCCGGGCGAGCTTGACAGGGCGGAAGGCTTGATTCACAATACCAAGTTCCATCTATCATTGTAGCCCGGCGCGGGCAGTTTGGCAAATGCCTTTCCCGGCCGCGCCCCGGCCAAGAGGAGAATCCCCGACATGTATTCCACCACCGACTTCCGCAAAGGCCTGAAGATCGAAGTTGAAGGAATCCCCTACGAAATCGTGGACTTCCAGCACTTCAAGCCCGGCAAGGGCGGCGCTATGGTGCGCACCAAGCTGCGCAACATCCTGACCGGCCGCATCCAGGACATCACCTTCCGCTCCGGCGAAAAGGTGGGCAAGCCCGACATGGAGACCCGTGACATGCAGTTCCTGTATCATCAGGACACGGATCTTGTCTTCATGGACATGACCACCTTTGAACAGCTGGAAATGGCTGCCGAGATCACCGACGGCAAGGACGCCTTCCTCAAGGACGGCCAGCAGTGCCGCGTGCTGCTCTACAAGGGCAAGCCGCTGGACATCGACATCCCCCTGAGCCTGGTGCTGGAAGTGACCGAGACGGAGACCGCCGCCAAGGGCGACACGGTGAGCAACGTCACCAAGCCCGCCACGCTGGAAACGGGCGTGGTGGTGCAGGTGCCCAGCTTCGTCAACGTGGGCGACCGCATCAAGGTCGATACGCGTACCAAGGAATATCTCGGTCGCGAATAGGCGAGCCTCGCACGCATGGCTACGGAAACGCCCCGCAAGTTCGGTCGGGAACTCTTCGGCCTTTTTTTGCTGTTCTGGTCGTTGCTGCTGCTGCTCAGCATCGTCACCTTCGACATCAACGACCCCAGCCTCAATCATGTGGTGAGCAGCAATGCCGCCGTGACGAACAGTGCGGGGCTTTTCGGCGCTTATGCCGCCGGCCTGCTCAATGATGTTTTCGGCATCGGGGCGTTCATCTGGCCGGTGCTTTTTGCGGCGCTGGGGGCGGCCTATGTGTCGCCCGCCTATGCGCTGCCCTGGTGGCGCTGGTGCGGCGCCTTCCTGCTGACCGTCGTGCTGCTGGTCATCAGCTCGGCCTGGGGGCTCTCGCTGGGCGACGTGAGCGGCGGCGGCATGGTGGGCAATGCCCTGCACGGCAATACCAGCCGTTACCTCAGTCCGGTGGGCTCAAGCCTGGTCTGGCTCTTCGTCCTGCTCATCGGCCTGCAACTCTGTTTTGACATTTCCTGGTTCGCCTTTGCCGCGCTGGTGCGGGACGAGGCGCGCCTGCGCTGGAAGCAGTTCCGGGCGGGCGAGCTGTTCCGTGCGGAAGGGGAGGACGCTTCCTCCGAGGGCGCGGAAAAGACGCCGCTCACCCTGCGCGAGCGCCTTGCCGCGCTTGGGCGGGGCCTGCGCGAACTGCGGCGCAAGACCAAGCGGGAAGTGGGGGAATCCTCCTTCCTTATCCGTCTGCGTGACCGGCTGGGCAATATCCGTCCCCTGACGGATGAAGCCATGCCCGAGGTCTACGACGATACGGCGGCGGACGACGGCACGGCCGGGCAGGACGGCAGGAACCGTCAGGACGCCGGGCGTGCGCGTGCCGCTGCCAACAAGGTGAATCGCCTGCGCGACGCCCGTACTGAGGCGATGTCGGACACAGGCATGGAAGGCACGGTCCTGCCGCCTGACGCGGTGCGGCCTGAGGAGGCCAGTGCGGGCGACATGCCGCCGTGGACGATCCCGGCGCAGGCGGCGGAACAGGACGCGCGGACGTCGGCCGGGGAAGATGTCCCGGCTGCCGGAGGCCCGGCCCAGCCTCCTTTGCCTTTCCAGCCGCCGGAAGGGGCCATCGTGCCCGAAGTGCTTGGCGAAGACGGCAGACCGCTGCCGCCGGAGGCCCAGCCGCCCCGGATGCTGGATCGTCTGAACGGCATGGCCGAGGAGTCGCCGCTGCCTGACGCCCGGGAAGGCCACACGTCCATGGAGGCTCCGGCAGCGGAAGCGCCGCGTGCCGTTCCCACCCCGGCCGCGCCCATCTCCGCCGCGCCGGAAGCCGTGCCCGCCAACGGGCCGACGGCCGAGCTGCTGGCGGAGGTCTATGAAGAAGAGGCCGCCGAACCGCTGGACATCACGGCCAATGCGCCCACGGTGCCACCGGTCACGGCGGCTCCCGGCAGCGCGCCCGCGCCATCGCCCGCGGCTGCGGTCGGACAGGCCGTGAGCGGCGTGGTGAAGGAGGCCGCCCAGAAGACCCTTGCCGCGCTGGGCCGCAAGGCTCCCGTCCCTCTGCCGGGGCTGGATCTGCTGTCGCCGCCCGCGCCGGATGCCGTGCGTCCCGTGGAAGATCCGGAACGCGCCCGGGCCCTCATGTCCTGCCTGCGCGACTTCGACATCCAGGCGGAGCTTGTGCGCGTGACGCCCGGCCCGGTGGTCACCATGTACGAGGTGCGCCCCGCTCCGGGGATACGCGTCAACCGCATCGCCAATCTGAGCGGGGAGATCGCGTTGGCGCTCAAGGCCATCGCCGTGCGCATCCAGGCGCCCATCCCCGGTCAGGACACCGTGGGCATAGAGATCCCCAATACCGAACGCCAGACCGTGAATTTCCGCGAGCTCGTGGCCAGCGAGGCGTTCCGCAAGGGCTGCGGGCCGCTGACCATGGTGCTGGGCAAGGACATCGCCGGACGGCCCGTGCTGGCCGACCTGGCCAAGATGCCGCATCTGCTGGTGGCCGGGGCCACCGGCGCGGGCAAGAGCGTGTGCCTCAACGGTATTTTGCTGAGTCTGCTGTACCGCACGCAGCCTTCGGAGATGCAGCTGCTGCTCGTGGACCCCAAGCGTATCGAAATGGCCGTCTATGCGGATGAGCCGCACCTCGTGCACCCCGTGGTCAAGGAGATGTCCGACGCCAAGAACGCGCTGGACTGGGCCGTGCACGAGATGGACAGCCGCTACGACGCCATGGCCCGTCTGGGCGTGCGCAACATCGCCGGATACAATCAGAAGCTGGCCTCCTACGGCGATGCCCTGCCGGACGATCTGCGCGATCTGGAGCCCATGAGTTATCTGGTCATCGTCATCGACGAGCTGGCCGACCTCATGCTCACCGCCGGGCGCGAGGTGGAGACCAGCATCGTGCGGCTGGCCCAGCTGGCCCGCGCCTCGGGCATCCATATGATCCTGGCCACCCAGCGCCCCAGCGTCAACGTGGTGACCGGTCTCATCAAGGCCAACTTCCCCTGCCGCATCTCCTTTCAGGTGGCCTCGGTGCACGACTCCCGCACCATCCTCGATCAGGCGGGCGCGGAGCATCTGCTCGGGCGCGGCGACATGCTGTTCAAGCCCAGCGGCGGCCAGCTGCAACGTCTGCACGGCCCCTTCGTCAGCGATGAGGAAGTCCACAATGTCGTCCAGTACTGGAAACGCCACCTCAGCCCCTCCTACAAGGTGGACTTTGCCTCCTGGGGACTGGAAGCCGCGGGACCGGGGGCCGGGCGCGCCGGGGGCGGCGGCAATGCGGCCAACGACCCCGTCTATCCGGCCGTACAGGCCTTCGTGACCGAACAGGGCAAGGCCTCCATCTCGCTGGTGCAACGCCGCTTCAACATCGGCTTCAACCGCGCCGCCCGCATCATGGAACAGCTGGAACAGGACGGCATCATCGGCCCCGCCTCCGGCAGCAAGCCGCGTGCCGTGGTCAAATAGGGCCCCGGATAGTTTGATTGGGGGGAAGGGGAACCCCTCCGCCTGCGCTGGAGGTGTTCCCCTTCCCCCCAGGCCCCCCCATCCCTTCCCCAGCGCGCTTTTATTAGGGCGGATGTACGGCGAACGCGGCACGCAGGCTGCTCCTTTGTTTGACCGTCCTCCGGTAGAATGCTTTTTCTTTGAAAAAGGCAAAACGCGAGGCAGCGGCACAGCGCCGCCCGGCCGAAACCACACGGAAAAAACGTGTTTTTCGCGAAACGACAGGTCGCATGGTTTGAAACGCGAAGCGTTTCAAACGGAAAATGCGCTATCCGGGGAACACGCGCACGGCAAAAGCGCATCATTTCGTGTAAGGTTTACATCTGTTTTACCTCGTACGATTTGCTTCCATTTGCAGCGGCGGCTCGTGGTAAGGCGCGTCTGCCGCGCTTGCCCCTGCCGGACTTTTTGCGTACAGCGGAAGAGGGCGGCCATGCGGCGCAGGTTCTGCGTCGGCCGTTGGCGGATATGGCCCGTGGCCTTAATGGAAATTGGATACAATTTCAATGCGAATCCGTTCCAGCGGGGCGGGTAACCGTCGCGCCGTCCGTATTCGAGTCTTCACGTCCAAAAAGGAGAAACCTCATGCGGCAACGCATTTTTCCGCTCTTGTGTTCCCTTCTGCTGCTGGCTGCCATGACGGTCGGGGCGCAGGCCGCGCCGTCCGACATCGTGAACGGCATCCGCAAGCGTTACGACAGCCTGCAAAACTTCACGGCTACCTTTGAGCAGACCCTGACCCACAAGGAAAGCGGCAGCGTGGAAAAGCGCAAGGGGACCCTGCGTTTCAAGAAACCGCTGCTCATCCGCTGGGAAACGGAAGCTCCCACGCCCGAGACCCTCGTCGTCACGGAAAAAGAGATCTGGGATTATCTGCCCGATGAAGAGCTGGCCTACCGCTATCCGCCGGACCTCGTGCAGGATTCGCGCAGCATCATCCAGGTGCTGACCGGCCAGTCCGCGCTTGACCGGGATTTTGACCTTGCGGAAGAGGGCAAGGAGGGCGGCCTGCGCAAGGTGCGCCTCTATCCCAAGGACCCCAGCCCGCAGATGGTGGAGGCCCTCATCTGGGTGGAGAACGACTACCTCATCCGCCGCGCGGACATCATCGACTTTTACGGCAACCACAACGACGTGCGTTTCGTGGACTTCAAGTCCAACAGCGGCGTGCCCGCCTCGGTCTTCAGCTTCACCCCGCCCAAGGGCGTGGAAGTGGAAGACCGCAGGGAAAAGGATGCCGTCCCGGAACGCAATCTGTTCAACTAGGACGTGTCAATGCGACTGTCCAAATACGTTCAATAGACAAAACAGGTACACTGTACACGCTCTGCTTGCCTTTGGGGCAGGGTTGCCATGTATCCCCGACGCTTCCTCGGTAAAAGCGCGCTGGGGAAGGGATGGGGGGCTTGGGGGGAAGGGAGCGACCGAAAGGCGGCCCGGAGGGCCGTGCCCGTTAGGCGACAAAGGAGCCTTACGGGCATCGACAGCAGAGCAACCCCCTCCAGCGCAGGCGGAGGGGTTTCCCTTCCCCCCAAACAGACAACAAATACCGTTAACAAGCCTTAGATAGTGCCGTCAAATTAAAAACATGTTATAATCTCTTCACTTACAATGAGGAGAGACCGTATGGCGGCACAT
>NZ_CALUWS010000079.1 GCF_944324525.1 uncultured Desulfovibrio sp.
CGGAGGCCGTGCCCGTTGCGACGAAGGAAGCTACGGGCATCGACAGCAACGCGAGGGGTTCCCCTTCCCCCAAACAAGTAACGAATAGCGCTAACAGGCCCAAAACTACAACGCTCAGACGCTGGGATGATGGCAGCGCACCCGCCAGCCATCCTCGAGCGTCCGCCAGTTCGGGGCCTCGTTCCGGCAGGCATCCGTGGCGCGGGCGCAGCGCGGATGGAAGGTGCAGCCCGGCGGCAGGGCCAGCGGGCTGGGCAGTTCGCCCCCGGCGGGCGCTGCGTTCAGCGACAGGCCGTCCGCCGAGGGCATGGCGGCCACCAGCGCCTGGGTATACGGATGCGCCGGACTGCGCAACAGCCGCTCGCGGGGTCCCTCCTCCACCAGACGGCCAAGATACATGACCGCCACCCGCGGGCACATGAAGCTGACCACCGACAGGTCATGCGAAATGAAGAGATAGGCCGGGCCAAAGTCCTCCTGCACGTCCCGGAGCAGATTGAGCACCTGCGCCTGCACCGAGGCATCCAGCGCCGAGACGGGCTCGTCGCAAATGATGACGTCCGGCCGCGTGATCAGGGCGCGCGCCACAGCGATGCGCTGCCGCTGTCCGCCGGAAAATTCGTGCGGATAACGGCGTTCGAGCCCCGCCAGGCCCACGCGGGAAAACATGTCCGCCACACGGGCCGTTCGCTCGGCCTTGCTCAGGCTCTTGTCCCGGCACAGCGGCTCCTCCACCGACGTCCCCACTCGCCAGCGGGGATTGAGTGAGGAAAAAGGGTCCTGAAAGACCATCTGCACCCGCCCGGCGGCCGTACTGCCCGGCCCGGCCGGGGGCAGCGGCCGCCCGTCGAAGAGCACCTGCCCTTCGCTGGGCGACAGCAGGCCGCAGGCCATGCGCCCCAGCGTGGACTTGCCGCAGCCGGATTCCCCCACAAGGCCGAGGCTCTCCCCGGCCCGCAGGCTCATATCCACACCGGCCACGGCCGTCAACAGGGCCCGCTCCGCCCAGAGGCCGCGCCGCACGGCAAAGCGCCGCCAGACATCACGAAGTTGCAGCAGCGCCCCCCCGCTCATGACAGCGAGCCCTCCGACGAGACCTGCGCGCTGTCGAAGGTCGCCATATCATTATACACGGCGGCGGCGCAGCGCAGCAGATGATAGGCCACGGCCGCGCCCGTGCCTTCGCCGAGCCGCATATCCAGCGAGAGCAGCGGCCCGCCGGCGGCAAGGCGGGAGACCGCGGGCACATGGCCGGGCTCGGCCGAGGCATGCGCCAGGACGGCGTAGTCGGCTAGCGTGGGGCAAATGCGTTCCGCCGCGGCATAGGCCGCGCTGCAGATGAAGCCGTCCACCAGCACGGGCAGACGGCAGGAAGCCGCCCCCAGCATGATGCCGGCCATGACCGCCAGCTCGAAGCCGCCCACGGCCGCCAGCACGACCAGCGGATCGGCCTGGGCATGGGCGGCGGGATCAAGACAGTTGACGGCAAGGGCCGTCCGCACCACCTCCGCCTTGTGGGCGATCATGGCGCTGTCGGCTCCGGCGCCGGGGCCCACGGCCCGCTCCGGCGCGAAGCCCAGCAGAGCGCAATTGACGGCCGCCGCGGCCGTACTGTTGCCGATGCCCATCTCGCCCGTGGCAAAGCAGGCATAGCCTTGCTCCGCCAGCTCGCGCACCAGCCGGATGCCCCGCCGCAGGCCTTCGAGGCAGATCTCCCGCGACATGGCCGGGCCGCGGCTCATGTCCGCCGTACCGTCGCCAAGGCGCAGATCCACAAGCTGCGGATGCGGCGCATAGGGCCCGCCCGCGCAACCGGCATCCACCACGCGCAGGTCCATGCCGGAGGTGCGGCTCAAGACGTTGACGCCCGCGCCGCCCGCGCAGAAATTGGCCACCATCTGCCGGGTCACGATCTGCGGGCAGGGGGAGATTCCCTGCGCCGTCACGCCATGATCCCCGGCAACGGTGAGCATCATGGCCGGACTGACGCGCAGCGGACGGACTTCGGGGCGCATGGCCGCCAGACGCCGGGCCAGCTCCTCAAGCCGCCCCAGGCTGCCGCGCGGTTTGGTGAGCTGATCGATATGCCGCTGCGCGGCCTCGAGCGCCGCCGTTTCCACAGGAACGATCCGCAGGCCGGGAAGGATCTCCTCAAGCCGGGAACAGGAAGAAGTATCGTTGTGCATCGGCCTGTGTTAGCCTTTTGGCGGCAGGGGCGCAAGCGCCCCCCGGCGGACGGCCCTTTACGCCCCTGCCGCAAGAGGCTATGCAGGAACGGCAAACCGGAATGCCTCATTCCGCAAGGAGACCGCATGAACATGAGTTTTCTTTCCCGCCGTGGCGCAGCCGTCCTGTTGTCGGCCTGCCTGCTGGCCTTCTGCTGCGTTGTCCCGGCCTTCGCCATCCCGGACGGCAGTCCGCGCCTGACGCCCGTGGTGCGGGCCGTGCAGCTTGCCGCGCCCGCGGTGGTCAACATCACGAGCACCAGCGTCATCGATGCCGGGCCGCGCTACATGAGCCCGCTGGAACAGTTCTTCGGGCCGGGCTTCCAGGCGTTCGGCAACATGCCGCAGGCCCGGCGGCAAAAGCGGGTCAGCCTCGGTTCCGGCGTCATCGTGGACGGCGGCCGCGGCTATGTGCTCACCAACGCCCACGTCATTTCCGGCGGCGGCGAGGTCACGGTCAACCTGCTGGACGGCCGGGAATTCCCGGCCATCGTCCGGGGGGCGGATCCCGACTTCGACATCGCCGTCCTGGAGATACAGGGCCCGCACAACCTGCCTTCCCTGCAGCCCGCCACAGCCGCCGACCTCCTGCCCGGCGAGACCGTCATCGCCATCGGCAATCCCTTCGGCTTCAACCATACGGTCACCACGGGGGTGGTCTCCGCGCTGGGGCGCTCCATCCGCAGCGAGAGCGGCCTTTTCACCGACCTCATCCAGACGGACGCGGCCATCAACCCCGGCAACAGCGGCGGGCCGCTGCTGGATCTGGAAGGCCGCCTGGTGGGCATCAATACCGCCGTGCACGCCAAGGGCGAGGGCATCGGCTTTGCCATCCCCATCCACAAGGCCCTGCGCGTCATGGACAATCTGATGGATCACGGCCGGCGCGCCCCTCTCTGGCTCGGCCTGCATGTGGAGAATCTGGATCAGCGCATGGCGCAGGCCCTGGGCCTGCGCGAACTGCGCGGCCTGCTCGTGGCCGAGGTCTACGCGAACACGCCGGCGGCCGCCGCCGGACTGGAGCCCGGCGACGTCATCGACAGCATCAACGGCGTCGTGCTCAACGATCGCGGCGACTATCTGAACCTGCTGCGCAACCAGCTTCCCGACGAACAGCTCCGCCTCGTGGTGCAGCGGGCGGGCGGCCGGCAGGAGCTGCGGCTTGCGCCGGTGGAATTCGACGACACCACGGCCCGGCGCATCATGCAGGCCCGCTGGGGCTTCACCCTGCAGGTCTCCGGCGGCAGGCTGGTGGTGGCCTCCGTACAGCCTGACGGCCCGGCCAACTTCCTGCGCCGGGGGGATGTGCTGGCCGGCATCGGCGGCAAGGCCCTGCGCTCGCAGGAAGAGCTTTTGCAAGCCTTCCGGCAGCTGCGCCTTGCCGGACAGGTCCTCCTGCAGGTGGAGCGGGGCGGCCGTCTGTACTACGCGCGCCTGCTGCCGTAGGCGGCGGCCGGCGCAGGGCCGCCCGGCGGGCGAAGCGGGGCGAAAAATGGCCCCTGCCCCTTGACAGGGAACAGGGCGGAAAGCTATCCATGCCAGAGCGGCCGAGGGCCGCAAAAACCGCCGAAACATCCGTTTCAAATCTGGAGGACTCAAATGGGTTACAATGTGACTGTCGATGCTGACAAGTGCGTGGGCTGTGGCGAATGCGTGGACGTGTGCCCCGTGGAAGTTTACGAAATCAAAGACGGCAAGTCCGAGCCTTCCAACGCCGAAGAATGCCTCGGCTGCGAATCCTGCGTGGAAGTGTGCGAACATAGCGCCATCACCGTGGAAGAAAACTAGGCAGTAAGGGGCGCGCCGCGCTCCTCTCCTTTGTGCCGCCGGGCGCTGCCGCGTCTGGCGGCATTTTGCATACCTTCCGGGAAACGCCATGATACCAGATCTCACCCCTATTTTTCAGCAATACGAGGCGCTGCGCGCGCAGGCGGATGCGGTGTTCTCCACCGTCCGCAACCAGTTTCCCCAGTGCGTCGCCTGCAAGGAGGGCTGCAGCGACTGCTGTCACGCTCTTTTCGATCTTTCGCTGGTGGAAGCCATGTACATCAACAGGGCTTTTCAGGAGCATTTCGGTTACGGCCCGGAACGCTCGGCCATCCTGGAGCGCGCCTCCGAGACCGACAGGCAGCTCACCCGTCTGAAACGCGATCTTTTCCGCGAGGAAAAGGCGGGCAAGAGCGCCGAGGACATCATGGCCGAAGCCGCGCGCGTCAAGTCGCGCTGCCCCCTGCTGGGCGATGACGACCGCTGCCTCATGTACGACGCCCGGCCCATCACCTGCCGCATCTACGGCGTGCCCACCTCCATCGCCGGGGAGGGCCATGTGTGCGGCTTTGCCGCCTTTGAGAAAGGGCAGAAATATCCCACCGTCCATCTGGACAGGATCCAGGGCCAGCTTGCCCATCTGAGCCGCGCCATCGCCGATGCCGTGGAAAGCCGCTTCAAGGAGCTGCACGAGGTCTACGTGCCGTTGTCCATGGCGCTGCTGACCCGCTATGACGAAGCCTATCTGGGCATAGGCCCGGCCAGGCGCGAGGACTAGCCATGCCATCCGTACTTGGTTCCATCCCCGCCACGGTCTTCCGTGACGGCACCCCGCAGAAGCTCACCGAAGCCGAAGAACAGCAGAAGCGCGAGATCTACGAAAAGATGAACCCGCGCCGCCGCAAGTTCGTGGACAGGATCGGTTACGACAACTGGGACCCCTTCCAGAAACCCAATGACCCGCTGGACCTGCGCATGGACGTCAGCAAGCGCACCACGCAGCAGCTGGTCCGCGAATTCCTCCAGGAAGCGGGCAAGAAGGGCCACTACAGCAACGACTACGGACGCGGCGCGCTGGAGTGCGCGTTGGGCGTGGTCAACCGGGACGAGAAGTATCTGGGCATCCTGGATTTCTGTCTCTGGTATCATGATCTCCTGAAAAAAGAGGGCCACCTTTCATGAAGAAAAGCTACGACGACATCGACGAATACATCGCCGACCTCAAGGCCGAGATCGAAGCCAACGATCAGTGCGCCACCCACTATTACAATCTGGGCCTGGCCCTGCTGAGCAAGCGCGACTTCGTGGGGGCCGAAGGGGCCTTCCTGGATGCCGTGCGCAATTCCCCGCATCTGGCGGAAGCCTATGTGCAGCTTGGGGGCATCTGCCTGGAGCGCGGCGATCTTGAAGGCTGCCTGCGCTACAATGAAGAGGCCGCCAACTGCCGCGCCAAGTTCCCCGTGCCGTGGAGCAACATCGCCTTCGTGCATCTGCAGCGCGGCGAGCCGGACAAGGCCATCGCGGCCCTGAACAAGGCCCTCAAGTGGGATCCCGACTTCCTGCAGGCCCGCAACGCCCTGGCCACCGCCCATTACATGAAGGCCGAATGGGACATTTGCGAAAAGCTCTGCAAGGAGATCATCGCCAAGGAACCCGCCTTCGCGCCCGCCTGGAACAACCTCGCCCTTGCCCAGTTCGAGCAGGGCAACTATGCCGCCGCGCGGGAATCGGTGAAGGAGGCCCAGCGCCTCGGCTTTGACGTGCCGGAAGGATTTCTGGAAGAACTGAGCCAGAAGGGCGT
Organism: uncultured Desulfovibrio sp.; assembly: GCF_944324525.1. GTDB lineage: Bacteria > Desulfobacterota > Desulfovibrionia > Desulfovibrionales > Desulfovibrionaceae > Desulfovibrio. The sequence goes on from NZ_CALUWS010000079.1 coordinate 5,794, forward strand.
CTAGGTGTAGAGTGTCAACACGTTGTTCACCCTCCGTTCAGACATGAAGCTGGAGGTTTTCTGCCAAGAGCCGAAT
>NZ_CALUWS010000080.1 GCF_944324525.1 uncultured Desulfovibrio sp.
GTTTGTTGGTTTGTCTGGTAACTTCCAATTTACCGAATGAGGAAAGGGTGAACAACCTATCGGAACACAACATCTAGCGCCTGTTGACGCTTTGCGCGGTTTATTGTGGGGGGAAGGGTGACCCCCCGCCTGGCGCGGGTGGGGTTCCCCTTCCCCCCACGCCCCCCATCCCCTCCCCGGCGCGCTTTGACAAAGGAGAATTGAGGGATTGGCGTCCGTCAGGCTCTACGTCTTTCGTGTATGCCATTCCGCAAACACAGGGTCCCGTCCGGTCTATGGCGGACGGGACCCGCCAGCGCCTGGAGGAGACAGACCCTGGCTTGGGGGAAGGTTGAAGCGTCCGGGCGCAGCGGAAAAGATGCTCTGCGGCGCACGGAGGCGGATGTCATGGGCCTCCGCCCGTGGAGAGGTGAAACGCCTCGCCGTCGGGGGCTTGTCCTGTCTGTCAGTCGATTCTGTCGTTCCTGAGGATGTCCAGCGCCGGGGAGAGCCATTCCATACGGAATGGTTTTCCCCGGCGTGATTCGTCACATCAGCGCATGGGCACGAGCGAATTCCGGTAGATGCGCGCAATGCACGCGCGATTGCCTTCCACCGGGGCCAGCGAGACGAGCAGGCCCAGTGACGGCGTCTGTTCCACCAGATCGCAAAGCGTTTCCACATCCGCTTCGGTAAAGCCCACGGAGGAGAGCTTTTCCGTCACGCCGAGCCCGAACAGCCACTGTTCGACGGCGCGCGCCACCTTGGGCGCTTCATCGGGCATGCCGGAAAGGCCGGGCACGATGGGCTTGAGGATGTGGGCCATGACCTGCGGCCGGGCCGGATAGCATTCCTCGATGACGGCAGGCAGAAGCATGGCCAGCCCCAGCCCGTGCGCCAGCGTCGGTTTCAGAGCGCTGAGGGGATGTTCCAGCGCATGCGTCAGGTGGAGCATGCCGTTATCAAAGGCCGTTCCGGCCATCATGGCCGCATAGGCCAGATCATACCGCGCCTTGAGATCGTCGGGATGGGCGATGATGCGCGGCAGATTGGCATGCACGAGCCGCACCGTCTCCGCCGCCAGCATGACGGCAAAGGGATTGGCGCAAGTGGTGGTGGCCGCTTCCACCACATGGTTCACGGCATCAATGGACACATAGCGGGTCTGATTGGGCGACAAGCCGCTCATCAGCGCAGGGTCGTCGATGGCGTAGCGCGGATAGATGCAGTCGTACGCGATGGCGGGCTTGTAGTTGAGGTGGGTGATGGTCGCCACGGCAAAGCGGTTCACCTCGCTCCCGGTACCGTGCGTCAGGTTGATGGCCACTATGGGCAGGGCCGTGCGCGGCGTGAATTTGTAGCAATAAAGCTCTTCCGCCGTCTTGCCGGGGTTGGCCAGCAGGATGGCGGCGCTCTTGCCGCAGTCGATGGGGCTGCCGCCGCCGATGCAAAGCACCGCTCCGGCCCCGGCCTCGCGCCCCTGGGCCGCCGCATCGTCCACGCTGGCGGTGGTGGGGTTGGGGGTGACTTTGTTGTACAGGCTGAGGCGCAGGCCATGTTTGGCCGCCGCGGCTTCCACCTTGTCCCACGCGCCGGAGAGCTTGTAGGAGTGGCCGCCTGTCACGCAAAGGACGGCGGTGATGCCTTCCTGCGTGAATTCGGCAAAGATATCATCGATTTTTTCTATGGCTCCCACGCCAAGATAGGCCGTGGTCTTCGTCCTGATCTCCCGTACGGCATCATACATTATGCTTTCGTCCCACATAACGGGCACCTCCCTTGATGTGAAAACATCTGACGGAAAAAAGCCTAGGCCCGTCGAAAGCAAAGGTCAAGTTTTTGTGTTAATTTTCACAATTTTTCCCCGTGCGTTGCCGCTGTCTCGGATAGCCTGTATATTCAGCGGCATGGTCCTTCCCTTTTCTGCAAGGCAACAAGCAGGTTAGGGAGCAAGGAGCTGTTTTTCCACGGATGGTCGGCAATTGTGATAAAAAGGGCAATGTGGCTTGCCACCACAGGGCGGAGGGCCTACTATGCAGCTGACGGAATATGCCGCGCCAGGTGCTGCTTTCCGCCGTCGCTGCGTACGACCGGCGGCATGAGGCGGCATGTCGCCGCAGGCAAGACGCCTGACGCAAAGCCATAAGGAGCGGTCATGAAAAAGAAGGTCGGCATCATCCGGTGCCAGCAGACTGAGGATCTGTGCCCCGGGACCAAGGATTTCTGTTATGCTGGCGAGGGGAAAGGGGCCTTTGAACCCCTCGGCGCCTGCGAAGTGGTGGGCTTCGTGTCCTGTGGCGGTTGCCCCGGCAAGAGGGCCGTGGCCAGAGCGCAAATGCTGAAGGATCGCGGAGCGGAAGTGGTCGCGCTGACGTCCTGCATCACCAAGGGGACGCCCATCGGCTTCCCTTGCCCCAACAAGGGTATGATGCTGCGCGCCATTCGCGCCCGTCTGGGAGAGGACTTCCCGGTGCTCGAGTACACCCATCCTTCCGCGGCTGAACTCAAGGCGGCGGAAGAAGCGGCCAAGTCCTAGGAAGGCGAGCGGGCGGGGAGATATCTTCCCGCCCGCTCAGCATCGCAGATCAGAGATAGAGCACGGGCGCATCCCGCCGTTCCAGACAGGGGCCCAGCTTTTCGGCCAGCATCGCCATGACCGGGGCAGGCAGAGCGCGGGCGTGGGCCGGACAGATCTTGACGCAGCGCATGCAGAGGATGCAGCGCTCCCGGTCGCTCGTTTGCGGATGGGCCGGATCGATGGCCTGGGCAGGACAGCGGGAGGCGCACAGGCCGCAGGCCGTACAGGCGACGGAAGCGGTAGGCGCTATCTGCATGGCCTGCCATTGCCGGTAGGGGCGCTGCCCCGGCAGTTGCGGCGCGGACACGGGCGCCGCGCGCAGATGCTCGGCAGCCTGCCGGCCGAAGTCGCGCAGAGCGGCCGCATCTTCGGCATCCGGGCGGCCAGCCGCCACGCTGCGGCACATGCTGTGTTCGGCAACGGCGGACATGCCGGCCATGACCAGCAGACCGCAGGCCGTGGCCTTGTCGGCCAGTTCCAGCAGCGCATCCTCAAAGGCCCGGTTGCCGTAGACCACAAGGGCTATGGCCGGGATCTGCCTGCCGTTGGTGAGCGGCCGCAGCTCCTCGAGACGTTCGGCCAGAAAGCCGGGGATGCGCCCGCCGTAGACCGGCGCGGCCAGCAGGATCACATCGCCGGCGCTGAATGACGGCCAGCTGACATGCGGGGCGGCCAGATCGCAGGGGACGGCTTCCATGCCCAGCGTTTGCGCCACCGCATCGCCCACCAGGCGGGCCACGTTTTCCACGCCGCCCGTGGGGCTGAAATGCAGGATGTGACAAATCGACATGTTCCCTCCAGACGGATGGCCGGGGGACCTGTCGGTCCGCCCGGCATCCATGACGAACGCAAGCTTATTTCTGCACGGCAAGGATGACGCTGGAGGCCTTGACCGCCGCCGTCACCCGGGAACCGGGGGCCAGCTTGAGCTTTTCGGCGCTGGCGACCGTCACGATGGCGCAAAGGGTCTGGCCGCCGGGCAGCTCCATATCCACTTCGGTATTGACCGCGCCGGGGCGCACGGCCTTGACGGTGCCGGTGAACTGATTGCGGGTGGAAAGCAGCCAGTCTTCCGCCTCTTCAAGCAGGATGACGAAGCTGGCCTTGATGAGGGCAAGGGCCTTTTTGCCGGCCACAAGGCCAAGACGCTTGGTGCTGGCCTGGGTGATGGAGGCCACCACTTCCTGGCCGCCTTCCATGCTCAGGACGATCTCATCGTTGACGGCGCCGCCGTGAACGGCAGTCACCGTGACCGGAAAAACATTGCGGGCGCTGGTCAGCATAATTGCTCCTTATTGGGGCGCACGAGGCGCGGTTGTTTTGTTTAATCGAGAATAATTCTTTGTGGGCGTTTGGCAAGCCCTGAATGGCGGCGCGCCGCCAAAGGCTGGACGCGCTCCGCACGCCTGTCACGAAGCCAGCTTGAGGATGATCACGCCGGAGATGATCAGCGCCACCCCCAGCACGCGGGCCAGATGAAGCGGATCGCCAAAAAAGGCCGCGCCTATGACGAACGTCCCCACGGCGCCCATGCCTGTCCAGACGGCGTAGGCCGTCCCCAGCGGGATATGGCGCTGCGCCAGGAAGAGCAGATAGCCGCTGAGCGCCATGCTGATGACGGCAAAGATCAGCCCCGGTATGCGCCATGCGGGCTGCTGGGCCAGCTTGAAGCCCAGCGGCCAGCCGATCTCAAGCAGGCCCGCGCCGATGAGCGTCAACCACGGATTCATTTCCGTCCCTCCGCTTACTCGTCGGCGTACGGGTCCACGCCGGCTTCGGCCAGCCGGGCCTGCCGCGCCGCTTCCTGCTTGCGCTGCCGGGTTCCCAGGGGGACGAAGGTCTCAAATGCCTCGCTGCGTTCCTGCTGGCGGCAGAAGACCAGAAAGCCCGTGTGCGCCGTCATGCGGTCTTCGGGCCGCAGACGGTCGGCGACCGGCTTCCAGCGCCGGATAAGGATCTCGCAGACTTCCACCTCGGCAAAGGGACGCTGCTCGATGCCGAGCAGAAGCTTGCTGACCTGATCCACCGTGGGCAGGAGGAAACCGAACATGCCGCCGGGGCGTACGGCGCGCAGCGCATGATCCAGATATTCCCAGGGCTTGCGGACATCGAGGAAGAGGGCATCCGCATTGTCCACACAGAATCCGTCGGCAATGTCGCGGTGATGGATGGTCACGTTCTCGCCCAGCCCGGCCCATTCCAGATTGCGGCGGGCAAGCTTGGCGAATTCTTCGCGGGCCTCATGGCTGACGACCCGGCCGGTGGGGCCGCAGAACCAGGAAAGGCCGCAGGTCATGCCGCCGGAGCCGCAGCCCGCTTCGATGATGGTGCGCCCGGGGCCGGCCCCCAGCCGCAGGGCGATATACGCGATATCCTTGGCGTAGATGACCTGCGTCTGGCGCTTGAGCCCCTGCAGGCGGTCAAAAAGCGTGGCTTCCAGCACGCGGATGGGCACATCCAGCGAGGTGCGGGCCTCGCCGCCGAACTGCAGAGCATGCACCTGCGCGGCGGTCAGCACGCCGTCGTTGCTGTGCCAGTCGTTGCCTTCTTCCAGTCGCTTGATGTAGCGCTTGCCCGTCGGGGTCAGGTATACCACAAGAGAGCCGTAGGGAATCATTGTCCGTCCTTTGCAGGGGCGTTGAAGGGATGCGGGGCTGTGGCCCCGGAACAGTACGCAATACAGGCGGCCCGCAGGGCCGTGCCTTTGCGAGCTTTTTCCGTTTGAAACACTTCGCGCCTCAAACCATCCGGCTTGGCGTTTCGCGGAAAAAAAGCGGCTTTTTCCGTTCACTTTGGACCGGGCGGCGCTGGGCCGCCGCCTCACATTTTGCCTTTCTCATAGACAAAATGCTCTAGGGCTGTTGATGTAAATTTGCAATAATTTCAATGGATAAAACAATCAGGCCGTACGCGCTCCACAGGTCTTTGGAACCAAGTTGCCGCGTGTCCCAGACGCTTCCCCTGCCAAAAGCGCGCTGGGGAAGGAATGGGGGCTTGGAGGCAGGACTGCGGGAACGCCTTTTTTCATGTCGCTGCAAAAAGGCTGGGCCATTCCCGCGCCGGCAGCGACCCGACGGGCGGCCGCAGGCCGTGCCTGTTAGGCGACGCAGGAGCCTTACAGGCATCGACAGCAGAGCGCGACCCGACGGGCGGCCGCAGGCCGTGCCTGTTAGGCGACGCAGGAGCCTTACAGGCATCGACAGCAGAGCGCGACCCGACGGGCGGCCGCAGGCCGTGCCTGTTGGGCGACGCAGGAGCCTTACAGGCATCGACAGCAGAGCG
>NZ_CALUWS010000081.1 GCF_944324525.1 uncultured Desulfovibrio sp.
CGACGAAGGCAGCTACGGGCATCGACAGCAGAGCGCGACCGAAAGGCGGCCGGAGGCCGTGCCCGTTGCGACGAAGGCAGCTACGGGCATCGACAGCAGAGCGCGACCGAAAGGCGGCCGGAGGCCGTGCCCGTTGCGACGAAGGCAGCTACGGGCATCGACAGCAGAGCGCGACCGAAAGGCGGCCGGAGGCCGTGCCCGTTGCGACGAAGGAAGCTACGGGCATCGACAGCAACGCGAGGGGTTCCCCTTCCCCCAAACAAACAGCGGATGTCATGCCGTCATTGCAGCAGGGTGGGGGCCATCTCCTCAGGCAGGGGGAGGCTTCCGGGCTCCACCTGCAGCAGGCGGCTTTCCAGTTCCTGCAGCAGCGGCCGCAAGCCCTCTCCGCGCAGACCCGAGACCGGCAGGGCGTCCGGAAAGCTGTCCAGCATCTCCGCGCGGGCCGGTACGGGGAGGGCATCCCACTTGTTGAGCAGCAGCAGGCGCGGGATGTGGTGCAGCTCGAGCTCTTCCAAAATGGTTTCCACGGCGGAAAGCTGCTGCAGCATGTCGGGATGCGAGGCGTCGGCCACATGCAGGAGCAGGTCCGCCGATTCCAGTTCTTCCAGCGTGGCGCGGAAGGCGTCCATGAGCTCCTGCGGCAGATTGCGGATGAAACCCACCGTGTCCGCAAGGATGATCTCCCGCTCGGCCGGGAAGCGCAGACGCCGCGTCGTGGGGTCGAGGGTGGCGAACAGCTTGTTTTCGGCCAGTACGTCGGAACGGGTCAGGTTGTTGAGCAGGGTGGACTTGCCGGCATTGGTGTAGCCCACCAGCGCGGCCAGCGGGATGCCCCGGCGCGAGCGGCGGCCGCGGGTGAAACTGCGCTGGCGGCGGAGCTGGTCCAGCTCCTTGCGCAGGCGGGCCATGCGTTCCCGGCTGCGGCGGCGGTCGGTCTCAAGCTTGGTCTCGCCGGGGCCACGCCCGCCGATGCCGCCCATAAGGCGGTCCATGGCGCGGTTTTTCCCGGTGAGGCGGGGCAGGGTATAACGCAGCTGGGCCAGCTCCACCTGCAGCTTGCCCGCGCGCGTCACGGCATGCTGGGCAAAGATATCCAGGATGAGCTGGGTGCGGTCCATGACCTTGCGTTCGGTGATGTCGGCCAGATTGTGGAGCTGGGCCGGGGCCAGCTCGCCGTCAAAGATCAGCGAATCCGCCTGGCCCTGCAGGGCCAGCACTTCCAGCTCGGCCATCTTGCCCTTGCCGAGGATGAACTTGGGATTGACCTGAGCCACCCGCTGTACCATGCGCCCGGCCACTTCCAGCCCCGCCGTGCGGGCCAGCTCGGCCAGCTCGTCGAGGTGCTGCTCCTGCAGCAGGCGCGGCTCCGACGAAACGGAGACCAGCACGGCCCGGGGAGCGTCCGCGGCTGTCCGGGCGGCGTCGCTGCGCCGGGCCAGCTCATCTTCCAGCGCTTCGGCGGTGGCGGTGAGCTGGGCCTCGGGCTGATCCCAGGGGCGCAGGGGCGCGAGCTGATAGGGTACCGGCTTGCCGCCGTCCCCGGCGGGCGCGGGGGAGGGCAGCAGATGAGCCGTCTGCCACTGCACGGGATCGCCGGCCGGGCTGACCGTCAGCACGGCCACGGCATCCAGCCGCAGGAAGAGCATGTCCATGAGGTCTTCCTGACTGAGCCCGTCAGGACTGAGATGGGTATGCAGCAGGCGCAGGCCGCGCAGGCGGTCCGCGCCGGAGCGGGCACGCGGCAGCTCGGGGATGAGGATGCCCCCCGGTTCGCCGACGATGACCATGTCCACGCGGCCGCGCCGGTCGATGAGCAGGCCGATCTGCCGTCCGATGGCCCGCGAAAGCAGGGCCAGCTCCCGCGCCTGCTCAAGCGCATAGACCGCCTCCTGCGGGAAACGCCGGTGCAGCAGGCGGTCAAGCGCGCGGGTCTGGCTGGCTTTCAGGCCTTGCAGATTTCCTTCAATCCTGGCGATGGCTAGGCCCCCGGACGCAGGTAGGAGCTGATGAGGGAGTCGTAGCGCGAGGTCGCCTCAAAAGCGCGCGAGGCCATCATCTGCCGGAACTCCAGTCCCACGTGCATGTTGTTGGCTTCCATCTCCTCCTGGGCGCGGGCATACCACTGGGTGCCGGGCAGCACGAGGATGCTGTGGAAGTTCTTGGCCGCGGCGCGGATCATGCAGGGGCCGCCGATGTCGATCTCCTCCACGGCCTGCTCGAGCGAGAGCTTGCGCTCCACCGCGCCGGCAAAGTCGTACAGATTGACGCAGACGAGGTCAAAGGGACGGATGCCCTTTTCCGCCAGTGTGGCCAGATGGTCGGGATTGTCCTTGCTGGCCAGGATGCCGGCATGGATCTTGGGATGCAGGGTCTTCACCCGGCCGCCAAGGATCTCCGGGAAACCGGTGACGGTGCTGACGGCGGTCACCGGCAGGCCGGCGGCTTCCAGGACTTTTTGCGTGCCGCCCGTGGAGATCAGCTCCACCCCGTGCGAGGAAAGGAAGCGGGCAAAATCCACCAGTCCGGTCTTGTCGGTGACGCTCAGGATGGCGCGGCGAATGGGAAGCATATCCATGGACAGACTCCTCTTCTCACAGGAAATCCCGCCGTGCGCCGGGCGACGGAACACCGTCCGGCCGCTGCGGGAAAGGCGGCCTGTTCTCCGGCACGGCGATGCCGCGGCGGAAAAGCGGGGCCGTCAGCGGCGCAGCTCTACGGGCCCGCGAAAGGAGTATGCCCAAAAGTGGCGCGTGATGCAATGTGATTCGGACAGGTTAGCGTGCCTGCCCCTGCAGGAGGCGGTGCGTGCGACGTCATGGGCGGGAGACGTGCGCCCGGGAGCGGCTTTTTTTCGGCAGGCCCGCCTTGCGCGGAGGCGTGCGGCTTCCTATAGTGCGGGAACGCGGGAGAGGTTCGGCGGCCGTTCCCGCTGGACGTGAGCAAACAGTCGGCCGGACAATCATAAGGAGGCGCGCATGCGCATCAAGCTTGTTTCATGGAACGTCAACGGACTGCGTGCGGTCTCCGCCAAGGAGGAATGGCGCTGGTTCACGGAAAACGATGCCCAGGTAGTGGCCCTGCAGGAGACCAAGGCCCAGCCCGAGCAGCTTTCGCCGGAGGTGGCCTCGCCGCAGGGCTGGGAGAGCCACTGGGCCTCCAGTACGGTCAAAAAGGGCTATTCCGGCGTGGCCGTGTTCAGCCGTCTGGCGCCGCTTGCCGTGCGCTGCGAGCTGCCGGAGCCGCAGTGGCAGGGGGAGGGCCGTCTGTTGCATCTGGAATTCGAGCACTTCCATTTTTTCAACGGCTATTTCCCCAACGGCGGCGCGGAAGAGCTGGACGAGAACGGCAAGCCCACGGGGCGTTTCAAGCGGGTTCCCTACAAAATGGGTTTCTTTGACGCGTTCGTGCGTTATGCCGAGGCCTGCCGCAAGCAGAAACCCATCGTGGTCTGCGGCGACTTCAACATCGCCCACCGGCCCATCGATCTGGCCCGTCCCCGCCAGAACGAGAAGAATACCGGCTTCTTGCCGGAAGAGCGCGCCTTTCTGGACAGCTTTACCGCCCTGGGCTATGTGGACACCTTCCGTCACGTCCACGGGGACGAGGCCGGGCGCTATTCGTGGTGGTCCTACAAGACGCGGGCGCGGGAAAAGAACATCGGCTGGCGCATCGACTACTTTTTCGTGTCCGAGGAGCTGAGGCCGGCCATCGCTGACGCCTGGATAGAGGATGGCGTCTACGGTTCGGATCACTGCCCGGTGGGGCTGGCGCTGGATATGCCGGACTAGGGTCTGCTTGCAAAAATTTATAAATAACCTCAATAGATAAGCAAAATAAGCCGTACCACCGCGTGCCGTTTGGGGCGGGATTGCCTCGTGTTCCCGACTCTTTCCACGGTAAAGGCGCGCGGGGGGAGGAAGGGGAATCCCCTCCCGCGCCGGCGGCGACCGAAAGGCGGCCCACAGGGCGGTGCCTGTCAGGCGACGCAGGAGCCTTTACAGGCATCACCAGCAGAGCGAGGGGGCCCCTTCCTCCAAACTGAAAATGCGTTAAGACGTCAGTTCGGGGCAGGGCATCCCGTTCCCGAGGGAGGGGTCATGAAAACCATTGGTCTGCTGGGCGGCATGCACTGGGAAAGCACGGCAGCCTATTACCATACCATCAATACCGTCGTGCGAGGGCAGCTCGGCGGCGTGCACTCGGCGCCGTGCCTTATCTACAGCGTGGATTACCACCCCATCCGGCAGAGCCTTACGGAAGGCCAGTGGGGGGACGTGGGGCAGGCGCTGGCGGGCGCGGCCCGGGCGCTGGAGCGCGGCGGCGCGGATTTTCTGGTGATCTGCACCAACATCATGCACAAGGTGGCCGCGCCGGTGCGGGCGGCGGTGGGCATCCCCCTGCTGCATGTGGCGGATGTGGCGGCCTGCCGCCTGCGGGCCGCCGGCTTTTCCCGTGTGGGGCTCGTGGGCACCCGGCAGGTCATGGAGCAGGATTTTCACCGCGAGCCGCTGGAGCGCCTGGGGCTGGAGATCGTCACCCCCTGCGAGGAGGAGCGCCGCTGGTGCCATGAGCTGATCTTCCGGGAGCTTTGGTGCGGCTCTCTGCGCGACCCCGACCGGGAGTGCATGCGGCGGATGCTGGCCGGCATGGCGGCGCGGGGCGCACAGGTCATCCTGGTGGCCTGCACGGCGCTGGCTCCGCATCTGACCCATGAGGATTCGCCGGTGCCCTTGTGGGAGAGCGATTCCCTGCATGCGCACGAGGCGGCCCTTGTGGGGCTGGAAGAAGTGCCCCTGCCGGAGTGACGGCACGAGCCGTGCGGGCCCTTTCGCTTGGCGCAAGGACGAAAACGCCCCTGATCCGTTACGGAACAGGGGCGTTTCTGCCGGACGGACACGCTGCGCGTCCCGCGGGCAGGCAAGGACAGCACGCTACCGGCGGACAGGAGACTGCCCGTGGAGATGGCTGCCCGAAAAAGGGGAGTGGCGCAAGGACGCCATCCCGGGCTGAGCCTGAAGCATTTTCCGTTTGAAACGCTTCGCGTTTCAAACCATACGGCCTGACGCTTCGCGTTTCATCTTTTTCAAAGCGGAAATACTCTAGTCCAGCAGGCCCAGCAGGCGAGCCACGCGCTGCTCGTTGAGGCCGGAGTGGGCCTGCAGCATCTGCTCATTCTGCTGGGCGGCCTGGGCTTCGACCTGCTGCAGGGTCTGCTGCAGCTCTTCATTGTTGAGCATGTGCGGGGTTTCCACGGGGCGCTGCGTCAGCTCGGGCGCGGCGGAAGAGGCCGTCTGTCCCGCGGACAGCATGCTGTTCATGCGTTCCTGATGCGTCGGCATGTACGGGCCAAGGTCGTTATTGCGGAAACGAATCTGCATATCCATACGGAATCTCCTTCAGATGGGGCTCCAGAAGACGGGGCGGCAAATCACGCCGCATGCTGGGATATGCAAGGAACATGCCGAATTGGGCGGAATTTTCTTCCCGCAGCGGCCTGTGCAAAAGCCCCCTGCGGGAGGGGGCTTTCAGGCAAACGGACGGCGGTTTCTCCGCTGCGATTGGGTTGGGGGAAGGGCCCCCTCGTGCCGTATTTGAGGGGATGACGCGTGCTGAGAGGGCCTAGATGTTGTGTTCCGATAGGTTGTTCACCCTTTCCTCATTCGGTAAGTTGGAAGTTACCAGACAAACCAACAAA
>NZ_CALUWS010000082.1 GCF_944324525.1 uncultured Desulfovibrio sp.
TCGGCTCTTGGCAGAAAACCTCCAGCTTCATGTCTGAACGGAGGGTGAACAACGTGTTGACACTCTACACCTAGGGCCTGTTAACGCTATTCGCTGCTTGTTTGGGGGGAAGGGGAACCCCTCGCTCTGCTGTCGATGCCCGTAAGGCTCCTTTGTCGCCTAACGGACACGGCCCTCTGGGGCCGCCTTTCGGTCGCGCTCTGCTGTCGATGTCCGTAAGGCTCCTTTGTCGCCTAACGGACACGGCCCTCTGGGGCCGCCTTTCGGTCGCGCTCTGCTGTCGATGCCCGTAAGGCTCCTGCGTTGCCTAACGGGCACGGGCCTCTGGGGCCGCCTTTCGGTCGCGCTCTGCTGTCGATGCCCGTAAGGCTCCTGCGTTGCCTAACGGGCACGGCCCTCCAGGCCGCCTTTCGGTCGCCGCCGGCGCGGGAGGCCCAGCCTTTTCGCAGCGGAGCGAGAAAAGGCGTTCTCGCCATCCTTCCCCCCAAGCCCCTCATCCCTTCCCCAGCGCGCTTTTATCAGGGGAAGAGTCGGAGACACGGGGCAGCCTCGCCCCAAAAGCAAGCGGAGCGTATATGGCTTGCTTTTCTTATCTGATGAAATTGTTTGAAAAATTTGTGTTGACACTCCACACCTAGAGCGTTGCCAGTTGGCAACGCTTTGCGTTCCAAACCATACGGACTGTCGTTTCGCCAAAAAAAGCGCAGTTTTTCCGCTTGGTTTTGGCCGGACGGCGCGTGCCGCCGCCTCGCGTTTCACCTTTTTCAAAGCGAAAACGCTCCAGGCTCAGGATTCATTACGCTTTTTTGAGGGGTTCCCCTTCCCCCCAAACAAGCGTGTACAGAGCTTGCAGCCCGTGGCGGGCTGAGGGTGGCGGGAAAATTTCTTGCCACCTTTTCAAATTTCGTGCTACGCATCCTTCACCGGCAGTCCTTGCCGCTGTCCGGCAAATCGCAGTGAGGCGTGATCGCATGCATATTTCTGAAGGGGTACTTTCTCCCGCCGTCCTGACCGGGGGCGCCGTTCTGGCGGCTGCCGGCACCTGGGCAGGCCTGCGCCGGGTGGATTATGACCGGCTCATGCAGGTGGCCATCCTGAGCGCCGTTTTTTTTGTCGGTTCGCTCGTCCATGTGCCGGTGGGGCTGGGCAGCGCCCATCTGATCCTCAATGGGCTGCTGGGGGTGCTGCTGGGCTGGGCCGTCTTCCCGGCCCTGCTGGTGGCGCTCATCCTTCAGGCGCTGCTGTTCCAGTTCGGCGGACTTACGGTGCTCGGCGTCAATGTGGCGACCATGGGGCTGGGGGGCATCCTGGCCCACTACCTTTGCCGCTGCTGCTGCCGCCTGCCCCACTACGGCCCCCTGCTGGGCGGCTTTCTGGGCGGCGCGGCGGGCGTGCTTGCGGCCGGCCTGCTGACGGCGCTGGCCCTGGCCCTTTCGGGCGAGGCCTTCCAGACGGCCGCCCGGCTCGTACTGCTGGCGCATCTGCCTATCATGCTGGCCGAGGGCTGTCTCACCCTCTTCGTCGTCAACTTTCTGGTACGGGTACGGCCCGGCGTGCTCCCCTTCGCCTGCCCGGCCCGGCGTCCTTCCTAACGCGCTTCGCCCGCAAGGCCGCCGCTCATGTTCGACCAGCCCTTCGCTCACGGCCACAGTCTGCTCCACAGGCTCGATCCGCGCGTGCGTCTGACTGTGGCGGCAGGCAGCGCCATCTGCCTTGCCCTTGTGCAGACGCGCCCGGCGGCGCTCTATGGGCTGGCTGTGGGCGCGGCCCTGCTGCTGCTTTCCCGGCCGCCGCTGGCGGCGGTCCTGCGGCGGCTGCTGGCCGTCAATGTTTTCCTTTGTTTCCTTTGCCTGCTGACGCCCTTCAGCCTGCCCGGCGATGCCGTGTGGCAATGGGGCCCCCTTTGCGCCAGCAGGCAGGGACTGGAACTGGCGCTGGTGCTCTGGGCCAAGTCCAACGCGCTCGTGGGCTGCTTTCTGGCGCTGGCGGCCACCATGCCCGTCTCTACGGCCGGCTATGCGCTGCAGCGGCTCCGCTGCCCGGCCAAGGTCGTTTTTCTGCTGCTGTTTGCCGGACGCTATGTGCATGACGTCGCCGGGGAATGGCGCACCCTGCTTGCCGCCGCCCGTCTGCGTGGCTTTCGGGCGCGCACGTCGCTGCACAGTTACCGTACGCTGGCCTCCTTGCTGGGAATCCTGCTGCTGCGCGGGCTGGACAGGGCCCAGCGCGTGCATGAGGCCATGCGGCTGCGGGGCTTCCGGCAGCGCTTCCACTGCGTGACGCCCTTTCAGGCCCACCTGCGCGACGCCGTTTTTGTGGCGGTCATGGGCGCGGCAATGGGCGTCCTTTGCTGGCTGGAGTTTCGATGAACGCCCCGACCCCCCTTTTCTGCCTGGAAGACCTGACGCTGACCCACGACGGCCTTGCGACGCCGCTGCTGCGCGATGCCGGTTTCTGCCTGTATCCCGGCGATCGCATCGGCCTGTACGGGCCCAACGGCTGCGGCAAGACCACCCTGCTGCGCGCCATCACCGGCCTGCACAAGCCCGCACGCGGCGGCATCCGCTTCCAAGGGAAGCTTTTGTGCGGCGAGGCGGATTTCCACCCTCTGCGCTGCGCGGTGGGCTTTGTGCTCCAGCATGCCGAGGACCAGCTTTTTTTCCCCACCGTTCTGGAAGACGTGGCCTTCGGGCCGCTCAATCTGGGGCTGTCCCCGGATGAGGCCCGGCAGCGGGCGCTGGAGACCCTCTCCCGGCTCGGGCTTGACGGCTTTGCGGACAGGCAGACCCACGCCCTTTCCGGCGGCGAAAAAAAACTCGTCTCGCTGGCGGGCGTGCTGGCCATGCGGCCGCAGGCGCTTCTGCTGGACGAGCCTACCAACGCGCTGGACATGGCGGCCCGGCAGCGGCTGCTGGAGATCCTTGTTGCGCTGCCCACCGCACGCATCACCATTTCCCATGACTGGGACTTTCTCCAGCAGGTGAGCGACCGCTTCATGACCATCGAGGGCGGCCGCCTCATCACGGATGCTCCGAGCCTCGATCATACCCACCGGCATGCGCATCCCTGCGGTCATGTGCCGCATGTGCACGGCTGATGCCCGCTCGTGTGCGCCTCCGGCGCAGTCTTCCGCCTGTTCCGGCCCGCTGCGACCGCGCCGCGCGCGGCTGGACGGCACGTCTCCAGCTTCCCGTCCGGCATCTTCCGCCGTTGCGGCATAAAAAAAGGACGCCCGAAGGCGTCCCCTGTCTGCATGGACATACCCAGCCGTCCACTGCGTGCCGTCCTGCCGCTTACTGCGGCCGCGAGCAGCAGGGAGGCGTCAGTTCCTTGTGTTTCCCGCCGGCGCAGGACATGTGCCCCGCCCCTTCGCCGCAGCGGCAGGAGCCGCAGCCGCAGCTTCCCCTTCCACGGGCCGTCACGGCCTTGTAAAACTTGCGCCCCATGTAGGCCAGCGCGCCAAGGACGATAAGGACAACAAGCACGGTTTCCATACGGGTTCAGCCTCCTGTGTCTGCAGGATGGCATTATTGAAAAAGAATGTCAATTCCTATCCTTCTTTTTCCGCCGGCAGGCCCCCGCCGTCCGCCCTCTGCCGCTCGCGCTGCTCCCGCGCGGCGCAGCTCGCGCAGACGCCGTACAGATTATGCACATGCCCGCGCAGCAAAAAATCGTACTTGCGGGCCAGCTCATGCTGGATCTTCTCGATGCGGGGATCGTATATCTCGATGACCCGGCCGCAGGCGACGCAGACCATGTGATCGTGGTGGCTGTCCGAGGCGGCCAGCTCGTAGCGGGCGATGCCGTCGCTGAAGTGGATCTCCATGGCAAGCCCGGCCTCGCAGAGCAGCTTGAGCGTCCGGTAGACCGTCGTCTGGCCGATGCTCGGATCCTGCTGCTGGACACGCTGGTAGAACTCCTCCAGCGAATGGTGTCCGGGAAAACGGAAAAAGACCTCGGCGATGATGCGCCGCTGCGCCGTGGCGTTCATCCCCTTGCGGCTGATGAACTCCTGGAAGGCGTTGTGAAAAGCAGTATTATCCATAAACCTACCCCTGATGCTCTTTCTCTAGCACGGGCACGGGCATCTGCCAAGCCTTCTCAGGAGCATTTCCAGATTGAAACGTTTTGCGTTTCAAACCATACGGCCTGGCCTTTCGCGGGAAAAAAACGCGGTTTTTCCGCTTGGTTTCGGCCGGGCGGCACTGCGCCGCCTCGCGTTTCGCCTTTTTCAATGGGGAAACGCTCCAGAGCTTCCCTTGACCGCCGTCAGGGGAATGGCTAGGGTCGAGCCGCCTTGCCGCGCCGCCGCGCAGGCAGCGGCATGGCGGACACCCGTCCGCGAACGCGAATGCCCACATCCCCGGATGCGTCCGACGCATCCCCCGAGGTGCTTATGGAAATCTCCTCCAAGGGAATGAAGATCCTCTTGAACCTGTTCCTGCTCTATATCTCGTGGGGATCGACCTATATCTGCCTCAAGCTGTGCATGCACGCCTGCGGGCCCTTCACCCTCTGCGGCATCCGCATGCTCAGCGGCGGGCTGCTGCTGGGCCTGCTGCTGATCATGACGGGGCGCTGGCGTCGCCCGGCGTGGGCGGACATGCGCCATGCCGCCTGGCTGGCCATCTTCATGGTGCTCATGGCCAGCGGCTTCCTGGCCAGAGGCCAGCAGGGCATCACCTCCTCCACGGCGGCCATCATCACCGCTTCCACGCCCATCAGCATGCTGCTGGCGGGCTGGCTCTTTGCCGGAGAAAAGCGCCCCACCCTCATGCAGTGCATCGGCCTGCTGGGCGGGGGGACCGGCCTGCTCCTGCTCACGCTTGGCCGGGCCGCGGCGCAGGGAGGACAGCCCGTGGAGGCGGTCAACTCCGTTTCCGGCATGCTCTGGGTCTTTTCCGCCACTCTGGGCTGGGTGGCCGGTACGCTCATCTCCCGGCGCTTCCCCCACGCCTCCGGCCTGTCCGGCATGCAGTCCTGCGCGCTGCTGCTCATCTGCGGCGGGCTGGAATCCCTGCTGGTGGCCGCCTGCGCCGGTGAGGCCGCCCAGCTGCATCTTGCGGCCGTCGGCCCGACGGAACTGCTTGCCTTTGGCTGGCTGACCGTGGGCGGCTCCATCATCGCATATTACTCCTACTTCTGGCTGCTCTCCCACGCTTCCATAGCCACGGCCGTCTCCTACGAGTATGTGGTGCCGGTCATCGGCGTCTTCCTGGGCTGGCAGATCGGCGGCGAGACCATCACCTGGCGCATCCTGCTGACCTGCGTGCTCATCGTAGGCTCGGTCTTCTTCGTCATGTGGGACAAGCACAACAAGTAGCGCGCCCGCCTTCGCCGCCCAAGGCGGCCGTCCATACTATTCGTCGCCTGTTTGGGAGGAAGGGGAACCCCTCGCTCTGCTGTCGATGTCCGTAAGGCTCCTGCGTCGCCTAACGGACACGGCCCTCCGGGCCGCCTTTCGGTCGCGCTCTGCTGTCGATGCCCGTAAGGCTCCTGCGTCGCCTAACGGACACGGCCCTCCGGGCCGCCTTTCGGTCGCGCTCTGCTGTCGATGCCCGTAAGGCTCCTGCGTCGCCTAACGGACACGGCCCTCCGGGCCGCCTTTCGGTCGCGCTCTGCTGTCGATG
>NZ_CALUWS010000083.1 GCF_944324525.1 uncultured Desulfovibrio sp.
ACGGGCACGGCCCTCCGGGCCGCCTTTCGGTCGCTCCCTTCCCCCCAAGCCCCCCATCCCTTCCCCAGCGCGCTTTTGCCGGGGGAAGAGTCAGGGACACGAGGCAAGCCCGCCTCTATGGCAAGCGGAGCGTGTACGGGCGATAGGCATTGAAATTATTTGTAAAATTAGTGGTAACAGGCCCTAGGGCAAAGCGTAGCGCCACGACGAACGGCTTGTTTTTGTGGGGAGAGGGAGACCCCCGCCTGGCGCGGGAGGGGGGCTCCCTCTCCCACACCCCTCTCCCTTCCCCCAGCGCGCTTTTCTCAAAGGAGACGCCGCTGGTACGGAAGGGCATCTTTTTTGTGGCGGCGCGATAGGACGGCCATTGCAAAAGGCAAAACACGAGACGGCGACACAGCGCCGTCCGGCCCAACATGGGCGGAAAAACAATCCAGAGTGATCGCCGGGCCCGCCGGAATGAGCGCGGGCAGGGGAGGGGGAGTTCCCTTGAGCGCTTGCCTGCCGTATCGCTCCTCCTCTTGTGTCGTCTCCCCACGATGAAAGCCCGTTGAGAACATCCTCCGGGGGACAGACAGGCGGAGGGACGGCGCATGTGTCGCCGCAATTTTCATCTTCCCCGATAAAAGCGCGCTGGGAAGGGATGGGGGGAAGGAGTCCCTCCCCCGGAAAAAATGTTCGTCAAAAAAAGAAGCGGGAAAGCCGACATGTTGTGCCTTGGGATAGAAAGTTCATGTGATGAAACGGCGCTGGCGCTGGTGAAGGACGGCAGGCTGCTGGACGCGGTGCTGGCCAGTCAGGTGGACATGCACGCGCTGTTTGGCGGGGTCGTGCCGGAGCTGGCCTCGCGGGAGCATTACCGCTACATAGGGCCGCTGTATGATGCGCTCATGGCGCGCAACGGCCGTACGACGGCGGATCTGGACGTGGTGGCCGTTTCTCGGGGGCCGGGATTGCTGGGCAGCCTGCTGGTGGGGGTGGCCTTTGCCAAGGGGCTCGCGTTGGCGTCAGGGGCGCGGCTGGTGGGGGTGAACCATCTGCACGCGCACCTGCTGGCGGCCGGTCTCGAGCAGGAGCTGACGTTCCCCGCGCTGGGGCTGCTGGTCTCCGGCGGGCATACGCATCTGTACCGTATGGAAGGGCCGGACACGTTCGTCACGCTGGGGCGCACGCTGGATGACGCGGCGGGCGAGGCCTTCGACAAGGCGGGCAAGCTCATGGGGCTGGCCTACCCGGCGGGCAAGCTCATGGACGAGCTGGCCGCGGGCGGCGATGCGGAGGCGGTCAGCTTCCCGCGTCCGTATGTCCATAACGATACGCTGGATTTCAGCTTCAGCGGCCTCAAGACGGCGGCGGCGGCCTTTCTGGACAGCCTGCCGGAAGAGCGGCGCTGGCCCCGGCCCGTGCGTACCGCCGCCGGAGCGCCGCAGGTCCTGCGGGACTGCTGCGCCGCCTATACGCAGGCCGTCGTGGATACCCTGCTCATCAAGACCGGGCGCGCGCTGGACCGCCATCCCGATCTGAAGACGCTGGTGCTGGCGGGGGGCGTGGCGGCCAACAGCCACTTGCGGCGGCAGGCCGAGGCGCTCATGCGGCGGCGGGGGGGGCGGCTGGTGACGCCGTCGCTCAGGCTGTGCACGGACAATGCCTGCATGGTGGCCTATGCGGGCTGGCGGCTGGCCGAGGCCGGGGCGTGGCATGATCTGGCGCTGGAGGCCATACCGCGCGGCAGGCCCATACCGGACGACCTGCATCATGAGCCGCCGCAGACGGCTTGACACTTTCCCACGGGCAATCTACCTTGTCATAACGTGCGCCGCGCTGGCCTGAAGGCGCGGCGTTTCTGATGCAACCTTACTTGACTACATGGAGGAAAACCATGGCTGAACAGATCACCGACGCGACCTTTGACATGCAAGTTTTGAAGTCCGATCAGCCGGTTTTGCTTGATTTCTGGGCGCCCTGGTGCGGCCCCTGCCGTGCGCTGGGTCCCGTCATCGAGGAGCTTGCCTCCGAATATGAAGGCCGTGTGCGCATCGGCAAGATGAACGTGGACGAAAACCCCGTGACGCCCGGGAAATACGGCATCCGCGCCATCCCGACCCTGATCCTCTTCAAGAAGGGCGAAGCCGTGGAACAGGTGACGGGCGCCGTCAGCAAGGACGCCATCAAGAACATGCTTGACAGCAAGGCCCTGGCATGAGCAGCGTAGACGCCATCGTCATCGGCAGCGGCCCGGCCGGCATCACGGCTGCGCTCTATCTGGCGCGGTCCGGCTGCTCGGTCATGCTGTACGAACAGATGGCCGCCGGCGGTCAGGTACTGCAGACGGCCGAACTGGAGAACTACCCCGGCTTCCCCAAGGGGATCAAGGGGTACGAGCTGGCCGACCTCCTTTCCGCTCACCTTGAAGGGCTCAATGTCACGCGCTCCAGCGAGGCCGTGGTGGAAGTCAGCGGCCACGCCGGGGCCTTCACCGTCAAGACCTCCAAGGGGAGCGTCACCGGCAAGGTCGTGGTGGTCTGCACCGGCGCGCATCACCGCCGCCTCGGTGTCACCGGCGAAAGCTGGATGCAGGGGAAGGGCGTTTCCTACTGCGCGCTGTGCGACGGGAATTTCTTCCGCGGGCAGCCGGTCGCCGTGGTGGGCGGCGGCAACTCCGCGCTGGAGGAATCCCTCTACCTGGCCAAGCTGGCCTCCAAGGTCTATGTGATCCACCGGCGCGACGCCTTCCGCGGAGCCCGCATCTACCTTGACAAGCTGGAAGCCATGCCGGACAAGGTGGAGATTGTGCGCAGCTCCACGGTGACGGCCCTGCACGGGGACAACGCCCTGGAAGGCGTGACCGTGACCAACGTCAATACCGGCGAAGAGCGCCGCCTCGATGTGCAGGGGCTCTTCATCTATGTGGGCTTCGAGCCCGGTACGGCCTTCCTGCCCGCCGCCGTGGAACGGGACGCGCAGGGCTTCATCGTGACGGATGCGGAGATGCGCACCAATGTTCCCGGCATCTTTGCCGCCGGGGACGTGCGCGCCAAACTGTGCCGTCAGGTCATCACTGCCGCCGGAGACGGCGCAACCGCCGCGCAGGCGGCATTCGTCTTCCTGGAACAGCTCCATGCGTAAATCAATGCTTCGCTCGCTGGTCTTGGCCCTTTCGCTGTTCACGCTTTCCGGTTGCGGCATCATCGACATGGTCTATCTGCCGCCGCCGGAGGATACCGCGCAGGAGATCTTCGAGTCCGGCAACGAGGCCATGAGCGAAAAGAACTATGTGCGCGCGGCGGAGCTGTACATCAAGCTGCGCGACACCTTCCCGTTCAGCCCCTATACGCTGGAAGGGGAACTGGCGCTGGCCGACTGCTACTTCCTGGATAAGGAATACATCCTGGCTGCCGAATCCTACAAGGATTTCGAGTCCATGCATCCGCGTCACGAGGCCATCCCGTATGTCCTCTATCAGACCGGCATGTCCCTGCTCGGGCAGTTCGTCTCCATCGACCGCGCCACTACGGAAGTGCAGGAGGCCTACGATTACTTCAATCGCCTCCAGCAGACTTATCCCGACACGCCCTATGCCAAGAACGCCACGGAAAAGATGGCGCAGTGCCGCAAGATCATGGCCGAGCACGAGCTGTATATAGCCGACGTCTTCTGGCACATGGGCAAGTACGGCCCTGCCTGGCGGCGGTACGAGTTCATCGCGGAAAACTACGCCGATGTGCCCGACGTGACCGACCACGCCCGCGAAAAGGCGCAGGCGGCTTACCTCTACTATCGCGAAGAGCAGGCCGACGTGCAGCGGCAGCAACGCGAAGGCACATGGAAAAACTGGTTCAAATGGCTCTAGCGGCAACAAGCCCCTTCGGGGGCTTTTTTTATCGGTGGTGAAACATGCAAACTGATCACGCGGCCGCCAAGAATCAGGCGGCACTGGCTTCCGTGCTGGCAGCGTTGGCGCTGACGGTGCTCAAGCTGGCCGTGGGCCTCTATACCAACAGTCTCGGTATCCTTTCCGAGGCTCTGCACAGCGGGCTGGATCTGCTGGCGGCCATCATGACCTTTTACGCCGTGCGCATCTCCAGCCGTCCGGCAGACAGCGGCCACCCCTACGGCCACGGCAAGGTCGAGAACCTCTCGGCGCTGGCGGAAACACTGCTGCTGTTCATCATCTGTTTCTGGGTCGTCTATGAAGGTGTGGACAGGCTGCTGCACGGCGGCGAGCCGGTCATTCCCTCCCTCTGGGGCGCCGCCGTCATGGGGATTTCCATGATCGTGGACATCAACCGGGTGCGCATGCTGCGCCGCGTCGCCCGCGAGACCAAAAGCCAGGCCCTTGAGGCCGACGCCCTGCATTTCGCGACGGACATCCTGTCCTCGGCCGTCGTCCTCGTGGGCGTGCTCGCCGTCTGGCTGGCCGCCGCGCTGGACATCCCCGGTCCGATGCACGCCGTGCTCGTGCAGGCCGATACCGTGGCCGCCCTTATCGTGGCCTGCATCATCTTCCGTTCCAGTCTGCACATGGCGCGCGAAGCCATCAATACGCTCATGGATTCCGGCGCTACGGAAGAGCAGCGCGCCATTGCCGACGCCGTGGCGATGGTGCCCGGCATCACGGCGGTAAGCCGCGTCCGCGTCCGCACCAGCGGCCCTCAGGCTTTCGTGGACATGACCGTGGGCGTGGATCCGCAAGTGCGGGTCAGCGAGGGCCACCGCCTCGCCCATGAGGCCGAGCTCGCCGTCAATGCCCTTCTGCCCGGTGCGGACGTCTCCGTCCATGTGGAACCCATGCTCGCCTCTGCCGCCGCCAGCAATCCTTTCGTGGTGGTTCAGGCCGCGGCCGCCGCCCACGGGCTGGCTGTCCACGACGTGCAGGTTTTCCGCACGGATCAGGAAACGCGTATCGAGCTGCATGTGGAGATGGACGGCGGCATGCCCTTTGCTCAGGCCCATCTGCTTGTGCGCGACTTTGAGGAAGCCGTGCGCCGTCAGTGCCATGTGCGCGAAGTGCTCACTCACCTTGAGCCCCGCGAAGCCATTTCCGCCTGCCGCGGCCTCACCGCCTCCGCCCCGCAGGCGCAAGCCGCCTGGGAGCAGATCCAGCAGGCCGTGGAACGGGAGCCCCTGTTGCGCGCCGCCCACAATTTCTCCGCCTATGCCACGGCCGAGCAAGGACTCTGCGTCGGCTTCCACTGCCAGGTCGCCCGTGATCTCAACGTGGAACAGGCCCACACCCTCTCCGTCCGCCTTGAACGGCAACTCCGCGAACTCATCCCCTCCCTCGGCCGTATCTGCATCCATCTGGAACCGGAAGAAAACGGTTAGATGGTTTCTTCCGCCGGCTGGCGACTGTTGCCCGGCATTCGGGCGTGGTCGCCTGCGCGGCGGGCGGCAGGGGGTGAGAGGGGCATGCCCCTCTACACCCCCTACGACCCCCGTACTCCCCTTGTCCCGTGTGGCGGCGGGCGTCACTGTCGCATGTCGTGTACCTTGTCCGCCGCTCGCCGCAGGGGGCAAGTCGGCGCGCATCTTCCCGCGTTGCGGGCGATATGCGCGCCTGCTGCGGCGCTCCCGCTGCGCGGGGATCGCCT
>NZ_CALUWS010000084.1 GCF_944324525.1 uncultured Desulfovibrio sp.
TAGACATGGTAACCTCCGTCTCCATACCTACTCTTTTTTGAAGCGTATGGAAATAATGAGTCCTGACCCTAAGGCAATGTTCAGGAAGCTCCTGCCACAGGACGAACGCTGGCGGCTCGTTGTGCCGAAGCGGCGTTGCGCCGGCTAGTCGTCCCGGGGAAGAGCGTCATACCCCCTGTCTCCCCATAAATACTTATGTGTAGAATAACGGATGTGTACAATTGCGTCACTGTCGTTTTTTCAAGAAATTGTATCACCTGTGATGGCAGGAGGGACAAGGCGTGCCGCAAGCAGGGGAGCACCTGAAGAAAAAGGGGAACGCCGCCGGACAGGCGAAGCGTTCCCCGAAAGGCGTGTCGTGAAAAGGTGAGGCTGGCTACTGCCGGGCAAAGAAGCGCAGCTCCGGGCAGGTCGGGATCATGCCCGCCGCGGCCAGCTTGGCGTAAAAGAGCCTGAGCCCCTGCTGTTCGCGTTCGCCCAGCGAGTAGGTAAGCCCCTGCTGGTAGTAGAAGGCCAGCTCCTCGCGAGAGAGTGGGCAGCCGTGGGCCGTCAGGTCGAGGATGACGTCCATGTGGGCAAGGCCCCAGTCCCGGCCCCGGCGCAGCAGCTCGCCGGGATCGTCAGGCAGCAGGCCGGACTCCACGGCTTCCCGGCTGATGACCCAGAGCCCGAAGATGAAGGGGAGTCCCGTCCATTCCCTCCAGGCGTCGGCCATGTCCACACGATAGGGGTAGTCCGGGTGGTTGCGCAGGCGCAGGGCCTCGTCGCCAATGGCCAGAAAGGCCACGGGCGGCGTGCCGTGGCGCAGGGCCGAGGTCACGGAACCGGTGGCGTAATCGACGGCCAGTCCGTAACGGTCGCGCATGAGCAGGCGCAGCAGGGCCACGGAGGTATGGGTCTCGCCGCTGATGAGGATGGTCTGCCCGTCGAGCTGTTCCACGGGCACGCGGGAGAGCAGCAGGACGCTCATGACCGAACCGTGGGAACCGATGGAAAGGTCATCGACCAGATAATAACGCTCCGGGCGGCGGGCGTATTCAAAGCAGGAACAGGAGGACACCTGCAGCTCCCCCCGGCCCATCATTTCGTTGAGCAAGGCGGGCGGGCCGGACACCAGCTCGTAATCGTGCGGGATGATGCCCGCTTCCAGCGGATGGTAAATGGGCAGCACGTTGAGGTAGCTGATGCGGCCCATGCGCAGCGGGGCGGTCATGCGTTTTCCTCCGGCTGCGGGTCCACGGGGGTATAGTCCATGAGGCGCTGCACGGGCGTGAAGCCCGCGGCGCGGATGATCTTGTGGATCTCCCGGCGGGTCAGATGATAGGACACGCCCGCCGCGGCCACCACATTCTCCTCGATCATGAGGGACCCGAAGTCGTTGGCCCCGTAGAAGAGGGCGAGCTGCGCCACCTGCGGCCCCATGGTCACCCAGGAGGACTGGATGTTGGGCACATTGTCCAGCACCAGCCGGGAGACGGCGAGCAGCCGCAGATAGGCGGGCGCGGGCAGGGTGGAGCAGTGGATGCGGGTGTGCGCGGGCTGGAAGGTCCAGGGGATGAAGGCCGTGAAGCCGTGGGTGCGGTCCTGCACCTCCCGCACGGCAAAGAGGTGGTCCAGCCGGTGGCGGGGCTCCTCCTCATGGCCGAACATCATGGTGGCGGTGGTCTTCATGCCCAGCTTGTGGGCCTCTTCCATGACGGTCAGCCATTCCTCGGCCGTGCACTTGTTGGGCGAGACGCGGGCGCGTACCTCGGTGCTGAGGATCTCCGCGCCGCCGCCGGGCACGGAGTGGAGACCGGCCTCCTTCAGGCGGCGCAGCACCTCGGCCACGGGAAGGCCGAACTGCCGGGACCAGAAGAAGATCTCCGGCGGCGAAAAGGCGTGGATGTGCAGGCTGGGCCAGCGTTTGCGCATCCAGCGCAGCAAATCTTCGTACCATTCCAGCGGCAGGTCGGGATGATGCCCGCCCTGCAGGAGGATCTGCGTGCCGCCCAGCCGCAGGGTTTCGTCGATCTTCCGCGCCATCTCTTCACGGCTGATGACGTAGCCCTCCGCATCGCCCGGCGCGCGGAAAAAGGCGCAGAAGCGGCAGGCGCAGACGCAGATGTTGGAATAATTGATGTTCCTGTCCCCCACATAGGTGACCACCGGCTCGGGATGCAGGCGCAGGCGCATGGCGTGGGCCAGCGCGGCCAGCGTATGCAGGGAGGCCCCGTAATAAAGGGCTTCGGCGGCGGCGCGGTCCAGCCGCTGTCCGGCACGGGCCAGAGCGGCGGCCTCCCGCACGGCGGGGCTTTCGTCAAAGGGGCTGTGGGCCGGGGCAAAGGATGCGGTGCTGGTCATGAACGGGCCTCCGGGGTCGGCGCGGCGGTGGGGATCTCCGAGAAGGTGGCGTTGCGGCGCACGGGCCGGAAGCCGGATTGCCGGATCATGTCCTCCAGTTCGCGGATGGTCATGCCTTGCGCGGAGGTGGCCCCGGCCATGTGGCCGATGCGTTCTTCGATGATGGTGCCGTCCAGATCGTCCGCGCCGTACCAGAGGGCGGTCTGCGCCTGCTTGACGCCCAGCATGATCCAGTAGGCCTTGATGTGCGGGATGTTGTCCAGCAGCAGACGGGCCACGGCCACGGTGCGCAGTTCGTCAAGGCCGCGCTGCGGGCCGAGTTTCTCTTCCGGCAGGGTAAGCCGGCTGTTGCGGGTCAGGAAGGGGAGCGGGATGAAGCAGGTGAAACCGCCGCTCTTGTCCTGCTGTTCGCGCAGGCGGCAGAGATGATCCACGCGCATGGCGGGCGTTTCCAGATGACCGAAGAGCATGGTGCAATTGGTCAGGATGCCCAGCTCGTGCGCCTCGCCGGAAATGCGCAGCCAGGCTTCGGAAGTCGCCTTGTGCGGGCAGAGGCGGGCGCGCAGCTCCTCGTCGAAGATCTCCGCGCCGCCGCCGGGCATCATCACGAGACCGGCCGCCTTGAGGCGGGTCAGCACTTCACGGGTGCTGATGCCCTCCAGTCGGGAGAAGTGCTCGATCTCCACCGGGGTGAAGGCCTTGATGGGCAGGGAAGGATCGAGTTCCCGCGCCGCGCGCAGGACGTCTTCGAACCAGGAGAGCGGCAGATCCGGGTGACAGCCGCCCACGATATGCAGCTCGTCCAGGTGCAGCGGCGTGGCGTCGGCGGCGCGCAGGCGGTCGAGGATATCCTCCCGGCTCAGGCGGAAGGCCCCTTCCTGCTCCTCGTTGTCCCGGCGGAAGGCGCAGAAGGTGCAGCCGTTGACGCAGACATTGGTATAATTTATCTGCCTGTTGACGACATAAAAGGCGGCGTCGCCGTGCAGGCGGCAGCGGACGTGATGGGCCAGCGCCCCCACGGCGGTGATGTCGGGACAGGCGAACAGCGCCAATCCGTCCTCATAGCTCAAGCGTTCTCCGGCCAGCACCTTGTCCCGAATGGACGACAGGCCCAGCGCGGCATAATATGCGGCGTCCAGCATGGATGTTCCTTTGCGGGCGTCAGGGGTTCCCTGACTTGACGGTTGAATCGCGATAGGCTACGCCCCCGTCCGGCGGCTGTCAAACCGCCCGTCACCGATCGTTGTTTGCTCAAGGAGGTAGCTGCCATGCGCGAGATGCCGTCAAGCCTGACGCTGGGTCTTTCCCCCTGCCCCAATGATACCTTTATCTTCCATGCCCTGCTGCATGGCCTCGTTCCCGGCCCCTGCCGCTTCGTGCCGCACATGGCCGATGTGGAGGAGCTGAACGGCCTTGCCCTGCGCGGGGAACTGCCGGTCACCAAGGTATCCGCGGGCGTGCTGCCTCTGATCATGGAGAATTACGTCATCCTGTCCGCCGGGGCGGCGCTGGGCTGGGGCTGCGGCCCGCTGGTGGTGGCCCGGGAACAGCTCTCTCCCGAACAGTGCCGCACCGCCCGCGTGGCCATCCCCGGCCGCATGACCACGGCCGCCCGCCTGCTGGACATGACCGGCCGTTTCCCCGGTCCCCGTGAGGAGATGCTCTTCAGCGACGTCATGGACGCCGTGGGGCGGGGGCGGGCCGAGGCGGGCGTCATCATCCATGAAGGGCGCTTCACCTTCGCCGAGCACGGCCTCGTCAAGCTGATGGATCTTGGGCAGTGGTGGGAGGAAAGCTTCCACGCGCCGCTGCCGCTGGGCGTCATCGTGGCCCGGCGGGATCTGCCGCCGGCGCTGCAACGGGACATACAGGCCGCCATCGCCGCCAGTCTCGACCACGCCCTGGCCCGGCCGCG
Organism: uncultured Desulfovibrio sp.; assembly: GCF_944324525.1. Taxonomy (GTDB): domain Bacteria; phylum Desulfobacterota; class Desulfovibrionia; order Desulfovibrionales; family Desulfovibrionaceae; genus Desulfovibrio. The sequence continues at coordinate 4,259 of NZ_CALUWS010000084.1, forward strand.
GGACAGCGCGGATTACATCCGCGCCCACGCGCAGGAGCTTTCCGACGCAGTGACGCAAGCCCATATCCGTACCTTCGTGACCGATTTCAGCCGCGACCTGCGCGAGCGGGGCCGGGAGGCCGTGCGCCGCATCGTGGAGAGCGCCGCCGTCGAGAACGGCCTGTCCCTGCCGGCGGCGGGCCTCTTCGTCCCGGAAGCCTGAACGGCGTACGCCCGGCCCGTTCCCCGTGCCGCCGCAGGCCCTGCGCCTGAGGTCTTGCGCGTGGTCTCCGCTGCGCGTACTCGGGCCTGTTGACACTATTCGTTGTTTGGGGGGAAGGGGAACCCCTCGCTCTGCTGTCGATGTCCGTAAGGCTCCTGCGTCGCCTAACGGACACGG
>NZ_CALUWS010000085.1 GCF_944324525.1 uncultured Desulfovibrio sp.
CTAGCAAAGGGGGTTCCCTTCCCCCCAAAAGCAAACCGCACCCACGTTTCTACGGCCTAACCGAAACGTCCGGTGATGTAATCCTCGGTCTGTTTCTGGGTCGGGCGGGTGAAGATGGCGTCGGTAGTTCCGTGTTCGATGAGGCGGCCCATGTAGAAGAAGGCCGTTTCGTCGGAGATGCGCGCCGCCTGCTGCATGCTGTGGGTGACGATGATGATGGTCAGCCCGTCCTTGAGTTCCTGCACGCTGTCTTCCAGCTTGCGGGTGGCTATGGGGTCAAGGGCGCTGGCGGGTTCGTCCATGAGCAGGACTTCCGGTTCCACGGCCAGCGCGCGGGCGATGCACAGGCGCTGCTGCTGCCCGCCGGAGAGACCCAGCGCCGAGTCTGCCAGCCGGTCCTTGACTTCGTCGAAGAGGGCGGCCCGCCGCAGGGAGGCTTCCACCTTTTCCTCGATAAGGCGGCGGTCGGACAGGCCGTTGACCCGCAGGCCGTAGGCCACGTTTTCAAAGATGCTCTTGGGGAAGGGATTCGGCTTCTGGAAGACCATGCCCACCCGGCGGCGCAGGGCCACCACGTCGGTGGACGAGGTGTTTACGTCCTTGCCGTCCAGCAGGATGGAGCCCTCCACCCGCGCCGAGGGCACGAGATCGTTCATGCGGTTGAGGCAGCGCAGGAAGGTGGACTTGCCGCAGCCGGAAGGCCCGATAAGGGCCGTGACCTTGCCGGTGAAGAAGTCCAGGTTCACATCATGCAGCGCATGGTGCTTGCCGTAGAATACATTGACCTGACGGGCGGAAAGACTGGGGTTCATGCGTTTTCTTCCTTGGCGGGATCGGTGACGGGAGCGTTTTCCCCGGCACGGGCGAGCGTGAATTCAAAGGAGGTGCTGCCGTCGGGGGCGGGACTGCGAAGGCTCATGCAGCCGCCGCACTGCTCCACGGCATGCTTGCAGATGGCCAGCCCCAGCCCGGTGCCTCCCTGGCTGCGGTGCCGCTCCACCTGATAAAAGCGTTCAAAGATGCGGCCCTGATCGGCTGCCGGGATGCCCGGGCCGTCGTCCACCACCCGGAAACGCCACATGTCCCCTTCCGGCAGGGCGAAAATGCGGATGTCGCTGCCGTCAGGGGCGTAACGCGAGGCATTTTCCACCAGATTCCGAAACACCTGCATGAGCAGGCGGGCATTGCCGCGCACCGTGCAGGTGTCGGGGACCTGCGCCACGAGCCGCAGGCCGCGTCTGTCCATCTGGCTGCGGCACAGCCCCTGCACGAGCTCCAGCACGGGGCAGACGGCCACATCCTCGAGCGTGCCCACATGCTGGGCATCCAGGCGGGCCAGTTGCAGCAGGTCGTCCACCATACGGGAAAGGGAACAGGCGTGGCGATAGATGATCTCCGCGAAACGGCGTTCCTGCGGGGTCCCTTCCAGCTCGAGCAGGGTCTCCGCCGATCCCTGTATGGCGGTGAGCGGCGTCCGCAGCTCATGGGACACGTTGGCCACGAAGTCCCGCCGCACCTTCTCCAGCCGGACGAAGGCGCTGACGTCATGGAAGACCGCCACCAGACCGAGCCTGTCCTCGGCCAGCCCGGAGCGGGAGAGCACCACCGCCAGACTGACGCCGGAGGTGAGCTCCAGCGTGAGCTGGCGCTGCGCCGACAGGGTCTCGTCGTCCACCTCTTCGGCCAGCAGGCTGTCCACGGCATCCTGCAGGGCCGGATGAGGGATGGCCTCAATGACCTGCGCGCCGAGCTGCCGCCCCACCACCGGGAACAGCCGGACCAGCGCCGCGTTGCAGCGGCGTATCTGACCCTGCGGACCGAGCACCAGCACTCCGTCGCTCATGGTGTCCAGCACGGCTTCGAGCTGGGCCGCCTGATCGGCGGAGTGGCGCACCTCGCGCTCGATATTGGTGGCCATGCGGTCCACCGCTTCCACCAGTGGAGCGAATTCCTGCCCCGGCAGGCGGCAAAGGCGGCGCTGAAAATTGCCGTGGGAAATGGCCTCAACCATGTCGATCATGGAGCGCAGCGACGCCCGCAACGCGCCGGACAGCACTGCGGCCAGCAGCACGGCCACCACCGCGGCCACGGCCGCCACCTGGAAGAGCACCGACATGCGGCCGGAGATGACGTCCTCCAGCACGGGCAGCGGCAGGGCCAGCCGCAGGATGCGGCCGTCGTCCAGCGCGGCGGCGGCATAGGCGAAGTCCTGCCCCAGCGTCGCGCTGTGCCGGATGGCGAAGCCCGCGCCCTCGGCCGCGGCCTGACGCATCTCCGGACGGTCACTGTGATTGTCCATGCTTTCGGGACGCACGCCGCTGGTGCTTTCCAGCATGATGCGTCCCTGCGCGTCGGATACCGAGCAGCGTACCGGCCAGTCATCCAGACTTTTTTCCACCAGCCGCATGCCCTGCGTGAGATCCGGCGCTTCCTGCAGCAGGCAGGCAGCCAGCCGGGTGTGGCGCAGCATATTCTCCCGAAAATCATCCACCTGTTCGGCGTGCAGGAAGGCCCGCACGGAAAACAGCCCGATGATCCCCGATGCCAGCGCCACCACCAGCACCGCGCAGAAGATCCTGAAGCGGAAGGATGACCAGAGATGTTTCATCATTCAGTCCCTGTTGACGGTTATGTGCGCCTGTTGCCGCTCAGGCATGCAGACGGTAGCCCACGCCGCGCACGGTCTCCACCATGTCCGCCTTGTCGCCCAGCTTCTGGCGCAGGCGGCGCACATGGGTATCCACCGTGCGGGCATAGCCTTCAAAACTGTAGCCCCAGACCGTATTAAGCAGCTGCTCGCGCGTGCGGACGGCTCCGGGATGCCGCATGAGATCCTCCAGCAGGCGGAACTCCGTGGCCGTGAGGTTGATCATCGCCCCGTCCACGCTGACGCAGTGGGCCACCCCGTCCAGAACGATGCCGTTGCGGCTGAGGCTGGGCGCGCGGCTGCCCTGCTCGGTACGGCGCAGGATGGCCTTGACCCGCAGCATGAGCTCCCGGACGCTGAAGGGCTTGACCACATAATCGTCCGCGCCGAGGCTCAGGCCGACCACCCTGTCCACCTCTTCGCCGCGCGCCGTGAGCAGCAGCACCGGGATCTGCGCCGTGGTCTCGCCGGAAGCCAGACGGCGGCAGACCTCGAAGCCGTCCATGCCCGGCAGCATCACATCCAGGATGACGCACTGCGGCAGATGCGTCTGCGCCTTTTCCAGCCCGTCCGGACCGTCGGCGGCCTCCAGCACGGCGTAGCCTTCGCGCTCCAGATGGAAGCGCACCAGCTCGCGGATGTCGGCCTCATCTTCCACAATAAGAATGGTTGCCACAGTCAGCCTCCTTGCGTTGCGACAGTTAAGCGCGGCATTGCGCCATAATCGTGATGGCATGGTTACAATTCCGTGACAAGCAATGTCGCCCTATTTTTCATTTTTTTCAATTTATTTCAATATATTATAAGAAAAATACATATCGTCGCCCAAGCGTCGCCGGCATGACGCCATTTTGTAACATGCGCAAGCGAGAAGGAGCCTGCGCACGGGGATGCACCCTGCGCGAACCATCATGGATCAAAAGGAGAAAAAACATGTCGTTCGGTAAGATCCTGGCCGCTGTGGCCGCCGTCTGCTGCCTTGCCGCGCCCGCCCGGGCGCAGGACATCACCATCAACGGTTCCACCACCGTCCTGCCCGTCATGCAGAAGGCGGGCGAGTCCTTCATGGCGGCCCATCCCGACATGCATCTGACCATTTCCGGCGGCGGTTCCGGCAACGGCATCAAGGCACTGCTGGAAAAGCAGTGCGACGTGGCCATGAGTTCCCGCCATGTGAAGGACAAGGAGATGGCCGCCGCCAAGAAGAACGGCGTGGAGCCGGTCACCACGGCCATCGCCGTGGACGCCATCGTACCGGTGGTGCATCCCGAAAACCCGGTGAACAACCTCAGCATGGCCCAGCTTGCCGACATTTACGCGGGCAAGATCACCAACTGGAAGGATGTCGGCGGCAAGGACGGCAAGATCGTGGTCATCAGCCGCGACACCTCCTCCGGCACCTTTGAATGCTGGCAGGAGCTGGTCATGGGCAAGACCCGCGTCTTCCCGGCCGCGCTCATGCAGGCCTCCAACGGGGCCGTGGTGCAGGCCGTGTCCAAGAATCCCCAGGCCATCGCCTACATCGGACTGGGCTACCTGGACAAGTCCGTCAAGGGCCTCACGGTCAATGAGGTCAAGGCCACGCCCGAGGCCGCCCTCAGCAAGCAGTGGCCCATCGCCCGTGAACTCTACATCGTCACCAACGGCGCGCCCGCCGGCGGCGTGAAGCAGCTCGTGGACTACCTGCTGGCCCCCGACAAGGGACAGAAGGACGTGCTCGCCGTGGGCTATGTGCCGCTGAAGCACTAGATCATTTTACCTTTGAAAAAGGCAAAATGCGAGGCGGCGGCACAGCGCCGCCCGGCCAAAAGTGAGCGGAAAAACCGCGTTTTTTCCGCGAAACGACAGGCCGTA
>NZ_CALUWS010000086.1 GCF_944324525.1 uncultured Desulfovibrio sp.
TGTGCCCATACATTCCTTTCGGCAATCCATATTGCTGCCATTGTCATTTTTTACCTTTAATGAGTCCTGACCCTAGGGCCTGTTAACACTATTCGCTGTCTGTTTGGGGGGAAGGGAAACCCCTCGCTCTGCTGTCGATGCCTGTAAGGCCTTACGGCCTAACAGGCACGGCCCTCCGGGCCGCCCGTTGGATCGCGCTCTGCTGTCGATGTCCGTAAGGCTCCTGCGTCGCCTAACGGGCACGGCCCTCCGGGCCGCCTTTCGGTCGCTCCCTTCCCCCCAGGCCCCCCATCCCTTCCCCAGCGCGCTTTTACCGGGGGAAGAGTCAGGGACACGAGGCAACCCCGCCTCCAAGGCAGGCGGAGCGTGTATGGGATATGTAGATTATCTGTTGAAATTATTTGTAAAATTAGTGTTGACAGGCCCTAAGGAAGAGGCATGCCCAGGGCGAACAGGGCGCACAGCAGGACAAGCGGGGCAAAGCCCAGCAGGGTCCGCGGCCAGTCGAGCTGCAGCGCCACACGGCAGCCGTTGACAAGGCAGGCGATGGCCCAGATGAAGCCCACCTGCGAGCCGATGAGGGGGATGATGCACAGCAGCATGGGGGCGCTGCTGTAGGCGACGACCTGAAAGATGATGTAAAAGGACGCCTGCCTGGCTCCGGAAAGCCGGAAGCCCAGAAAGAGCAGGGCGGCGGCGAAGTAGATTTGAAAGACCATGCTGGCCAGCGAGATGAGGGCATAGAGCAGCGGGTGATCCAGCGCAAGGCGGATGACCTGCATGAACGGCGTGTTGGTGGCCGCGGCCTGCTCCAGCACTTCCCGGCTCATGTTCAGCCAGAAGAACATGCTGCCCAGCACGACCAGCGAGATGAGGAGCGCGTACGCCAGCGCCCGGAGCTGCGGCGCTTCGGGGTTGAGGTGCGCGAAAAAGCGCCCGGCCCCGAACATGACGCGCAACGAGGTCTGGTAGAAGGCGGAAAGATAGCCCGCCGGATGGGGGGCCATGTCCCAGGGGTTGATCTCCTCGTCCGGCGCGGGACGCGAGCGGCGCTTGCGGTTGGCCGGGCGCGGCTCGTCCTCGCCGGGGGTGGCGGTCTCCTGCCGGGCGTCCGGGGCGGCCTCCGTCCTTTCCCGTTCCGGCGCGGCGGCCCGGGGGCTGTCCGGCTTCGTCAGCTGAGAGGACTGCCAGCCGCTGTCCGTCCTGCCGGGGACGATGGCCCCGGGCGGCAGGGGATCGTCCTCCTGAGCCGGGGCCGGGGCAGGCGCGGCAGGGGGTGTCTGGCCGTGTTCGAGGAACAGGCAGGCGCCGTCCTCCGGCTGGAAGCGGAAGCGGCAGCCGCATTTGGGGCAGGTGGCGATGACAGGGCGCACAGGGGCGCGATCCGCAACGAGTTCGCGGAAAAATCCGCAGTCAGGGCAGGTAATCTTCATTATGTCAGCATAGCAAAGAGAAGGTGTCGCCGCAACCGTTCCCGGCCCGCCCGCCGCGCCGCCCCGCCTCATCTTGACGAATCCGGGCACAGGTCCTACAAACGGGTAACGGCTCCGTTCCCTGCTTTCGGGAACGGGGCCGAATCTTGCCTGTGGGGTCCTTCGTCCATGCCTGCCAGTGTTGCCGTGTTGCCGTCGGCCGCGCGCCGTCTCTTCCTTCTTGCCGCCTGCTGCCTGTTGCTGCTAGGGAGCGCGTCCGGCGTTCGGGCCGTGGACGACCTCTCCCCGGAAAAAAGTCCGCTCTATCATGGCGGATTCCTGCGCCGTGTCAGCATCACGCCGGAAAAAAAGGACCTCCAGCCGGGGCGGGAAGTCAAGGATGAAGCTCTGTTGCAGCGGCACGGACGGCAGAACGTGCCGGACATCACCATTTCTTACCCGGTCCTCGGCCACTCCGCCGTGGATGAGGACGTGCGCCGCTGGGTCAACAGCATCGCCGACACCTTCGAGGAAGAAATGAGTACCCTGTTCCAGCCTTCCGAGGCGCTGGGCGAAACGCTGGACATGAGTCGGTATGCCCTGCACGGCTCGTATACGGTGCTGCGCCCCTCGCGTGAGGCCGTCAGCCTGGTCTTCGAGATCTGGACGTACACGGGTGGGGCGCACGGCAATCTGGACATCATCACCCTCAATTACAGCCTCATCACCGGCCAGCGCCTCAACTTCGTGGACATCTTCGAGGATGTGGACAAGGCCCTTTCCCTGCTGTCCGACCATTCGCGGGAAGTGCTCGCGCGGCGGCTGGCCGGAGGGCGCAAGGATCAGTGGATACTGGACGGCACCACGCGGGAGGTGGACAACTTCTCCAGCATCGGCCTGACCCGGCAGGGCGTGCGCGTCTACTTCCAGCCGTATCAGGTGGCGTCCTGGGCTGCCGGGGCGCAGGAGGTGGACATCCCTCTGGACGACCTGCTGCCTGCCAAGCCCTTTCTGAAGCTCTGGGACAAGTGACATGCTGCCGCCGCCGGTGGAGCTCCGGGTTCCCGACGCCGCCTTTCTGCATGAAGAGCATTTCCCCGGCGCGCCCTGCGTGCCCGGTTCCTGCCTGCTGGAGGCCGTGCGCCGGGCGGCGGTCGAGGCTTTCGGCTGTCCTGTGTCCCATATGGCGCAGGCGCGTTTCCGGCATTTCGTGCCGCCCGCGAGCCTGTGCCGTCTGATCTGGAAGCAGCCGCCGCCCCTGGCCGGTCATGCGGCCGGCACGGACGACAGGCCCGCTGCCCGGCCCGCGGTACGGCGCGTGGGCTGGCAGCTTGTGGGTCTCGCGCCGGAGGCGGAGGGCGGCGCGGCAGGCAGGCGGCTGGCCGAAGGGGAAGTGTGGCTGGCGTCCGCCGGTGGGGAGACGATATGCGACTGAGTTTTGACGGCCCGGTGCTGCTGCTGGGCGGCGGCTGCACGCTGGGGCGTGCCGTGGCCGCCACCCTGCGGGAAGAGGGGGCCGAGGTGCTGGCCGTCTGCGGCGGCGAGGCCGGGCAACGGGCCTGCGCCGGGGCGGACATCCCCGTGGAGCCGCTGGGCGAGGCCGAGAGCCTGCCCCGGCGCTGTGCGGAACGGCTGGGGGGCCGCCTGCCGGGCCATATGCTGGATCTGCGGCACTCGCGACGGGAAAGCCTGCTGGCGGGCATGCCGCCCGAGGATATCGACGCCTGGGCGGCGGAGGACATCGCCCTGCGTGCCCGCATCCTGCGGGCGGTGACGCGGGCCATGCTGTCCCGGCGTTCCGGGCGCTGTGTTTTCGTCTCCTCTTCGGCGGCCCTGCGGTCTTCGCCCGGGCAGGGCTGGTATGCGGCCGCCAAGCTGGCGGGCGAGGCCCTGTACCGCAGCGCGGGGGCGGAGCTGGCCGGGCGCGGCGTGACCGCCTGTTCGGCGCGCCTGAGCTGGCTGGATGCCGGACGCGGACGGGATTTTCTGGCGGATGAGGAGGTCGCGCGCCGGGCGGCTTGCGCCATGCCGTCCGGACGGCTCCTGCGCCTGGAGGAAGCGGTGAGGCCGCTGGTCTTCCTGCTCTCGCGCGAGGCGTCCGGCATCAATGCCTGTACGGTGGATATCGACGGCGGCCTCGGGGCCGTCAAACAGATGGAGGGCACATGTCCCTGACCCGTGAGGAGGCCCTGCAAGGGGTCATCGCCTTGGTGGCGGATATCTTTGAACGTGATGCGGCGGAGCTGCACGAGCGGACGCGTCTCATGGCGGACCTGCCGTGCGAATCCATCGACCTGCTGGAGATCAGCATCCGGCTCGGGGCCGCATTCGGCATCAGCGTGGATGACGAAATGGCCTTCCTGCGGTCGCTGCGGCTGCTGGAGGGCGGAGAAGCCTTGGCGAGCGCCTATCCGCACCTGAGCGGGCCGAGGCGGGAAGAACTCCTGCGCCAGCGGGAAGAGGCGGGCGGCGTCTCGCCGCTGACGCTGGGCGATCTGGCCGACTACGCCGTCTGGAAGGTCCGGGGCTAGAGCGTTTTAGCTTTGAAAAAGGTAAAACGCGAGGCGGCGGGACAGCGCCGCCCGGCCCAAAGCAAGCGGAATGACCGCGTTTTTTCCGCAAAACGACAGACCGTATGGTTTGAAACGCAAGGCGTTGCAACCGGAAGATGCCCTAGGTGTAGAGTGTCAACACGTTGTTCACCCTCCGTTCAGACATGAAGCTGGAGGTTTTCTGCCAAGAGCCGA
>NZ_CALUWS010000087.1 GCF_944324525.1 uncultured Desulfovibrio sp.
GCACGGCCTCCGGCCGCCTTTCGGTCGCGCTCTGCTGTCGATGCCCGTAGCTTCCTTCGTCGCAACGGGCACGGCCTCCGGCCGCCTTTCGGTCGCGCTCTGCTGTCGATGCCCGTAGCTTCCTTCGTCGCAACGGGCACGGCCTTCGGCCGCCTTTCGGTCGCCGCCTGCGCGGGAGGGCCCAGCCTTTTTGCAGCGAAGCGAAAAAAGGCGTTCCCGTCATCCTTCCCCCCAAGCCCCCCATCCCTTCCCCAGCGCGCTTTTATCAGGGGAAAAGGCAAAGATACGGGGCGGCCGCCCGCGCCTGAAGCATTTTCCGTCTGAAACGCTTTGCCCTTTAGCGCATTTTCAATTTGAAACGCTGTGCGCTCCAAACCATACGGTCTGGCATTTCGTGGAGAAAGCGCGGTTTTTCCGCTTGGTTTGGTCCGGGTGACGCTGTGCCGCCGTCGCACGTTTTATCTTTTTCAACGATAAAACACTCCGAACATCTGTGGCTCCCCCTGACGTCCGGCAGACGCAGGTGCTCATGCCTAAGCGTCGCCCGCCGGGAAAAAAATCAGCGGCAGCCCCGGGGAAAGGCTGCCGCTCGGACAAGGAAGGAAAAATCTTTTCGTTACAGACTGCGTTCTTCGAGGGAAGGTTCCTTCGGGGCAGCGGCGCTGCCGCCTGCCGCCGCTTCCTTCCTGGGCGCGGGGTCGATGGCCACAGGCGTCAGGCCTTCGTCCTTGGCGCTGGGCGGCGTCATAAGATAGCTCTTTACCGAGACGACGCCCTCCACATGCCGCGCCGCGTCCAGCGCAAGCCCGCGTTCGGCGGCGTTTTCCACCACGCCCAGCAGGACGACGCGCCCGGCATTGACTTCCGTGTCGATACGCGTGGAGCTCAGCTTGTCCTTGCGGATGAGCGCCGTGCGCAGCTTGGCCGCCAGCACGAGATTGCTGGTCTCGCTGGTGGCCGGGGAGAACCAGTGCGTGGTGACCGAGCGCACGCCCTTGTGACGGCGGGCTATGGTCACGGCCTTGTCCCGCATGTTCTGCGGCACCTCGCCCACCAGGAAGACATGGCCGTAATAGCAGTACACCGCCGTCCCCCAGCCCTGACTGAAACTGTTGTTCAGCAGATCGGTCTTGATGGCCGTGGCGATGCCCTTGTCATCGGTGATGGTGTCCATGAGGCGCTTGTCGTCATACAGGCCGTAAGCGCTGTAGCCGCAGCCGGAAAGCAGCAGCACGGCGGTCAGCAGCAGCAATATGCAGAGTATCGGACGCACGCGTTTCTCCTTCAGTCCCTGCGCGCACGCGCAAAGGGAAAATTTCCAGCCCGGGCCGCTCAGGTGTTTTCCGGCGCGCGGCGGATGCGCGCGCCCACAGCCCCGAGCTTGTCCTCGATGCGTTCATAGCCGCGGTCAAGGTGATAGATGCGCTGCACCTGCGTCGTGCCCTGCGCCGCCAGACCGGCCAGCACCAGCGAAGCGCTGGCCCGCAGGTCGGAGGCCATGACCGGCGCGCCGGTAAGGCGCTCCACGCCGCGCACCATGGCCGTATGCCCGGAGATCTTGATGTCCGCGCCCATGCGGGCCAGCTCCTGCACATGCATGAAGCGATTTTCAAAAATGCTCTCCTCCACCACGCTGGCGCCCTGCGCCAGACACATGAGCGCCATGATCTGCGCCTGCATGTCGGTAGGGAAGCCCGGATAGGGCTGGGTCTTGACGTCGGTACCGCGCAGGGGCTGGCTGCAGCGCGCCCGCACGCCTTCGGGCGTCCGGCTGATCTCCATGCCCATGCCGGTAAGCTTGAGGATGACGGCTTCCAGCTCCTCATACGGACAGTTGGGCAGCAGGAGATCCCCGCCGGTGATGCCCGCGGCGGCAAGGAAGGTCCCGGCCTCGATGCGGTCAGGCATGATGCTGTAGGTCGTGCCGCGCAGCGAGCTCACGCCGCGGATGCGTATGCTGCTGCTGCCCTCGCCCTCGATCTGCGCGCCGCAGGCCCGCAGGAAGCGCGCCAGATCCACCACTTCCGGTTCACGGGCGGCATTCTCCAGCAGGGTCTCCCCTTCGGCCAGCACGGCGGCCATGAGCAGATTTTCCGTCCCGCCCACCGTCGGCATGTCGAAGGTGACGTGCGCGCCGTGCAGGCGGCGGCAGCTCCCCATGATGTAGCCCTCGGCCAGCTCAAAGTGAGCCCCCATGAGCTCCAGGCCCTTGAGGTGCTGATCCACAGGACGCGCCCCGATGGCGCAGCCGCCCGGCAGCGCCACGCGCGCCTTGCCGATGCGCGCCAGCAGCGGGCCCAGACACAGTACGGACGCCCGCATGGTCTTGACCAGATCATAGGGCGCTTCGGGATGCAGGTCGCCGGGACGGATCTCCGCCTGGTGACCGGCATAATCGCAGGCGCAGCCCAGCACCTCCAGCAGATGCAGCGTGGTGTGTATGTCGCGCAGATCCGGCACGTTCTTGAGCCGGGCCGGGCCGTCAAGCAAGATGGCCGCAAACAATATGGGAAGCGCGGCGTTTTTGGAGCCGTTGACGGCAATGGTACCCTGCAGCCTGACGCCGCCCTCGATGATGAGTTTATCCATACTGTCCTGCTGAAAAAGGCATGTTCTTTCTGAACGCCGGCCGCTTCCCGGGAGGCATCGCCCGCGGATGACGGACGCCCTGCGCGGAAAAACCGGCAAATCCATCCTAGGGTTTTTTCTAGAAAAAATCCAGATGCCGATCCGCGTAAAAATTTTTCTTGCCAATGTCGCACGATTGGACTATACATCGTTCTCGCACGGCGGAAGTAGCTCAGTTGGTAGAGCACCTGGTTGTGGCCCAGGTGGCCGAGGGTTCAAGCCCCTTCTTTCGCCCCAGAAATTTACCCCGCGATCTCGCGGGGTTTTTCTGTTTCTGAGATCTGGCCGCCCCTTGCGCCGCCGACGTTCGGCTTGCCAAGCCTGCCGCTTTGGCCTATAGCTACCGCATCGGAGCGTGGCGCAGTTTGGTAGCGCACCTGCTTTGGGAGCAGGGGGTCGCTGGTTCGAATCCAGTCGCTCCGACCAGACTTTCCAACGCTTGCTGTCCGCCAGCAAGCGTTTTCTTTTGGGGAAAAGCCGCCAGCTCCGACAGCCACCCGCTCGTGACGGGCATCCTTCCGCTTTTCACACGACAGACCGTATCGTCACGCTTTCCCCGCGCCCTTCCGCATAGCGTTCCTCCGGGCCATGCCGGCGCGTGTGCGCGCATCATGGCATCGTCTCCCAGCTTTCCTCGCCTCATCGCTCATTTCTTCGATGCCTGTCGCGCAGGCACTTTTTTTACGACAAGATTGTTGCTATATGGAAGCCGAAGCCCCGAAATGACGCAAGCGCATATGGCCGGATGCCCCGGCCTGCGCTGAAGGACATGCCGACCACATGCCCGCCGTGCCGTATGGCGCGGCCCTTGCTTCCCCTGCATCCCCGACAGGAAAGAACGCGACACCGTAGACAATGAGGTCCCCCATGCCCGTCCATCCCCTTTCCTCCCCTTGGCGGCAGGCCATGCGCCTGTGGCTGCCGCTCCTGCTGCTCTGCCTTGCGCTGACCGGCTGCAAAACCGAAGCGGAAGACATCTCCGAGATCATGCGCGACCAAAAAGCCAGACTGGCGACGATCACCTATGCCAACGGCGCCACACGACTTGTCGCCGTGGACGATGCGCTTGAAGGCAAATTGAAGAAAAAGGATCCCTACAGGCTCTATCCCCCCTTCGCGCTTACCGATCCCTTTGTCGGCCACATCTACTACGGCGCTACCGTGGATGCCTTCCCGGCCAGCCCCTGGTGGTATGCCCTGTATCGCATCGTCAACAGGCCGGACGAATGTGATGACGACTTCTTCACCTCCGTCTTTGCCGCAGAAAATCCCCCCATCCGCTGGGAGGCAGAACCCATCCCCTTCTTCCCGGCCGGCCGCCGGCCCACGAAAGAAGAGAGCCAGGCGGAACGGGAACGGATGCGCGCCTATTGGAAAGCCCAGAGCGCCAAACTCTGGGGCTCGGAGAGCGTCCTCCCGCTCCGCAAGGCTTTTGAGGGCTACTTTTCCTCCTTTTGCGACTTCA
>NZ_CALUWS010000088.1 GCF_944324525.1 uncultured Desulfovibrio sp.
GATGCCCGTAAGGCTCCTGCGTCACCTAACGGGCACGGCCCTGCGGGCCGCCTTTCGGTCGCGCTCTGCTGTCGATGCCTGTTGGGGGGAAGGGGAACCCCTCCGCCGGCGCGGGAGGGCCCAGCCTTTTCGCAGCGGAGCGAGAAAAGGCGTTCTCGCCATCCTTCCCCCCAAGCCCCCCATCCCTTCCCCAGTGCGCTTTTATTCGGGGAAAGAGCCGGGGACGCAAGGTGACTCTCGCCCCCAAAGCAAGCGGAGCGTGTACAGGTTATTTGCTTTATCTAGTGAGATTATGTTAAAATTTGTATTGGCAGACCCTAACAGGCACGGCCCTGCGGGCCGTCCTTCGGTCGCCTCCCGCGCAGGCGGAGGGGGTCCCCTTCCCCCCAAACAAACAGCGAACAGTGTTAACAGGCCCTAGCCGCAGAGAGGAAGCCATGTTCCGTCGTGCCATTTCCCCCGATCATCCCAGCGGCAGGCAGCAGCCGCCGCTGCTCCTGTGCTGTCTGCTGCTTTTGAGCTGCCTGCTGACGGCCTCATGTGTGGAAAGCAGCCTGCCGGACGGGGCCGTGGCCAGCGTCAACGGCAAGACCATCACCCTGCGTCTGGTGCAAGCCCTCATGGACAGCCGCTCCGTGGATATGGGCGCGCTGGAGGTCAGCACGCCGGAAAGCATGAAAAACCAGTACGGCGAGGCGCTGGGAACGCTCATCATCGCCTGTCTTGCCGAAGAGGAACTTGCCGAGCGCGGGCAGTCCGTCAGCGAAGAGACCGTCAGCCGCGAGGAAAAACTCATCCGCGAAGACTACGAAGATGAGGATCTGAACGCCTATCTGGAGCGGGAGGCGCTCGACTATGACGACTGGCGTCAGCTGCTGCGGGTGCATCTGACCATGCAGGCCTTCGAGCGGCTGGTGCTCCTGCCGGGCATACGTATCAGCGTGGACGAGGTGCGCGCCTACCATGCGGCCAATAAAGAGCGTTTCCATGTGCCGGAGCATATGATGCTCTGTTTTCTGGCCGGTGAGGACAAGGCGCATCTGGAAGCCTACTGCCGCCGTTTCCCCACCGGGCGGGACAATGTGCCCGACGGCCTGCGCGTGCAGTGCCTGGATATGGAAGAGTCCGAGCTGCCCCAGCCGGAACGCAAGGAAGTGGCTGCCATAGACGAGGGCAAGTGCGGCAAGATCCGTGAGGTGGACGGAAGTTTCCGCGCCTTTGGCGTGGTGGTGCGCCACAAGGGCGGGGTGCAGCCCGCTGCCGCCGTGTATCCCTTCATCGAAGGAGCCCTGCGTGAGCAGAAGCTGCGGATCGCCTTCAGCCAATGGCTGGAGCGGCGATTGGCGAACGCGGATATCCGGGTGGCCGCCGCCCTGCGTCCGGTGCTGGAAGACATGGCCCGCCGCTCTCGCGAGCGTGAGGCGCGCAAGGCCGCTCCGGCGGCTGATGGTGCGGCGCAGTCTCCGCAGGAGGAAGCCTCTCCCGCGGCCACGTCCGAGGAGGCCGAAGCGGCGAAGGCGGACGACGCCGCAAAAACCGCAAGGACGCCGGGGGGATCCTCCTGATCAGGCCTTGTCCGGCGGGCAGGAGGGCGGGGTGCCCATTGCCTTTTGCGCGGATTGCGGCTATTGGCAGAGAATTCAGTCCATACCGTGTAGGGGAGAACCTTCGTGAAAAATATTCTTCTGTTCCTGTTGTGTCTGCTGGTCATGGCGACCTGTGCGGAGGCCGCCCAGCTCAATAACGTGGCTGCCGTGGTCAACGGCAAGGTCATCACCATGTTCGACCTGCAGAAGGCCGCCCTGCCGGATCTGGCGCGCGCCCGCCTCAATCCCAAAGATCCCAAACAGAGCAAGAAGGTCAATGAGGTGCTGCGCAAGGCGCTGGATAACCTCATCATCAATATGCTGGTGGAGCAGGAGGCCAAACGGCTCGGCGTGACGGTCTCGGACAGCGAGGTGGACCAGGAGCTCATCAACATCATGAAGGAGCGCCGCCTGACCAGCGACCAGTTCGAGGCGCAGCTCAAGCGGCAGGGGCTTTCCCTTGCCGAACTGCGCGAGACCTTCAAGAGCAACATCATGCGGCAGAAGATCATGGGGATGCAGGTCGGCCGCAAGGTGGTCGTGACGCCGGAAGAGGTCAAGGCCTACTACGACAAGCACAAGAACGAACTGTTTTTGCGCGACGGCCTGCACATGGGCCTGCTTGTCTATCATCCCAACACCAATGCAAGCAGCATCGCCGCGCAGATCAAGTCCGGCAAACTGAGCTTCGCCGAAGCGGCGCGCAAGTATTCCGTGGGCCCCAACAAGGAAAAGGGCGGCGACATGGGCCCCGTGGAGTGGGACAAGCTCAACCCCGAATGGTCTGAACGGCTGAACAGCATGCGTCCCGGCGACGTGACGCCCCTGTTCAATATCCAGAAGAACATCAAGGCGCAGGTGATGCTGTTCCGTCCCGGCGCCACCGGCCCCGACAAGCCGCTGACCCTGGAAGAGGCCACGCCCCAGATCGACGCCATCCTCCGTCAACCCAAGGCTATGGAACGTTTTGAGGATTACGTCGGTCAGCTGCGCAGCCGCGCCGTCATCGACATCCGGCTGTAGCGGCAGAGAGGAACGAACATGAATCTGGAAGAACTGGGCGCGGCCCTCAAGGCCGAGCGTGAGCGGCGGGGCCTCGGCATCGAAGATGTGGCCAATACGCTCAAGATCGGCGCGCGGCAGCTGCGTGCCCTGGAAGAGGCTGATTTGGCATCCCTGCCGCATGTGGCCTATACCCGCGGCTTCATCCGTTCCTACGCGACCTTCCTCGGGCTTTCGCAGGCCGAGATCGAAGATGTGCTGCACTGCCTTGCGCCGCAGGAAAACATCGTGGCGTCCCAGGCCGTCTACACGCCCGCCGAAGAAAGCGGCAACGCGGCTGCGGGCAGACTGTTCTCCCTGATCATCGTGCTGGTCATCCTCGTGGGAGGCGGTTATTTCCTCTGGAACAGCGGTCTCATCCAAAAGGGGATGGATATGCTGGGCGGCGTCAGTACGGATGCCCCCAAGGTGGCAAAGCCCTCCGGTCTGCCGGAAGAAGATACGGCGGCTGACGTGGAGGCCGGCAACAAGCAGGAGGAGCGCGAAGCTCCGCGCGAAACGCCGCAGACTGCCGCTCCGCAAGCCGCGGCTCCGGCTGCGCCGTCCGCAGCGCCCAGCGCGCCCGCCGCGCAGACGGAAACTCCGGCCGCCGCGAGCGCTCCGGCCGCCCCCGCCACTGCCGCAAGCACACCGGCTCCCTCCGCGACCGCCGCCCCCGAAAAGGCCGAAGCCGAAGAGGCCGCCGGCGACGTGCAGCCCGGGCAGCACAAGGTCATCATCATCGCCACCGAAGAATGCTGGATCCACTCCAGCGCCGACAAGACCGACGTCCGACAGTTCTCGCTCAGCAAGGGCGATACCTTCGCCCTGACCTTCAGTACCCGCCTCGAGCTCAAGCTCGGCAATGCCGGCGGCGTCCGCATCCGCTACGACGGCAAGGAAATGCCGCCCGCCGGCACGTCGGGCCAGGTCCGCAGTCTCGTTTTCCCGCCCCAGAACTAGGGGGGAGAGGGCTTTTTGACACGGGGGAGGCGGGGCGCTTTTTTTTTTTTTTTTTGGGGGGGGGGGGGGGGCGCGGTCTCTACGTGGGTGGGGGGCGGAGGGGGGGGGTGTCGGTCGGGGGGGTTTTTGCCCCGGGGGGGGGGGGGGAGTGTTTGAAAAAAGCGCCCCGCCTCCCCCGTACCCCCTCCACCCCGCAAAAACGTTTACTTTGGAGCGGGCGCAGGTCCCCGCCGTTGTCCCGCAGGACAGTCTGCTCCGTCAGGCCTCATCTTTTTTCGTGCTGTCGGGGGACGGCGGAGCAGGGGAGGGCTGTGGGAGCGGCGTGCCCCATCAGCGACCGTGGCAAACGTTTTTGAAGGGTTGGGGGTGTGGGGGAACGCGGCGTCAAAGCTTTTCAAAAAATCCGAAAGGCCCGAAGGTGGAGC
>NZ_CALUWS010000089.1 GCF_944324525.1 uncultured Desulfovibrio sp.
ACGGCCTCCGGCCGCCTTTCGGTCGCGCTCTGCTGTCGATGCCCGTAAGACTCCTGCGTCGCCTAACGGGCACGGCCCTTCGGGTCGCCGCCGGCGCGGGAGGACCCGGCCTTTTCGCAACGAAACGAGAAAAGGTGTCCGCTTCAACCTCCTCCAAGTCCCCTATCCCTTCCCCAGCGCGCTTTTGCCGGCGGAAAAGCCGGCGACACGAGGCGGCGGCACAGCGCCGCTCGGCCCAAACCAAGCGGAAAAACCGCGCGTTTTCCGCGAAACGACAGGTCGTATGGGTAAAACGCGAAGCCTTTCAACCGGAAAACGCTCTAAAAGGCAAGCGGGACATACGCTAAACGCCGCCCGCCGCCCCTTCCGGCAGCCAGAACCTGCCCTCGGCCACCAGCCGGACGGGCCCTTCCACCGTCGCCCGCATGGCTCCGCCCTGCCTGTCCACCGTCACCGTCAGCGGCTCGCCGCCCGGCTGCAGGATGGTGAAGACCCGGCGCGCGCCGGCCGGGCACAGGCGCAAGCCCAGCGCCAGCGCTCCGGAACCGCAGGCGTTTTCCAGACAGGTGGTCCCCGCATCCCGCACATGCACCACCGGGAACATCTCCAGCTGATGCTGCATCTGACGCCACCAGACCACGCCGGAGGCCGGCAGGGCCTGCAGGTCGTACTCGCGCCGCCAGATGGCCGACGCCGCCAGGAAGTCTTCCGGGAAGACATGGCGCTCATCGAGCAGCAGGTGCGCGATGCCGGGCAGACGCACGAGCGTCACACCGGGCGCAGGCTGCTGCACCGGACAGGCCGGCAGTTCCAGATCCGCCGCCACCTGCCACTCGGGCAGGCTTCCCCGCACGCGCAGCTCCACCGGCCCCTGCCAGCCGGAGACCTGCACCGCGAAGGCGTATTCCTGCGGCCCGTCCTGCGCCTCAGCCGTTTGACGGGCGCTCCGCGCCGCCTCCAGCGCCAGCAATGCCCCGAAGGCCCGCGTGGCGTTGACGCAAAACTCCCCTCCGGCCATACGCAGCCTGCGTTCCCGGACATGGCAGAAACCGGCCTGCTCCCCTCCCAGCAGGTGGGGCGACAGGGCCTGGGCGGCCGTGGCGGCCTGCTGCGAGCAGGCGACGGATTCGGCGGGAAAAAGCAGCGTGGTATTGCCGCTGGGACTCCACTTGCTGAATGACAATGCACCCATTGCTGTACCCTCTGTTATGCATCCAGTAGTAGCCAGCCCGGGGAAACTTGTCCAGACGGCCGTCAACGCCGCAGCATCAGCCGATATTCGCTTGCGAATCCTTTCTAGAAAGTGTATAGCAAAGAAAGCCATTCCCCTAACGGTGTGCGGGAGGGCGTTATGGCGGGCAAAATTTCCTGAGTTCAGGAGAAAACCTAAGGGAGGCTTTATGAAGTCCATTCGTCTGCTGGTGCTGGCTGCTGCCCTTGTGCTCAGCTATGCCGTTGCCGCCGCCGCGGCCCCTGTGTGCAACAAGAAGATCGAGAGCTTTGACTTCGTCGTGGACTACTCCGGTTCCATGATGATGAACAACAAGGATCTCAAGCAGCCCAAGATGGAAGCTGCCAAAACCGCTCTCAAGCGCGTCAATGCCGCTATCCCGGCGCTGGATTACTACGGTGGTCTGCACACCATCAGCCCCAACGGCGCCATCATCGAACAGGGCCCCTGGAACCGCGCCGCCATGGATGCCGGCATCAACCAGCTGAAGTCCGATTTCACCATCTTCGGTCGCATGACCAGCATGGGTGACGGCCTGCAGGTCTACACCCCCGCTTTCAACGCCATGAAGAAGCCCGGCGCCATCATCCTCGTGACCGACGGCGACAACAACCGCGGCGTGGACTTCGTGGAGATCGCCCGCCAGCTGTATGCCAGCCAGCGCGGCGTGACCCTGCACATCATCTCCTTTGCCGATACGCCCAACGGCGAAGCCAACATCAAGGCCCTGGCCGCTCTGAACCCCTCCACCGTGGTGGTGCGTGGCGAAGACCTCGTGAAGAGCGACGCCGCCGTGGAACGCTTCGTGCTGGCCGTCTTCTGCCAGGAAGAGACCGTCATCGTCCTGCGTGGCGTGAACTTCGCCTTTGATTCCTATGCCCTCGACAGCAAGGCCATGGGCATCCTCAACGAAGCCGCCGAGCTCATCAAGTCCTCGCCCAACAAGCGCGTGGTGCTGACCGGCTGGACCGACTACATGGGTACCGACGCCTACAACGCCAAGCTCTCTCAGAACCGCGCCAACTCCGTGAAGAGCTACCTGGCCAAGCAGGGCATCCCCGCCAGCCGCATGACCGCCATCGGCAAGGGCAAGTCCTACAAGTACGACAACAAGACCGAAGAAGGTCGCTACATGAACCGCCGCACCGAGCTTTCGTTCGAATAAAGCGGATCGCGTAGCCCATCAGTAAATCAGAGGACCCGGCGAGTTTCGCCGGGTCCTCACATTCAGGAGTACCCATGAAAAGCATTCTGACCCCCCTTGCCCTTGTTCTCTGCCTTGCCTTGAGCGGTTGCGGCCTGTTTGGCGGCGACAGCGGTTCCGCTGATCCTGTCATGGAAGTGGAGCAGAACGGCGACGCGCCTCAGGCCGAGCCCGCCGTGGCCGACAAGCCGGAAACTGCCGCCAAGCCGGAAAAGAAGGCTTCCTCCAACCTCAAGGGTGAAGCGCGCATCGCCGCCGATCTCCAGGTGACCGGCGAGCAGCTGGTGGGCCGTGCGGCCCGCACGGTCATGCCCTCCAAGGCCAGCCGCTCCGTGCGCAAGGTCGGCAAGGAATATGTTGCCAACTACATCGAAGTGGACCAGAGCAGCGTTTCCACGGATATGCGCCCCGGCAGCAAGGGCCAGTATGTGGGCTTCATCCGCTACAGCGAATATGAGTACGAGTGCCGCGCCGCCACCCGCCAGGAAGCCCTTTCCACCAGTCAGTGCGAACGTATCCGCACCCGCAATCTCAACGAGCTCATCCGCTACGACGGCAAGAAGTGGCTCTTCTAGAGCACTTTCCGTTTGAAACGCTTTGCGTTTCAAATCATACGGCTTGACGTTTCGCCTTTTTCACAGGCAACGCGCTCTGAGGCATGCCCGGATCAAACGGGCGTGTAGGCCAGCCCCTGAGAACGTCTGGCCGGCGGGCGCTGACCGGCCCGGCATCGGCTGATGCCACCGGCCGGATGGCAGGACGGAAAAAGCGGCAGAGAGGAAATCTCTCTGCCGCTTTTGATTTGCGCAACCAGTCGCCAAAAGAAAGGTTCAGCTCCCTTTCTTCATTCCTCCGATTGCTGAGATCTCGCCCGCTCTCGTTGTTCGCTTCTCGACTTCTTCTGTGCAGTCGAGGGACACTCCCCAGCCCTGGAACTTTCCGACGTCGCCTCCCCGCAAACTGCTCAGCAGACCGCAGTACGCCGTCGGGCGGCTCCGTGGCATCATGGAACCGCATACAGCCCGAAGGGCGGCTTGACGGTGCGGGGAAGCCTCAGGCCGCGAGCTGGAGAAGGTGGGGAAGCTGACTGCCCGACCGGCTTCACGACGGGAAGGATATCGAGAAAGGAAAGGATGGGGGAGGGAAAAGCTCTCTCCCGTACTGAACTCGTCCCACGTCCTAGATGTAGAGTCTCAACACTATTCGCTGTCTGCTTGGGGAAAGGGGAACCCATCCCTTCCCCAGCGCGTTTTTACCGTAGAAAGAGTCGGGAAAATGAGGCACGCCCCCTAAAAGGCAGGCGGGGCATGCACGGCCTGTTTGGCTTGTTTAGGGAAATTATTTGTAGAATTTGTATCAACAGGTAGGGCATTTTCCGTGTGAAACGCTTCGCGTTGCAAACCATACGGCCTGGCGTTTCACGGAAAAAGCGCGGGTTTTCCGCTTGGTTTGGGTCAGGCGACGCTGTGCCGCCGCCTCGCGTTTTACCTTTTTTAAAGATAAAACGCTCTAGGCTCAGGACTCATTACTCTTTTGTGCGAGGTAGGGCGGGATAAGGGTGAAGGTGGTGTGGGGA
>NZ_CALUWS010000090.1 GCF_944324525.1 uncultured Desulfovibrio sp.
CGCTTCCCTGCTCCTGCCGCACGCGCCCCTCCCGCCCCGCCTCTCCACCCCGCGCGACCCCCTCCCGTCCCCCCCAACAAACAGCGAATGCGTCAGCAACCGCCCGCAAGCGTTGCGAACGGCGTCCGCCTTGGGCTGGTCAGGCGTGATTGGCCACGTCGATGTGGTGCAGCAGGGCCTTGGTCATACGCGTCATGAGGGCGGCATCCCCGCGGGCTTCCACATTGAGGCGGAGGAGGGGCTCGGTATTGGAGGGGCGCAGATTGAAGCGCCAGTCCTTGAAGCTCAGGGAAAGACCGTCCAGACGGTTTTCTTCCAGCGCCTGCGGGGCATAGTCCCGGTAGACGGCGTCCATGACGGCGGCGGCATCCCGCACGCTGCGGTTGATCTCGCCGCTGCAGGGGTAGGCGCTCATGCGGGCGGCCACCAGATCCTTGAGGCTCTTGCCGCTGCGGCTGACGATGCGGGCCACCATGAGCCAGGGCAGCATGCCGGAATCGCAGTAGGCGAAGTCCCGGAAAAAGTGATGGGCGCTCATCTCGCCGCCGTAGACGGCATCCACGGCGCGCATGGTCTCCTTCATGAAGGCATGCCCGGCCTTGGAGAGAACGGGCTTGCCGCCAGCGGCCGTGACCACTTCCTGCGTATTCCAGACCAGGCGCGGGTCATGCACGATCTTGCCGCCGGGGTGGCTTTCCAGCACGGCTTCAGCCAGCAGGCCCACCAGGTAGTAGCCTTCGATGAAGGTGCCTTCATGGTCATAGAAAAAGCAGCGGTCAAAGTCGCCGTCCCAGGCCAGCCCCATGTCCGCGCCGTGTTCTTTGACGGCCTGTGCCGTCGCCGCGCGCTTCTCGGGCAGCAGAGGATTGGGGACGCCGTGCGGAAAGTGGCCGTCCGGCTCCGCATTGCTGAAGGAGAAGACATAGGGCAGGCGCGGGGCAAGCTCCCGCAGGACGAGCCCGGCGCAGCCGTTGCCCGCATCGCAGTGGATCTTGAGCGGCCGCAGGCCGTCCGTGCCCACCATGCTGAGCAGATGCGCCACATAGTCCGTCCGGTAGGTAGCGGTATGGAGGGGGGCAAGCTCCCCCGCGGGCGGCGTGTCGGCGGTCAGCGTACGCAGTTCTTCCGCCGTGCGGTCCCGGATGGCGTGCAGGCCGGAATCCCCGCTGATGGGGACGGCCCCGGCCCTGACCATCTTGAGACCGTTTTCATGGGCCGGATTGTGCGAGCCCGTGATCATGATGCCGCCGTCGAAGGGCTGGGCAAAGGCGGCGTAGTAGATCTCCTCCGTGCCGCACATGCCGATGTCCGTCACTTCGCAGCCGGATTCGCGCAGACCGAGGCACAGGGCGTCACGCAGGAGGGGGCCGGACAGCCGGGCGTCCCTGCCGATGACGGCATGGCGTGCGCCGGTCTCGGCCACAAAGGCCCGTCCGGCGGCGCGGACGAGCTGCGGGGAAAGGACATCCGGCACGGCGCCGCGCACATCATAGGCCTTGAAGCAGTCAAGCGTGCTCATTCTGTCTCCTTGTGGGCCGCAGGGGGTGCGGGTTCCGGGTCCGTCCGGCCGTACGCATCGCTGACGCGCACGATATCGTCCTCACCCAGGTAGCTGCCGGTCTGGATCTCGATAAGCAGCAGCGGGAGCTTGCCGGGATTCCTGAGACGGTGCAGGCTGCCCTGCGGGATATAGATGGATTCGTTTTCCGTGATCAGATGCACCGCATCGCCCAACGTCACCTCGGCCACACCGCCCACCACGACCCAGTGCTCGGCGCGGTGATAGTGCTTTTGCAGGGAAAGCTCGCCCCCGGGCTCCACCACGATGCGCTTGACCTGGAAGCGTTCGCCTTCAGCCAGACGCTCATAGCTCCCCCACGGACGGCAGACCCGGGGATGCAGGGCGTGCTCCGGGCGATGCGCCTGTTCCAGACGCTGCACGATGCGTTTGACGTCCTGCACGCGGTCGCGGCGGGCCACCAGCACGGCGTCGCGCGTCTCCACCACGGCCAGATCTTCCACGCCTACGGCCGCCAGCAGGCGTCCGGTGCTGTGGAGGTAACAGTTACGGCAGTCCTCCAGCATGACGTCGCCCTGCCGGGCGTTGCCGTTTTCGTCATGAGGGCTGATCTCGTAAAAAGCCTCCCAGGAGCCGAGGTCGTTCCAGCGCAGCGGGAGCGGCATGACCGCCGCCCGATCAGTGTGCTCCATGATGGCGTAATCGATGGAGTCCGACGGGCAGGCGCAAAAGGCGTCGGCGGCAGGCCGCAGGAAACAGCCGTCCGTGCGGCGTCCCTGCCAGGCCTTTCTGACGGCGGTGAGGATATCCGGGCGGAAACGCTGGAGCTCCTCCAGATAGCGGTCGGCCCGGAAGAGGAACATGCCGCTGTTCCAGAGAGCCGTACCCGAGGCCAGCAGGGTGCGTGCCGTGTCCACATCGGGCTTTTCCTGAAAGCGGCTGACCTCGTACAGCCCCGCGGACAGCTCGGGCCCCGTGATGATGTAGCCGAAGCCGGTGGCCGGAGCGGTGGGGGTGATGCCGAAGGTGACGAGCCGTCCCTCGGCCGCGGCGGGCAGGGCGGCCTGCACGGCCTCCACGAAGACCTCTTCGGGATCCATGCGGTGATCGGCCGGCAGCACCAGCAGAAGCGCCCGCCCGTCGCCGTCCTCCTGCGCCCGCAGGGCCGCCAGAGCGATGGCGGGCGCGGTATTGCGCCGGGCTGGCTCAAGGATGATGTCCGTCGCGGGGAAGGCCCTGACGGCATCCTTGACGTGAAAGCGGTGTTCCTCATTGCTGACGACCGTCAGGCGCGCATGCTCCAGCCGGGCGCAGCGGGCAAGAGTATCGGCCAGCAGGCTGCTTTTGCCGAATTCGATGAACTGCTTGGGATGGCCGGAACGGGAGAGCGGCCAGAGCCGGGAGCCGGTTCCGCCGCAAAGGATGACGGGAACGAGTGATGCCATACTGTCGCCTTTGGGAAAGAAGGTATGTGCCGCAAGGACAGTCTACCGCAGGAGGACGAAAAATCAAAGGGACATTGCCAAAGCGCGGGCAAGCCTCCCGCGCGGGGCGATCGGACGGTCTTTGCCGGCCCGGGAGTTGCGCCGCCATGTCTTCGCGCAGGTGGGAAGTTCCCCGGAGGATCGCCGCCGGAACCGGCCGGCACATGTCGGGATGTGCCCGGCTGTGGCGTGACGCAGGGAGAGCGGACAGAGGACGCGGGCAGGACGTATTACGTTTTTTGAGGGGGAAAAAAACTCGTTCTGTTGTCGATGCCCGTTAGCATTATTTACTGTGTTTGTTTGGGGGGAAGGGGAACCCCTCGCTCTGCTGTCGATGTCCGTAAGGCTCCTGCGTCGCCTAGGGTCAGGACTCATTATTTCCATACGCTTCAAAAAAGAGTAGGTATGGAGACGGAGGTTACCATGTCTACTCT
>NZ_CALUWS010000091.1 GCF_944324525.1 uncultured Desulfovibrio sp.
TGGCCGGTCAAGATCATACGTAGCGTTTGGGGGGAAGGGAACCCTCGCTCTGCTGTCGATGCCCGTAAGGCTCCTTCGTCGCCTAACGGGCACGGCCCTACGGGCCGCCTTTCGGTCGCGCTCTGCTGTCGATGCTTAAAATATAAACCAGACGCAAACATCTTCTGGCAAAAGCGCGCTGGGGAAGGGATGGGGGGCTTGGGGGGAAGGGGAACACCTCCCGCGCAGGCGGAGGGGTTCCCCTTCCCCCCAATAACTTGTTTAGGGCACGGACACGGCCGGGGAGGGGATCTCTCCCCCGGCCTCGGGAGCCTGTGAGGTCTTGCGGGCCTTGCAAAGGATCTCCGGGCGGAATTCAAAATGCATGATGTCGTATTCATGCCATTTGCCGCCCCAGACAAAGCCCTCGGCCTCAAAGGCCGTCACGATGGCTTCGGGATAGGAGGCTTGCAGGGGATGCGGGAACACGCGGCTCCAGCGCCAGTACGGGGCCTTGCGCGGGCTGAGGTCGATGGCGATGCCGAAGGAATGCGGACTGAGACGGCCGTTTTCCCCGGCGATGCCGCGCCAGTTGAAGCCGCCGGCGCTTTTGAGGTAGGCCCGCAAGTGCGGCTGCCTGACCACGACCGGCGCAAGGCGCGCCTCCACACGCTGCAGGGCGGCCAGCGCCCGCGCTTCCATGCGCACGGCCTGTCCGAAAAACATGCCTGTCCTGAGGCGGGGCCGAATGGCCGCGGCCGAACCGCCGTACAGCGTCCTGAGCAGCTCATAAGAGCGCCAGCGTCCCGGCGAGACGCCCGGCGGCGTGGACGGACGCAGCGGATCAAGGGGATAGGGCTGGGCCATGCTGGCCCGTACGTCCACATCCCATTGTCCGACGGCAAAGGGTTGCCCTCCGTCATAAAGCACGCGCCTGCCGTCGGCCAGTTCCAGCCAAAGGCGGCCTGCCGCATCCGCCCGCAGGCAATGCAGCTGCGGATAGGCCTGCCGCAGGCACTGCCAGTCCGTCAGCAGCTCACCCTGCGGAGAAACGGCATCCTCGCCCGCGCAGGCCACGGGATGCGGCCCGGCAGAGCCTGCGGCTTCCTCGGCCCGCAGGGGGATGGGAGGCGCGGCCAGCAGCAACAGCAACAGGACAGAGTGAAAAAAGCGGTACATTTCTCCAGCCTATCCGGCTGCGGCAGCTTGTCAAGCATGCGGCCTTTGCCTACAAACACCGCATGAGCACATGGAAGTTTCATCTGCTGACCTTCGGCTGCAAGGTCAATCAGTACGAGAGCCAGTCCCTGCGCGAAGCCTGGCAGCGTCAGGGCGGCGAGGAATGCGACGATCCCGCCCTGGCGGACATCATCTGCGTCAACAGCTGCGCCATCACGGCCAAGGGCGAGCGGGACGCGCGCGCGGCCCTGCTGCGTCTGCGGCGTGTCGCCCCGCAGGCACGGCTCATCCTGACCGGATGCGCCGCCCAGCTGCCCGGCGTCCTTGAACCGACGCGGCGACGCGGCGCGCAGCAGCCGCAGCCCACGGCGGACTGCATCATCCCGCAGGCCGACAAGGCGCGTCTGCTGGATGCCCTGCCGCCCTCCCTGCCGGAGGACGGGCAGCGCGCCCCACAAGCGGCGACGGATGCGGCACAGGCCTTCCCACCCTTTGCCATCGACGGTTTCCGGCGTGCCCGCCCGGTGCTCAAGGTGCAGGACGGTTGCGAGCATCGCTGCACCTACTGCATCGTGCCGCTGACGCGCGGCCGCTGCCGCAGCCGAGAGCCGCAGGCCGTGCTGGCCGAGGCCCGGCGTCTCCTGCGAGGCGGGCATGCTGAGCTCATGATCTCCGGCATCAATCTGCGCCAGTACGGCCGCGACAAGCCCGAATACGGGGATTTCTGGTCCCTGCTCGTCTGGCTGGACCGGGAACTTGCGCCGGAATTCGCCGGGAAGGCGCGCCTGCGGATCAGCTCGCTGGAGCCGGGGCAGCTCGATGCCCGGGGCGTGGAAAGTCTGCTTGCCTGCCGTCTCGTTTGTCCGCATCTGCATATCTCCCTGCAACATGCCTCGCCGCAGGTGCTGCGGCGCATGGGGCGCGGACATTACCGGGCCGAGGCCCTGCAGGAGGCCGTACGGGCGCTTGCCGCCCACTGGCCGGTGATGGGACTGGGCGCGGACATCATCCTCGGCTTTCCGGGCGAGACAGAGGCGGATGTGGACTGCCTGCTGGACTTCGTGGCGGCCACGCCCTTTTCCTACGCGCATGTCTTCCCCTACTCCGCCCGTCCCGGTACGGCGGCCGCAGGCTTTGCCGGACACATCCCGCCACAGGAAAAACAGGAACGCGCCCGCCGGGTACGGGAAGCCGTGGCCCGTCAGCAGGAGGTCTTTCGCCGGGCGCAGCTTGCCCTGCCCGACATGCTGCTGGCGGCTGATGTGGCGGATGGACAAGGGACGCGGAAAGCGACAGGCATCCGTGGCGTCAATGAGTTCTATGTGCCCTGCCGCCTGCTGACGCCGGTTCCCGCCATGCCGCTGTCGGAACTTGTGCCCGTCCGCCCGACGGGCCTTGACGCCGCCGGGCTGCTGGTGGAGCCTGTCGGGACGCCTTAGGGCCTGTTAACACTATTCGCTGTTTGTTGGGGGGGACGGGATCCCCTCGCTCTGCTGTCGATGCCCGTAAGGCTCCTGCGTCGCCTAACGGGCACGGCCCTACGGGCCGCCTTTCGGTCGCCGCCGGCGCGGGAGGGCCCAGCCTTTTCGCAGCGGAACGAGAAAAGGCGTTTTCGTCATCCTTCCCCCCAAGCCCCCCATCCCCTCCCCAGCGCGCTTTTATCAGGGGAAAAAGCGGGGACGCGGGCACACGCCCCTCAGGACAGACGAGGCATGTACAGACAACTTACTGTATATACTGAAATAATTAGCAATTTTGTGTTAACGGGCCCTAGATGTAGAGTGTCAACACGTTGTTCACCCTCCGTTCAGACATGAAGCTGGAGGTTTTCTGCCAAGAGCCGAA
>NZ_CALUWS010000092.1 GCF_944324525.1 uncultured Desulfovibrio sp.
GTAAGGCTCCTGCGTCGCCTAACGGGCACGGCCTGCGGCCGCCTTTCGGTCGCGCTCTGCTGTCGATGCCCGTAAGGTTCCTGCGCCACCTCACGGGCACGGCCCTGCGGGCCGCCCGTCGGCTCGCTGACAGCGCGAGGGATTTCCCTTCCCCAGCGCGCTTTTGCCGGGGCAAACGTCAGGAACGCGAGGCGGCATAGTGCCCCGGCCCAAAACAAGCGGAAACACCACGTTTTTTTCGCGAAACGACTGGCCGCAGGTTTTGGAACACAACGCGTATCAAACGAAAAATGCTCCATACGCTCGGCTTCCTGCCTGCGGCCCATCGCTGCGCGGTACGGGCACGCCCGAAGGAGAGACTTCAAGAGCGGACATACGCTTGCGTATGTCCGCTCTTTTTTATCTTGCCGCGCTCTGCTTTTCCCTTGCCCGTGCCGGCAGGGAAGTGGAATTACTCTATGCCGCGAACACGTCCCAAAGCATCTTGGCTCCCACCACGATGAGCAACACGGCAAAGCAGCGCTTAAGGCGCGGCACATCCAGACTGTGGGAGATACGCACGCCCAGCGGCGCGGTGATCATGCTGCAGATGACCAGACTGAACAGCGCCGGGAGATAGATGTAGCCCAGCGAGCCCGCAGGCAGGCCTGCCGCGTCCCAGCCCGCCACGAGGTAGCCGAGGAAGCCCGACACGGCAATGGGGAAGCCGATGGCCGCCGAGGTGCCGATGGCCCGGTGGATCTCCACATTATGCCAGATGAGGAAGGGGACGGAGAGCGTGCCCCCGCCGATGCCCACCAGACTGGAGATGACGCCGATGATCCCGCCCGCGCAGCTCATGCCCGCCATGCCCGGCAGTTCGCGGCTGGCCTTGGGCTTTTTGCCCAGCAGCATCTGGCTGACCACATAGGCGAGGAAGCAGACGAAAAAGACCTGCAGGCCCTTCTTGGGCAGCAGGGCGGCCAGATGCGAACCGCAGAACGTGCCCAGCATGATGCCCGGCGCGATGCGGCCCACGGCGCGCCAGTCCACCGCGCCCCTGCGGCTGTGGGACAAGGCGCTGGAGACCGAGGTGAACATGATGCTGCCCAGGGAGGTCCCCAGGGCCAGCAGCATGATGTACTGTGACGGGAAATCCTGCCAGCCGAAGGCAAAAACCAGCATGGGCACGATGACGATACCGCCGCCCACGCCCAGCAATCCGGCAAGGATGCCCGCAAACGCTCCGAGACAACAATAAGTGATGATGGCGCTCAACATGTCTGCCTGCTCCTGTATGCGTCGTTGATGCGTCACGCGGTCATTCAAGGTCAGACACTGAGACGGTCCCGGCCGTGCGGCGCAACCCTTGATGTGTAACAAATTGTCGCGCCGGTCAACATGGAGAGCAGGGCGGTCTTGCCCCGGCTGGGCGGGCCCGTCCGCTGACGGGCCCGCGGGGAATAACGGAAAAAGGAGGGAGGAGGGCAGCGACACCTTTTTTCGCCGACGCATGCGAGCAGGTTACGGACGGGATCCCTGCTCTTGTCCGTGGCGCGGCAGGCTGGAACGCACGCACTGGCCACCGGCAGGGCAGGCGACGGCAATGACGTACACATCGCCCCCGACTTCCGAACACTCTTCAAAAGATGCCGTGGTGACCGTGATGGCGGTAAAGGTCCTGCCGCCGTCCGCTATGGTCACCTTGTGCACCTGCCGGAAGAGCGGGCGGCCGTGCCGCTCCGCGGGAAGCGGCTCGGAAGCCAGCAACTCGACCTCGACCTTGTCGTAGCCACCGGCCTTTTCGCTGAGTCCCAGCTCCTTCAGCCGTACCCCGGTCATGGCGGCCGGCCAGCGGTCATGGCCCGAGCAGTCCGGATATGGCTGCCCAGCGGCAAGGGCCCCGTGGCCGCACAGGCCCCAGACGAGTGCCGCACTGAAGAGACGACGTATGATCGCCAACATATCCACCTCACTTCAACGGGATTTGCCGCCCCTCCTTCCTGCCTGCGCACGGCAAGGCGGGAGTCTCGGTCATGTCAGGAAAAGCGGGGCCTGCGCACGGCGTGCAGGCGAAGCCGCCTCCCCCTGTCGGGAAAAGCCCGGCCCGCGTATTCGCCGGACGGGAAAAGGGCGGCGAAGGGCGCTTGAAAGACGCCTCCTGTGTCTGGACGGGCAAAAACATTTCTCCGGCAACATTTCAAGAAATTTATCTTGCGATGTCGCAAATGCGACATGCATTACGCGCAACATGAGCTATTCTTCACAAGAATCCGAAAACCAGAACGCGGCCAGGGCAAGCCCGCAGACCGCGGCTTTCGGGCAAAATGTCATGTACGGCCGCCTGTGCGGCAGCAACCTTATCAAAGGCAGGAGTTCCATGTCAGACATCATCATCCGCAATTTCATCAACGGCGAATGGCAGGACGAAGTCAACGGCAAGCGTGTGCCCCTGTACAATCCTTCCACCGGCGAAGAGATCGGTTCCGTGCCCATTTCGGGGCCGGAAACGGCGGAAAAAGCCATTGCCACGGCCCATGCCGCCTACAAGGGCTGGCGCAATCTGTCTATGGGCAAGCGTGTGGCCTATGTGCTCAAGATCCGTGAATGCATGATCCGCGACGCTGAAAAGCTGGCGCACGGCATCGCTCTTGACCAGGCCAAACACATTTCCGAAGCGCGCGGCGAAGTGCAGCGCGTCATCGAGATCATCGAGTCCGCCGCGTCCGCGCCGTCCATGATCCAGGGCGACATCCTGGACTATGTGTCCACCAACATCTCCGCCAAGGTCGTGCGGCAGCCGCTGGGCGTCTTCGGCGGCGTGGCGCCCTTCAACTTCCCGGCGCTGGTTTTCGGCTGGTTCATCCCCTACGCCATCGTGGCGGGCAATACCTTCATCTTCAAGCC
>NZ_CALUWS010000093.1 GCF_944324525.1 uncultured Desulfovibrio sp.
GATGTGCCGCCATACGGTCTCTCCTCATTGTAAGTGAAGAGATTATAACATGTTTTTAATTTGACGGCACTATCTAGCACACGCTATAATTTCCGCACAAGTTTTGAAAAGGCTCTTGAGCTGCCCGTTTTAGCGTGATATTCCGAGGAAAAATGCCATGCAGGCGAATTGTTCAAAAAAGCGCAAAAGGGAAGCCTATGCCGCAGACAAGCGAAGAAAGCACCGTCAGGAGTACGGAGATTTGCCTGGAAGGGATCAACGCTCCCTGGAGCGAGGTGCTGCATCTGGGGACGCGCTGCACCTTTCCCAAGGGGCACATCATCATGGGCAGCAGGCTGCAGGGTTTTTATTTCATCGCGTCCGGCCGCGTCCGGCTGAGCTATCTGGACGAAGACGGCGAAGAATGCGGCAAGCTCTATCTGGGGCAGGGCTGCCTTTTCAACGAGATCCCGGCGTTGGCCAGCAATTTCTGGTATACCGTCATCTTCTGCTGTCTGGACGCCACGGAGATCTGGCGCTTTGACGCCGCAGTGCTGGAAGATGAGGATTTCCTTGCCCGCTATCCGCACCTGATCGCCAATCTCATGCGTTCCATGGCCCGAAAGTCCAGCATCTTCTTTTTCCATCTGGCCCGGACGCGCAGCGCCTCGTCCATGTGCCGCCTTTGCGATCTTCTGGTGCAGTTGAGCGAGTCGCATCGGGGCAAGCTGCGCATGAGCCAGAGCGACGCGGCGGCCATGCTCGGCCTGCACCAGACCACCGTGGCCCGCCTGATCCGCCGTCTGCGGGAGGAGGGCGTCATCGGCCGCTTCACCAAGAGGGAGCTGGAAGTGCTGGACATGGAACGGCTGCGCGAACTGGCGCGCTCCACGAATTGCAAGGATTAGGGGCCGTCCGCCCGGCGTCCGCCCGGGGAAGAACGGGAAGGGCGGCCTCTTGCAAGCGAACGTCTTCTGAGGAAAACTAACGTGTCGTTTCCAGAGCGTTTTATCGTTGAAAAAAGATAAAACGCGAGGCGGCGGCACAGCGCCGCCCGGCTCAACGTGAGCGGAAAACCGCGCTTTTTCCGCAAACGCCAGGCCGTAGGATTTGAAACGCGAAGCGTTGCAAACGGAAAATGCTCTAAAGAAGGCGCAGCGCCATACCAGCAGAGGTCAGCTCATGAGATATGCTCGTCCGCGGAAGCAAGTTTTCCCAACTATCGTCGTGTCACGGGGTGTTTTCTGGTTGTGCGCGTTGCTCGTGTGCAGCGGTCTCCTGCTCGGCGCGGCGGCCGGCGCTGGCTGGGCAGCCGAGGTGGAGCGGCGTCCGACGGAATGGGCGCAGCCTGTGCAGGTGGAGGGGCTGCCCAATCTGCACCGTGTCTCCGGCAAGTTGTACCGTTCCGCCCAGCCCACGGCGGAAGGCATGCGGGCGGCGGAGCGGCTGGGCATACGCACCGTCGTCTCCCTGCGCAGCGGGCAGCGGGATGCGCCGCTGGCCCTGGGGACGGACCTGCTGTTGCGGCATGTGCCCATGCGGGCCTGGGATCCGCATTTTCCGGCGGCGGTGGCGGCTCTGAGCGCCATTGCCGTCTCTCCGGGACCGGTGCTGGTGCACTGCTGGCACGGGGCGGACCGCACCGGCATGGTGGTGGCTCTCTACCGCATGCTGGAACAGGGGTGGACGCGCGAGGCCGCCATTCGCGAGATGCTGGAAGGCGGCTACGGCTACCACAGCATATGGAAAGACATCATCTCCTTTCTGGAGACCGTGGATCTGGAGGCGATGCGCCGGGCGCTGCACGCCAATGCGGCGCTTCCCTGTCTGGCGTCTGAGAACGGGACGCCTCCTGCCGCCGCCCGGGAGGCTGCCCGTGGGAGGCAACTGCCGGGATACGCGGGGCAGACGGCGCAGCCCGGATATAAGGAACGCCCGGCGGTCGAACCCTCCGACGGGTAGGGGGGCCTTCTTTTTTTCTTCTTTTTCTTCTTTCTTTGTCGCTGGCTTGCGGCTTCGGCCCGGCATCCGGGCGTGGTCGCCTGCGCAGCGGCATCTTTTTTTCTTTCTTTTTCCGCCGTTGACTGGCGGCTGTTGCCCAGCATCCGGGCGTGGTCGCCTCCCGGCGAGGGGCAGGGGGTGAGAGGGGCGTGCCCCTCTACACCCCCTACGACCCCCGTACTCCCCCTGTCCGTGTGGTGGGGGGCGTCACTATCGCATGTTATATACCTTGTCCGCCGCTCGCCGCAGGGGGCAAGTCGGCGCGCATCTTCCCGCTTCGCGGGCGATATGCGCGCCTGCTGCGGCGCTCCCGCGTTGCGGGGATCG
Source organism: uncultured Desulfovibrio sp. (assembly GCF_944324525.1). Classification (GTDB taxonomy): domain Bacteria; phylum Desulfobacterota; class Desulfovibrionia; order Desulfovibrionales; family Desulfovibrionaceae; genus Desulfovibrio. The sequence continues at coordinate 2,308 of NZ_CALUWS010000093.1, forward strand.
CCTTCGCGCCCCGGCTCGCTGGATTTGCAGGTTTTTCCCTGTCTGTGCCCTGACCGGCGGGGAGCATTTTTCCTTGGATGAAACGTATTCCTCGGTACGGAGGTTGCCTTCTGACGGGAAGCCTTTTTCTGTATGGGGCATTTCTCCCGTCTGTACGCTCTTTCCTGAGAGGAAGGAGCTTTTTTCTTATTTG